>NZ_JBITGM010000002.1:1000388-1056126 GCF_044457025.1 Streptomyces sp. NPDC050658
ACAGGGGGGGGGGGGGGGGGGGGGGGGGGGGGGGGGGGGGGGGGGGGGGGGGCCCCCCCCCCCCCCCCCACCCCGTGCCGCTAGAGCTCCAGGTCCAGGTCCACCACTACCGGCGCATGGTCCGACGCGCCCTTCCCCTTGCGTTCCTCGCGGTCGACGTACGCGTCCGTCACCGCCTTCGTGAACGGCTCGTTCCCGTAGACCAGGTCGATGCGCATTCCCTTGTTCTTGGGGAAGCCCAGCTCGCGGTAGTCCCAGAACGTGAACGGGTGGGCGTACTTCAGCGGGCGCGGCATGACGTCCGAGAGGCCCGTCTCCCGCAGGGCGGCCAAGGCGGCGCGCTCGGCGGGCGTCACATGCGTGGCCCCTTCGAAGAGCGCCGGGTCCCACACGTCCTCGTCGGCGGGCGCCACATTGAAGTCGCCCAGGACGGCGAACGGCCGCGCGCCGCCCGCGTCGGCGGCCACCGCCGACTTCAGCGCGTCGAACCACTCCAGCTTGTACGCGTAGTGCGCGTGCTCCACCTCGCGGCCGTTCGGCACGTACACCGACCAGACCCGCACCGGCCCGCACGTCGCGGAGATCGCGCGCGGCTCCTGCGCCCCGTCGTAGTCGGGCCCGCCCGGCAGTCCGAGCGTCACGTCGTCGAGGCCTGCTCGGGAGACCAACGCGACTCCGTTCCACCGGCCCGTCGCGTTCACCGCCGACTCGTAGCCGAGCTCGCGCAGCTCGTCGGCGGGGAAGCCCTCCGCCGTGGTCTTGGTCTCCTGGATGCACAGCACGTCCGTGCCGGTGTTCTCCAGCCAGGCCAGGAGCCTCGGGAGGCGAGCGGTGATCGAGTTCACGTTCCAGGTGGCAATGCGCATGCCCCACAACCTACCCGGCGGGTCTGACAGCCACAGGTCGGCCGGGACCGCGCCGCCGCCCGTGACTAGAGGTTCGCCGACTCCCCCGGCGTGAGGCGCAGGTGCTCGGCGCCTCCCAGTGCCCCGATCTGGGAGTCGTAGATGGGGCGTGCCAGATCCGTGAGCAGCGCGTCGTGGATGTCGTAGGCGCGCAGCGGCTTGACCTCGCGTACGTAGTCGATGACCTCGGAGATCTTGTTCCAGGGGGCCATCACCGGCAGCATCAGCGTGTCCACCGGCTGCTCGGGAACGGTCAGCGCGTCGCCGGGGTGGAAGACCGAACCGTCCACCAGATAGCCGACGTTGGTGATCCGCGGGATGTCCGGGTGGATCACGGCGTGCAGCTCGCCGTGCACCTGCACCTCGAACCCGGCGGCCGTGAACGTGTCCCCGTGCCCGACGGCATGGACCCGGCCGGGGAAGGCGGCCGAGATCTGGTCGGCGACGGAGCGCAGGGTCCAGATCTCGGCGGCCGGGTTGGCCTCCATGCCCGCGCGCAGCCGGTCCTCGTTGAAGTGGTCGATGTGCTCGTGCGTGACGAGGATCGCCTCGGCGCCGACCGCGGCGTCCTCCTCGGTGAAGGTTCCGGGGTCGATGACGAGGCTGCGGCCGTCGCGTTCGAGGCGGACGCAGGCGTGGGTCTTCTTGGTGAGCTTGATGCGCTTCGCGGCAGTCGTCATGCCCCCATCCTGCTACTCCTGGGGCGTGGTTTCCTCACGGATCACGGTCTGGGCGACCTTGAACGCGGAGTTCGCCGCGGGGACGCCGCAGTAGACGGCGGCCTGGAGGAGTACTTCCTTGATCTCCTGGGGGGTGAGGCCGTTGCGCAGGGCGGCGCGGGTGTGGAAGGCCAGTTCGTCCAGGTGACCGCCCGCGACGAGCGCGGTGAGCGTGACGCAGCTGCGGGAGCGCCGGTCGAGTCCGGGCCGGTTCCAGACCTCGCCCCAGGCATAGCGGGTGATGAGCTCCTGGAAGTCGCCGGAGAAGTCGTCGGCGGCGGCGAGGGCGCGGTCCACGTGCGCGTCGCCGAGCACTTCGCGGCGGACCTTGATGCCCGCGTCGTACGGATCGGGACGGCCGGCGCCGACCACGGCCTCGGGCTGCGCCATGGGCCCGATCTCGGCGACGGGCGCGACGGGCGGCGGGGCGAGCACCGGCTTGACGGGGGGCGCGCTGATCGCGGCGTGGGTGCCGGTGGCGTCGGTAGGCAGCTGCCAGGCGGTGGAGAAGTGCCGTACGAGAAGGTCGGTGACGGCGGCGGGCTGCTCGACGGGGGCGAGGTGGGAGGCGCCCGGTACGACGGCGAGGCGGGCGTCCGGTATGCCGGCGACGAGGGTACGGGCTTCGCCGGGCCCGGTGACCTGGTCCTCCGACCCGACGAGCACAAGGGTGGGCACCCCGATCCTCCCCAGCTCGGCGCGCACGTCGAAGGCGGCGAGCGCCTCGCAGGCGGCTATGTAGCAGCCGGGGTCGGTGGTCCGCACCATCTGTACGGCCCAGTCGGTGATCGCGGGCTGCGCGGCGGCGAAGCCGGGCGTGAACCAGCGCTCGGGCGAGGTGCGCGCAATGGGGTCGAGCCCGTTGCTCCGCACGATCACGCCGCGCTGCCGGAACTCGTCGGCGCTGCCGAACCGCGGCGACGCGGAGATCAACGCGAGCGAGGCGACGCGCTCGGGGTGGCGCAGGGCCAGCTCGGCACCGATGGCACCGCCGAGGGCGCACCCCGCGTACCCGAAGCGCTGCACGCCGACCTCGTCGAGCGTACGGAGCAGCCGCTGCGCGAGCTCGCTGACGGAGCCGGCGGGATGCGCGGGCGCGCCGCCGTGCCCCGGCATGTCGAAGCGGAACACCCGCCACTGCTTGACCAGCTCGGGCACCTGCCGGTCCCACATGTGCCATGTGGTGCCCAGGGAGGGGCCGAGGATCAGGACCGGGGCGTCCTCCGGCCCGTCAAAGCGGTACTGCAGGGTGTTGTTCGGTGTCTCACTCACGCCCAGCACGGTCTCACATCTCGCCTCCAAACCCTCATCCAGGTCTGGTCCCCGCCCCGGTACGAACCGCCATACGCACGGACGATCCGGACCGATCGTGTGGGCCGGCGGCCACTCACACATGCCGAGCACCTGCCGCACCCCGGTGGGGAAGCCGAGGACGGCTCCGTCCGGGTCAGCACAGTCCGAAGGGTGGTGTGCAGTAGTTCGGTCGGCTGTCGCCGGGTGGGGTGCTGCGTGCGATCGGGGCGAACGTGTCGCGTGGGAGGGGGAAGTCCCAGGATTGGCCCAGGACCACGGTTGCGGCCAGCCGTCCGATCTCGTCGCAGCCGCGGGCGCCGTGGCCGTTCCCGCCGGCCACCACGGTCAGGCTGTCGTCCTCGGCCACAGGTCCGAGGTAGGGGTAGCGGGAAGGCGTCTTGTCGATGACGCAGCATGCCTCGCGTACGGAGAGCGGTTCCAGGTCCGGTAGCAGCAGGCGGAGCATCCGCTGGAGGAAGTCCGACTGCTCCGCGGTGATCCGCTGTTGCGCGTACCAGGAGTGGATCTCCTCCTGTTGGTGCAGTTCCTGGACGAGCGGCTGCATGGCCGGGCCGATGCGCACGTACCAGCGGCCGTCGGGGTAGCGGATGGGCGGCAGCAGGTAGAGCGAGGTGTTGTCGTTGCCCGAGTCCGCGGGGTCGACGGTGACCACGGTGGGCAAGTCGCGCAGGTGGTCGAGTTGAGAGGCGGCGACCTCCGCGAGCAGGTTGGGCTCGGTGAAGGGGTACACGGCGAGCTGCTGCCCGGGAGGAAGGGCGCCGGTGTGGTTGATCAGGGACCCCGTCGCGAGGAGTACCTTCTCGGCACCGAGTTCGAAGTCGCCGCTGTCGCCGCGCACATGAAGCCGCCACACGCCGGCTCTGGTGTCCTTGCGGACACTGTCCACGGCTCCGCGCAGCAGCCGCCCGCCCTGGGCCACGGCGAGATCCAGCTGGGCCCGTACCAGGCGCCGGGGGTTGAGATACCCGGCGTTCTCGCGTTCCAGGACGCCCTCGACGCCACCGGTCATCGCCGGCAGGCCCAGAGCGGGAAACTCCCGGGACAGAGTCGAGGAGGAGAGGCGCTCCACCGGGACGCCGTCGCTCCGGCACATCTGGAGCATGGCGTCGGTGCGCGGCTTGATCGACTGTGCCATGACCGCCAGGGAGCCGCACTCGTGGAAGAAGCCGACGCCGGAAGCGGCCTCGATGTCCCGGAAGCGTTCGGCCGAGCGGCCGTCCACCGTGCCCCAGACGCGGTCCCACCCCAGCCGCCGCACGATCCGCGCCTCGTCGTGGTGGGCTGCGAACTCGTCCAGACGTGCCGCCGCACGGCGTCCGGGCCCGGCAGGACCGATCACCGTCACATCGGCACCGGCAGCACAGAGATACTTCGCGGCCGCCGAACCGAACATCCCGGCACCGACGACCACGATCTCCACATTCCGTGACACGACACTCCCTCTGGGACAGACGAACCGAAGCCCTCCCTTCCTCCCCAGACCTGCGGACACTATGCGGCAGCCCGCTCAGTGCCCGGACGGACGGCACTTGGGCTCCCTCCGGCAGCGCGGTTCGCCGAGGCGGCGTCCGTGCGGTCCGATGAGTTTTCGGGGCGGGGCCGGTCTGCAGGGGTATGGAGACTCACACACTCGAGACAGCCGGCGCGGACCTCGTCTATGACGTTCGCGGGCCGCTGCCGACCGCAGACGGACGCCCGCCCTTGTTCATGATCGGGCACCCCATGGACGCCACCGGCTTCGCCGCGCTCGCCGCGCGCTTCCCCGAGCGGACCGTGGCCACCTATGACCCGCGCGGGCTCGGTCGCAGCGCCCGCAAGGACGGGCGGGTCGACCATACGCCGCAGACCCAGGCCGACGACGTACACGCCGTCATCGAGGCGCTCGGGGCCGGGCCCGTCGAGATGTTCGCCAGCAGCGGCGGAGCGATCATCGCGCTCGCGGTCGTGGCGACGTATCCCGATGACGTGACCACCCTGGTCGCGCACGAGCCGCCGCTCATCACCCTCACACCGGACGGCCCGGCCGCCGTGCGGGCGCGGGCCGGAGTACGGGAGGCCTTCGAGAAGCGGGGATGGGGCGCCGGTATGGCCGCGTTCGTCGCCATGACCTCGTGGGAGGGCGAGTTCACCGACGCGTACTTCGCACAACCCGAGGCCGATCCCGCCGCGTTCGGGATGCCCGCGGAGGATGACGGCTCACGCGACGATCCGCTGCTCTCCGACCGGTCATGGGCGGTCAGCAGCCATCGGCCGGATGCCGACGCGCTCGCCGCCGCGCCGACCCGCATCGTGATCGCCGTGGGCGAGGAGTCCGAGAACGTACAGACCGGACGTACGTCCGTCGCCACCGCCGAGCTGCTCGGGCAGCGAGTGACCGTGTTCCCGAGCCACCACGGCGGTTTCCTCGACGGAGAGTTCGGATATCCGGGGAAGCCGGACGAGTTCGCGGATCGGCTGCGGCAGGTCCTTGACGGTGCCTCCTGAGGCAACCGCCGACCACCAGGAACACATTGAGCCTCGGGCACGGAGGACGGAACTCGCCCTGTGGGTACGACGGTTCTCCCTCCGCGGATCAGTAGCGGCTTTACGGGCCCTACCCGAACACGATCACGCCCGGCTCCCCCTTCACCTGATGCCGCTCGTAGTCGCCCTCACCGAACATCTCCGCCATCTCCATCGACACCTCGCCCAACGGCTCGCCGCGCCCCTCCAGGAGCACCCGAACCCGCCACGGGCGCCCCGCATGCGCCACCAGGACATCGGCGTGGGCCCGGTCCGCCGCCTCGACCCCCAGGACTTCCGGCGGCCCGAGTTCCCCCGCGTCCCGCCACCCTCCGACATGCCCCAGCATCTTGACCAGCCACCCCAGATGCCCCCAGGCCGGGGAACCGGGCTGCGGCTCGAACCAGCGCTCCACGTCCCCGGCCGGATCCACCCCGCCGAACCACCGCACGGGACGCGGATCCACCTCGACCTCGGCGAACACGCACGTCCCCGAGGCCACGTCCAGCGAACGCAGTTCCATCCCCCGAGGGCCGCCCTCCAGAATCATCCGCGCCGCCGCGAGAAGGAAGTCGTACTCCCTGCGACCGGCCGCCTCCGCCGCCGACTCCCCCTCCGGGTCCACCCGTACGTCCTCGGCGCCGCCCAGCGGGTCGTAGGAGAACACGTAACGGGACCTGTCCGACCACCACTTCACCACCACAGGCTCCCTTCACCTCACCCGACAACGCTGCCCCGCACGCGGACACGGGTGCGCACGGGGCAGCGTATGGGCAACGTCCGACCGCTTCAGGAAGCGGTCACCAGCGTGCCCTTGACGGACTTCAGCGGCTTGTAGGTGAACGCGTAGCGCTCACCGCCCCCGCGCGCGTTCAGGGTCTGCAGTGACGCCTTCGGCTTGAACTTGGTGTTCACCCACGTCGGACACTTCAGCTTGTTCTTGTTGCCGTAGTTGCAGTACGCGGTCACCGCACCGTAGTAGCTGTCGCGGGAAGGGTGCCCTCCGGTGTTGATCCACGTCTCGTCCGTGGCCAGCAGCATCGGGATGCGCGAGACGACCTTGCACCCGCCGGACTTGCAACTGATGCGGTGCGCCCAGCCGGTGAGGTTGTAGCGCTTGCCCCGTACGTGCTTCACGCGGGGGGACTTGGCCAGCCAGGCGACGATCCCGTACTTCTGGATGTTGTGCCGCTTCTTGATCTTGGTCCAACCATGGCCGACCATCTTGCCCCGGCTGTTGCGCTTGTAGGTGCCCAGCCGCAACGGCATCGGGTGCTTCTTCGAGCGCGAGTACGACATCCACTTGAGGACCTTCATCTCGCCCCTGGCGGCCAGAGCCGTACCGGACGAATCCGCGGCGGCCGGAACGGAGACCGGCGCCGCGCCCTCGGCCGCGCCGGCCACGGGTGAGGCGCCCGCCAGGAGCGCGGCGGCGGTCAGGCCGATCACGGTCATGCGTATCTGTTTCATGACCGCGACCGTAGGGATCGCGGGTCGGCTGCCGCTATTGGCTCTTGGGGCACTGCCCCGTGGGCCCATCGGTGTTCAGCAGGGCGAGGAACGCGGTGGCCGCAGGGGACGGGGTGAAGCGGGTCCAGACGAGGAGTTCCACCCGTACCGGACCATCGGTGATCGGTACGCTCTTCAGGCCGCGCAGTTCGGTGGCGAACTCCGCGGGCAGCAGGGCGATGCCCAGGCCGTGGCGGATCATCCGGGCCATCAACTCGATGCCGGACACCTCGAAGGCGACCTCGCGCCGCAGGCCCGCCGCCGCGAACGCCTCGTCCGACTGGGCGCGCGCTGCGCTGCCGCCTGCGAAGTCCACGAACGTCTCGTCGGCGAGGTCGTGCAGGGCCACCTCGTCCGCCGTGGCCAGCGGGTGGCCCGGGGCGACCACGGCGACGTGCCGGCCGTGGGCGAGCTCCCGGTCGCGTACGCCCTGCGGCCGGAAACCCGGTGGTACGCCGAGGAACGCGGCGTCCAGCAGGCCCTCGCGCACCTGCTCGACGAGCCGCTCGCTGGAGCCCGTCCGCAGGCTGATCCGCACCTGCGGGTAGCGCAGCCGGTAGTCGCGCAGCACCGCGGGGAGGTCGGCCGCGGTCACGGTGGGGATCGCGCCGACGGTCAGCTTGCCCCGTATCTCGCCGGTGGCCGCCGCCACTTCCGAGCGGGCCCGCTCGGCCGCTTCCAGGGCCTGGCGGGCAGCGGGCAGGAACGCCTCGCCGGCGGCCGTCACCCGTACCCGGCGGCTGGTCCGCTCGAAGAGGCGGGCGCCGAGTTCCTTCTCCAGGCGGGCCACTTGGTGGCTGAGCGCGGACTGGACGACGTGGCACCGCTCGGCGGCGCGGGTGAAGCTGGAGGTCTCCGCCACGGCGAGGACGTACCGCATCTGCTGGAGATCCATTTGATCCATCGTGATGCACGATGGATCAAATGACAAACATGCGTTGGACCGATGGATGCTGCTCGGCGATGCTGAAGTCAACGGCAAGCGGGGCTTGTTCCTCCCGCCGCCGCCATCCGTCACCGACAATGGCGCTCCGGCGCACCGACCCGTGGAGACCCTCATGCGCGTGATCGCCTTCGACCACCTCGTCCTGACCGTCACCGACATCGAGCGTTCGCTCGCCTTCTACACCGGACCGCTGGGCCTGGAGCCGGTGCGGGTGGAGGAGTGGCGGGCCGGCAAGGTCCCCTTCCCGTCCGTGCGGATCAGCCCCACCACCATCGTCGACCTCATCACGGCCCCCGACGGCCGGCCGGAGGGCTCCAACGTCGACCACATCTGCCTGGTCGTCGAGCCGCTCGACTGGCAGGAGGTCATCGACTCCGGCGTCTTCAAGGTCCTCGACGGCCCCGGCGAGCGCTTCGGCGCACGGGGCACGGCGCTCTCCCTCTACGTCCAGGACCCGGACGGCAACACGGTGGAACTGCGCTGGTACCCGCAGGACGCGTAGGTACTCCGTTCGCGTCCGTCGTCATCCCGGTGAAGATCTTCCGTCCGGACCCGAAATCTCGGACGATCAGTCATGAGACGGAGGAGATGCAGCGATGCAGAGCAACGGACACACGGGACACGCGGGACACGCGGGGTACACGACGGTCGAGTACGGGGGCGTCAGTGTGCTTGTGGGGGCCGCGCGTGGTGCGTATCCCTATGGGAATTCGCTGCTCGTGCGCGGCACGGAGCAGGCGCTCGTCGTCGATCCCTCGCTGTCGCTCGTGGAGTCGGCGCCGGCGGCGGACGTCGTGCTCGTGAGTCATGCGCACGAGGATCACATCGCCGGGCTCGGCAGTTATGACGTACCGGTTCATGTCCATGACGGTGATCTCGAGGCGCTGCGTTCCCGTGCGGCGATGGTCGCGGGGTTCGGGCTGCCGGAGGATGTGGTCGTCGAGTTCGAGGCGGCCTTGCGGGACGACTTCCACGTGCGGGGACGTCCGGACGCCAAGGGGTTCGGTGACGGGGCCGTGTTCGATCTCGGCGGTCGGACCGTGACCGTGGTGCATCTGCCCGGCCATACCGCCGGGCACTGCGGATTTCTCGTCGAGCCGGACGGGTTCCTGTTCGTCGCCGACATCGATCTGACGTCGTTCGGGCCCTACTACGGGGACGTCGGCAGCGATCTCGACGCCTTCGAGGCATCCATGCGCCGGTGCCGGGAGATCGACGCCCGCTGGTACGGGACGGCCCACCAGAAGGGCGTGATCGAGGGCGCCGCGGAGTTCCGTCGTCGGCTCGACGTGTACGCCGATGTGGTGGAGCGGCGGGATGCGGCGCTGCTCGCGTTCCTCGGCGAGCCGCGGACCGTCGCGGAGATCGCCGAGCACCGGCTGGTCTACCGGCCGCACGTCGAAGGGGCGCACGTGGGGCCGGTAGAGCGCAGGACGGCCGAGCAGCACCTGCGGCGGCTCGTCGGCGCAGCGCGGGTGTCGGAAGTCGAGCCGGGGCGCTTTCGCGCCTGATGTCACGGGACACCTGACGTCAGGGGACGCGTGATGTCACGGGACACGTGCCACGCCGACCCAGCCGGCCCGGATGGTCAGCGAGCCCGGCATGGCCGCGTCCGGCTTCCACTTCGGCCACGGGACGAAGCCGGGGTCGACGAGTTCGAGGCCGTCGAAGAGGGAGATCGTCTGCTTCGGGCTGCGCAGGATGTACGGGATCGCACCGGAGTTGTTGTACTCCTCCTGGACGCTCCGGTGCAGGTCGTCGTCGGCGTCGGAGTGGCTCAGCGAGGCGTAACTGCCCGAAGGGAGCCCCGCCACCAGGCCGCGTACGAGAGCCAGGACGTCTTCCCAGGGATCGATGTGTCCCAGTACGTCGTTGATGACGAGGCCGATGGGCTGGGTCATGTCCAGCGTCTTGGCCGCGCTCTCGAGGATGGTGGCGGTGTCCCGCATGTCCGCGAGGACGTAGTCCGTGGCGCCTTCGGGCGAGCTCCGGAGGATCGTGTCGACGTGCATCAGGACGATCGGGTCGTGGTCCACATAGACGACCCGGCTGTCCCGCTGGACGCGCTGGGCGATCTCGTGCGTGTTGTTGGCGGTCGGTAATCCGGCGCCCACGTCGAGGAATTGCCTGACGCCCTGCTCGGCCATCCAGGTCACCGAGCGGCGCAGCACGTCGCGCGACTCCCGGGCCATCGGGACGATCAGGGGGAACTTCTCCTTGTAGGCGTCGCCGGCCTGCTGGTCGGACGCGTAATGGTCCTTGCCGCCCAGCCAGTAGTTCCAGACGCGGGCGCTGTGCGGAAGGGACGTGTCTATCCGGTGGATGTCTGCCGGCTCACTGCTCACTAGGGGGCCTCTCTCAACATGGTCAGGGTGCTGCCCGTCCAGTATCCCGATCCACGGCCAAGGACGTGACGAACTCCGCCAGTTGGGGAGAGCAGGTGCGGGTGCGCCGAGCCGCTACCCGACATCACTGACGAACACCAGACCGTCGCTGTCCGCCAGCCGCGCCGGATCGAGCGGCGCGTACCCGAACCAGGGCGACACGCGGGGCGCGGGCAAGTCGCTCCCGAGGTCGGCCGCCAACCCCCGTACGTCAACTGCCCGGCGATCACCGGGAAGCGCGTACAACAACCCTTCGACCGTGTCCGGCGACGGCGTGTCGACCCCCTGATGCCGGATCGTCCCCACCGCGGTCGCCACGAAGGCGTACTCCCCGCCGAGCCGGGCGGCGATCAGCGCACCGGCGCCCCACCACTCCAGCGGCGCCCCGCCCATCCGCATCGAGCTCTTGCCGCGCTGGAGATGGGAGTTGTGGGCGTGGACGAAGACCGGTCCCCGTTCGGCGGCGGCGAGGAGGTTGTGGGCCATCATCTGGTCCCGCACGCCGACGAGCCCGGTCAGGCGGGCCGGCGAGGTGTCGGCCATCCAGTGGTGATAGCGCAGCAACCCCGCCGCGGTACGTCCGTGAAGACACGCCCGATCCCACTCCTCCCGCGGAGTCGTCGCGAGCAGGTGCGGCGCCTGCGTTTCGAGCAGCGCCGTCAAGTCATCTGCCAGCAGCCGAAGTTGACGCGCATCGGCCGACTGCCCCACGGAGCGCTCCGGGGCCATCATCGCGGCGGGCTCGGTCCAGCGCCCGTCGGCACCCAGCAGCCGGTCGAGCGTCTCGGGGGTACAGGGCAGCAACTCGGACTCCACCCGCTCGGCGAGGTAGCCGTGCAGTGCGGTGAGGGCCTGGCGGGGGCTCGCGGCGGCGGCGATCTCCAACGGACCGTCGAAGCCGACGAAGCGGACGCGCTCGGAGGCGGGCTGCCCCTCGCGGTCGACACGGACGTTGTGGGCGCGCATCCACCGCACCAGTTCACGGTTGCCCTCGAAGGCACCCCAACCATGACTGAATCCACGCTCCATGACCTCATCGAGGGTCCCCACGCCCGAGGTGACGTAGTCGTCCACGACCAGGCCCATCAGACAGTCGCTCTCGATGGCGATGCTCCGATACCCCTCCTCCTCGACGAGCTGCCGGAACAACTCGTTACGCAGATCGAGCAGCGCGCCATCGCCATGGGTGGGCTCCCCCAGAGCGAACAGGCGGGGCCGGGTCGGGAGCAGTCCCATGAGGGTGGCGGCGTCGACGGCATGAGCGTTGGCCGCGACGGCACGGGCGGCGTCCTTGGTGTCAGTAGCCATGCCTTCAACGGTATCGTTGAAGCACTCAGTTGAGACTTTTGCGCGATAGCACGAGCTACTGCGGCCTTCAAGGAGGCCAAACCCTCAAATGGCTGGTCGGGGCTGGCCGATTGACGCGGTACGCGTGGGGCCCCGCGTGGTCTGGAGCCCGCGATGCCCTGGCTCTTGTCAGGACGTACGGTTCCGCCTCAAGCTCCTATGACGGGGGAGTATTCAACTACCGCCAACAGGAGGGCCGTTCGGCCTCCGCCCGCACTGCCCTTCCTCCTCTGTGGGGGGCTGACGTGCACGAGATGACCAAGGGCGCCAACATCGCGCTGCCCGCACTCGAGGACGGCGGCGGTTCCGTCGTCGTACGGCTCGGCTGGAGCAGTCCGAGCGGTGAGGGCGACGCCGACGTGTCCGTACTGCTGCTCGGCGCTGACGGCCGGGTGAGCGGCAACGGCGACTTCTTCTTCTACAACAACCCGACGGCGGCGGACGGTTCCGTGCAACTGCTCGGCCAGACACCCACGGACAACGGCAGCGAGGACCGCATCAAGCTCGACCTCGCCGCGCTGCCCGCCGCGGTGGACCGCGTCGTCATCGCGGCCAGCCGCTACCGGCGGGCCGGCTTCGGCGAGTTGGAGGACCTCCGGCTCACCCTCACCGACCGGACCGGCGAGGGCATCATCGGCTTCTCCATCACCGGGGCTTCCGTGGAGAGCGCGTTCGTCTTCGGGGAGGTCTATCGGCGGCACGACGCGTGGAAGTTCCGGGCCGTAGGGCAGGGTTACGAGACGGGGCTCGCCGGGCTGGCCACGGACTATGGGATCGAGATCGACGAGGACGAGGAGGAGGACGAGGCGGGCACCGCCCCCGCGGTCGTGGCCCCGGCCGCACCCGGGACACCGGCCGGACCCTCGCTGCAACCCGCCCCGCGCCCCCCGTCGGCGCCCGCGGGAGCACCCGAAGCGGCGCCCGCGACGGCACCCCGGCCGCGCAGGCTGCGTACGGCGAAGAAGAAGGTCACGCTGCCGCGCGCGGCCCTCAAACCGTCCCTGGCGGAGAACGACGCGTGGAAGGCGGCACGGCTCTTCCCCGTGTCCTCGCTGAAGAGCGACCGGGACCGCGAGGTGCGGGCGACATCCATCCTCTTGGCGGTGATGGCCCAAGTGCCCGAGTTCGGGCGCAGGCTCACGGCCGGGTTCGGCGCTCCGGCCGGGCGCATGGAGACGTTCACCGAAGTCTCCCTGCCGAACGCGGACCGCCCCCGGCGCCCGGACGGCGTCATCCGGGTCGAGCGTGCGGGGAAGCTGTGGACCGCGCTGGTGGAGACCAAGACCAACGGCAACGCGCTCAAGGCCGAGCAGGTCCAGGACTACCTGGACATCGCCGCCCGGCGCGGCTACGAGGCCGTCGTCACGCTCTCCAACGACGTTGCCCTGGACGGCAGTCCGCTGGTCGACGCCCGCGCGGACGCGCGCCGCAGGAACAAGGTGGCGCTCTGGCACCTGTCCTGGGCGGAGGTGACGCACCAGGCCCAGATGCTGATCCTCCACGAGGGCGTACGCCAGGAGCCGCACGCCTGGCTGCTGCGGGAGCTGCTGCACTACCTCCAGCACGAGAACTCCGGCTGCCACGGCTTCCAGAACATGGGCCCGGCCTGGGTCCCCGTACGCAACGGCATCGACGACGAGACGCTGGTCCCCGGTGACGCCCGTGCCGTACTGGTGGTGGAGAGCTGGGAGCGGCTGATCCGGCAGGTGTGTCTGCGCCTCGGCGGCGAACTCGGTGCGAAGGTCGTGCCCGTCCAGCGGGCCAGACGCGGCACCGATCCGCACTCGCGGCGCGTGACGCTCGCCAGATCGCTGTGCGAGGAGGGCCGGCTGCTCGCCGAGATCAGGATCGACGGCGCGCCCGGCAGTCTGCAGATCACCGCGGATCTGCGGTTGAGCCGGCTGCGTACGTCGATGGAGGTCCCCGCGCCCGAGCAGGGCTCGCCGCTCACCTGGGTGAAGCGCCTGATGCGGCAGCTGTCCGAGGCCCCGGCCGACCTCCATGTGCAGACCCTCATCCGCGGTGCCGTACCGGGCCCGCGCGGCACCTTGGAGAAGCTCCGTCCGGAACCGGCCGACCTGCTCCCGGTCGTCGCAGGACCGATCACGGGCTTCCGTCTCTCCCTCTCGCGCGGCCTGGGGAGCACGCGAGGAAACGCCGAGTCGGGCTTCATCAGGAGTGTCGACCAGGCCGTGGACGTGTTCTATAGGGGGGTGATCACGAGCGTCACCTGACGCGAGCGAAAGGAACCGCCGATGCCGCCGTCCGGAGACACGTCACCGCTGCCCTGCATCGACGCCGATGCCATGGCCCGGCTTGTGCCGATGTCCGTCGCCGTCGACGCCGTGGAAGGCGCCCTCAAGGGCGGGCTCGATCCGGAGGCCGAACCCGCGCGGGCCGTCGTCGGGATTCCCGGGGGGCAGTTGTTGTTGATGCCGTCCGCCGGGGTCTCGTACGCCGGTGTGAAGGTCGCCACCGTCACTCCGGGGAACCCTGAGCGGCAACTGCCGCGTGTTCAGGGGCTTTACGTTCTGCTCGACGGGGTTACGCATACGCCGCGGGCGCTGCTCGACGGGATCGGGCTCACCTCGCTGCGGACTCCCGCCGTGTCGGGGGTCGCCGTCAGGCATCTCGCCGTGCCCGAGGCGCGGCGGTTGCTTGTGTTCGGGAGTGGGCCGCAGGCCTGGGGGCATGTGGAGGCCGTTCGGGCGGTGCGGCCGGGGGTCGAGCATGTGGACGTCGTCGCGCGGGACGCGGAGCGGGTGGCGGAGTTCGTCGGGCGGGTTCGTGCCGCCGGGCTCTCCGCCGCGGCCGCGAGTGCGCAGGACGTCGCCTACGCCGATGTGGTCTGTTGCTGTACTACTGCCCGCGAGCCGTTGTTCGACAGTGACCTGCTCGCGGAGCACGCGATGGTGGCTGCCGTCGGGTCTCATGAGCCCGACGCTCGCGAGGTCGACGGGGCGCTGCTCGAGCGCGGTTCCGTGGTGGCCGAGTCCCGTGGCGTGGCGTTGCGCGAGTGCGGGGACATCGTGCTCGCGGTCGAGGAAGGCGCCTTCGACGTGGCACGGTTGGGGACGCTGCGGGACGTGGTGCGGGGCGTGGTCGCGGTTTCCCGCGACCGGCCCCGGTTGTTCAAGTCCGCGGGGATGGCCTGGGAGGATCTGGCCGTCGCCGCCGCTGTCTACGAGGCCGCTCCCTGAACGGCCGGCTCTCATACGACCCGTACCGCGTGCCTCACCACCGCGTCGAACAAATAGCCCTGCGTGTTGTGCACCGTCTCCTCCGGCTGGACGCGGCCCGTGGTGTCCGTCGCCCGGGCGCGGAGGGTGGCCGGGCCCGGGGTCGTCGGGTGCCATGGAGTCGTCCAGCGGGTCCAAGTGGCCGGGCGTGGGGAGTCCTTGAGGCGGGCCGGGTGCCAGGTCGCGCCCTCGTCCGTGCTGATGTCGACCCGGGCGATCGCTCCGGACGCCGACCAGGAGCGGCCGGTGATGTGGTGGGTCCTGCCTGCCGGGAGGCATGCGTCCCACGGGAGTTCAAAGGCGGACTTGATGGTCTGGCGGGTCAGCGGGGCGCTGCCCTCCTTCGGGTACGCCGCGCCGAACAGGCGGTAGAAGTCCGTGTTCCACGGCGAGTAGAGGGGCGTCGTGGAGACCTCGATGTCGCCCAGCCATTTGATCGAGGCGATGCCCACCCAGGACGGGGCGATCAGCCTGACCGGGTAGCCGTGGTCCGGTGGGAGTGGGGCTCCGTTCATCTCGTACGCGAGGATCACGTCGTCCATCGCCTTCGCGAGCGGCATGGGGCGGCGCACCCGGCCCAGGTTCGTGCCGTCGTCCGTGATGTAGTCGCCGTCCAGGCCCCGCGGCATCACGTCCACCGCTTTGCGGGTCACGCCGGCCAGCCGCAGGACGTCACAGAGGCGTGCGCCGCGCCAGCGGGCGTTGCCGATCGCGCCCAGGGTCCAGGAGGTGCCGGAGACGGGGCCGCCCTGCTGCGTGGCGAAGAAGCTGCGGCCGTTGCCCGCGCATTCGACGACGGCCGTGCGCGACACGGAGGGCACGCGCTTGAGGTCGGCGAGGGTGAACTCCCTTGCCCCGCCGCGCAGTCCGTCGCCCCAGACCTTCAGCTTCCAGGCCGGGCCGTCGAGCCGCGGGGTCGCCGTGTGATTACGTACGAAGAAGTGGGAGGCGGGGGTGCGGAATCCGGTCTCCGCCAGCGCCTCGAACCTCGTCTCCGCGTTCGTGCCGCGGATCGTGAAGTGGTCGGCGGGCAGGGGTTTCACGATTCCGGGTGCGGCGTTCGGCGATCCGGTCGCCGCCGTCGTTCCCGGCGATCCGGTCCCCGCCGTCGTTCCCGGTGAGCCGGTCGCCGCCGTCGCCCTCGGGGCGGCTGTCACCGCCAGTGTCGAAACGCCGCCCGCCGCCGCGAGCAGCCGCAGCATGTCCCTGCGTGCCACCCCGGCCGCGCGGGCCTCCCCCGCCAGCCACTGGGTCCTGCGCCGTCCGTCGTACTCCGCCTCGGAGATCATGCGCGTCATCGTACGAGGCCGGAGCAGTCAACTCGCTGTCGAAACGCGCCACTTGCGGCCGGGGACAGCTGTAGTCGTCACGGCGTCGTCGTCGACACCACGTACACCATGGGGTGCTCCGGGTTCGCGCGGTTCACCACCACGTCCAGCGTCGGTGCGGGATCCTTCTGTTCGTGGGTGAGGCCGTACCAGGGGCCCGGGTCCGTGAACTCCCAGCCGACGACCTTGCGGTCGCGCTTGCTGATCGTGATGTCGTTCTTCTCCAGCTCGCCCGTGGCCGAGCCGATCTGCTTCAGGAACTTGTCCAGGCCCTTGTTGCTGGTCAGGAACTGGACGTACAGCCGGCTGGTGCGCCAGTTGTTCGTCTCGTAGTAGGCGACTTCCCTGGAGTACGGCGGTATCGGTACGTCGTACAGGCGGCGCTGCACCTTCGACGGCCAGCCCGCGGTGAGGCCGGTGGCGGAGTACTTGGCCTCCTTGTCGCGGCCGCTGTTGCGGCTCTGGTTGGCGGAGATCACCAGATAGCCGGCGGGGATGCCGATCAGGAGCACGATGATCGTCGCCGTCAGCCAGCGGCGGCGGATCATGTGGCGGCGGTCCTCGGTCTTGCCTCCATCGCCGTCCGGCGGCTCGGGAGCGCCGGGATGGTCCGGGGACGAGGACTGACGGGGCACGGTCATCTGCTTACTGGGTTCCCTGAGAGGTGCGGTCGTTGGTGCGGCGGGCCTCGGCGTACCGCTCGTAGCGTTCGTAGCGCTCCACGCGGCGGCGGTTGGCCCTGCGGAAGCGGCGGGCGACCAGGCGGGCCAGGTCGGCGGCGCCCACCATGCCGGCCTCGGGGCCGAGCTGGGCGCGGGCGATACGGGCCTCGGGGCGGTAGCCGCGGCCCGTGAGGTGGCGGCGGAAGGCGTCGCGGGCCGGGCCGATCAGCAGGTCGTCGGCGGCCGAGACACCGCCGCCGATCACGAAGCAGGACGGGTCGAGGGCCGCCGCGAGGTTCGCGATGCCGACGCCGAGCCACTGGCCGATGTCCTGGAGCAGTTCGACGCACATCGCGTCGCCGTCCCTGGCCAGCTCGGTGATGAGGGGGCCCGTGATGTCCGGGACGTTGCCCTTGACCCGCTCGATGATCCCGTACGCCACCGGGGAGTCCGCGGCGGCCAGCTCGCGGGCCTCGCGGACCAGCGCGTTCCCGGAGCTGTACTGCTCCCAGCAGCCGCGGTTGCCGCAGGGGCAGCGGTGGCCGCCGGGCACGACCTGCATATGGCCGAATTCGCCGGCGACGCCGAACTTGCCGCGCTTGACCTGGCCGTCCTCCAGGATCGCGCCGCCGATGCCGGTGCCGAGCGTGATCATGACGAGGTGGTCCTCGCCGCGGCCCGCGCCGAAGCGCCACTCCGCCCACGCCGCCGTGTTCGCGTCGTTGTCCACCATCACGGGCACGGCGAGGCGGCCGGAGATGCGGTCGCGGAGGGGTTCGTTGCGCCAGGAGAGGTGCGGGGCGAACAGGACGCGGTTGCGTTCCGCGTCCACCCAGCCCGCGGCGCCGATGCCGACGGCGTGCACGTCGTGCCGGTCGGAGAGGTCGAGGACCAGCTCCACGATGGTGTCCTCGACGACCTTGGGGCTCTTGGACTTGTCCGGGGTCTCCGTGCGGAGCGTCTCCAGGATGTTCCCGTCGGCGTCGACGACGCCCGCCATCACCTTCGTACCGCCGATGTCGATGCCGACGGTGGGCACGCGGGGCGCCGTCAGATGGGATCGGCGCTCACGCGTGCCCACGGTCCGCAGGACGGTGGCTCGTGCGGAGCCGCGGTGCGCTAGGTCGCGGTAGGTGCTCATTGCGGCGATTCTGCCTCACTCTCGCGGGGGCGCGCACAACGGACCCGTGGTGCGGGGCGCCCCTTCAGGGGCGCGGGGAACTGCGCGCTCAGCCCACGAAATGCCGCAGACGCGTCTGCTCGGTGACTGAGCAGACGCGTCTGCGGCTTTTCTGTGGTTGCTCGCGCAGTTCCCCGCGCCCCTACGGGGCGCTTCTCCTCAGCGGCCCTCCAGCTCATGACGGAGGTCGTCCAGCTCGGAGCCGCCCGCCATCTGGCGGGTCAGCTCATCCAGGGTCACCTCGTCGCGCGCGTAGCTGCCGGACATCACTCCGCGCTTGAGGAGGACGAAGCGGTTGCCCACCAGGTACGCGTGGTGCGGGTTGTGGGTGATCAAGACCACGCCGAGGCCCTGGTCCCGCGCCGCCGCGACGTACTTCAGGACCACGCCCGACTGCTTGACGCCGAGCGCCGCCGTCGGCTCGTCCAGGACGAGCACCTTCGCGCCGAAGTAGACCGCCCGCGCGATCGCCACGCACTGGCGCTCGCCGCCCGAGAGGGTGCCGATGGGCTGGTCCACGTCGCGCAGGTCGATGCCCATGCGGAGCAGCTCCGCGCGGGTCGTCCGGCGCATGAAGTCGACGTCCATGCGCTTGAAGGGGCCGACGCCCTTCGTCGGCTCGGAGCCGAGGAAGAAGTTCCGCCAGACCGGCATGAGGGGGACGACGGCCAGGTCCTGGTAGACCGTCGCGATGCCGCGGTCCAGGGATTCGCGCGGCGAGCCGAGCCGTGTCTCCTCGCCCTCGATGCGGAAGGTGCCCGCGTCGTGCTTGTGCAGGCCCGCGATGATCTTGATGAGCGTGGACTTGCCTGCGCCGTTGTCGCCGAGGACACAGGAGATCTCCCCCGCGTGCACCTCCAGGGAGACGCCTTCGAGGGCCCGGATGTTGCCGTAGTACTTGGATACGTCGTCGAGCTCGACGAGCGGGGTGCGCCCCGGCTCCGGCGTCGGCACCGCGTCCGCCTTCGTCATGTCCGTGGTCACTTCGTCGCCTCCGCCCGCTTGCGGACCCAGTGGTTGAGCAGGGTGGCCAGGAGCAGCATCACGCCGAGGAAGAACTTGAACCAGTCGGAGTTCCACTCGGCGAACACGATGCCCTTGCTCACCATGCCGAAGATCAGCGCGCCGACGGCCGCGCCGACCGCCGAGCCGTAGCCGCCGGTGATCAGACAGCCGCCGATGACGGCCGCGACGATGTAGATCAGCTCGTTGCCGACGCCCTCGCCGGACTGCACGGTGTCGTACGAGAAGAGCAGGTGCTGGCCGGAGATCCAGGCGCCGAAGGCGACGCCCATGTAGAGGCCGATCTTGGTCTTGGCGACCGGGACGCCGACCGCGCGGGCCGCGTCCTCGCCGCCGCCCACCGCGAAGATCCAGTTGCCGACGCGGGTGCGAAGGAGGATCCAGCTGGCGACGGCGACCAGGCCGAGCCACCACAGGATGGTGACCTTGAAGTCGACGCCGCCGATGGTGAACGTCGAGGCGAAGAGCGACTTGGCGGAGGAGAAGCCCTCCATGTCGGCGATCGACTTGGTGGAGACCGTGCCGCTGATCAGCTTGGTGAAGCCGAGGTTCATGCCGGTCAGCATCAGGAACGTACCGAGCGTGATGATGAAGCTCGGCGGGTCCGTGCGGGTGAGCATCACGCCGTTGAAGACGCCGATGGCGAGGGTGGTGAGGAGCGAGACGCCCACGCCGACCCAGACGTTCGCCGTCATCTGGTAGCTGAACATCGACGAGACCAGCGCGGACGTCGTCACCAGGACGCCCGCCGACAGGTCGAACTCGCCGCCGATCATGAGCAGCGCCACCGGCACCGCCATGATGCCGAGGGTCGAGGCGGCGTACAGGACCGTGGCGAGGCTGGTGGCCTGGAGGAAGCTGTCGGCCACGAAGGAGAAGAAGACGAAGACCGCGATGGCGCCGACGACCGAGCCGAGCTCGGGGCGGCCCATCAGCTTCTTCAGGGGCGAGGTCTTGAGGAGCCGCTCGTCCGTCCTGGTGTCCGGGGACGGGGCGGGCGCTGGTGCAGGGGCTGGTGCGGGCGCTGTCATCGGGTCCCTCGCTTCGCGTATTCCTCCAGCTCGGCGGCCTGGTCCTTGGTGATGATCTGCGGTCCGGTGAGCACCGGCTTTCCGCCGCCGAGGACGTCGGCGTTGTACTTGTAGAGCCACAGCAGGTCGACGGCCTCGTAGCCCTGGAGGTAGGGCTGCTGGTCGACGGCGAAGCCGAGGGTGCCGGACTTGAGGCCGGCGGCGACCTTCTCGTTGAGGTCGAAGGTGTCGATCTCCGCCTTGCTGCCGGCGCCGTCCCTGGCCTTCACGGCGGCGTCCGCGAAGGGCGCGCCGAGCGTGACGACCGAGTCGACGGACTTGTCGGACTGCAGCCGGGCCTCGATGGAGGACTGCACGTCGGGCATGTTGGTGCCGGTCACGTACAGGTTCTGGATCTTGCCGTCGAAGGTTTTCTTCGCGCCGTCGCAGCGCTGCTCGTGGCCGACGTTGCCCTGCTCGTGCAGGATGCAGAGCGCCTTCTTCTTGCCGCGCTTGTTGAGCTCCTCGCCGACGGCCTCGCCCGCGATCGTCTCGTCCTGGCCGATATGGGTGAGCGCGCCGAACTCCTTGGACTCCGCGGAGCCCGAGTTCACCGTGATCACCGGGATGCCGGCCTTCTTGGCGCGGGCGAGCGGACCCTTCATCGCGTCGGGCTTGGCCAGCGACACGATGAGGCCGTCGACCTTCTTGTCGATGTACGAGTCGACCAGCTGGGCCTGCTGCTGTGCCTCGTCGTCATGGGCGTACAAGAACTTGATGTTGTCCTTGCGGGCCGCCTCTTCGGCGCCGTTCTGGACGATGTCCCAGAAGGTGTCGCCGTCGCCCGAGTGGGTCACCATGCCGATGGTCCAGCGCGGTGTGTTCACCGCGGCCTTGCCCTGGGCGGCCGCCGCCTTCCGGGCGTCCTCGGCGCGCTTGCCTCCGGTGCTGCTGCACCCCGCAAGGGACACCCCGAGCACCGCGACCAGCACGGCGCCCACCGCTCGTACCCCTGTCTTCACCCTTGCCACGACGCCGTGCCCTTCTTGCTCTGCTCCTCGGTGTGGCCGGTCCGGATCTCCGGCCCCGGCCGCCCAAGTATCGACCACGCGGATCACGCGTGTGTTCATCGGGTACCGCGTGCTGTGTACTTCTCGAGCTTCGGCACGTCCTTCTCGGTGACGATCGCGGGTCCGGTCAGGACGGGCTTTCCGCCGCCGATGACGTTCGCGTTGGTCTTGTGGAGCCACAGCTCGTCGACGGCGAGATAGCCCTGGAGGTAGGGCTGCTGGTCGACCGCGAAGCCGACCTCCTTGGCCTTGAGGCGCTTGACGACCTCGGCGTTCAGGTCGAACGTGTCGACCTCCGCCTTGCTGCCGGCGTCCTCCTTGGCCTTCACGGACCATGCGGCGACGGGCGCGCCCAAGGTGACCACCGCGTCGATGTCCTTGGTCGCCTGGAGTTTCGCACTGATGGAGGACTGGGCGCCGGGCGCGTTGGTGCCCTCGACGTTCAGGTTCTCGACCGAGCCCTCGAAGGTCTTCTTGACGCCCGCGCAGCGCTGCTCAAGGGAGACGTTGCCCTGTTCGTGGATGACGCAGAGGGCCTTCTTCTTGCCGCCCTTGTTCAGTTCCTCGCCGACGGCCTCGCCCGCCACGGACTCGTCCTGGCCGATGTGGCTCAGCGCGCCGAATTCGGCGGAGAACTCACCTCCGGAGTTGATCGTGACGACCGGTATCCCGGCGGCCTTCGCCTTGCCGAGGACGTCCTTCATCGCCGAGGGCTTGGCGAGCGTGACGACGATCCCGTCGACCTTCTTGTCGATGGCGGACTGCACGAGCTCGGCCTGGCCCTTGGCCTCTTTGTCGTTGGAGTAGAGGAACTCGACGTTGTCCTTGCGGGCCGCCTGCTTGGCGCCGCTCTGCACGATGTCCCAGAAGGTGTCGCCCTCGCCCGAGTGGGTCACCATGGCGATCTTGAGGCGGGGCGTGTTCACGCCCTTGCCGCCGCCCCCGCCGTCGCCGGACTTGTCCTCGTCGTCCTTGCCGCCGGAGCTGCTGCACCCGGCCGCGAGGGCGATCACCGCTATGAGAGCTGCTGCCGTGCGGGCTGTACGCATGGTGGGACCACCTCTTCTCCCGGCCGCCCGAATGCGGCTGGGGGAGTTCTAGCGGCGGGCGCGCGGCAGCGTCAATGGATTTGTCAGAACATTCTGACGACCGTTGGTGAGTTGGTATCTACGGCCGTACGAGGATCCGTGTCTACGGCCGTACGAGGAGCTGGAACTCGAAGGAGTAGCGCGAGGCCCGGTAGACGTGCGAGCCGAACTCGACCGCGCGGCCCGTGTCGTCGAAGGTGGTGCGCTCCATCGTGAGCAGCGGGGCACCTTCGGGCTCGCCGAGGAGTTCGCCCTCGGCGGCGGTGGCCGCGCGGGCGCCGACGGTCTGGCGGGCGCTGTGCAGGGTGAGTCCCGCGGCCCGCATCAGGCGGTAGAGGCCGGTGGCGCCCAGCTGGCCGGTGTCGAGCGCGAGCAGCCCGGCGGGGATGTGATTGCGCAGATACGCCATGGGCTCGCCGTGCGCGAGGCGGAGCCGCTCCACCAGGTGCACCTCGTCGCCCTCCGCGACACCGAGGGCCGCCGCGACCTCGGCGGACGCCGGCTCGACGGCGTTGACCCTGACGCGGGTCTCGGGCCGCTGACCGGCGGCCTCCAGGTCGTCGTACAGGCTGCTGAGTTCGAGGGGGCGCTTGACCTGGCTGTGCACGACCTGTGTGCCGACGCCCCTGCGCCGCACGAGGAGCCCCTTGTCGACCAGCGACTGGATGGCCTGGCGGACCGTCGGCCGGGAGAGGCCTAGGCGCCCGGCGAGTTCTATCTCGTTGCCGAGCAGGCTGCCCGGCGTGAGGGCGCCGCGCTCGATGGCCGCCTCCAGCTGCTGGGACAGCTGGAAGTACAGCGGGACCGGGCTGCTGCGGTCGACGCCGAGCTGCAGGGCGACGGTGGGGTCCACGGCTGGTTTGTCGGCAGATTTGGGCACGGGCCGAGCGTAGCCCCAGGAAATGATGACGGGAAGTTCTGAAGTTCTGTTGTCCGGACAAAGGATTGACAGGGCCTCCGGGCCTGGCGAGGGTGGGTCCATGCGCATCGGACTGATCGGAACGGGTCGTATCGGCAGTTTTCACTCCGCGGCACTGCGGCGGCATCCCGACGTGGCGGCGCTGGTCGTCGCCGACGCGGACACCGGGCGGGCCCAGGCCCTCGCGTCCCGGATCGGGGCGACGGCCGCCGCGTCGGTCGGCGAGCTGTTCACCGGGGGCGTGGACGCCGTGGTGATCACCGCGGCGACCTCCGCGCACGCCGAGCTGATCGGCAGGGCGGCGCGGGCCGGGCTCCCCGTCTTCTGCGAGAAGCCGATCGCCCTTGACCTGCCGGGCACCCGCTCCGCGCTCCGGGAGGTCGAGTCGGCCGGGACGGTGCTCCAGATGGGGTTCCAGCGGCGGTTCGACGCCGGGTACTCGGCGGCGCGCGAGGCGGTCCGGGCGGGGCGGCTCGGCCGGCTGCACACGGTGCGCGCGGTCACCGCCGATCCTGCGCCGCCGCCGGCCGCCTATCTGCCGCTGTCCGGCGGGCTCTACCGGGACTGTCTGGTCCATGACTTCGACATGTTGCGCTGGGTGACGGGCCGTGAGGTGACGGACGTGTACGCGACCGGCTCCGACGCGGGCCCCGCGATGTTCCGCGAGGCGGACGACGTCGACACGGCCGCGGTGCTCCTCACCCTCGACGACGGGACGCTCGCCACGGCGACGGCCACGCGGTGCAACGGCGCGGGTTACGACGTACGCATGGAACTGGCCGGTGACGCCGACCAGATCGCGGTCGGTGTCGACGACCGCACCCCGCTGTCGTCCGTGGAACCGTCGGGCCCGCCGCCGCCCGAGAAGCCCTGGCCGGGATTCCTGGAGCGGTTCGCCCCCGCGTACGAGGCGGAGCTGGCCGCGTTCGTGGAGGTCGCGCGGGGCGAACGGACGAACCCCTGCGACGGCCGTGAGGCGCTGGCGGCGCTGCGGATCGCGGAGGCCTGTGAAGTGTCCCGGCGGGAGGGGCGGTTGGTGCGGATGACGGAGATCGGCGGGGGCTCCGAGGGCTGAACGAGGCCCGAGAGCTGATCAGCCGGCCGAGAGAACCGTCCCCTGAGCGACCGCGCACAGCGTCTCGTTCTCCCCGTCCGTGGTGAACAGGTCGCAGCGCACCACCGCTTGGCGGCGGCCCGCGTGGACGACCGTGGCGCGGGCGTGGAGTTCGGCGCCGGTGGCGGGCCGCATGTACTGGATGGAGAAGCCCGAGGTCAGCACGGCGGGGCCGAGCGCGGTGCCCGCGGCGAAGGTGAGGGCGTTGTCGGCCGCGTAGGCGAGGACTCCACCGTGCAGAAAGCCGTTCTGCTGGTGGAGTTCCTCGCGGATGGTGAGCTCGAGCGTGGCGGCACCTTCGCCGAACCGCGTGATGCGCGCCTGGAGCAGTCGGCTGAAGGGCTGGGCGTCGAGGGTCTTCTGGGCGAGGGCAAGATCAAAGGGGGCGCTCATGGGGCGTACGGTACAAGCCTCTTGAGGCAGGGGGCTCAGTCCACCCCGTCCAGCAATCCCGCGTCATGCGCCAACAGCGCGACCTGCACCCGGTTGTTGAGGTCCAGCTTCGTCAGGATGCGGGAGACATGGGCCTTCACCGTGGCGACGCTGAGGTAGAGCTCCGCCGCGATCTCCGCGTTGGACGCGCCGCGGCCCACCGCGACCGCCACCTCCCGTTCCCGCTCCCCCAGCAGTTCGAGCCGCACCAACGCCCGTTGTCTGCGCCCCTGTTGGGGGTCGGAGCCGGTCACCTGGGTGATCAACTGCTGGGTCACGGTGGGCGAGAGCACCGGTTCGCCCGCCGCCACCGCCCGCACCGCGGCGACGATCTCGGCGGGCGCGGTGTCCTTGAGCACGAAGCCGGCGGCGCCGGCCCGCAGCGCCCGCAGCACCTGTTCATCGGCGTGGAAGGTGGTGAGGACGATGACTTCGGGGGCGTCGGGGCGCCCCCGCAGCGCCTCGGTCGCCGCGAGGCCGTCCATCGTGGGCATGCGGATGTCCATCAGGACGACGTCGGGGCGCCGTTCGGCGACCAGGCCCGCGACCTCCGTTCCGTCGCCCGCCTCCCCCACGATCTCGATGTCGTCCGCGCCGCCGAGCATGAACGACAGTCCCGCGCGGACCAGCGGATCGTCGTCGACGAGCAGCAGCTTGATCGGTTTCATGGGGCCTACCGTAACGAGGTCGGGGACGTTGGTCGGATGCCGGACCCGGCGGCCGTCACCGCGCCCACGGCAGCCAGGCGCCGACCTCGAAGCCGCCGTCCGGTGTGCGGCCGTGTCGCAGGGTTCCGCCCGCGAGCGAGGCCCGCTCGGTGAGCCCGATCAGGCCCTGGCCGGAGCCCGGCACGTGCGGGACGTCGCCGGGCGGCGCCGGATTGCGTACGACGACACGGAGTCCTTCGCCGGGTGCGCCGGACACGACGACGCTCACCTCGGCGCCGGGGGCGTGCTTGCGGGCGTTGGTCAGGGCCTCCTGGGCGATGCGGTAGGCGGTGCGGCCGATCGCGGCGGGCACCTCGGCGGTGTCACCGGCCCGCTGGTCGAGCGCCACCTTCATGCCGGCCTCGCGCACCTCTGCGACCAGGGCGTCGAGCGCTGCGAGGGTCGGCTGCGGGCGGCCCGAGGCCTCGCCGTCGCCGCCGCGCAGCACGCCGATCACCTGCCGCAGGTCCTGCAGCGCCTCGTGCGAGCTCTCCCGGATGACACCGGCGGCGCGGGCGATCTCGTCGCGTGGCGCGTCGGGGCGGAACTCAAGGGCGCCCGCGTGCACGCTCAGCAGGGTCAGGCGGTGGGCGAGCACGTCGTGCATCTCGCGGGCGATGTCCTCGCGGGCGAGCCGCTGGGCCTGCTCGGCGCGGAGCGCGGCCTCGTTCTCGGCGCGGATGGCGCGGTCGCGCAGGCTGAGCAGGAGCTGCCGGCGGGAGCGGACGAACATGCCCCAGCCGATGACCGCGGAGTTGACGAGTACGCCGACGATGACGACCACCAGGTACGGCAGCTCGGCGTCGGGCCGCAGCCAGTACGTGAGCGGCACGATCGCGATCGAGACCCCGCCGATCCAGGCGACGTACCGGAAAGGACGGTGCACGGCCAGGGTGAACAGCGCCACCGCGGCGGCACCGGCCGCCGTGTCGGAGACGACACTGACCAGCACCATCGCGACGGCGAGGCCGACCGGCCACCGTCTGCGCAGCCACACCGTGGCGCAGGCGAGCGCGCCGATCAGCTGATCGAGCTCCGCGGCGGAGCGGGAGAGGTGCGGGTTGCCGTCGACGGAGTCGGCGGCCACCAGGCCGATGGCGACGGCCGCGAAGAAGCAGGCGAAGTCGACCAGCCAGTCGCGCAGGGTGCGCCGGGGCCTGCGCCCCGTGCCGCGGTCCGGGTCGAGCTCGGCGAGGACGGCCGACGGCAGCGCCCACGGACTCCTGGCCAAGGGGTGGGTCCGGGTCGTGGGGTCATTGCCGCTCATGGTCGACAAATCTACGCACCGCGGCGGGCGCCGGACGTCCCGTGGACGTGATCGGCTACGAAAGTCGCGCAGGTCGAGACTTTGGGAGGGGCGGGCGGGAAGAAGCCTCGCCCCGTGGCCGATGTGCGTGGGGAGGCCACAGGGCGAGGCTCTGTCGTATGAAACAGGCAGGCATGAAGCAGGCACTGGAGATCTTCGGCGTTCTTCTCCTGATCCAGGGCGCGGCGGCCGTCGTGCACGAGCTGACGGGCTGGCTGCACGGCTTCGGTCTCGTACGGCGGATCGGGTTCCTCGACGGCTACGAGATCTACGCGGGCGTCACACTCGTCGTGCTGGCGTTCGCGCTGTTCGCGGCCGCGGAGAGCCGGAAGAGACGCTAGGACCTGTCCGGCGGACAGGCCTTAGGGAACTGTCGTCGCCGACACCTCAGCAGTCGTAGTCGACCAGGTCGAACGACTCGTAGTGGTCGGCCGTGTAGTAGTCCTCCTGGCTGGCCTCTCCGGTCACGACGCGGCGCGCGCCGCGGTCGTCGGAGCCGGGGGTCTTGACCGTGTACTCGTGGTAGTAGCCGGAGCTCTGCGAGGGCAGGAGGCCTTCCCGGTTCTGGAAGACGGTGCCGTCCTGCGGATACGGGTAGGGGCCGCCCGCCTCGATCAGGTCGAGGGTGTCGTGCGCCTGGGAGGGCAGGGCGGAGTAGCAGATGTCGCCGACGGCGGCGACGGAGTGCGACGCCGATATCGAGACGGGGGCCGGGGCCTGGGCCGGGGCCGCGTTCGCGGAGACCGCGACGGGGCCGCCGACGAGCAGGGCGGCGGCGAGGGCGGTGACGCCGAGGATTCGTGGGGGGATTCGCATGGGTCCAGTGTGACGCGCGTAGAGGTTGGCGTGTCAACGACAAGTGCGGTGAATTTTCCGGGAGTTACCGAGAGTTAACCGCCCGAAGGCGGTTGTTCCTCCGTCAGTTCCGCTCCGCGGCGATGCGATGTTCGGCCATGTACTCGCGTATGCGCAGGCTGGTGGTCCCGCTGGTGTAGAGCACGGCGCCGCCGACCGACAGCGGGATCGAGAGCCCCAGCCAGGCCAGCATCTCGGGCCACCGGCGCTCGGCGTGGCACTCGCGCTGCGTCTCGGCCGCCTCCCAGGTCGGGGCGTCACCCTCGTAGAACAGCACCGACTCGCACCGGGTGCCGGAGTACCGGCCGTCCTCTCCGTCGAACGGCGCCATCAACTGCCATGCGAGCACGGCCCAGATCATGACCGCCCCGAACAGCAGCAGGTACCCCCAGTTGCGGCTGGCCTCCGCGCGACTGCCGAACTTCCGCTCGAAGTCTCCCATTTCGATCTCTCCCCGTTCCTTGATCGACTTCTCGGACGAGCACGGAACGTATCACCGCGCCCCACGCCCCCAACTGGTCCCGACCAGAACCAGCACACCTCCCACGATTCCCACCACACCGAGCCGTTCGCCGCCCAGGGCGATGCCCACCGCCGCCGCCCACAGCGGTTCCGTGCCGAGGAGCAGGCTCACGCGCGACGGGGAGGTTCTGCGGACCGCCCACATCTGCACGAAGAAGGCGAACAGCGTGCAGAACACGGCGAGGAAGAGCAGGCCCGCCCATTCGCGTACGCCGAAGTCCGCGGCGACGGACCAGGGCGACGCTCCCGTGCCGGCTCCGGCGAGGAGGGCGAACACGAGGACGGCGGAGCCGAGTTGGACCGTGGTCAGGGAGAGCGAGTCGGCCCCCTCGACCGACTTGATGCGGGACATCGCGAGGACGTGCACGGTGCGGGCGAGCGCGGCGAGCAGCATCAGGCCGTCGCCCGGCGAGGGTGTGGTGAAGCCGCCGCCCTGGGTCAGCAGGACCACGCCCAGCACGGAGAGTCCCGCCGCCGCGAGGAACGCCCGCGGCGGCCTGGTCCGGGTGACCGCCGCCTCCGCGAGCGGCGTGAAGATCATGGTGAGGCTGATGATGAGGCCCGCGTTGGTCGCCGAGGTGTGGACGACGCCGTACGTCTCCAGGAGGAAGATCCCGCCGAGGATCAGCCCGAGCGTCGCCGCCCCGCGCCACTGCGCCGCGGTCAGCGCCCGCAGGCCGCGCCAGCCCGCCGCGACCAGCGCGGGCAGCACGATGCCGAAGCGCAGCACCAGTACGGCGACGACCGTGTGCGTGGTGGTGATGCCCTTGGCCGCGAGATAACTGGCGCCCCAGACGACGGCCACCAGCAGGACGGGCAGATCGGTGAGCCAGGCGCGGCGCGCGGTGGGCGCGGCGGAAGCGGTGAGCGTCGACACGGGGCGCGGTCTCCAAGTCTCCTGCGGATGTGGCGGTGTGGAGACTTCGGCGGCTCTCACCTGAGGCGATCACCGTATCCGGCGGGGGTCGCGCCGACCAGATCAAGCGGGGCGGATCATCTCGGTCCGGCTATACGTAGCTGCCGTACTCGGGGCGCCCCGCGCGCTCGTACGTACTGATGACGACGCCCGTGGAGGTCGTACTCGTCCCGGCGTTCCGGAACGCGGTGGGCAGGCCGCCCTCGCCGAAGAGGCGCACTCCCGTGCCGAGCACCACGGGGTACGTCAGCAGGTGGATCGTGTCGATCAGGTCGTGCGCGAGGAGGGACTTGGCGAGGCCGGCGCTGCCGTGCATCTGGATCTCGCGGCCGGGCTGCTCCTTGAGGCGGGCCACGTCCTTGGCGAGGTCGTCACGGCCGATGAGGTGGGTGTTCGCCCAGTCCGCACCGGTGAGGGTGGTGGTGGCGACGTACTTGGGCAGCGTGTTGAGCCGGGAGGCCACCGGGTCGGCGGGATCGGTCATCTTGGGCCAGTACGAGGCGAAGATCTCGTAGGTGCGCCGCCCGAGCAGGAAGGCGTCGGTGCGGTCGTAGACGTCGTTGATGAACCGGCCGAAGTCCTCGTCGTCGTACGGCACGGACCAGCCGCCGTGCTCGAAGCCGCCCCTGCCGTCCTCCTCGGGGCCGCCCGGCGCCTGGATGACTCCGTCGAGGGTCTGGAACTCGGTGAGCGTGAGCTTCATGGCGGCGGCCTTTCGCTTCGGTTCGCTTCTCTGCTCTTCACCTACTGAGACCGCTCGCCCGCCCGGAAGTCATCGGAGTTCGCTGTCCAATTCCCGCCAGCGACGGGGACCGCGGGCCGCTTTCATTGAACACGCAAGCACCTCTTGCACGCAGATGACATGCAATATCCCGCTATCTCAGGATTGAGGTCAGTACAGCCATGCACACGTCTTCGTCTTCCTCGCTCACCGGCAAGGCGGCCCTGGTCACCGGCGGCAGCCGCGGCATGGGCGCCGCCATCGCCCTGCGGCTGGCCCAGCAGGGTGCCGATGTGGCGATCACGTACGTCAAGGAGGAGGCCGCCGCTCTCGACGTCGTCGCCAAGATCGAGGCGGCCGGGCGGCGCGGCTTCGCCATCAAGGCGGACGCGGGGGATCCCGGGGATGCCGCGGGCGCGGTGGAGCGCGCGGCGGACGATCTGGGGCGCCTGGACATCCTGGTGAACAACGCGGGCGTCGGAGTGCTCGGGCCCATCGGGGACTTGACGCTCGCCGATGTCGACCGGGTGCTCGACGTCAACGTACGCGCGGTCTTCCTGGCGTCTCAGGCGGCGGCCGGGCGGCTGGCGGACGGGGGCCGGATCATCTCGACCGGGTCGGCGCTCGCGCGGTTCGCCGGCGGGCCGGGAGGGACGCTGTACGCGATGAGCAAGGCCGCCCTCGCCGGGATGAGCAAGCCGCTGGCGCGGGAGCTCGCGGGGCGGCGGATCACGGTGAACGTCGTGCACCCCGGAGCCATCGACACGGACATGAACCCGGCGGACGGCCCCTTCGCCGAGCCGCAGCGGACGGCGACGGCGCTGGCCCGCTTCGGCTCCCCGGACGAAGTGGCATCGCTCGTCGCCTACTTGGCCGGGGACGAGGCGGGGTTCATCACGGGGGCGGAGCTGGTGGCGGACGGGGGGTACACGGCGTAGCGAAGCGCGTGCGCGGCGGAGAGGCCGGGGTCCGGCCCCTCCGCCGCGGCCGGAAAAGCTAGCCGCCCAGCTCCTGGTGACGGGCCGTCAGGGCGGTCGCGCCCGACTCCGTCAGGGAGCCGTACAGCCGCAGCCGCGAGATGCCGCCGTCCGGGAAGATGTCGATGCGGACGTGCGTGCCGATCGCCGGGGTGTCAAGGACGAACCGGTGGTTCGTGTCGGGCTGCAGGCGGGTGCGGGGCAGCGCCTCGACCCACTCGCCGTCCTCGCCGTCACGTACCGAAAGGGACGCCCAGCCCGCCGAGTTGCCCTTGAGGTACGCCGTGTCGATCTCGACGGCGCGGATCTCCGACTGGGCGACCAGCTGGTAGCGGATCCAGTCGTTGCCGGTGTCGCGGCGGCGGCGGGTCTCCCAGCCGTCGTCCATCTTGCGGGAGCGGCCCGGCTGGATGGTGTTGGTGGCCGGCGAGTAGAAGCGGTCGGAGGCGTCCTCGACCTGACCGCCGTTCTCCAGCGCGACCACGTCGAACGTGCCGAGGGCGGCGAGCCACTTGGGGTCGGCGACGACCTCGCCGTACACACGCAGGCGGGCGATGCCGCCGTCCGGGTGCTGGTTGATCCGCAGGTGCGTGAAGCGCTGCTCGACGTCCACGGCGAAGCCGTTCGCCGCGTGGCCGCCAACCGCCGTGCGGGGCACGAGAGTCGTCCACTTCACGTCGTCACCGAGCAGCTCCTCCGGCGTCGGCGAACCGGCGACGGAGGTGGCCTCGACGGAGACGGCCTGCGGGTAGTTGCCGCGGAAGTGGGCGGTGTCGATGACGATGCCGCGTACGACGCCGGGCGCGCCGAGGCGTACGAGCGCCCAGTCGTGGTCCTCGGCCGTCGGCCACGGGTGCTCGGCGGAGACGCCGCGGCGGCGGCGGGTCTCCCAGCCGTCCATGACCTTGCCCTTGTGCCCGAAGTGCTCCGGGTCGAACTCGGCGGCGTTGGCCAGGAGCAGGTTCTCGCGCATCGCGAAGAACTCGTCGTTGGCGGCGATCACACCGGCGCCGAGCTGCCGGTCGGCGAGGTTGGCGTACTGGGTGAAGGGGAAGTCGGCGGTGCGGTAGTCCGCGTACGGGTCGCCGCCGCCGTAGGGGCTGGCGTCACCGGTGAAGGAGGGGATCGACGTCACGGGGGTCAGTTGTTCCTTTCCAGAAGTCGGCCTGCGGGTTCACTGAACTCGCCGCCGTGCAGGATGCGTTCGCCGCGCAGCCAGGTGGACTTCACGACGCCGCTGAGGGTCTTGCCCGCGTACGCCGTGACTCGGTTCCGGTGCTGCAGCTCCGCGGGGTCCACGGTGAAGGTCTCGTCGGGCGCGAGGACCGCGAAGTCGGCGTCGCGGCCGGCCTCGATGGCGCCCTTCTGGTCCAGTCCGACCAGTTCGGAGGTGCGCGTCGACATCCAGCGCACCACGTCCTCGAGGCTGTGGCCGCGCTTACGGGCCTCGGTCCAGATCGCGGGGAGGCTGAGCTGGAGCCCGGAGATGCCGCCCCACGCGGTCGCGAAGTCGTCGGTCTTGAGGTCCGCGGTGGACGGGGAGTGGTCCGTCACGATGCAGTCGATGGTGCCGTCGGCGAGCGCGGCCCAGAGCAGGTCCTGGTTGGCGGCCTCGCGGATCGGCGGGCAGCACTTGAACTCGCTCGCCCCGTCCGGGACTTCCTCCGCGGTGAGCGTGAGGTAGTGCGGGCAGGTCTCGACGGTGAGCTTGACGCCCTCGCTCCGGGCGGCGGCGATCAGCGGCAGGGCGTCGGACGAGGACAGGTGCAGTACGTGGACGCGGGCGCCGAGCCGCTTGGCGGTGTCGATGAGGCCCTTGATCGCGACGTCCTCGGAGATACGGGGGCGGGTCGCGAGGTAGTCGTCGTACTTGGGGCCGCTGTTGTGCGGGGCCGCGTCCAGCTCGTGCGGGTCCTCGGCGTGCACGATGAGAAGGCCGCCGAAGCCGGCGATCTCGGCCATGGAGGTGGCGAGCTGGTCCTGGTCCAGGTGCGGGAACTCATCCACGCCGGACGGCGACAGGAAGCACTTGAAGCCGTAGACCCCGGCTTCGTGCAGGGGCTTGAGGTCCCGGACGTTGTCGGGCAGGGCGCCGCCCCAGAAGCCGACGTCGATGTGCGCCTTGGTGCGGGCGACGTCCTGCTTGGTGCGCAGGTTGTCGACGGTGGTGGTCGGCGGCAGGGAGTTGAGCGGCATGTCGACGAGGGTGGTGATGCCACCGGCGGCCGCGGCGCGCGTCGCGGTCCAGAAACCCTCCCACTCGGTGCGGCCCGGGTCGTTCACGTGGACGTGCGTGTCCACGAGGCCCGGAAGCAGCACGTCGTCGCCGAAGTCCTCCAGCCGGGCGCCGGCCGGCACATCGGCGTCGTACGCCCGCACGGCCGTGATCTTCCCGCCGGAGACCGCGACCGACGCGGCGCGGGTGCCCTCCGGGGTGATCACTCGGGTCGAGCGCAGCACCAGTTCAACGTCCACCCTCAACGCCCTCTCTTCGCTGTTGTGGTCAGTCGTCTGCTGTTCGTTCTTTTCCGCTACACAGACCTTTCGGTTCCGCTAAACGGAATTCAACGTTCTGTTGAAAGAGTCTTCACGTCCGATCGCGAGCCGTCAAGAGGTCACCTGGAGCACACTGGACGTTTCCACAAAGTGGAATTAGAATTCCGAAAGCGTGAACGTAGCTACGCACAACCGGACCGTCAAGCGATCACCGGCCGTTACTGCGGAGAAGCGGACAAAGGCCCCCTGACCGGCGAAGACGGCAGGGCGGTCGCAGGACCCGGAGAAGAACCGCCCGGTAGGCTGCTGCCTTGCCCGTCAGCCCCGAAAGGACTGCGCCGTGCCGACGTCAAGCGCCAGCGACGCCTCCACCGAAGTCGCCGCCTCCAAGCCGCCCGCTGCCAGCGGTGGTGTCCAGTCCCTCGAGCGCGCCTTCGACCTCCTTGAACGGATGGCGGACGCGGGGGGCGAGGTCGGTCTGAGCGAGCTGTCGGCCAGCAGCGGACTTCCGCTCCCCACGATCCACCGCCTGATGCGCACGCTGGTCGCCTGCGGCTACGTACGCCAGCAGCCGAACCGCCGCTACTCACTGGGCCCGCGCCTGATCCGCCTCGGCGAGTCGGCCTCGCGCCTCCTCGGCACCTGGGCCCGCCCCTACCTCGCCCGCCTGGTCGAGGAGACCGGCGAGACGGCGAACATGGCGCTGCTCGACGGGGACGAGATCGTGTACGTCGCGCAGGTGCCGTCCAAGCACTCCATGCGGATGTTCACCGAGGTCGGCCGCCGGGTCCTGCCCCACTCGACGGGCGTGGGCAAGGCGCTCCTGGCGCACACGCCGCCGGAGGAGGTCCGGGCCCTGCTCGCCCGCACCGGAATGCCGGCCGCCACGGAGAAGACCATCACGACACCGGAGGGCTTCCTCGACGCGCTGGAGGAGGTCCGCAGGGCGGGCTACGCGGTCGACGACAACGAACAGGAGATCGGGGTCCGCTGCCTGGCCGTCTCGGTCCCCAACTCCCCCACGGCAGCGGCGATCTCCATCTCTGGCCCGGCGGGCCGGGTGACGGAGACGGCCGTCGAGAAGATCGTCCCGGTGTTGCAGGAAGTGGCGGTGGAACTCTCCGCGGCGCTGGCGAGTTCGGGTCCGGCCGCGTAGTTCCGCACCGCACGCGAAGGCTCCGCCCCCACAGCAGGGGGGCGGAGCCTTCAGCTGTCGGGCAGGGGCGGGTTCGGGAGTCATCGCGCAGGGGCGGGGTCGGGAGTCATCGGGAAGGCGCAGGGTCGGGGAATGGATCCCCCGTAGTGGCCCCCAGCCGGCCGTCCACCATCTCCACCACCCTGTCGGCGACGGCCAGCCGCGCCCTGTCGTGCGTGACCAGGACCGTCGCCGTGTCCCGCTCCCTCGTGAGGCGGGAGAGCAGGTCCAGGACCGCTGCCCCGTGTTCGTGGTCCAGCGCGCTGGTCGGCTCGTCGACCAGCAGGACCGCCGGGGTGTTCATCAGGGCGCGTGCGATGCCGATCCGTTGGCGCTGGCCGCCCGACAGTTGGTGCGGGCGGCGGTGGGAGAGGTCCGCGAGGCCGACGACGGACAGCAACTCCCTTGCCCTGTCCCGGACTTCAGAGCGCCTGCGGCGGCCCGCCGCACCGTCCAGATGCGGCATCAGCTGCAACTGCTCCAGCGCCGTCAGCGACGGCAGCAGGTTCGGCTGCTGGAAGACGATGCCCAGGCGGCGGCGCCGCAGCTCGGCGCGTTCGGCGCGGGACAGCGCGCCCGTCTCCGTGCCGTCGACCACCACCCGCCCCCGGTCCGGCGTCACCAGCGTCGCCGCCACCGCCAGCAGGCTGGACTTCCCGGAGCCGGACGGGCCGACGACCGCCGTCAGGGTCCCCGCCGGGACCTCCAGGCCTACGCCGTCGAGTGCCGTCAGGCGGCCGTCGCCGTCCGGATACGTCAGCGTGATGTCTTCGAGGGACAGACTCATCGGGCACTCCCCAGCGCGGTCAGCGGATCGACGGCGGTGATCCGCCGGACGGACAGGCCCGCCCCGAGCGCCCCGAGGGCGATCAGCACGGCCGCGGGCCACAGGACGGTCGACGGTTCGAGCACGAACGGGACGTCGCCGCCGCTGATCACGGAACCGACCGCCGCCGCGATCCCCGTACCCAGCGCCGTCCCCACGGCCAGCATCAGCACCGCCTGCCCGAGCGCGTCCCGCAGGAGGTACGGCGTGGACGCCCCCAGCGCCTTGAGGACCGCGATGTCCCCGGCGCGCTGGATTGTCCACACGGTGAAGAACGCCCCTATCACCAGCGCGGAGATCACGAAGAGGAAGCCCCGCATCAGCTGCAGCGAACCGTTCTCCGCCTGGTAGGAGCCGATCGCGGTGAGCGCCCCGTCGAGGGACTTGGTCTCCGTCCCCGCCTCCTTGTCCCCGGCCGGGACGTCGACCCCGTCTCCCGTACGCAGCGCGACGACCGTCGCCTGGTCGTCCATGGACGTACCCCGGTGACCAAGCGCCTGCCAGTCGTCGAGCGCGGTCCAGACGACGGGCGTATGGCTGTACGACGCATTCGACGCGACCCGCGCGACCCGCTCGGTCACACTGCCGAGCCGCACCTCGTCACCGGGCCCGGCACCGAGATCCGCCGCGGCCTTCGTGGAGAGCACCACCTGCCCCGGAGCGACGCCGTCCGGAGCGATGCCCGCGTCCGGCTCGACGCCGAAGGCGGACACGGCGGCCGAGCGGTCACCGGCGGTGGCGTTGAGCGTGCTGATCCCGATGGGCTCGGCGGACCGTACGCCGGGCCGGTCCGCCCAGCTCTCCCACGCGCGCCGCTCCACCTGGGACTGCGTGAAGGAGACGGACCGGCCGTCCGGCGGCGCGGCGAAGGCGAGGCGGTCGGCGGGCAGGCCGGTGATCGCGGAGGTGTTCTCCTTGGCGAGCCCCGCCGTCAGTCCCGACAGCAGTCCCACGAGCAGAGTGATGAGCACGACGACGGCTCCCATCAGGGCGAACCGCCCCTTGGCGAACCGTAGGTCTCTCCATGCGACGAACATGGCTCCACCCTGCGTCCGCACCGTACCCGCGGGCATCGCGCCACAGCACGCTTCACCCGAATCGAAGGAGGGAGCCCGCTTTCAAACTTTCGGTTGACGGGAAACTCCGGGCGTCCGCCTACGCTGGATGGGGCCATGCCCCGGCTCCGGGGCCCGTGCCCTCCTGAGAATCCCGTCCGACACCGGCGGCGACCACACCCGTGGGAAGTGACCATGAACGCCGTGCCGACGACCGCCGCGCAGCGCACCCCCGTCGCGCTCGTCCTGCGGCTCTGCCTGCACGCCCTGCTCGCCGGACTGCTCGCACTGCCCGCCGCCCGCGCCCTCGCCGACGGCACACCGCACGCGGCGGCGGTCGTGACGGCCGTACTGACGATGGGGGCCGTCTACGCGGCGGGCACGCTCAGCCCGGCCGTGGCCCGCTCGCAGCGCGCGGCGGCGGTGTGGCTCGCGGCGCTCGGCGTCACCTGGGTGATGCTCCTTGCACTGTCCCCCGACGGGCTCTGGGCCGCGTTCCCGCTGTACTTCCTCCAGCTGCATCTGCTGCCGATCCGTTGGGCTCTGCCCACGGTCGCGCTGACCGCCGTGGCCGCCATCGCGAGCTTCCTGCTGCACAGTTCGCCCGTCTCCCCCGGCACCTTCATCGGACCGCCGCTGGGCGCCGCCGTAGCGGTCGCCACGGTCCTCGGGTACCAGGCGCTGTACCGGGAGAGCGAGCACCGCCGCCGGCTGATCGACGAGCTGATGGCGACCCGCGCCGAACTCGCCGCCGCCGAGCGCACCGCGGGCACCCTCGCCGAGCGCGAGCGCCTCGCACGCGAGATCCACGACACCCTGGCGCAGGGGCTCTCCTCCATCCAGCTCCTATTGCGCGCCGCCCAGCGCGCGCTGCCCGCCGGTTCCGCCGCCGCCCCGCACATCGAGCAGGCCCGCACCGCCGCGCAGGACAATCTCGCCGAGGCCCGCAGGTTCGTGCGCGCGCTCAGCCCGCCGGACCTGGAGCACGGCTCGCTCGCCGGGGCCCTTGAGCGGCTCTCGGCGTCGGCGCACGGCACCAAGGTCCAGTTCTCGGTCAGCGGCACGCCCACCGAACTGCCCACGCCGTACGAGGTCGCCCTGCTCCGCACCGCCCAGTCCGCGCTCGCGAACACCGTCCGGCACGCGGCGGCGGACCGGGCCGAGATCACCCTCAGCTTCATGGACACCTCGGTCTGCCTGGACGTCGTCGACGACGGGCGCGGCTTCGACCCGGCGTCCGCGCCGCGCGGCGACGGCGGCTTCGGGCTGCCGGCCATGCGGTCGCGGGCGCGCTCGCTCGGCGGGACGCTGAGCGTCGAGTCGGCGCCGGGGCAGGGCACGGCGGTGGCGGTCACGCTGCCCCTTCCGGTGCCCGCTCCCGCCCCCGCTCCAGGAGAGGCCGCACTGTGACGTCCCCCATCCGGCTGCTGCTCGCCGACGACCACCCGGTGGTCCGCGCGGGGCTGCGCGCCGTCCTCGACACGGAACCGGACTTCGCCGTCATGGCGGAGGCGCCGACCGCGGAAGAGGCCGTCGCGCTCGCCGCCACCGGCGCGTACGACGTGGTCCTGATGGACCTCCAGTTCGGCACGGGGCTGCACGGCTCGCAGGCCACGGCCCAGATCACGGCCGTGCCGGGCGCGCCCCGCGTCCTGGTCCTCACCACGTACGACACGGACGCGGACATCCTCGCCGCGGTCGAGGCGGGCGCGGCGGGCTATCTCCTCAAGGACGCGCCGCCGGAGGAACTCGCCGCGGCGGTCCGCACGGCGGCGGCCGGCCAGTCGGCGCTCGCCCCCGCCATCGCGCACCGCCTGATGGACCGCATGCGGGCCCCCGGAGAAGCGCTCAGCCTGCGCGAACTGGAGGTGCTCCGACTGGTCCGCGACGGCCTCTCCAACCAGCAGATCAGCAAGCAGCTCTTCCTCAGCCAGGCGACGGTGAAGTCGCATCTGGTGCACATCTATTCGAAGCTGGGCGTCGATTCGCGCACGGCGGCGGTGGCGGCGGCCACGGGGCGGGGCCTGATCAGGGCCGCGGGGCGGGCATAGCGCGCCTGCCCTCAGCCCGGCCGCCGGTCAAGCCCGACCTCGGCGGGCGACATCGCGGGCCGGACGAAGTCCGCCACGCTGAGCCGCCTCAAGGTGCGCCGAGCATGCTTCGGAACCCAGGGGCCCGGCACCGCCATCACCGGGCAGCCGGCATGCGCATGGACGTATCGGCTGATCCTGCTCCAACGGCGCCGGACGCCGAGGACGAGCAGATCGTCCGCGCCAGAGACGAGCCCGCACAGCGCCCGCCCCGGCCGGTCCCGCACCACCCGGCGTTCGACCGTGACCCCCTGCGGCACCCCGCCGAACGCCTCGTCGAAGGCCCGGTCGAGGCTCTCCCGCGCCGCCGTCTCCCACTGCTCCGCCCAGGCCCGGTCCGGTCTCTTCGCGTACAGCCCCTCGCCCTCCGGCGGCTCCCAGGCGATCACCGCGACCAGGACGAGCCCGGCGCGCCGCGCCTCCCGCGCCCCCGCCCGCAGCGCCGCGAGACTCGCCAGCGATCCGCTCACTGCGACGACAACCCGCGCTCCCACGCCGAACACCTCCCGTTCGCAGGCCGCATCAGGCCAATGCGGCGTACCGGTCCCGAGTCTGTACGCTGATTGGCCTGGCCAGCAGGGCCAATCAGCGGGAGGTGGCATGGCAGACGTCCGAGCGATCCACGATGTGGACCGGAGACTGGGCAGCAGGCAGCTGGCCGCACTGGTGACCGGCACCGCCGGGGAGCACCCCGGCTACCGCGCGCTCGCCCACGGCGTACGCACCCTGCTCCTGGACGGCCGTATCCCGCTGCACACCCGACTGCCCGCCGAGCGAGAACTCGCCACGGCGCTCGGCGTCAGCAGGGCCACCGTCACGGCGGCGTACGACGTGCTGCGCGAGGGCGGCTTCGCCCGCAGCAGGCGCGGCGCGGGCACCTGGACCGAGCTGCCCGAGGGACGGCGGCCGGCCAGCGTGGCCGCGTTCCCCGCCGGGGACGGCGTGCTCGACCTGGCGGTGGCGGCACCCGGCGCGCCGGAGGCGGAGCTGGGCGAGGCGCTGGCCGCGGCGGGTGCGGCGCTGCCCCGGCACGCGTCGACGCCGGGCTACCACCCTTACGGTCTCCCGGAGTTGCGGGCGGCGGTCGCCGAGCGGTTCACGCGGCGTGGCCTTCCGACCATCCCCGACCAGATCCTCATCACCACCGGCGCCCAGCACGCGCTCTCCCTCACGCTGACCCTGCTCGGCAGGCCGGGCGACCGGGTGCTGGTGGAGAACCCCTCGTACCCCAACGCCCTGGACGCGATCCGCCGCGCGGGGCTGCGCGCCACGCCCGTGCCGGTCACCGACGCCGGCTGGGACACCGGCCTCGTCGAGTCGACGCTCCGTCAGGCGGCGCCCCGTATCGCCTACTTGGTGCCGGACTTCCAGAATCCGACCGGCAGCCTGATGCCCCGGGAGCAGCGGGTGCGGATCCTGGAGACCGCGCGCGCCACCGGCAGTTGGCTGCTGATCGACGAGACGATCGCGGACATCGCGCTCGACGGGCCGCCGCCCGCGCCATTCGCCTCGCTGGCGCCGCACGGGGTCGGTGAACAGGTCGTCACCGTCGGGTCGTTGAGCAAGACGCACTGGGGCGGGCTGCGCATCGGGTGGGTGCGGGCGGGGTCACGGCTGATCACCGAGCTGGCGACGGCGCGGGTGCCGTCCGACATGTCGACGCCGGTGATCGAGCAGCTGGTGGCGCTGCATCTGGTCGAGGGGATGGACGAGGTGCTGCGGGAGCGGCTGCCCCGGCTGCGGGCGCAGCGGGACGCGCTCGGCGCGGCGCTGTCCCGCCATCTCCCGGAGTGGCGTTGGACGTTGCCGCCGGGCGGTCTCTCCCTCTGGGTGGACCTGGGCCGGCCGATCGCCTCCTCGCTGGCCGCGGCGGCGCTGGAGCACGGGGTGCGGATCGAGGGCGGGGCCCGCTTCGGGGCGGACCCCGGCACGCACGAGCACCGGCTGCGGATTCCCTATACGCTGCCGTCGCCGCTGGGCGAGGAGGCGGTGCAGAGGTTGGCGGCGGCGCTCGGCGGCGGCTTGACCCACCCGGCGGGCGGAGCGCCTCGGCACTGGGTGGCCTGAACCGGCCGTCCACGCACCGCCCCGCCATCGGCACCCGGCGCCATGGGTTGTGCCCACCCGTTCCGCCGTGCGGAACGGGTGGGCACAACCGAGGGCGGAAGCAGCTAAGACTGCCGCTCGCCGAACAGCTCCACCGCACCCCGGACGGCCGCGAGGCCCGTCGCCAAAGCGCTCACCGAGCCGATCGCCCCCGCCACCAACAGCAACGAGCGCCGCAGCCGAGGCACCTCCGGGGCGCCGGTCACCGCCATGGCCGCCAGCGCCGCCAGCTCCTCCTCGGCTATGCCCCGGTCGGGGAACTCCGCCGGGTGCGCGGCGAGTTCGCGGCGCAGCCGCGCCACCGCGGTCCGCAGCTCCGCGACGCGCGGATCCTCGTCGCTGCCGGTCAATCGCCTCTGCCCCACGCTCCGCAACACAGCTCTCCCCCTCGCACGCCGTCGTGCGCATGCTTCTTTCCCGTGCAGGTCTTACAGGTCCTTCAGAACGCCCCGCCCCGGCGTTGGTCAGGCACCAGGGGGACGCGGGCCAGTAAACGCCACGAGAAGCGGGGCGCGCCACTTTCCGGCCGGAAGGCGGCTCCTGAAGTTGTCCGGACCGCGCGGAACGCGCCCGCGCGGCATGCTGTGCGGTATGCAAGGGGCCATGACGAACCCGCAGAATCCCCGTCCCGTCGAGATCGCCGGGCTGCTCCTCGCCGCCGGGGGCGGCCGGCGCCTCGGCGGTCGCCCGAAGGCGCTGCTCGACCACCATGGGCGCCCGCTCGTGGAGCACGCGGTCCGTGTCCTGCGCGAGGGCGGCTGCACGCGCGTCCACGTGGTGCTGGGCGCGGACGCCGATCTCGTACGCGAAAGGGCCGTACTCCCCGGCTGCGTACTGATCGACAATCCGGACTGGGAGGAAGGGATGGGTTCCTCGCTGCGGGCCGGGCTCGCGGCGCTGCGCGGCACGGACGCGGGCGCCGCGCTCGTCTCGCTGGTCGACCAGCCGGGGATCGGCCCGGAGGCGATCGCCCGCGTGCGCGGCGCGTACCGCTCGCCGTCGACGCTGGCGGCGGCCGCCTATGAGGGTGAGCGTGGTCACCCCGTGCTCTTCGGCGCCGCCCACTGGGCCGGCATCGAGGCGAGCGCGGTCGGCGACCGCGGGGCCCGCGCCTATCTGAAGGAACACGCCGGGGATGTCGTGCTCGTGGAGTGCGGGGACGTGGCCCGTGCATACGACATCGACACCCCCGCCGACCTGGTCCACTTGGAGTGACCGGCATGGCACTCAGCGACACGTTCTGTTGATGAGGAGAATCTCGACGTCAACAAACGATTGAACTTCCACCATGAGGAAACTAGTATCCACTGTTCAGAAGCACCCGTTCCCTCACGTGGGGCCCGCGGCCGTATCTCGGCTCCTGTGGCACTGAGTGTCACCCGAATGCCCGGCGGCAGCCACGGCACCTGCGCGTGAAGCTCGCTGAAGGAAGTGACAGCTCATGTCCGCACCAGCGCAGTCCCCGCTGGCCATCGTCGACGCGGAGCCTCTGCCGCGGCAGGAGGAGGTCCTGACGGACGCGGCCCTCGCCTTTGTGGCCGAGCTGCACCGGCTCTTCACGCCCCGCCGTGACGAGCTGCTGACCCGGCGCGCCGAGCGCCGCGCCGAGATCGCCCGCACCTCCACGCTCGACTTCCTGCCGGAGACGGCGGCGATCCGCGCGGACGACTCGTGGCGCGTCGCCGAGGCGCCCGCCGCCCTGAACGACCGTCGCGTCGAGATCACGGGCCCGACCGACCGCAAGATGACCATCAACGCCCTGAACTCGGGCGCCAAGGTCTGGCTCGCCGACTTCGAGGACGCCTCGGCCCCCACCTGGGAGAACGTCGTCCTCGGCCAGGTCAACCTGTCGGACGCCTACGCCCGCCGCATCGACTTCACCGACGAGCGCAGCGGCAAGTCGTACGCCCTGAAGGACGCGGACCAGCTCGCCACCGTCGTCATGCGGCCCCGCGGCTGGCACCTGGACGAGCGTCACCTGCAGTTCGAGGGCACCCCGGTGCCCGGCGCGCTCGTCGACTTCGGGCTCTACTTCTTCCACAACGCGAAGAAGCTCGTCGAGCTCGGCAAGGGCCCGTACTTCTACCTCCCGAAGACGGAGTCGTACCTGGAGGCGCGCCTCTGGAACGACATCTTCGTCTTCGCGCAGGACTACGTGGGCATCCCCCAGGGCACGGTCCGGGCCACGGTCCTCATCGAGACGATCACGGCCGCGTACCAGATGGAGGAGATCCTCTACGAGCTGCGCGACCACGCCTCCGGCCTGAACGCGGGCCGCTGGGACTACCTCTTCTCCATCGTCAAGAACTTCCGTGACGGCGGCTCGAAGTTCGTCCTGCCGGACCGCAACCTGGTCACGATGACCGCCCCCTTCATGCGGGCGTACACCGAGCTCCTCGTCCGCACCTGCCACAAGCGCGGCGCGCACGCGATCGGCGGCATGGCCGCGTTCATCCCGTCCCGCAAGGACGCGGAGGTCAACAAGGTCGCGTTCGAGAAGGTCAAGAACGACAAGGACCGTGAGGCCGGCGACGGCTTCGACGGCTCGTGGGTGGCCCACCCCGACCTGGTCCCGATCGCGATGAAGTCCTTCGACGCGGTCCTCGGCGAGAAGCCGAACCAGAAGGACCGCCTCCGCGAGGACGTCTCCGTGGCCCCCGGCGACCTGATCGCCATCGACTCCCTCGACGCGAAGCCCACCTACGACGGTCTGGTCAACGCCGTCCAGGTCGGCATCCGTTACATCGAGGCGTGGCTGCGCGGACTCGGGGCCGTCGCGATCTTCAACCTCATGGAGGACGCGGCCACCGCGGAGATCTCCCGCTCGCAGATCTGGCAGTGGATCAACGCGGGCGTCGTCTTCGAGAACGGCAATACGGCGACGGCGGACCTGGCCCGGAAGGTCGCCGCGCAGGAACTGGACGCGATCCGCGCCGAGATCGGCGAGGAGGCCTTCGCGGCCGGCAAGTGGCAGCAGGCCCACGACCTCCTCCTCCAGGTCTCCCTGGACGCGGACTACGCGGACTTCCTGACGCTGCCTGCCTACGAGCAGCTGCGCTGACCTCTCTCGTACGTTCTTTGTACGTTCCCCACTCCGCCCCCGGCACCGCACAGCGCCGGGGGCGGAGTGCGTGTCACGTCAGGCGAGCCCGAAGCGGCGCTCGCCCCCGCTCCTCAGCACGGTCAGTCCTTGCCGCCGGTCGACAGATGCTTCGACCAGTCCTGTTCCGCCGCGGGCTTCCCGTGCAGATCGGGCACCCGTTTGAGCCAGGCCGGGCGCCCCTTCTCCGTGGCTGCGGCCCGCCGCGCGTCCGCCTCCGCCAGCTCGCCCCGGCTGGGGAAGTCCCGCGGCAGCCAGGCGGCGGAGGAACGGGCGCGGGCCAGCAGATAGCCGACGTACGCATCCCGTACGTCCTGCGGAGTCGCGAAGCCCGGCTCGTCGGCCAGCCAGGCGTCCGGCACGAGGGCGACGATCTCGCGCAGGGCGGACTCGGTGACCAGCGGCGCCAGTTCCGCGTCGGCCTTCACCGTGTCCGGGCCGTACCCGCCGAGCGCGTGGTGGCGGAAGTCGTACGCCTTGTCCGGCTCCGACGTGCCCCAGCGGTGGTGGAAGACGAGGGCCGCGCCGTGGTCGATCAGCCACAGGTGGGGCTCGTGGGTGCCGAACGTCGGCCAGACCATCAGGTTCGAGCTGTGCACCGTGCGGTCGACGTTCGCGGTCAGCGCGTCGAGCCACACCACCTTGCCCGCCTCCAGCGGGTCCACGTCCAGGGCCTCCGGGGTGAAGTCCGCGGCGCCCGGCAGCAGGTCCATCCCCAGGTTCAGGCCCGCGCTGGCCCGCAGCAGGTCCTGGACCTCCTGGTGCGGCTCGTCGGCCGCGACCGCCGGGTCGAAGTGGACCAGGACCAGCTCGGGAAAACGGAGTCCGAGGTGGCGGGCCAGCTCGCCGACGATGATCTCGGCGACCAGCGCCTTGCGGCCCTGCGCGGACCCGGTGAACTTCACGACGTACGTCCCGAGGTCGTCGGCCTCGACGACTCCGGGCACGGACCCCCCGGCCCGCAGGGGGTTCACATACCGGACGGCAGTCACTTCACGCAGCACACCGGCAACTGTATGCCGAGGGTCCGACAACCCACGATCAGGTTTCCCGCAGGGCCTTCGCCAGCACCCCGTCGCCCGCGACCTCCGCGCGTCCCTCCCGTACCGCCTCCCCCACCGTCAGCGCGCCCCGGCTCACGGCCACGCACGTCTCGGCGTCCAGGGCGAGTTCCGCGTCCGCGTCCGCCGGGCCTTCGCCGTACGCCTCTCCCCCGGCCCCCACGCGTACATGGAACTCGCCCTCCGGCAGCCGGACCCGCACCACACCCTCCGCCCCAAGACCCGTCAGGCTCCGCAGCAGCGGCAGTGCGAACCAGTGGGCGCGGACCGCGTCCGTCGGCCTGCGGTCCTGGAGTGCGGGCGCGCCCCAGGAGCCGAGCGCCTGGAGGACGGGGAGCAAGTCGCGGCCCCGGTCGGTGAGTTCGTACACGTACGCCGACGCCGGCGGCGGCAGCTTGCGGCGCGTCGTCAGGCCCTCGCGCTCCATGTCCTTGAGCCGGGACGCGAGGACGTCCGTGCTGACGCCCGGCAGATCGGCGTGCAGATCGGTGTAGCGGCGCGGGCCGACCAGGAGTTCGCGGACGATCAGGAGGGTCCAGCGGTCACCCACGACGTCTAGGGCACGGGCGGCGGCGCAGTACTGGTCATAGCTTCGGCGGGACCTGGGTGCGGGTGGCATGCGACGCAGTCTATGCAAGTTGTTGGACTTTCCAAGCTCCAGCTTGGTAAAACCAAGTAACTCACGTCACGGGAGGCACAGCGCATGGAGTTCCGGCAGTCCAGCAAGCTCAGCGAGGTCTGTTACGAGATCCGGGGTCCGGTCATCGAGCACGCCAACGCCCTGGAGGAGGCGGGCCACAGCGTGCTCAGGCTGAACACCGGCAATCCGGCGCTGTTCGGCTTCGAGGCGCCCGAGGAGATCGTCCAGGACATGATCCGGATGCTCCCCCAGGCGCACGGCTACACGGACTCGCGCGGCATCCTGTCCGCCCGGCGCGCCGTCGCGCAGCGGTACCAGGCGCTCGGCCTGGACGAGGTCTCCGTAGACGACGTCTTTCTCGGCAACGGCGTCTCCGAGCTGGTCACGATGGCCGTCCAGGCGCTGCTCGAAGACGGCGACGAAATCCTCATCCCCGCCCCGGACTTCCCCCTCTGGACGGCCGTGACGACCCTCTCCGGAGGCAAGGCCGTCCACTACGTGTGCGACGAGTCCGCCGACTGGTACCCGGACCTGGACGACATGGCGTCGAAGATCACCGACCGGACCAAGGCCGTCGTGATCATCAACCCGAACAACCCGACCGGCGCCGTGTATCCCAAGGAGGTCCTCGAAGGCATCCTCGACCTCGCGCGCCGGCACGGCCTGATGGTCTTCGCCGACGAGATCTACGACCAGATCCTGTACGACGACGCCGTGCACCACAGCGTCGCCGCCCTCGCCCCGGATCTGGTCGTCCTGACCTTCTGCGGACTGTCGAAGACGTACCGCGTGGCGGGATTCCGGTCGGGGTGGCTGGTCGTCACCGGGCCGCAGCAGCACGCCAAGAACTACCTGGAGGGCCTCACCATGCTCGCCTCCATGCGGCTGTGCCCCAACGCCCCCGCCCAGTACGCCATCCAGGCCGCGCTCGGCGGCCGGCAGTCCATCCGCGAGCTGACCGCGCCCGGCGGCAGGCTGCACGAGCAGCGCGACATGGCGTGGCAGAAGCTCAACGAGATCCCCGGCGTCTCGTGCGTGAAGCCCAAGGGCGCGCTCTACGCCTTCGCGCGCCTCGACCCCAAGGTGCACGCCATCCACGACGACGAGAAGTTCGTCCTCGACCTGCTCCTCCAGGAGAAGATCCAGGTCGTCCAGGGCACGGGCTTCAACTGGCCGCGCCCCGACCACTTCCGCATCCTCACCCTCCCTTACGCTGACGATCTCGACGCGGCGATCAGCCGCATCGGCCGCTTCCTCAGCGGATACCGCCAGTCATGACAGCAGTCGGGGGTCGCGTGTCTCTCAGTCCCACCTGTTCCACCTGCCGGGTTCCCTCGCTCACCCAGTTCGCCTCGCCCGACCTCGTCGAGCGGATCGTGTACGGCGAACTGGACCGGGCCGCCGACCCGGCCTGGCGGGAATCGGGCGCGGCGACCCTCGACGACTACGCCCGCTGGTGCGGCCATCTGTGCGGACTGACCTGCCTGAAGATGGCGCTCGGCCCGTCCGCGCCGACCCTCTTCGAGCTGCGGGACGGGGCGCTGAAGTACGGCGCCTACACGGAGGACGCCGCCGACGGCACGATCCGGGGCCTGATCTACGCGCCCTTCGCCGACTACGTACGCGAAGAGCACGGCGTCAACGCCACGGTGCACCGGCACCTCGCGGTCGACGAGATCCTCGCCCTGCTGGACGAGGGGCGCTCGGTGCTGGCCTCCGTGCACTACGAGATCCGCCGCCCGCACCGCCCCTCGCCGGGCCGCGGCGGCCACTTGGTGCTGGTCACGGGACGTTCCGCGGACGGCGGCCTGCATCTGCACAATCCCTCCGGGATCAATGCGGGGACCCGGACCGCGGACCTGACGCCCGACGCATTCGAGCCGTTCTTCGCCGGACGCGGGGTTTCCCTTCACTGACAGCGGGTCACCCTTCCTGCCAGGATGGCGCGATGATGCGTGGAGGCAGGGTCGCCATCGTGGGTGGAAGCATCGCCGGATGCGCCGCCGCACTCGCCGCGCACCGCGGTGGCGCCGACGAGATCACGGTGTACGAGCGGGCCGCGGGGCATCTCGCGGACCGCGGGGTCGGTCTGGCGGTGCACAACTCCCGGTACGCGGAGCTGGATTCGGCCGGATACATGGACGCCGACATGCCCTGGGTGGGACTGGTGCGGCGCCGCTGGTACGTACGGGACCGGGCGGCGGGGCCGCTGGGGCACGAGATCGGCATGATGCCGTTCCCCTTCCGCACGTACAACTGGGGTCCCCTGTGGCATGAGTTGCGCCGCCGGGTGCCCGCATCCGTGGTGTTCCGGCCGGGGGTCGCCGTGCAGGCGGTGCGGCCGGGCGGCGAGGGCGCCGAGATCCACACCGCGGAGGGCACCGAGCGGGTGGATCTGGTGATCGGCGCGGACGGCTACCGCTCGGCGGTGCGCGCGGCCGCGTTCGACGGGGTGCGTCCCACGTACGCCGGCTATCTCGCCTGGCGGGGCGCGTACCCCGAGTCCCGCCTCGCGGACCCTGGGCCGTGGGCGACCGAGGACTGTGTGTACGTCGTCTTCGCGGGCGGCCATCTCATCGTCTACCGCATCCCCGACGGGGCCGGCGGCCACCGCGTCAACTGGGTGCTCTACACGGCGCCGCCGGCCGACCTCGACCTGGGGCTCGGCGGAGACCTGCGGCTCACCGCGCCGACCAGTCTGCCGCCGGGCGGCCTCACGGAGGCCCTGAGCTCCCATCTCCGTTACGTGCACGACGAGTTGCTGCCGCCGTACTGGGGAGACCTCGTCCGCGCGACGACTCCGGACGAGCTCTTCCTCCAGCCCATGTACGACTTCACGGCGCCCCGCTACACCGCGGACCGGGTGCTCCTGATGGGCGACGCGGCGACCGTCGCCCGGCCGCACACCGGGGCGGGCGCGGTCAAGGCGCTGCAGGACGCGACGGTCCTGGAGTCCGCCTTCGCCACGGCGACCAACTGGCCGGACGCCCTGGACACGTACGACACCGACCGCACCGTCGCGGGCGCGGCGATGGTCGATTTGGGGCGGCGCCTCGGGCGCGCGCTGGTGGAGGAGACGCCGCCGTGGCGCGCCATGGACCAGACGGCGCTGGAGACGTGGTGGAAGCAGGCGGACGGCGGCGGGGCGTTCGGGGGGCGCGAGCTGAAGCGGTGAGGGGCTCTGTCGGGGTCCCGTCGGGGCCCTGCCCACCTGCTGGTCGCCACAGCGGTGAAGGCCCTGCTCACCCGCCGGCCGCCGGAGCGGTGAAGGACCATACCCACCCTCCGGTTTGGGTATGCACCGCAAGATCAATAAGATCCGGCGATGATCACAAGACAACGGCTGGCGGCCGGGGCCCTCACCCTGCTCGCCGCCCTGACCGCCGGACTCGGCACGGCGGGCCCCGCCGCGGCCGACGCCGATGAACCGGCTCAGCCCTCGCCCAAGGTCGAGCTGGTCCTCGACGTCAGCGGCTCGATGCGGGCCCGCGACATCGACGGCAAGTCCCGGATGGCGGCGGCGAAGCAGGCCTTCAACGAGGTACTCGACGCCACGCCCGACGAAGTCCAGCTCGGCATACGCACCCTGGGCGCCAACTACCGCGGCGACGACCGCAAGACGGGCTGCAAGGACACCGAGCTGCTCTACCCGGTCGCCGAACTCGACCGGGCGGGCCGCACGGACGCCAAGACCGCCGTGGCGACGCTCGCGCCGACCGGCTGGACGCCGATCGGCCCCACGCTCCTGAAGGCCGCCGACGACCTCAAGGACGACAACACCGAGCGCAGCCGCCGCATCGTCCTCATCTCCGACGGCGAGGACACCTGCCAGCCGCTCGACCCCTGCGAGGTGGCCCGCAAGATCTCCGCCGAGGGCATCCACCTCACCGTCGACACCCTCGGCCTGGTGCCGGACGCCAAGACCCGCGACCAGCTGAGCTGCATCGCCGAGGCCACCGGCGGCACGTACACCTCCGTACGCCACACCGATGAACTCTCCGGCCGCGTCAAGCAGTTGGTGGACCGCGCGGCCGACCCGGTCGTCACGCCGGTCCCCGCGGAGGGCGCCGCGCAGTGCACCGACGCCCCGCTCCTCAAGGCCGGGCTCTACACCGACCGCGAGAAGTTCGGCGAGCACCGCTGGTACCGCGTCGACGTCGAGCCCGGACAGGAGCTGCGGGCCTCCGTCAGCGTCGCCGCGGACCGCGCGGTCGACCGGGACTACGGCGTACTGCTGCGCGCGTCCACCGTGCACGGGCGGGAGATCGTGCGGGGTTCGGAGGCGGGTGACGGCCGTACGGACGTGATCTCGACCGGTCTTCGCTATCCGAAGCCGGAGCAGGACGGGGACGACGAGACGACCGACGGGAAGAGCGGGCCCGCCCCCGAGACCGTCTGCCTCCGCGTCAGCAACTCCTTCTCGGCGCCCGCTTCCGTCAAGACGACGCCGGGGCTGCCGGTCGAGCTGAACATCGACGTGGTGGACGCCCCTGACGAGGCGTCGGACGTGGCGTCCTTCGGCCTCGGCAACGGCTGGTGGCTGCTCGGCACCCTGCTCCTCACCGGCTTCCTCGCCGGTCTGGTCTGGGGCTGGGTCTCCCGCTGGCGCTTCGCGGTCTGGAGGACCAACTGATGTGTACGACACGTGTGTTGAGCCGGGTGGGCGCGCTGGGCGCGGCCGCGCTGCTGGCCCTGGGGGCGGCGTCCGGTGTCGCGGCGGCCGACTCCGAGGACCCCGAGAACTCCGAGAAGTCCGCGGCGCCGACGGAGGCGGGCACGTCCTTCCGCACGGCGACGGCGATCCAGCAGGACCAGGAGGCCACGGCCGAGGCGTCCACCGGCGACTACCTGTACTGGGCGTTCCCGGCGGACACCGGCGAGCGGCCCACCGTGCACGCCACGGTGCGCGTCCCCGAGGCCGCGCGCGGCAGGTCCACGTGGCAGGTCGACGTGTACGACGGTCTTCGGCGCCACCAGGCGTGCCGGTACGGCGCGCAGACGAAGCAGGCGGCCCCGGACGCCGAGACGGTCGAGCTGTCCTGCACGCTGCGCACCGTCCGCGGCTGGGCCGAGCCGTGGTCCAACGACCCGCTGCGCGGCACGTACTACGTCCGCCTGACGGTCACCGACCTCAAGGCCGAGGCCCTCGGCCTGCCGATGAAGGCGGCGGTGAAGGTCACGTCGAACGACGCGGGCGGCGCCCAGGCGGTGGACGGCGCGCTGGCGAAGCCGATGGTGCCGGGGATCGGCGCGAAGACGGCGGCGGTGTCGGCCGAGCCTGAGGACGGCTGGTCCTCCTCCTGGTGGTCGTCGCGCTGGCTGTGGACGGCGGGCGGCGGCGTACTCGCGGCGCTCGCCGGTGTCGGCGGCTACTGCCTGACGCGCGGCTCGGGGCGTCCGGCGCGGGTGCCGGCGGGGATCTAGGGTCAGTGGTGGCCGGGAGGCGGTTCGCCCGCCTCCCGGCCACCGTCGACAGCACAGGCGACGTACAGACGACAGCACAGGCAACGCACAGAACAGGAAGTTCCGCACCATGGGTGACCTGCTCCTCGTCCGGCACGGTGAGACCCAGTGGGCGCTCACCGGACAGCACACCAGCTGGACGGACATCCCGCTCACGGAGAACGGCAGGGAGCAGGCACGCGGGCTCGCGCCGCTGGTCGGCGGTTTCCGCATCGGGGCGGCGTTCACGAGCCCCCGGCAGCGGGCGCGGGAGACCGCGGAGCTCGCGGGGTTCGGGGACGCACGGGTCGACGCGGATCTGAGCGAGTGGGACTACGGCGCGTACGAGGGTGTGACCACCGTGGAGATCCACCGCGACCGCCCCGACTGGTACCTGTTCACGGACGGGGTGGCTCCCGGCCCGCCGGAGCACCCCGGAGAGAGCCCGGAGCAGGTGGGCGAGCGGGCGGACCGGATGCTGGCGAAGGTGGACGCCGCGCTGGCCAACAACGAGGGCAGCGTGGTGCTGTTCGCCCACTCGCACTTCCTGCGGGTGCTCGCGGCTCGGCGCCTGGGTCTGCCCCCGGCGGGCGGGGCGCTGTTCCAGCTGGCGACGGGCACGGTGAGCCGCTTGAGCACCGAGCACGGACGCCCCGTGGTGGCGAGCTGGAACCTGCGGCCGTAGCGGGCCCGGACCGCCGTGCGCGGAGCCCGTTGTCAGTGGCGCGAGGCACCATCTGAAGCAGGGGACGGACACGGGCCCCGGGGAAGAGGTGTGTTCTCATGGCCAAGCCGCCCACCGCCGCGCAGCGGCGCATCATCGAGGCCGCGGATCCGGCCACCGGCCGGCTGGCCGGGAGCGAGGCGCAGTTGGCCGCGCTGGTGCGGCACCGCCTCGCCTTCCGGCACCCCCGCCCGCCGCACGCCTTCTTCCTGACGCCGGCGGGGCATCGCATACGGGAGGAGGCCCCGGTGCGGGACGAACCCCCCGCGCCGGAGCAGCCCGCGTCCGGCCTCTTCGCCGCCCGCACCGGCACCGAGCCCGCCCCGCCTCCCGGCGCAGGAAGCCCCGCCCGCGCACGCGACGTACGCAGCGCGTGGGAAGGCCTCGTCGAGCTGCGCCGCATGACCAATCCGGACGGCGCTCGGGACCGCCCCTGCGCCTGGGAGCGGGCGCATCTCGTGCGGGCCGCCGCGCTGGCCCTGGAGGCGGCGGGCTGCCCGCCGGGGCCCGAGGGCTACCGGGTGGGCGAGACGCCGCAGCCGGAGGCCGTCGCCGTGCGGGACGCGGCCGCGGAGAGACTGCGGGCGTGCGCGGCCGCGCTGACGGCCGCGGGCTGGCAGGTCAGCGAGCACGCCGAGCGGGCGGGCGCCGAGCCGTATCTGCTGGCTTCTCCGAGGCGGGGCTGAGTCAGGAGGGACGGGCCGGGGAGATGTGGCCGGAATGCACCCGCCCGCCGGGCAGTTGCAGATCTTGACGTGACATGCACCAACCCTTGCGTGACATGTACCAACCTTGAAAGGAACGTCGTGGCGGAGCCGTTTTCCGTGAGCATCAGCGTCCGTGGGTACGAGACGGACTCGCAGGGCCACCTCAACCAGGCCGTCTATCTCCAGTACGCCGAGCACGCCCGCTGGTCGATGCTCCGCGCTGCCGGAATCGACCAGGCCGATCTCCTGGCCAAGGGCGTCGGGCCCGTCGCCCTGGAGAACACCATCCGCTACTTCAGCGAGCTGCGCGCGGGCGACGAGGTCGAGGTGAGCTGCGGGTTCGTCTGGGGCGAGGGCAAGACCTTCCGCGTAGAGCAGTCGATCCACAAGGCGGACGGCACCAAGGCCGCCACCCTCGTCGGTGTCGGAGGCCTGCTGGACCTCAAGGAACGGAAGATGGTGAGCGAGCCGCGCGACTACTTCCGGGCGCTGGCCGATGACCCGGGCGTGCTCGGGCTCTGAGCGCGGTCGTCGCTGTGAGCGAGGTCGTCGCTGTGAGCGAGGTCGTCGCTGTGAGCGAGGTCGTCGCTGTGAGCGAGGTCGTCGCTGTGAGCGAGGTCGTCGCTGTGCGGGACCCGCACCGCCGGTTCCGGCAGCGCGCCGTCTGACCGCCCATCGCCTCCCAGAACCGCTAGACCAGTCCAGGTACTTCACTTGCCTTCACGGCGGCCGGGCCACTACGGTCCGGCCAGCCGTGAATCTACGCGCGTCGCACATCAAGTGAGAGGCCCCTGACCATGCGAAAGACCGTTCTGACCGCAATGACCGGACTGTGCGCGGGAGTCGCCGTGCTCGCCTCCTCCGGCCTGGCCCCGGCGGCCCCGCCGAAGGCCGCCGAATGGCAGCAGACCGGGTACGACGCGGAGTCCGGCCTCAGCGGTGTCGCCATCGCCTCCCGTTCGGGCGAAGAGGGCTTCAACGCCCTTGCCGTACGCGACAACAAGCGGCCCGGCCAGAATCGCGTCGCAGAGCTCACCTACCGCCCCGGGCAGACCGTGGACGTCGCCCCGCTCACCTGGCGGGGCGGCGGCGAGCCGAGTGACCTGGAGGCGCTGGACCGGGTGCCGGGCACCACGGACGAGTACCTGGCCGTGGCGAGCCGCGGGCTCGTCTACCGCCTGAAGGTGAGCGACGCGGGCGAGGCGGTGGACGTCCTGGACATCGCGCCGCTGCCCGCCATCGCCCAGGGCTCCGACTTCGAGAGCTTCACCGTGGTCGAGCGGAAGGGGAAGCTGGCCGCGGTCTGGGCGGACCGGGGCGAGGGGGCGGACCGTCCGGCTACGGTCTACGCCGCCCCGTTCGAGATCAACAAGTACGGCGAGTCCGTGTTCGGCGCGGTGCGCAAGGCCACCTTCCGTGCGCCGTACCCGACGGGGAACGTCCGGCACGCGTCGGACATCGACGTGACCAAGTCCGGTCGGCTGCTGATCAGTTCGGCCTCGGACGCGGGCAACGACGGGCCGTTCGACTCGGGGGTGAGTGACGCGGGCGAGGTGACGGTGACCCGTTCGGGCAAGGTCCGCCTCTCCGTCGACAAGACGCCGGACCTGGTCGCCAAGTTCAAGGGCCACAAGGTCGAGGCCCTGCGCTGTGTCCCCGGCACTGACCTCGCCGCGCTCGGCACGGACGACGAGAACGCGGGCGGCGCGCTCACGACGGCACGCCTCTGCGACTGACGCCGCTCCCGGCGGGATCCTCCGCCGGCCGCCGCCCGGCACTCAGGAGCGCGGCGGCCCGGCGGGGGCGGCGCTTTGCGCACCGGGCCGGGGGCGCCATGGCCCGGCGTCCAGGTAACACCGCTTCGTCCCCACCCACCCGCCCCCGCCTGAAGCGGAACTGGCGTTTCTGGCAGGGGTGGACGCCCAGAGCGTGGGCACCCGGGGCGGCGTCTTCTACGGCCCGGCGTTTCATCGGCACCGTCCCCGCGTCCAGCGCCCCGGAGTGTGGCGCCTCCGGCGCCCTGCCAAGGAGGGCTCACAGGGAAGGCGGGTCCGGTGTGCGGTCGTCCTGCCGGGTGCGGACCAGTTCGATGCAGCTCGCCCACCCGGTGAAGACGCGGTCTGACAGACCGGCTTGGCTCCAGCGACGGTGGTGGGCCGTCGTGCCGGGTGCGGACTGGTTCGGTGCAGCTCGCCCTCTCGGTGAAGTCGGGGCCTGACAGGCCGGCTTAGCTTCGGTGGCGGTGGCAGGCCGTTGTGCCGGGTGCGGACTGGTTCGGTGCACCTCGCCCACCCAGTGAAGACGCAGTCTGACAGGCCGACTTGGCTCCAGCGACGGTGGTGGGCCGTCGCGCCGGGTGCGGACTGGTTCGGTGCAGCTCGCCCACCCGGTGAAGGCGCGGTCTGACAGGCCGGCTTGGCTTCGGTGGCGGTGGCAGGCCGTTGTGCCGGGTGCGGACTTGCTCTTTCGGGGCTGGGTCATGGGGTGGGGCTCGGTAGGGGCGGCTGCTTGGGGTGGGCCGGTGGTGCATTGGCGCCGGGGCCGCCCGGTTCTGCGGAGTGTGGCGGTTGCGGCGCCCCTGTAAAGGGCGCTCCCTTCGGTCGCGTCGGCTTCGCCGATTCCGCTTGCGCTCCACCCTTGACAGGCCCACCTCCACCGCAGAGACCTTCTTGACCGGGCGGCCAGGGGAGGGGACTCACGGGAGGGACCGGTCCGGTGCCCGGTCTTCCTGCCGGGTGCGGACTGGTTCGTTTCAGTCTCGGTCACTCAGAGGGGCGGGACCCGACAGGCCGGCTCCGCCCCGGTGGCCGGGCCGGTCGTCCCGCCGGGTGCGGACTGGTTCGGAAGAGCTCGGTCAGGCGGGCATGTGCCGCCGCCCGACAGACCGGCTCAGCTCCGGGGCATGAGCCGGGCCCTCGCGCCGGGTGCGGACTGGTCCGGCACAGCTCGCCCACTCTGAAGGGCACGGTCTGACAGGCCGGCCCCGCTCGGTGGCGGCGCCGGGTCGCCCTGCCGCCTGCGGACTGGCTCGATGCAGCCCGGTCACCCCATAAGGGTGCCCGCCGACCGCCGAAGGGAGGGCAGGGCTACTGAGGGACACATGGGAGATGGCCAGCGAGGGGGCACCGCAGGAAAGTCCCAGCGACACGCCGCAATTGGGGCCTATCCGTGGGACTTTCCCGGATTCCACCCCCAACACCCCCTCCCAACACCCCAAATGCCCGATATGGAAGAGCGAGGGGAGCGGCCCGGGAATGCAGCGTGACCACCCCAGTCACACACGCCCCAGTGACCTCCCCTTCATCGCCGCCGCCCGACCCAAGGTCGGTCGGACTCCCGTCAGACCCAGCCTCACCACGTGACCGAGCTGCACCGAACCAATCCGCAGACGGCGCGACGGCCCGGCCCTGCCGCCGGACCGGAGCCGGTCTGCCGGGCGGCCCCTCCCCGCATGACCGAGCTCTACCGAACCAATCCGCACCCGGCACGAAGACCGAACCGCCCCACCGGTCCCTCCCGTGAGTCCCCTCCCCTGGCCGCCCGGTCAAAAGGGTCTCTGCGGTGGAGGCGGGCCTGTCAAGGGTGGAGCGCAAGCGGAATC
>NZ_JBITGM010000003.1:0-886897 GCF_044457025.1 Streptomyces sp. NPDC050658
CCTACCCGCCCCGCCTATGCCCCGAGAATGCTCCACAACAGGCTGTGACCTGCGGGGAGTTGATACCCCGGAGCGGGGGGGGGCCCGCCCGCGGGGGGGGGGGCCGGGGGGGGGGGGGGGGGGGCCCGCCCCGGGGGGGGGGGGGGGGGTTGGGGGGGGGGGGGGGGGGGGGGGGGGGCGCGGCCCGGGGGGGGGGGGGCTTTTTGGGGGGGGGGGGGGGGGTCCGGGGGGCCCCCCCCCCCCCTCCGCTGTGACAGCGCCCCTCTCGACGCCGCTACGCCAGCTCCCCCACGACCCCCTCAACAGCCGCCACCAGCGCCCCCGTCCGCACGAACTCGTCCGCCGCCGCCAGATCCGGCGCGAGGAAACGGTCCGGGCCCGGGCCCTGGACGCCCGCCTTGCGGACCGCCTCGATGACCGCGCGGCTCGCGGGAGCTGGAGTGAGGCCCTCGCGGAGTTCGATCGCGCGGGTGGCCGCGTACAGCTCGATGGCGACGATGCGGGTCAGGTTGTCGACGGCCGTACGGAGTTTCCGCGCCGCCGACCAGCCCATCGACACATGGTCCTCCTGCATCGCGGAGGACGGGATGGAGTCGGCGGAGGCGGGCACCGCCAGCCGCTTCAGCTCGCTGACCAGCGCGGCCTGCGTGTACTGGGCGATCATCAGGCCCGAGTCGACACCCGCGTCGTCCGCGAGGAACGGCGGCAGGCCGTGCGAGCGGTTCTTGTCCAGCAACCGGTCCGTCCGCCGCTCCGCGATCGAGCCCAGGTCCGCCGCCGCGATGGCGAGGAAGTCCAGGACGTACGCGACCGGGGCGCCATGGAAGTTGCCGTTGGATTCCACCCGCCCGTCCGGCAGCACGACGGGGTTGTCGACCGCCGAAGCCAGCTCGCGCTCGGCGACGAGGCGCGCGTGCGCCATCGTGTCCCGGCCCGCGCCCGCGACCTGCGGAGCACACCGCACCGAGTACGCGTCCTGGACGCGCGGCGCGTCGTCCTGGTGGTGGCCGGTGAGGCCCGAACCGGCAAGTACGGCAAGCATGTTGGCGGCGGACGCGGCCTGGCCCGGGTGCGGGCGGATGGCGTGCAGCTCGGGCGCGAGGACCTTGTCGGTGCCGAGCAGCGCCTCCAGGGTCAGCGCGGCCGTGACGTCGGCGGACTTGTAGAGGGCGTCGAGGTCGGCGAGCGCCATGAGCAGCATGCCGAGCATGCCGTCCGTGCCGTTCAGGAGGGCAAGGCCCTCCTTCTCGCGCAGCTCGACCGGCGTGATGCCGTGCGCGGCGAGCAGCTCGCCCGCCGGCCTCAGCTCACCGTCGGGGCCCTCGACGTCGCCCTCGCCCATCAGCGCGAGCGCACAGTGGCTGAGCGGGGCCAGGTCGCCGGAGCAGCCGAGCGAGCCGTACTCGTGGACGACGGGCGTGATGCCCGCGTTCAGTACGTCGGCCATCGTCTGGGCCACTTCGGGGCGCACCCCGGTGTGCCCGGAGCAGACCGTCTTCAGGCGCAGGAACATCAGGGCGCGGACCACCTCGCGCTCGACGCGCGGGCCCATCCCGGCCGCGTGCGAGCGGACGATGTTGCGCTGCAGCTGGGCGCGGAGGTCCGGGCCGATGTGCCGGCTGGCGAGGGCGCCGAAGCCGGTCGATACGCCGTAGACGGGCTCCGGCTTGGCCGCGAGGGCGTCGACGATCTCGCGGGCCGTCTCCAGGGCGGAGACGGCCTCGGCCGACAGCTCGATACGGGCGTTGCCGCGCGCGACGGCGATGACGTCCGCTGCGGTTGTCCCGGACGTCCCCAGGACCACGGTGTGCATATCCATATTCAGCAGCGTACGGATTGAATCGCCACATGTCACGGGTGAGTGCGGTCTCAGCCTCTTACCGCAGCTCGGGGCCGCCCCGACTTCCCCGCCGCCCCCGCCTCAGCCCCGCCCCAAGGCCCCCCGCAACGTGATCCCGTGCCGCCCGCGCAGCCTGACCACCTCCCACACCGAGAGCGCGGTCACCGACACCGGCGCCCCGAGCATGAACGCGTACAGGACGGCGGGCGGCGCGGCCACGGCCGCGTCGTCGAAGAACTGGAGCGCGGCCAGGCCCCACAGCAGTACGGGAGAGAGCACGGGCGGCAGGAGTTCATGGATGGCGCCCGCGCGGAAGCAGCTGTTCACGGCGTAGACGAGGAGCGCGATGGTGTAGAGCAGGCCGACCAGGATGCCGACGATCGCGGCCAGGCCCGCGGCGAACGAGAGCAGGTAGTAGAAGAGGATCAGCAACCACGGCCCCTGGTTGTCGGTGAGCCCGAGCCCCTCGCGGAGCACGTACCAGCACACCCACAGCACGCCGATGCCGGCCGCGAGGGCGAGCAGCGTGCCCAGCGGCTGCGTGGTGCGGCGCAGATAGACGCGGCGCAGGGAGGAGTGGGCGAAGCCTATGAAGAGGGCGCTGGCCACGAGGATCGCGACGACCGCGAACGCGGCGGCGATGAGCAGGTCCTCGATCTTGCCCATCACGAACTCCTCCCGCCCCTGCCGCAGCGGATAGGCGAACACCAGCCACACGGTCGCGACGAGACCGAGCAGCGTCCGCCCCGTCTGCAGCGCGCCGATGGTCCGGTCCTCGATGGCACCGGGCCGGTTCGGGGTGCCGAACCGGCGGGCGAGGCCGAGGGGTTGGGCGGCGGCGTCACGGGCGGTGCGGGGGGCCGCCGGCGGCGTCGGGGGTGCGGGGTGGCCGGGCTGGGGCGGGTGGCCTCCGTACGAACCCGGATCCCCATACGCACCCCCATGGGGATCCCCGTACGGCTCCCCGTACTGCCCCCCATAAGCATCCGCCCCACCCACCGGATACCCATACCTCTGATCGCTCAACGTCCGCTCCCCTGTAGGGCCTTACGCACTCGCGAGGCCTCGCGCAACCCGCATCTCGGGCGCCACACCCTAACCCGATCATGGACACGACCAGGGGCCGGAAGTCCTCAGGACCCCCCGCGCCCGCGGAACCTCCGCCGCTCCCCCGCGGGAAGCGCCCCCTGCGAGTCCGCCAGCCGGACCACCGGGTCGTCCGCGCCCTCACGGCCCGCCACCACGGGCTTCGCCGAGCGTGCCGCCTTCGCGCGGTACTGGGCGGCGTCCGCGAGGCGGAACAGGCGGCGGCCCGTGCGGACCTCGCCGATGCGGTCCTCCGTCGAGGCGACCCCGCAGGCGACACCGTCACCGAGCTCCAACTCGGCGGCCCGTACGCAGAGTTCATCCGCGACCCGCACCACCTCATCGGCGGTCGGACCCACCGAGAGGAGGCAGAACTCGTCGCCGCCGAGCCGCGCCGACAGCGTCCCCGGCAGCATCGCCCCGCACAGCGAGAGCACCGAGCCGAAACGTTCGAGCAGCCGGTCGCCGACGGCGTGCCCCAGGGTGTCGTTGACCCGCTTGAGGCCGTTGACGTCGCAGACGACCAGGCTCACCACGACGCCCTCCGCCCGGTGCCGCGCCACCGCCTCGTCGAGCCGGAGGTCGACCGCGCGCCGGTTGGCGAGGCCGGTCAGCGAGTCGGTGAAGGCGAGCCGGCGGGCCTCCTCAAGGCGCTCGGTCTGCGCGATGCCCGCGGCCACGACCGAAGCGAGGACGGTCGCGAAGTCCGCGTCCGCGCGGTCGAAGACCGGCGCTCCCACCGGTCGCGCCACATACAGCTCGCCCCAGGCCCGCCCGTGCAGCACGATCGGCGCGACGACGCAGCAGCCGCGGCCGCGCCTGCGCAGGGCGGCGACGCGCTGATGGCAGTAGCCGGGCGAGCCCTCGTCCGCGGGCCCGACCGCCGTCTCGACCCAGGCGTGCGGCGCGCCGCCGCCCGCCCAGCGCTCGTGCAGGAACTCGGTGATCTCGGGGAACTCGTGCACCGGATAGGACTCGCCCTCCGGGAACTCTTCCTCGCCCTCGGCGCGTTCGCCGACGTTCACGAGGACCCGCAGCCGCCCCAGGTCCCGCTCCCAGACGGACAGCGCCGCGAAACTGCCGGACAGCGCGCGGCGGGCACCGACGGCCGCCGCCCGCCAGGACTCGCGCGGCGTGTGCGCGGCGGCCATCCCCTGCGCAAGCTCGACCACGGCCCGCAGCCGGACTTCCTCTCCCATCTCCCTAGGCTAGGAGATTCGGGACATTTTGGGCGATCGAAACGTTACGCAGAGTACAGAGCCGCCCGGCCGGACCGCCCCGCCTCACTCCCCCGGCCACTCCGGCTTCCGCTTCTCGTTGAACGCGGCGACACCCTCGGCCCGGTCACCGGAGAAGGCCACCGACCGCCAGGCTGCGTCCTCGACCTCCAGACCCGCCCGCAGGTCGAGACCGTGCCCCAGGCGCAGGGCGCGCTTGGCGGCGCGCAGGCCGACGGGCGAGTTGCCCGCGATCCGCGCGGCGAGCGCCAGCGCTTCGGTACGGTCGTCGCCCTCGCCCACCAGCTGGTCGACGAGGCCCAACTCCCGCGCCTCGCCCGCCTCCACGCGCCGCGCGGTGAACACCAGCTCGGCGGCCCTGGCCGCCCCCACCCGGCGCGGCAGCAGCTGCGTACCGCCACCGCCCGGAATGACGCCCACCGACACCTCGGGGAGGCCGACCACGGCGGTCGGGTCGGCGACGATGATGTCGCAGGCGAGCGCGAGCTCGAAGCCGCCGCCGAGCGCGAAGCCGTGCACGGCGGCGACGGTCGGCACGGGCAGTTCGAGTACGCCGGTGTAGGCGCCCCGCGCGGTGGGGCGCTGCCGCACCAGCTCCGCGTCCGAGAACGAGTTGCGCTCCTTCAGGTCGGCGCCGACACAGAAGGCCCGCTCGTGGGTGGAGGTGAGCACGACGACGCGTACGTCACGGTCCTCCCCCAGGGCGGCGCAGGCGGAGCCGATGGAGCGGGCCATCTCCGTGGAGACCGCGTTCATGGCCTTGGGCCGGTCAAGGACGAGCTCGGCGACGTGGGCGTGCCGCCTGACCCCGACGAATTCCCCGTACCGCTGCTCGCCGCCCATGCGTTCCTCCACGTCCGGTTAACGCTCGTTACCGAGCACGCGCCGATCATGCCACCGCGTCCGGCCGCCGGGAAGGCGCTCCGGATTTCCGGCCCGCGCGGAAGGCGGCCTCAGCCCCGTCGGGCAAGGAGCCAGGGCTCGACGACGCCGAGTCCGCGCACCGGCCGCTGCCACATGGGCTGCAGCGCGAAACGGTAGGAAGGCGGCTCGGCCCCCTCCTTCTCGGCGGCGGCAGCGGCCTCCGCCGCCTCCGTCTCGGAGGCGGGCGCTTCCCCGGTCCTGGTCAGCTCCTCGGCGAAGGCGCCGTCCACGAGAACGGCGTCCCGAGGCGCTATCGACGTCAGCCGGCTCGCGAGGTTCACCGTCGTACCGAAGACATCGCCCATGCGCGTCGTGACGGTCCCGAAGGCGATGCCCACGCGCAGTTCGGGCATGGTCTCGTCGTTGGCCATGGTCTCGATGAGACGCAGGGCGATCTCGGCGGCGGTGCCCGCGTCGTCGGCCGCGTACAGGACTTCGTCGCCCAGGGTCTTGATGAGCCGTCCGCCGTGCGCGGCGACGAGGTCGGCGGCGGTGGTCTCGAAGGCCTCGACGAGTTCGCCGAGTTCCTCTTCCTCCATGCGGCGGGTGAGCCGCGTGAAGCCGACGAGATCGGCGAATCCGACGGCGAGCCGCCGGTCGACCATCTCCTCGTCGTCGGCGGCCTGCACGACGCGTCCGGTGGCGGCGGCGAGCTGGCGCCGCCACACGTAGACGAGGAACTCCTCCAGCTCGGGCAGGAGAAGCTCTATCAACGGGTACGTCACTTCGGTACGCGTCATGCCCGGCTCGGGCGGCTCCGTCAGGCCCTCCAGGAAGGAGTCGATCTGCCATTCGGCCAGGCGGGCGGTGGTCTGCCCGGTGGACCGGGCCACCTGGACCGCCATCGCCTCGCTGAGCAGCCCCGCCTCGACGAGTCCCGCGAGGCGGCGCAGGGCGAGCACGTCCGCCTCGGTGAGTGCCTTGGCCTGGCCGATGTCCGGGAAGCCCATGGCCCGCCAGAAGCGGGAGGCCAGCTCCATGGAGACACCGGCGCTGCGGGCCGCCTGGAACGGGGTGTAGCGGCGGTCGGCGCCGAGGATGAGGCCTTCGAGGCGCAGGGCGAGCGGATCCTTCTCCGGGTCGGACTTCTCGTCCACGTCCACGTCGACGTTGCCGACGTTGCCGTTGCCGACGTCGCCGACCCCGGACGCCGTGGGAGGCGGCTCGGGCGGCTCGGAGCCCTCGTCGACGGTCACGCCTGCTGCCCTTCCGATCTGCCGCGGTCAGGTATCGACCGGCGTCAACTTTACGGCAGGTGTGCCCCAGCTCACGCCTGGCGGGGGCGCCTTGGACCGTGTGTCTGCGGGGGGAGGCTGAAGGGCTGGGTCCCTCCGCCTCCCCCTGACCCCTCCCCCGACTGAATCGCTGGCCCGGCGCTTTGGGCTGTGCCCACCCGTTCCGCCCTGCGGAACGCCTGCCCACAGCGAAGGCAAGGGTGGGGGCGCGCCGAATCCCCTACACGCCCCGCAAATGCACGATGTCCCCCGCCCCCACCGGCTGCTGCACGCCCTCCCCCGTCGCCAGCACCAGGCGGCCGTCGCCGTCCACTGCCACCGCCTCCCCCGTGATCGAGCGGTCGCCCGGCAGTTCCGCCCTGACCTTGCGGCCCAGCGTCGCGCAGCCCGCGGCGTAGGTCTCCTGGAGGCGGGAGGCCGCGGGGTCGCCACCGGCGGCGGTCCAGTCGCCGTACCACTGCTCCAGGGACCGCAGCACGGCCCGCAGCAGCGGATCACGGTCCGTCGCCCCCGCCCCGGCCAGTGCCAGCGAGCCCGCTCCGGGGACCGGCAGCTCGTCCGCCCGCAGCGTGACGTTGATTCCTACGCCCACCACGACACCGCCGTGGCCCGCACGCTCCGCGAGGATGCCGCCCGCCTTGCGCTCCTCCCCGTCCACGGTCACGAGCAGGTCGTTCGGCCACTTGAGGGCCGTGTCCACGCCGGCGGCGCGCGAGAGCCCGGTGGCGACGGCCACCCCGGTGAGCAGCGGCAGCCACCCCCAGCGCTCGGCCGGCACCGCGTCCCCCGGCTTCAGGAGGACGGAGAAGAAGAGCCCGGAACGGGGCGGCGCCGACCAGTGGCGGTCGAGGCGGCCGCGCCCCGAGCTCTGCTCCTCGGCGACGAGGACCGCGCCCTCGGGCAGCTCGTCCGCGCGGGCGGCGAGGTCGGTGTTGGTGGACCCGGTGGCGGGCACCACGTCCAGGGACGTCCACAGGCCCCCCTCCCGTACCAGCGCCCGCCGCAGCGACGCGGCGTTCAGCGGTGGCCGTTCGAGGTCCGACCAGCGGTTGTCGTCGGGGGCGCCATCAGGGGTGCCATCGGGGGTGCCATCAGGAGTGTCGGAAGCGTCGTCTGCTGCATCTCGCGGCGTCATGCAAGCCACCTTAGGTGTGGTAAACGCCGCACTGCCGATCTGTATGCGCGCCGATACCCTACGAGTCAGTAGCCAGCGAGTCACCGCAGCCGCAAGCCGCCAGTCGCCCCTTTGAGCAGGCAGGGAGCCGCATCCCTATGTCCGAGCCGGAAGAGCCCAACGTGCCCGTGCCCAGCGCCGCAAGCGATACCGAGAACACCACCGCCGCCACCGCCGGTATCGACATCCATACGACTGCGGGCAAACTCGCCGATTTGCAGCGCCGTATCGAGGAGGCCAAGCACGCCGGCTCCGCGCGCGCGGTCGAGAAGCAGCACGCGAAGGGCAAGTTGACGGCCCGTGAGCGGATCGACCTGCTTCTGGACGAGGGCTCCTTCGTCGAGTTCGACGAGTTCGCGCAGCACCGCTCGACCAACTTCGGCCTGGAGAGCAACCGCCCTTACGGCGACGGCGTGGTGACCGGTTACGGCACCGTCGACGGCCGTCCGGTGGCCGTGTTCTCGCAGGACTTCACCGTCTTCGGCGGCGCGCTCGGCGAGGTCTTCGGGCAGAAGATCGTCAAGGTCATGGACTTCGCGCTGAAGACCGGCTGCCCGGTCATCGGCATCAACGACTCCGGCGGCGCCCGCATCCAGGAGGGCGTCATGGCCCTCGGGATGTACGGGGAGATCTTCCGCAGGAACACGCATGCCTCCGGTGTGATCCCGCAGATCAGCCTGGTCGTCGGTCCCTGCGCGGGCGGTGCGGTCTACTCCCCCGCGATCACCGACTTCACGGTCATGGTCGACCAGACCAGCCACATGTTCATCACCGGCCCTGACGTCATCAAGACGGTCACGGGCGAGGACGTCGGCTTCGAGGAGCTGGGCGGCGCCCGCACCCACAACGCCACGTCCGGTGTCGCGCACCACATGGCGGGCGACGAGAAGGACGCGATCGAGTACGTCAAGTCCCTTCTCTCCTACCTGCCTTCGAACAACCTCAGCGAGCCGCCCGCCTTCCCCGAGGAGGCGGACCTGGAGCTCACGGACGAGGACCGCGAGCTCGACACGCTGATCCCGGACAGCGCGAACCAGCCGTACGACATGCACACGGTGATCGAACACGTCCTGGACGACGCCGAGTTCTTCGAGACGCAGCCGCTGTTCGCGCCGAACATCCTCACCGGCTTCGGCCGGATCGAGGGCCGCCCGGTCGGCATCGTCGCCAACCAGCCGACGCAGTTCGCGGGTTGCCTGAACATCGACGCGTCCGAGAAGGGCGCCCGGTTCGTCCGCACCTGCGACGCGTTCAACGTCCCGGTGATCACCTTCGTCGACGTGCCGGGCTTCCTGCCGGGCGTCGAGCAGGAGCACACGGGCATCATCCGGCGCGGCGCGAAGCTGATCTACGCGTACGCGGAGGCGACGGTTCCGCTGATCACGGTGATCACCCGCAAGGCGTTCGGCGGCGCGTACGACGTCATGGGCTCCAAGCACCTGGGCGCCGACATCAACCTGGCCTGGCCGACCGCGCAGATCGCGGTGATGGGCGCGCAGGGCGCGGTGAACATCCTGCACCGCAAGACGCTGGCCGCCGCCGAGGCCGCCGGAGACGCCGAGGAGACCCGCGCGCGCCTGATCCAGGAGTACGAGGACACCCTCCTCAACCCGTACACGGCCGCCGAGCGCGGTTACATCGACGCCGTGGTCATGCCGTCGGAGACCCGCTCGCACCTCGTCCGCGGGCTGCGTCAGCTGCGTACGAAGCGGGAAAGCCTTCCCCCGAAGAAGCACGGCAACATCCCCCTGTAGGCCGCGTCCCGGCAAGGAGACCACTCATGATCAAGGTCGTACGGGGCAATCCGACCCCGGAGGAGCTGGCCGCCGCGCTGGCGGTGGTCCAGGCGCGCGCCGCGGCGGTCGCGAACCAGCCGTCCGGCGCGCCCGCGGTCCTCGACGCCTGGGCCGATCCCGCACGGGTGGCCCGCGACCGGCTGCCCGCGCCGGGGCCGACGGCATGGGGCCGCACGTACTGGCCCGTGTAGACACCACAGAAATGAGCGGTACGGGCCGGGGCGCCTGAGTACGCGTACTCAGGCGCCCCGGCGTCACCGCCAGCACTATCAGTGCATGCTGTGGTCCGACCCGGAGAACAACCCGCCCAAGGACATGCGGGACATGCAGGCGAAGATGCGCCGTGCGGGGCTAGTCCTAGCCCTGGCGATGGTCATCGCCATGTTCGTCCTGGGCATCCACTGAGGGCCACGCGGCCTCGCTAACCTGACGGCATGAGTGATCAGTCCCGAGCCCCCCGCCGGCTCGTCCTCGCCTCCAAGTCGCCCGCACGGCTCGGTCTGCTGCGTCAGGCCGGTCTCACCCCCGAGGTGATCGTCAGCGGTGTCGACGAGGACGCCGTCCACGCACCGACCCCCGCCGCCCTCGCGCTCGCCCTGGCCGAGGCCAAGGCGTCGGTCGTCTCCGCGCGGCCGGACGCGAAGGGCGCGCTCGTCGTCGGGTGCGACTCCGTCCTGGAGCTGGACGGCGAGGCCCTCGGCAAGCCCGCGGACGCCGAGGAGGCCACCGCCCGCTGGAAGTCCATGCGCGGGCGCGCGGGTGTACTGCAGACCGGACACAGCGTGTACGACACGGTGTCCGGGCGGCACGCGTCGGCGGTCGCGTCCACCGTCGTACGCTTCGGCGACCCCACGGACGCGGAGATCGCCGCGTACGTCGCGAGCGGCGAACCGCTGCATGTGGCGGGCGCGTTCACGCTGGACGGCCGCTCCGCACCGTTCATCGACGGCATCGAGGGCGACCACGGCAACGTGATCGGCCTCTCGCTGCCCCTGTTCCGCCGTCTGCTGGGCGAACTCGGCGTCGGCATCACGGAGTTGTGGACGGCCCCGGACAAGGCCTAGCAGCGGCCCTCAGGCGGGCTGCGGGGCCCCGTTCTCCGGCGCCCCGTTGCCCGCGGGCCCCTTCGCGTCCTGCGGCCCGTCCGCCTCGCCGCGCTCCTTCTTGTCGTACGCGACCAAGGTGAGCACGATCAGTCCGAGTACGACCATCATGAAGACGAACGCGGGCCAGCCGACCAGGCCGACGGAGAACGCCCCCAGCAGTCCGTGCACCACGGCGGCGCTGATCAGGAGCAGCCGCCCGAAGCGGCCGGGTGCGCGGTCGCCGATCGCGGCGCGCAGCAGGATGACGCCGCACAGCGCGAGGTAGAGACCGAAGAGACCGCCCGCGATCCAGGTCGAGACGGTCATGGCGCGCGGGTCCAGGCCCGCGAGGGACATGTCCTGCTTGTCCACGACGAGCCCGAGGAACCAGTTGAGGAGTGCGATGCCGACCGCCTCCGCAAAGAGCACGATCGCGCCCACCCAGGCCACCGGTCTACGCGCCACGGCGCCCACCCTCTTCCACTGTTACCGCTAGTACGTGCGAGACATCGCGAACGCTACTAACGGGTAAACCGCGGGACAAGGGTCGTACCGAAGGCAAAGAATCATTGGGCCATTCGTAGGGACTCCACAAAGATTGCCGCCCCGCCGCAGCACTGCCTCACAGAGACCTAGACCACATCCGGGGGTTAGCCTGCCGGAGAGGAACCCTGCGTACCGTGGTGCGACAAGGGATTTCACGGCGCGAGCGAGCCTCGAATCACACTCCGTGTGGGCAAGCTCACCATTGGGGACGGGTCGTAAGCCCGTGTCGGCAGTCCCTAAACTCGGCTTGTTTCAAGGAGGGAGCCATCGTGCGCAAGGTGCTCATCGCCAACCGTGGCGAAATCGCTGTCCGCGTTGCCCGGGCATGCCGGGACGCTGGGATCGCGAGCGTAGCCGTCTACGCAGATCCTGACCGGGACGCTCTGCACGTCCGCGCGGCAGATGAGGCGTTCGCGCTGGGCGGTGACACTCCGGCCACCAGCTACCTGGACATCTCCAAGGTGCTGGCCGCGGCCAAGGACGCGGGGGCGGACGCGGTCCACCCCGGTTATGGCTTCCTTTCGGAGAACGCCGACTTCGCGCAGGCCGTACTCGACGCGGGCCTGATCTGGATCGGCCCGCCGCCGCAGGCCATCCGCGACCTGGGCGACAAGGTCGCCGCCCGGCACATCGCGCAGCGCGCGGGTGCCCCGCTGGTGGCCGGCACGCCCGACCCGGTGTCCGGCGCCGACGAGGTCGTCGCCTTCGCCGAGGAGCACGGCCTGCCGATCGCGATCAAGGCCGCGTTCGGCGGCGGCGGCCGCGGCCTGAAGGTCGCCCGCACGCTCGAAGAGGTCCCGGAGCTGTACGACTCCGCGGTGCGCGAGGCGGTGGCCGCGTTCGGCCGCGGCGAGTGCTTCGTGGAGCGCTACCTGGACAAGCCGCGGCACGTGGAGACCCAGTGCCTGGCCGACAAGCACGGCAACGTGGTCGTCGTCTCGACCCGTGACTGCTCGCTGCAGCGACGCCACCAGAAGCTCGTCGAGGAGGCCCCCGCGCCGTTCCTGACGCCCGAGCAGAACGCCGAGCTGTACGCGGCGTCGAAGGCGATCCTCAAGGAAGCCGGCTACGAGGGCGCGGGCACCGTCGAGTTCCTCGTCGGCGTCGACGGCACGATCTCCTTCCTGGAGGTCAACACCCGTCTCCAGGTGGAGCACCCGGTCACCGAAGAGGTGACGGGGATCGACCTCGTACGCGAGATGTTCCGCATCGCCGACGGCGAGGAGCTGGGTTACGGCGACCCCGAACTGCGCGGTCACTCCTTCGAGTTCCGCATCAACGGCGAGGACCCGGGCCGCAACTTCCTGCCCGCGCCCGGCACCGTCACCACCTTCGCGCCGCCCTCGGGCCCCGGCGTCCGCCTGGACGCGGGTGTCGAGTCCGGCTCGGTCATCGGCCCGGCGTGGGACTCGCTCCTCGCCAAGCTGATCGTCACCGGCGCGACCCGCAAGCAGGCCCTGGAGCGGGCCGCCCGCGCGCTCGCGGAGTTCAACGTGGAGGGCATGGCCACGGCCATCCCGTTCCACCGTGCCGTCGTCAAGGACCCGGCGTTCGCCCCCGAACTGACCGGCTCCGACGACCCGTTCACGATCTTCACGCGCTGGATCGAGACCGAGTTCGTCAACGAGATCCCGGCGTTCTCCGCCGCCGCGGACACCGAGACGGACGAGGAGCCGGGCCGCGAGACGGTCGTCGTCGAGGTCGGCGGCAAGCGCCTCGAGGTCTCCCTGCCGTCCTCCCTCGGCATGACCATCGCCCGCACGGCGGCGGCGGGCGGCGCCCGTCCCAAGCGCCGTGCGGCGAAGAAGTCGGGCCCCGCGGCGTCCGGCGACACGCTGGCCTCCCCGATGCAGGGCACGATCGTCAAGATCGCTGTCGAGGAGGGCCAGGAGGTCAAGGAGGGCGACCTCGTCGTCGTCCTTGAGGCCATGAAGATGGAGCAGCCGCTGAACGCGCACCGCTCGGGCACGATCAAGGGCCTGACGGCGGAGGTGGGCGCGAGCCTGACCTCCGGTGCGGTGATCTGCGAGATCAAGGACTGACCGGTCCGGCAGACGGCGGACGGGCTGGAAGTCTCAGCCCGTCCGGCGTTTGAGGACGAACTCGGCGCAGCCGGTGATGACGGTGCGCACGATGCGGGGCCGCGCCCATCAGGCATCCTTGAGGCACGCGTAACGTTCAGGGAGTGACCGGCATGGCCCCAGCCAAGGAGACGCGCCCCCGCTCGATGCGAGCCGACGCGCGCCGCAATTACGACCGCCTCCTCACCGAGGCCCGCGCCGCCTTCGCGGAGCACGGCACCAGCGCCTCGCTGGAGGACATCGCCCGCCACGCGAACGTGGGCATCGGCACCCTCTACCGCCACTTCCCCAACCGGCACGCCCTGATGAGCGCCGTCTTCGAAGAGGCGGTGAGCGACCTCCTCGACCGCTCCCGCGCGCTGCTCGACGATCCGCAGCCCTGCGCCGCCCTGGTGACGTGGCTGCGCGCCATCATCACTCATGCGGGTGAGTACCGCGGCCTGTCCCGCGCCCTCATGTCCGCGTCGCACGACGACAGTTCGGCCCTCGCGCGGTGCAGCAAACCGATGCGCGAGGCGGGCTCGGCCCTGCTGACCCGCGCGCAGCAGGCCGGTGCCGTACGCGACGGTGTCTCGATCGGCGACCTCATGCAGCTGACCAACGCGATCGCGCTGGCGGCCGAAGAGACCCCGGAGGAACCGGAGTTGGCCGACCGCCTGCTGATGCTGACGCTGCGCGGCCTGAAGCCCGACGGATCGGCGAACTCCGGGACCGCGGCGGCGGACTCAGCGGCGGCGTAGGTCGGCGACCCGCGCGGGCCGCTCTCCGGGCGGCTGCTCCCCGAGGACGGCGCTGCGCAGCTGCGGACCGGACCCCGTGCCGTGAGACCCCGTGCCGTGACCGCCGTGGGTGCGGCGCTGGCCCGGCAGGGGCACGTCCCGGCGCGGCTGTCGCGCCGGGACGGGATCCGCCCCATTGCCGGAGGTGGGACCGGCGCTCCCGCCCGCCACGGCGATCTGCACGCCCTGGTCGGCCAGGGCCTGCAACTCCGTTGCCGCGCGGTCGTCGTGGCTGGGCGGCTCGTCGGTGACCAGGCGGGTGATGACGTCCGTCGGCACCGTCTGGAACATCGTGTCGGTGCCGAGCTTGGTGTGGTCGGCGAGGACCACCACCTCGGCCGCCGCCTGGACGAGCGCGCGGTCCACGCTCGCCGAGAGCATGTTGGACGTGGACAGACCGCGTTCGGCGGTCAGTCCACTGCCCGACAGGAAGGCACGGGACACCCGCAGCCCCTGCAGGGACTGTTCGGCCCCGCTGCCCACCAGTGCGTAGTTGGACCCGCGCAGGGTGCCGCCCGTCATGACGACTTCCACCCTGTTGGCGTGCGCCAACGCCTGTGCCACCAACAGGGAGTTGGTGACGACGGTCAGGCCGGGCACCCGCGCGAGCCGGCGGGCCAGCTCCTGCGTGGTCGTACCCGCCCCGACGACGATGGCTTCGCCCTCTTCGACGAGACCCGCCGCGAGATCGGCGATGGCCGTCTTCTCGGCGGTCGCGAGATGTGATTTCTGCGGAAAGCCGGACTCCCGCGTGAATCCGCCCGGCAATACCGCACCGCCATGTCTGCGGTCGAGGAGTCCTTCTGCCTCCAGCGCGCGCACGTCCCGCCGTACGGTCACTTCGGAGGTCTGGACGACGCGGGCGAGCTCGCGGAGCGATACCGCTCCGTTGGCCCGCACCATTTCGAGGATCAATTGGCGACGTTCTGCAGCGAACACGAAACTGACAGTAACCCCAACGACCGTCTGCTTTCAGCAGTTTGCGCCGAATTACAGAAGTTGTTCGCACGGCAACACCGGAAGTGGTATACGCGCCTACCCGCCCCGCCTATGCCCCGAGAATGCTCCACAACAGGCTGTGACCTGCGGGGAGTTGATACCCCGGAGCGGCCCGCCCCATACGTGGCGGGCCGCTCCGGGAGTGTGCTCAGGCCTCGCCGGCCGTCTTGCGCGTGTGAAGTTGACGCGCGACTTCGGCGATCGAGCCCGAAAGTGACGGGTACACAGTGAACGCGTTCGCGATCTGTTCCACCGTCAGATTGTTGTCGACCGCGATCGAGATGGGGTGGATCAGTTCCGAGGCGCGCGGGGCGACGACCACTCCGCCGACCACGATGCCCGTACCCGGACGGCAGAAGATCTTGACGAAGCCGTCGCGGATGCCCTGCATCTTCGCGCGCGGGTTGCGCAGCAGCGGCAGCTTGACCACGCGGGCGTCGATCTTGCCGGCGTCGACGTCGGCCTGGCTGTAGCCGACGGTGGCGATCTCGGGGTCGGTGAAGACGTTCGCGGAGACGGTCTTCAGGTTCAGCGGCGTCACCGCGTCGCCCAGGAAGTGGTACATCGCGATGCGGCCCTGCATGGCGGCGACGGAGGCCAGCGCGAAGACGCCGGTGACGTCACCCGCGGCGTACACACCGGGGGCGGAGGTGCGCGAGACCTTGTCGGTCCAGATGTGCCCCGAGTCCTTCAGGCGGACCCCGGCCTCCTCCAGGCCCATTCCGCTGCTGTTCGGGATGGCACCGACGGCCATCAGACAGTGCGTACCGGAGATGACACGGCCGTCGGCGAGGGTGACCTCGACGCGGTCGCCCACGCGCTTGGCGGAAGCGGCGCGGGAGCGGGACATGACGTTCATGCCGCGGCGGCGGAAGACGTCCTCCAGGACGGCGGCGGCGTCCGGGTCCTCGCCGGGCAGCACGCGGTCACGGGACGACACGAGGGTGACATTGGATCCGAGGGCCTGGTAGGCGCCGGCGAACTCGGCGCCGGTGACACCGGAACCGACCACGATGAGCTCCTCGGGGAGCTCGTCCAGGTCGTAGACCTGGGTCCAGTTCAGGATGCGCTCGCCGTCGGGCAGCGCGTCCGGGACCTCGCGCGGGTGACCGCCGGTGGCGATGAGCACGGCGTCCGCGACGAGGGTCTCCTCGCTGCCGTCCGCCGCGCGGACGACGACCTTGCGCGAGCCGTCGATGTCCTGCTGGCCCTCAAGGCGGCCCCGGCCGCGCAGCACGCGCGCGCCCGCACGCGTGACGGACGCGGTGATGTCGTGCGACTGGGCGAGCGCGAGGCGCTTCACACGACGGTTGACCTTGCCGAGGTCGACGCCCACCACGCGCGCGGGGGTGTCGATGTGCGGGGTGTCGTCCGCGACGATGATCCCCAGCTCTTCGTACGACGAGTCGAAGGTGGTCATCACCTCGGCCGTCGCGATCAGAGTCTTCGACGGCACGCAGTCGGTCAGCACCGACGCCCCGCCCAGACCGTCGCAGTCGACGACGGTCACCTCCGCGCCGAGCTGGGCCGCCACGAGGGCCGCCTCATATCCGCCGGGTCCGCCACCAATGATCACGATCCGAGTCACGTACTCCATTGTCCCGCACGCTTCAAGCCGCTTCGCCCCGGGGCCCTCCGAACGTGGGGCACCCCGCGCGAGGAGGCACTTCCGCGACAGCGGGGCCACTTCCGTCCCGGAGAGACACACCGCGCCGCTGCCGTACCCTCGACCACATGTCGCTCTACGCCGCGTACGCCGGCAATCTGGATCCGCGGCTCATGTCACGCCGCGCCCCGCACTCGCCGCTGCGCCAGACCGGCTGGCTGAACGGCTGGCGGCTGACCTTCGGCGGGGAGCACATGGGCTGGGAGGGTGCCCTGGCCACGATCGTGGAGGCCCCCCGTTCCCAGGTCTTCGTCGCCCTGTACGACATCGCGCCCATGGACGAGGACTCCATGGACCGGTGGGAGGGCGTGGGCCTGGACATCTACCGCCGGATGCGGGTGCGCGTGCACACGCTGGACGGCGAGGAGCCCGCGTGGGTGTACGTCCTCAACGGGTACGAGGGCGGCCTTCCGTCGGCGCGATATCTGGGCGAGCTGGCCGACGCGGCGGAGTCGGCGGGGGCGCCTCATGACTACGTGATGGAGTTGCGCAAGCGGCCGTGCTGAGCCCTCCGGGCTTCTAGACTTGAGGGAGTCCGCCGCACCACCGGGAGAGCGCATGGTGCCCACAACGTACGACGTCTACTACACGGTGCAGGCCGCCGCGGCCCGCGACAGGCTGGACGACGAGCAGCGCACCGCGTTCGACAAGGGCATCGCCTTGCTGGCCCGCGACCCGTTCCTTTCCGTGTCGCGGCCCATAGGTTCCACCGGAGACGACCGCACGATCCGGCTCACGCAGAACATCCTGGTGGAGTACACAGTCAGTCGTGGTCGCCTGCTGATCTTCATCGTCGAGGTCTTCAACGACAAGGACATCCTGGTCACGGACGCCTGACCGCCCTCCACGGAGCCTCTTCGTCGGAAACGACAAGGCAACGATCCGAATCCCGTGAGCATCGTCATCTACGCGCGTAGGCTCCGAGCGGCTACTCTCGTCCGCGTGAACGCTTCAGTTATTCCGGACGACATCCAGGGCGACCCCTACGCCGCCGCCGACGCCGCCGCCGCGCGCCTGCGTGAGCTGACGGGCGCCGAGACCCACGACGTAGCCCTTGTGATGGGCTCCGGCTGGGCGCCGGCCGTGGACGCGCTCGGCACCCCCGAGGCCGAGTTCCCGGTCACCGAGCTGCCCGGCTTCCCGCCGCCGGCGGTGGCGGGGCACGGCGGCCGCATCCGCTCCTTCAAGGTCGGCGACAAGCGCGCGCTGGTCTTCCTGGGCCGCACCCACTACTACGAGGGCCGCGGTGTCGCAGCCGTCGCGCACGGCGTGCGTACGGCCGTGGCGGCGGGCTGCAAGACCATCGTGCTGACCAACGGCTGCGGCGGTCTGCGCGAGGGCATGCGCCCCGGCCAGCCGGTCCTGATCAGCGACCACCTCAACCTCACGGCGACGTCCCCGATCGTCGGCGCGAACTTCGTCGACCTCACGGACCTGTACTCGCCGCGTCTGCGCGCCCTGTGCAAGGAGATCGACCCCTCCCTCGAAGAGGGTGTCTACGCCCAGTTCCCCGGCCCGCACTACGAGACGCCGGCGGAGATCCACATGGCCCGCACGATCGGTGCGGACCTGGTGGGCATGTCCACCGTCCTCGAGGCGATCGCCGCCCGCGAGGCGGGCGCCGAGGTGCTCGGCATCTCCCTGGTGACGAACCTCGCCGCCGGCATGACGGGCGAGCCCCTCAACCACGAGGAGGTCCTCCAGGCGGGCCGCGACAGCGCCACCCGCATGGGCGAGCTCCTCGGCCAGGTGCTGGGCCGCATCTGACACGGAACTCCCGCCCCGGCGCTCGAAGCGCCGGGGCAGGGGTACCCGAGGACCAGCGACAGCGACGCCGCACACGAGAGGCTGAAGAGACGTGCAGGACAGCTCGGAACTCATCGCGCGGGCCCAGGCCTGGCTGGCCGAGGACCCGGACCCCGACACCCGCGAGGAGCTCGCCAAGCTCATCGACTCCGGGGACACCGACGAACTGGCGGCGCGCTTCGGCGGCACCCTGCAGTTCGGCACGGCAGGCCTCCGCGGCGAACTGGGCGCGGGTCCCATGCGGATGAACCGGGCGGTCGTCATCCGCGCGGCAGCCGGCCTCGCCGCGTATCTCAAGTCCAAGAATCAAACCGACGGCCCCGTAGTGGTCGGCTATGACGCCCGCTACAAGTCCGCGGACTTCGCGCGCGACACCGCGGCCGTGATGACCGGCGCGGGCCTCCGCGCCGCGGTGCTCAACCGTCCTCTGCCCACCCCCGTGCTCGCCTTCGCCATACGGCACCTCGGCGCGGTCGCGGGCGTGGAGGTCACGGCCAGCCACAACCCGCCGCGCGACAACGGCTACAAGGTCTACCTGGGCGACGGCTCCCAGATCGTGCCGCCCGCCGACGCGGAGATCGCGGCGGAGATCGACGCGGTCGCGGGCCTCGACGACGTGCCCCGCCCCGACGCCGGCTGGGACACCCTCACCGACGCCGTCCTGGACGCCTATCTGGCCCGTACGGGCGCCGTCCTGGCCGAGGGGTCCCCCCGGACCGCCCGGACCGTCTACACGGCCATGCACGGCGTCGGCAAGGAGACCCTCCTCGCGGCGTTCGCGCGGGCCGGCTTCCCCGCCCCCGTCCTCGTCGCCGAGCAGGCGGAGCCCGACCCGGACTTCCCCACGGTCGCGTTCCCCAACCCGGAGGAGCCGGGCGCGATGGACCTGGCCTTCGCGACGGCACGCGAGGCGGAGCCGGACCTGATCATCGCCAACGACCCGGACGCGGACCGCTGCGCCGCCGCCGTCAAGGACGGCGCGGACTGGCGCATGCTCCGGGGCGACGAGGTGGGCGCGCTCCTGGCGGCGCACCTCGTGCGGCGCGGCGCGCGCGGCACGTTCGCCGAGTCGATCGTGTCCTCGTCGCTCCTGGGCCGTATCGCCGAGAAGGCGGGTCTTCCGTACGAGGAGACCCTCACCGGCTTCAAGTGGATCGCCCGCGTGGACGGCCTGCGGTACGGCTACGAAGAGGCGCTCGGCTACTGCGTCGACCCCGAGGGCGTACGCGACAAGGACGGCATCACGGCGGCGCTGCTCCTGACGGAGCTGGCGTCCGAGCTCAAGGAGGCGGGCCGCACGCTGCTCGACCTCCTGGACGACCTGGCCGTGGAGCACGGTCTGCACGCCACGGACCAGCTGTCGGTGCGCGTGGAGGACCTCTCCGTGATCGCGAACGCGATGCGCAGGCTGCGCGAGCAGCCGCCGACGGCGCTAGCGGGTCTGGCCGTGACGAAGGCGGAGGACCTCACGCAGGGCACGGACAAGCTGCCGCCGACCGACGGACTGCGCTACACGCTGGACGGCGCGCGCGTCATCGTCCGCCCCAGCGGCACCGAGCCCAAGCTCAAGTGCTACCTGGAGGTCGTGGTCCCGGTGGCGGACAGGTCCGCGCTGCCGGACGCCCGCACGAAGGCGGCCGACCTGCTCGCCGCGATCAAGCGGGACCTTTCGGTGGCCGCGGGCATCTGATCGGTGGCCGCCGGCATCTGATCGGTGGCCGCCGGCATCTGAACCACCCGGGGCCATTCGTCCGAGTGGTTCCCGTACGGCAGTTGACGCAGCGTTCCGGTGCGCTGCCGGTCGCCCCAGGAAGGGTCGACCGGTAGCGCACTTTCTCGTTCCCGGAGCTGCCGCAGTGCCGTACGGACCGACCCCCGAGACCCCGACCGCCCCGGCGCCCACCGCCCCGGCGCCCACCGCCCCGGCGCCCATCGCCCCGGCGGCCACCGCATCCCGGAGCCGCCGCACCACGGGACGCCCCGCCCCCAGCGCGGCCCGCGCCCTGCGCCACGCCTCCCCCGCGCTCCTCGCCTACGGCTCCGTACGCCTTCTCGGTGCCGTCGTCTTCGCCCTCTGGGCCCGCCGCGAGCACCGGGGCATCTGGCATCTGCTGGCCGAGTCCTGGGACTGCGACTGGTACCTGAAGATCGCCGAGAACGGGTACGCGCACACCCTGGGTACCCAGTTCGACGCCAACAACATGGCGTTCTTCCCGCTCTACCCGCTGCTCGTCCGCGCGGGCGAGGTCCTTGCCCCCGAACCGCGCGGCGCGGTCGGACTCGCGATCTCCGTAGTGTGCTCGTTCCTCGCCGCGTGGGGGATCTTCGCGGTGGGCGACCACCTGTACGGCCGCAGGACCGGCGTCCTGCTGGCCGCCCTCTGGGGCTCGCTGCCCGTGGCGCTCGTGCAGTGGATGGGCTACACGGAGTCCCTGTTCACGGCGCTCACCGCCTGGGCGCTGTACGCCGTGCTGACCGGCCGCTGGCTGTGGGCCGGCGCCCTGGCCGCGCTCGCGGGGCTCACCCGGCCCACCGGAGCGGCCGTCGCGGCGGCCGTCTCGCTGACGGCGCTGCTCGCCCTGTACCGCCGCGGCAGAGCCGGCGGCCGCATCCCCCGCCGCGTCCTTCTGGGCGCCCTTGTGGCGCCGCTGGGCTGGCTGGCGTACGTCGGCTGGGTGGGGGCCAGGCTGGGGCGCTGGGACGGCTATTTCGCCGTACAGAAGCTGTGGCACAACGAGTGGGACGGCGGCGTCGGCACCCTGCGCACGATGCACGACCTCCTCGCCGTCGAACGGCCCCAGCTGTTCCTGGCGATGGTGACGGCGACGCTGCTCGCGTCGGCGGCGCTGTTCGTCCTGTCCGTGGGCGACCGCCAGCCGCTGCCGCTGCTGATCTTCACGGGGCTGCTGCTGGCCATCGTGCTCGGCAGCAAGGGCGTCTACTTCCCGCGCGCCCGCTTCCTGCTCCCCGGCTTCCCGCTGCTCCTCCCGGTAGCGGCGGCACTGGCCCGCGCCCGCACGCATGTCGCCGTGACGGCGCTTGCGGCAGCGGCCGTGACGTCGGCGGCATTCGGCGGCCACATGCTGCTGGCGTGGATGGGCCCTCCGTAGAGACGCACTCCGTAGGAGTGCCCTCCGCAAACAGCTCCTCCGTAGACGGGCTCTCGGTTGAGGGACTCTCCGCAGACGGCCTCTAGCCGATGATCAGCAGCACCACGAGCAGCACCGCCCCCGCGACAGCCGGAGCGAGGATCTCGTAGCTCCAGCGGACCACGGGCTCCCCCTGCGCCGACTCCGCGGAGGCCCTGCGCTCGGAGATCTCGCGCAGGTCGTCCATGATCTGGTCGCCTGCGGCACGCAGCGGGTCGGAGTGGCCGGGGCGGCGGTTGACGCCGGTCCCCACGCTCGGGTCGCCCGCGGCCGCGCCCTGCGCCTGGCGCCGCGCGGCCTTCTTGCGGCCGCGCAGGGACACCGGGATGGCCCAGAGCTGGTACTTGGTTCCGGACTGGGTGAAGACCTCGTTCGAGTACCCGGAGCGCAGCCCCGAGACGGACGCCCACGGCAGAGTGATCGTCCGGAACGGGTTGCGGATGCGCAGCCGGTCCTCGTTGGCGTACACGGCGGGGCGCACGGTGAAGGCGACGACGATCGGCACCGCGAGGATGAGACCGGCGAGCGAGAGCCACGGAGTGCGGCCTTCGCCCCTGATCACGGCGTCGACGCCGAGCCAGCCGCCGAGGGCGAGCAGCAGGACGCCACCGGCGATACCGCCGGACGACCGGAAGGTGCGGTCCTTGTACTCGGGCTCAGCCACGGGGTGCTGGGGCTCACTCATGGCCTCGATTCTGCCTGAGCGATTTCCGTACGGGGCATCGGGCGGCCGGCCGGGAGCCACAGGCCGCCGAACAGCCGTCCTGAGCCGCCCCTCTGTACAGCCGCTACGCGCGTAGATATGCTCCCCTCGTGACCATGCCCACTGCACCCGCATCCGCACACGAACTGACCGACGCCACAGCGTCGGACCGCACGTTGCGCCGCTTCCTCCACGGGCTGCCCGGCGTCGACGCGGTCGGCCTGGAGGCGCGTGCCGCCTCGCTCGGCACCCGTTCGATCAAGACCACGGCGAAGGCGTACGCCATCGACCTGGCCATCTCGATGATCGACCTGACGACCCTGGAGGGCGCCGACACCCCGGGCAAGGTCCGGGCGCTCGGCGCGAAGGCGGTCAACCCGGACCCGACCGACCGGGGCACGCCGAGGACCGCCGCGGTCTGCGTCTATCCGGACATGGTGGCCGTCGCCAAGGAGACCGTCGCCGGCAGCGGCGTGAAGGTCGCCTCCGTGGCGACCGCGTTCCCCGCGGGCCGCGCCGCCATCGACGTGAAGCTCGGTGACGTGCGCGAGGCCGTGGCCGCGGGTGCCGACGAGATCGACATGGTCATCGACCGCGGCGCCTTCCTGTCGGGCGACTACATGACGGTCTTCGAGCAGATCCGCACCGTGAAGGAGGCCTGCGGCACGGCCCGCCTCAAGGTCATCTTCGAGACCGGTGAGCTGTCGACGTACGACAACATCCGTCGCGCCTCCTGGATCGGCATGCTCGCGGGCGCCGACTTCATCAAGACCTCGACCGGCAAGGTCGGTGTCAACGCGACCCCCGCCAACACCCTCCTGATGCTGGAGGCCGTGCGCGACTTCCGCGAGCAGACCGGGGTGCAGGTCGGGGTGAAGCCCGCGGGCGGCATCCGCACCTCCAAGGACGCGATCAAGTTCCTCGTCCTGGTGAACGAGACGGCGGGCGAGGACTGGCTGGACAACCACTGGTTCCGCTTCGGCGCCTCCTCGCTCCTCAACGACCTGCTGATGCAGCGCCAGAAGCTGGCCACGGGCCGCTACTCCGGCCCCGACTACGTGACGGTGGACTGACCACAATGACTTCCCGCTTCGAGTACGCACCGGCGCCCGAGTCCCGCTCCGTCGTCGACATCGCGCCGTCGTACGGCCTGTTCATCGACGGCGAGTTCGTCGACGCCGCCGACGGCAAGGTCTTCAAGACGGTCTCCCCGTCGACCGAAGAGGTCCTCTCCGAAGTCGCGCAGGCCTCCTCCGAAGACGTCGACCGCGCGGTGAAGGCCGCGCGCAAGGCCTTCGAGAGGTGGTCGGCGCTGCCGGGCGCCGAGCGCGCCAAGTACCTCTTCCGCATCGCCCGGATCATCCAGGAGCGCAGCCGCGAACTGGCCGTCCTGGAGACCCTCGACAACGGAAAGCCCATCAAGGAGACGCGCGACGCGGACCTCCCGCTGGTCGCCGCGCACTTCTTCTACTACGCGGGCTGGGCCGACAAGCTCGACCACGCCGGGTACGGCCCCAACCCCGCGCCGCTCGGTGTCGCGGGCCAGGTCATCCCCTGGAACTTCCCGCTCCTGATGCTGGCCTGGAAGATCGCCCCGGCCCTGGCGACCGGCAACACGGTCGTCCTGAAGCCCGCCGAGACGACGCCCCTGAGTGCCCTCTTCTTCGCGGACATCTGCCGCCAGGCGGGCCTGCCCAAGGGCGTCGTCAACATCCTTCCGGGATACGGCGACGCGGGCGCGGCCCTGACCGCCCACCCGGACGTCGACAAGGTCGCCTTCACCGGCTCGACCGCCGTCGGCAAGGCCATCGCCCGCCAGGTCGCGGGCACCGACAAGAAGGTCACGCTCGAACTGGGCGGCAAGGGCGCGAACATCGTCTTCGACGACGCCCCCATCGACCAGGCCGTCGAGGGCATCGTCACCGGCATCTTCTTCAACCAGGGCCAGGTCTGCTGCGCGGGCTCGCGTCTCCTGGTCCAGGAGTCGGTCCAGGAGGAGCTGCTCGACTCGCTCAAGCGCCGCCTGTCGACCCTCCGGCTCGGCGACCCGCTCGACAAGAACACCGACATCGGCGCGATCAACTCCGCCGAGCAGCTCGCCCGCATCACGGCCCTGACCGAGACGGGCGAGGCGGAGGGCGCCGAGCGCTGGTCCGCCCCGTGCGAACTGCCGTCCTCCGGCTACTGGTTCGCGCCGACGCTCTTCACGAACGTCACACAGGCGCACACCGTCGCCCGCGACGAGATCTTCGGCCCGGTGCTCTCGGTGCTCTCCTTCCGTACGCCGGAAGAGGCCGTCGCCAAGGCCAACAACACCCAGTACGGCCTCTCCGCCGGCATCTGGACGGAGAAGGGCTCCCGCATCCTCGCGGTCGCCGAGCGGCTGCGCGCGGGCGTCATCTGGGCCAACACGTTCAACAAGTTCGACCCGACCTCGCCGTTCGGCGGCTACAAGGAATCGGGTTACGGCCGCGAGGGCGGCCGCCACGGCCTGGAGGCGTACCTCAATGTCTGACCGTTTGAGCGTGCTCAAGACCTACAAGCTGTACGTCGGCGGGAAGTTCCCGCGTTCCGAGAGCGGCCGGGTGTACGAGGTGACCGACTCAAAGGGCAAGTGGCTGGCCAACGCCCCGCTCTCCTCCCGCAAGGACGCCCGTGACGCGGTCGTGGCCGCGCGCAAGGCGCAGGGCGGCTGGGCGGGCAAGACGGCGTATCTGCGCGGCCAGATCCTCTACCGCGTCGCGGAGATGCTGGAGGGCCGCAAGGACCAGTTCGTCCGCGAGGTCGCCGACGCGGAGGGGATCTCCAAGTCGAAGGCCGCCGCGGTCGTGGACGCGGCGATCGACCGCTGGGTCTGGTACGCGGGCTGGACCGACAAGATCGCCCAGCTCGCGGGCGGCGGCAACCCGGTCGCGGGCCCCTTCTTCAACCTCTCCTCGCCGGAGCCGACGGGCGTGGTGACGGTCGTCGCCCCGCAGCAGTCGTCGTTCCTGGGCCTGGTCTCCGTGATCGCCCCGGTGATCGCGACGGGCAACACGGCCGTGGTGATCGCGAGCGAGAACGCCCCGCTCCCGGCGCTCTCCCTGGGCGAGGTGCTCGCCACCTCCGACCTCCCCGGCGGCGTGGTCAACATCCTGTCCGGCCGTACGGCGGAGATCACCCCGTCGCTCGCCGCGCACCAGGACGTCAACGCGATCGACCTGGCGGGCGTCGGGGACGACGTACTGGCGAAGGAGCTCGAGGTCGCGGCGGCCGACAACCTCAAGCGCGTCGTCCGTCCACAGCCTGTGGACTGGTCGGCGGACCCCGGCACGACCCGCCTGACGGCCTTCCTGGAGACGAAGACGGTCTGGCACCCCACGGGTTCGCTGGGCGCCTCCGGCTCCTCCTACTGAGCCGCGCAGAGCCACTCAGGACCACCCCTCACACGGCGAAGCCCCGCCTCTCCTCCGTCCGGGAGAGCGGGGCTTCGCCCATGTGCGGGCGCGGTCAGATGCCGAACCGCGCCGCGATCCCGTCGAGCACGCAGTCGAGGCCCGTCTCGAACGCCCAGGTCGGATCGTCCTTGCGGGTCGCCCGCAGAGCGTGACGCCGGTACGTGGGGTAGCGGCCGGTCTCCATGAGGTACGTCATCTGCGGCGCGAGGCCGGTCCGGACCTCGGCGCCGGACTCCCAGCCCTCGGCCCGGGTCCACTCCTGCAGGGCCACTTCGGACGAGGCCGCGCCGTGCGCGTAGGCGCTGACGGTGCGGAACGCCACCATCATCGTGTCCTCGTCGAGGCCGAGCCCGTCGAGCGCGGCCAACTGCCGCTCGGCGATGGCCAGCCGGCCCGGAGTGAGGACGAAGGTCGCCGTGGGAAGCTTGCCCACCCACGGATGCCGCCGCATCGAATCGCGGGTCAGCAGGGCGAATTCCCGCAGCACCTCGCGCCAGCCGGTCAGCTCCTCGGGGATCACGATCTCGGCCGCCACCCGCTCGGCCATCAGCGCCCACAGATCGTCCTTGCCCGAGACATGGCGGTACGCGGCCATCGGCGCGACCCCCAGTTCCGTGGCGAGCCGTCGCATGGTGACGGCGGCGAAGCCCTCCGCGTCGGCGACCTCCACCGCGACGGCCGCGATCCGCTCCGGGGTCAGTGAGGCGCGGGGCGTGGCAGGCGGCTGCTCCAGGCGCTGCCAGAGCGACATGTCCTGCGCCGCCTTGCCGCCCTTCTTCTGACCTGCCACAACAGGGCTCCTCTCCACCGACGAGGCGTGCGAACGGCCAGCGTACAACGTATCCCCGAGTAGACGCCGTACACACCAATGTGTACGTTGTACGCCCAGAGATACGCCGTACACATCCACGCCTGCACATCCGCGCCGTACACACCCACCGCGTCCAAACGCACCCAGCCAGGGGGATCCATGACCAGCAGCAGCACCAGCCGGCCGCTCCAGATCGCCGTCGTCGTCGGCAGCACCCGCGAGGGCCGCTTCGCGCCCGTCGTCACACGCTGGCTGACGGGGCGGCTCGACCGGCGCGACGACATGAAGGCCGACGTCGTCGACCTCGCGGAGACGGAACTCCCCACCGCGCTGCCCGCCTTCGGCGGCCCGCTCCCGCCCGGCGCCGAGGAGGCCCTCGCCCTGGTCTCACCGCGCCTCGACGCCGCCGACGCGTTCGTCTTCGTCACACCGGAGTACAACCACAGCTTCCCGGCCTCCCTGAAGAACGCCATCGACTGGCACAACACGCAGTGGCACGGCAAGCCGGTCGCCTTCGTCTCCTACGGCGGCCTGTCCGGCGGACTGCGGGCCGTCGAACAACTCCGTGTGGTCATGGCCGAGTTGAACGCCACGACCATCCGCAACACGGTCAGCTTCCACAACGCGTACGGCCTGTTCGGCGAGGACGGCGCCGTCGACGACCCGGCCGTGGACGCCGCGGCCGAGGCCCTGCTCGACCAGCTCGCCTGGTGGGCGCACGCCCTGCGAGACGCCAAGTCGGTACGCCCGTACGCCGCCTGACGTCACATCACACCAACAGGGGGATCATGAATCACCAACGGGAAAGCCCGTCCAGACTCGTCCTCTTCGGGCTGCTCCTGGGCCTGATGCTCGGCCTGCTGGACGGCACGATCGTGGGCACCGCCCTGCCCACGATCGTCGGCGACCTGGGCGGACTCGACCACCTCTCCTGGGTCGTCACGGCCTATCTGCTCACCGCGTCCGTCTCCACCCCCATCTGGGGCAAGCTCGGCGACCTGTACGGGCGCAAGGGCAGCTTCGTCTGGTCGATCTCGGTGTTCCTCGCGGGCTCCGTGCTCTCCGGGCTCGCCCAGGACATGGGGCAGCTCATCACCTTCCGCGCCGTACAGGGGCTCGGCGCGGGCGGCCTCATGGTCGGCGCCATCTCGATCATCGGCGTCATGCTGCCGCCGTCGCAGGCGGGCCGCTCGCAGTCGATGATCGGCGCGATGATGCCCGTCGCGCTCGTCGGCGGTCCGCTGCTCGGCGGCTTCCTCACCGACCGGCTCGACTGGCGCTGGGTCTTCTACGTCAACGTGCCCATCGGCACGCTCGCCCTGCTCGTCATCGCCCTGCGGCTGCGACTGCGCTCCGAGCGCATCGACGCACGGATCGACTACCGAGGGGCCGCGCTGCTCTCCGCCGGCATCCTCGCCCTGACCCTGCTCGGCAGCTGGGGCGGCACGACGTACGCCTTCGCGTCTCCGCAGATCCTCGGGCTCGGCGCGCTCGGCATCGGCGCCCTGGTCTGGTTCGCCCGGGTCGAGCGGCGGGCCGCCGAGCCCGTCATCCCGCCCAGGCTCTTCGCCGACCGCAACTTCACGCTCGCCCAGGTCCTCACCTTCCTGGTGGGCGCGGCCATGCTCGGGGCATCCAGCTATCTGCCGCAGTACATGCAGTTCGCGCGCGGCGCTTCGTCGACGGCCAGCGGCCTGCTGCTGCTTCCGCTGATGGCGGGGATGTTCGGGGCGCAGCTCCTGCTGGGCCGGATCACGGCCAACGGCGGCGGCTACCGCGCCTACCTCATCCTCGGCGGCGCCCTGACGACCGCCGGCGGGCTCGCCCTCCTCACGGTCGGCGCGGACACCCCGACCGCCGTGGCCTCCGCGCTGACGCTGCCGCTCGGCACCGGCATGGGGTTCCTGCTCCAGAGCACCCTGCTGATCACCATCAACAGCGCCGAGCCGCGCGACATGGGCGCCGCCACCGGCACCGCGACGCTGCTGCGTACGATCGGCGGCTCGCTCGGCGTCGCGGTGCTCGGCGCCGTCTACTCCGCGCGGCTCGCCTCGGGCGGCATGCCGGACGGCGGCACGACCCGGACACCCGAGGCGGTCCGGAAGCTGCCGGAGGGCGTACGCGAGACGGTGCGCACGTCCGTCACCGCCGGAACGCACGGAGTCATGCTGGGCGCCGCGCTCTTGGGGGCCGCGGCGTTCGCGGTGGCGTGGCTGGTCAGGGAGGCGCCGCTGCGGAAGGGGTGATCCGCCGGACAGGCCCCAGGGCCTGTCCGGCGGATCTGGCCGGCTCCTGTGGACGGTGCCTTGTCTGTGCCGGTGAGCGGTGGTCTGGTGCGTGCAGCTGCAAGGCGGAGGATCGAGGCATCGCGGAGCGATGGCGATGGACGACAGCGATGGTGATGGACGACAACGCCGCAGATGCGCGTTCCGGGCCGCCGCGTCCCGGGCAAGATCCGCCGGACAGGCCCTAACCCGGCAGCAGCCCCGTGGCCGGCCCCACCAGGGGCAGCTCGTCGAGGGAGTCCCCACCGGCCAGCGGCCCCGTCACGGCCGCCGTCGAGATCGGCTTGAAGTCCGCGATCCTGGTGCCCACCGCGTTGTCCAGCGGGTCGACGCCCGTGCCGGCCAGCGGGTTGAGCTTCAGGTCCTTGGCGGGGCCGAGACCGCTCGCCGTGGCGCCCTGCACCGCCTGGAGCAGCCCCGCCCCGGCCGCCGAGACGTCATCGGTGGCCGACGGGGCGGCCGGCTCCGGCGCCGCACCGGCGGAACCCGCACCGCCGGCCCCGAGCGCCGCCCCCGCGACGGTGACGGTCAGCCCCACCCGCACCAACGCGCGCGTGAGCGACTTGGGGCCTGCTGTGTGTCGTGCCATCGGTCTACCGCCCATATCCATGTTGGGTAATCAGATGCGCACGTAGCGTAGTTGAGGTGTGACGCGGGCACCAAAGCCCGACCCACGGGGTCGCCTGAGCGGCTCAATGCCGCACACTGGTCTCTCGTGAGTTCCCATCCCCCGATACCCACCCGAGTCGTGCTGCTCACGGGCCCGTCCGGCTCGGGCAAGTCGTCCTTCGCCGCCCGCTCCGGACTGCCGGTCCTCTGCCTCGACGACTTCTACAAGGAGTGCGACGACCCGACGCTGCCGCAGGTGCCGGGCAGCTCGGACATCGACTGGGACTCCCCGTTGTCCTGGGACGCCGATGTCGCCGTCGCCGCGATCGAGCGGCTGTGCCGCACGGGACGTACGAACGTTCCTGTGTACGACATCTCCACCAGCTCCCGCACGGGCGAGACCGCGCTGGACATCGAGCGCACACCGCTGTTCATCGCCGAGGGGATCTTCGCGGCGGACATCGTGGAGCGCTGCCGGGAGATCGGCGTACTCGCCGACGCGATCTGTCTGCGGGGGCGGCCGTCCACCACGTTCCGGCGCCGGCTCCTGCGGGACCTGCGCGAGGGGCGCAAGTCCGTGCCGTTCCTGCTGCGGCGCGGGTGGCGGCTGATGCGGGCCGAGCGGGCGATCGTCTCCCGGCAGACGGCGCTGGGCGCGCATCCCTGCGGGCGCGACGAGGCGCTGGGGCGGGTCGCGGACGCTGCGGCGGGGCGGTGCGTCAAGGCGCGCGGGCTCGCGCTCTAGGCCCAGCGGATCCCCGTACGCAAAAACAGAAGGACCGGAAAGACCCCCCGGCCTTCCGGTCCCGCTGCTTCATTCCCCCGTGATCCCCGTTTCCCCCGTGGATCCCGTTTCCCCCGTGGATCCCCGTTTTCCCCCGTGGTCCCCCCGGTACTTCCCGCCGCTTCCCCCCTAGGAGCGGCGGCCCCCGTGATCCCTCAGGCGACCAACTCGCCGAAGGACTCCTCCTGGTCACGGCCGAAGCTGAGGACCTCGTCCTCGCGCAGCCGGCGCAGGGAGCGCCAGATGCTGGACTTCACCGTGCCCACGCTGATGTCGAGGATGTCCGCGATCTCGGGGTCCGTGCGGCCCTCGTAGTAGCGCAGGACCAGCATCGTCCGCTGCAGTTCGGGAAGGCGGGCCAGGGCCTGCCAGAGAACCGCGCGGAGTTCCGTGCCCCGCATCGCGTCCGTGTCGCCCGCCGTCTCCGGCAGCTCCTCGGTCGGGTATTCGTTCAGCTTGCGGCGGCGCCACGCGCTGATGTGCAGATTGGTCATGGTGCGCCGGAGGTATCCGCCGACCGCGGCCTTGTCGCTGATCCTGTCCCAGGCCCGGTACGTCGAGAAGAGGGCGCTCTGCAGCAGGTCCTCGGCCTCGAAACGGTCACCGGTCAGGTGGTAGGCGGTTGCGTACAGGGAGGCGCGGCGCTCCTGGACGTAGGCGGTGAACTCCGCCTCCGACGCGGATGCCCGCTCCCCCGTGTCCTCCCTGTACGCGGCTCCCCCGTGAGCTCCCCCGCTCGTTCCCCCGTCCGTTCCCCCGATCACACCCGGGAGTACGTCGACCACCGTCATGAACCCGGTGTGCTGACGCCCGGTGCCGCGAGCGCACCCCCGCCCGCTCACGGCACCGGACTTCTCGTGCCTCTCGGCAGTCCGCGCCACGTCGTGGAGACGCGTGACAACTGCGCTTGAGCTGGTGCTGTGCAGCGTGTTCATCTCGCGCCCCCCGTCGGTGGAGTCTGGCTTCTTCCGTGTGACCAAAACTCTGCCCGAGCCACTTCATGACGGTGTCCGCCGACTGTCACAGCCCTGCAACAGGCCCCCTGTGTGTAGGGGAGAAGTGTGGGAGCGATCCCAACAGTCGAACTGTGGCCGCACCATGGGACAGAATGACGTCCGTGCCTTCCCTGTTGCTGATCGAGGACGACGACGCCATCCGTACGGCCCTTGAGCTTTCGCTCACCCGCCAAGGGCATCGGGTGGCCACTGCTGCCACCGGCGAGGACGGCCTGAAGCTGCTCAGTGAGCAGCGGCCGGACCTGATCGTGCTGGATGTGATGCTGCCGGGCATCGACGGATTCGAGGTGTGCCGTCGCATCCGGCGCACCGACCAGTTGCCGATCATCCTGCTGACCGCCCGCAGTGACGACATCGACGTGGTGGTCGGGCTGGAGTCCGGCGCCGACGACTATGTCGTCAAACCCGTGCAGGGACGGGTCCTTGACGCCCGGATCCGCGCGGTCCTGCGGCGTGGCGAGCGCGAGGCCAATGACGCGGCGACGTTCGGTTCGCTCGTCATCGACCGCGCCGCGATGACCGTCACGAAGAACGGCGAGGACCTGCAGCTCACACCGACCGAGCTGCGGCTGCTCCTGGAGCTGAGCCGCAGGCCCGGACAGGCCCTGTCGCGCCAGCAGTTGCTGCGCCTGGTGTGGGAGCACGACTACCTCGGCGACTCCCGGCTCGTCGACGCGTGTGTGCAGCGGCTTCGCGCGAAGGTGGAGGACGTGCCGTCCTCGCCGACCCTGATCCGTACGGTGCGTGGCGTCGGCTACCGGCTGGACACTCCTCAGTGACCAAACCGCAGGACAAGCTCCGCGGTTGGGCCGCGGCGCGCAAGGCGATACTGGCGGGACTGCGCTTCACCAGCCTGCGGCTGCGGCTCGTCGTCGTGTTCGGCCTGGTGGCGCTGACCGCCGCCGTGACGGCGTCGGGAATCGCGTACTGGCTGAACCGCGAGGCGGTGCTGACGCGCGCGCAGGACGCGGCGCTGAAGGACTTCCAGCAGGAGATGCAGACCCGCGCGGGCGCGCTGCCGCCCAATCCGACCCAGGACGAACTGCAGCAGGCCGCCGGAACGATGGCGAACAGCAGCCAGCGCTACAGCGTGCTCCTGATCGGGCAGAACGCTGAGGGCGACACCGTCGTGGGCTACTCCGACCTGGACGCCTTCACGCTCGCCGACGTACCGAAGTCGCTGCGCGAGGCGGTGAACAAGGAGCAGCCGCTCACCGCCGGCAACAAGAGCCCGTACCACCTGTACTGGCAGCGGACCGTCGACGACGGCACGCCGTATCTGGTGGGCGGCGCCAAGGTCATCGGCGGCGGGCCGACGGGTTACATGCTCAAGTCCCTGGAGCCGGAGGCGAAGGACCTGAGTTCGCTCGGCTGGTCGCTCGCCATCGCGACGGGGCTCGCGCTGATCGGTTCCGCGCTGCTCGCGCAGGCCGCGGCGACCACCGTGCTCAAGCCGGTGCACCGGCTCGGCGTGGCCGCGCGGCGGCTCGGCGAGGGCAAGCTCGACACCCGGCTGCGGGTGTCGGGGACGGATGAACTGGCCGATCTGTCACGGACGTTCAACCGGACCGCGGCGAGCCTGGAGAAGAAGGTCGACGACATGAGCGCCCGCGAGGAGGCCTCGCGCCGCTTCGTCGCCGACATGTCGCACGAGCTGCGTACGCCGCTGACCGCGATCACCGCGGTGACGGAGGTCCTGGAAGAGGAGCTGGACGCCGAGACCGGGTCCGTGGACCCGATGATCGAACCCGCCGTACGGCTCGTCGTCAGCGAGACCCGCCGGCTCAACGACCTGGTGGAGAACCTGATGGAGGTCACCCGCTTCGACGCGGGCACGGCCCGGCTCGTCCTGGACGACGTCGACATCGCCGATCAGATCACGGCGTGCATCGACGCCCGCGCCTGGCTCGACGCGGTCGAACTCGACGCGGAGCGCGGCATCACCGTACGGCTCGACCCGCGCCGCCTCGACGTGATCCTGGCGAACCTGATCGGCAACGCGCTCAAGCACGGCGGCTCCCCGGTGAAGGTCTCGGTGCGGATCGCGGGCGAGAAGCTGGTCATCGCGGTGCGCGACGGCGGTCCCGGCATCCCCCAGGACGTACTGCCGCACGTCTTCGACCGCTTCTACAAGGCGAGCGCGTCACGGCCGCGCTCGGAGGGCAGCGGGCTCGGGCTCTCCATCGCCCTGGAGAACGCGCACATCCACGGCGGCGAGATCACCGCCGCCAACTCCCCCGACGGCGGCGCGGTGTTCACGCTGTGGCTGCCGCGTGACCCGGGGCCGCTGGTGGAGGACGAGACCTCCGACGCGGACCGCGCGGACGGCAAGACGGACGACGACGGCGGCAAGGGAGAGCAGCGATGAACCGGCGACGGCTGCGCGCGGCGCTCGTCGCCGCCGCGCTGACCACGACGCTCGCCGGGTGCGGGATCCGGTCGACGGAGGTGCCGACGGACTTCGGCCCCGGCCCCTCGCGGGTGCCGTGCGTGATGTCCGGGTCGAGCATCGCCTCGCAGTCCTCCAGCGGGGTCCCGGTGCAGGTCTTCCTGGTGTGCGCGGCCCAGCTGGTGACCGTCGACCGTACGGTGCGCATCCCCACCGAGAAGGCGACGACCGACCGGGTGCGCATCGCGCAGGCCCTCCTCGACGAGCTGGCGCAGCCGCCCTCGGACCCGGAGAAACAGGCGGGCTTCGCCACGGACGTACGCGGCGGCACGGTCGTCAGCGGTCCCGACGCGGGCGACCCGGAGGACGCGCTGCGGTTCAGTACGCGGCCCGAGGAGCTGTCGGCGTTCGCGCTCGCGCAGATCGTCTGCACCTACGCGGACAGCGCGGCGGCGGCCGACAACGGCTCGGTGATCCTCGGCGGCCCCGACGACTCCCCGCTGCGGCGCTACGAGTGCACGCAGGCGGTCAGGCAGCGTCCGGGCACGGAGGCACCGCCCGCGGAGACCGTGAAGTGACGTCGAAGTGAGCACGAAGGCTCCGAAGCGGTCACGGAGAGTCACACCGTGTTCGAACAAGACAGCCACCACATGCGAACAGGACAGCGCCCCGTACCGGGATGAGATACGCGGAACCGATCCTGCCGCTCGGGGCGTCTAGGGGGACGTGCGTCAAGGCTCGGGCGGCCACGGGGCCGCCATCCGCTTCCGCGCGGCGGGAGGACTCCTCCTCGTCGCGCATCTTCTGTTCGTCGGATGGTTCACGCTGCGTCCACTGGACGTGCCCTGGGTCAGCGCGGCGAATCTGCAGCCGTTCGCCGGCATCAAGGCGGATCTCGCGCTCGGTCCCGCGCAGGCCGTCCGGCAGATCGGCGGCAGTCTGCTGCTGCTGGCTCCGCTCGGCTTGCTGCTGCCGCTGGCCGGTGGGCGGGTCCATGTCTCGCCGCTGGGTTCGCTGGTGCGTACGGTCGCGGCGGGGGCGCTGCTCTCGCTGGGCATCGAACTGCTGCAGACCGGCGTTCCGGGGCAGGTCGTCGACATCGACTCGCTGTTCCTGAACAGTCTGGGCGTGGCCCTCGTGCATCTCGCCGTGGTGCCCGCGGCCAGGGCCAGACTCCGCCGCCGTACCGACGGGGTGGAGCGTGCCGCCCTCCTGCGGGGGGATGCGTCTCAGGGGTCGACCCCGACGATTCCCAGGGTCGGTATCGCACCCTAGAGCGACGCTTTGCCCGCTTCGTGAACGTAGCTTTGAGTCATCGGGGAAACGCCCCCGGACCTCATTCGGACACCGTACCGACGCTTCACGAAGGAGCCCGCCATGACCGCCCTTGCCCGCCCCACGAACGGCCGGATGATCGGCGGAGTCTGCGCCGCCCTCGCCAAGCGCTTCGGCACGTCGGCCACGACGATGCGCGTGATCTTCGTGCTCTCGTGCCTGCTGCCCGGCCCGCAGTTCCTGCTCTACATAGCGCTGTGGATCTTCCTTCCCGCGGAGAGCAAGACCCGCCAGGCCGCCTGGTGATGTGACCGTTTCCCGCACCGACTTGTACGTACGCCGATGGGGCGCCCCCTGCGAAAGGGTGCGCCCCATCGGCGTACACGAATGCGCGCGAAGGTCAGCCGATCGGCAGACCCTGGACGGGCAGGCCCTGCACGGGCAGACCCGTCGCGGGCAGGGCGCCGGCCACCGGGAGACCGCCGAGGAGGCCGGAGACGGGGTCGGCGGCGGCGGGCTTGGTGGCCTCGTCGCCGTGCTCGGCGGCCTTGGTGACATCGCCGGCTGCGAGCTTGTCGACGGTGGGCGTGAGGGCCTGCGTGGTGCTGCCGAGCGCGTTCTGGCCGGCGGCCAGGGCCTCGGGGCCACCGGCGGGCAGCGTCTCGGCGACCTGGCCGACGGGCAGGGTCGAGGTGGCGGAACCCAGGGCGGCGGTCGGGTCCGGCACCGCCGGGGCGGCGTTCGCGACACCGGCACCGGCGGCGGCGAAGGCGGCACCGAGGGCGGCGACACCGAGGGTCTTGGCGGCAGACTGCTTCATCTTCAATGCGTCCTTGATGACGGGGACTTTTGAGCGGCCCACGACCGTAAACATGTGAAGGGGCGCTCCGCAAACAGCAAAACGCGACCGGGAATTAATGTTCCCGGTCGCGCCCGCAATGCTTGAATTACTGCTAGACCCCGACAGAAGCGCTGGTGGAGGCGGTCTGCCGGAACAGCCATTCGGACTTCAGCTCGGCATATCCGGGCTTGATCACGTCATTGATCATCGCCAGGCGTTCATCGAAAGGAATGAACGCTGATTTCATCGCATTGACTGTGAACCACTGCATGTCGTCGAGCGTGTAGCCGAATGCGCCGACCAGGTGCTCGAATTCCCGGCTCATGCTGGTGCCGGACATGAGGCGGTTGTCGGTGTTCACCGTCGCCCGGAAGTGCAGCTTGCGCAGCAGCCCGATGGGGTGGCCCTCGTAGGAGTCGGCCGCGCCCGTCTGGAGGTTGGAGCTGGGGCACATCTCCAGGGGAATGCGCTTGTCGCGTACGTAGCTGGCGAGGCGGCCGAGCTTGACCGTGCCGTCGTCCTCGACCTTGATGTCGTCGATGATCCGTACGCCGTGACCGAGCCGGTCGGCGCCGCACCACTGCAGGGCCTGCCAGATGGAGGGCAGGCCGAAGGCCTCACCGGCGTGGATGGTGAAGTGGTTGTTCTCGCGCTTCAGGTACTCGAACGCGTCGAGGTGCCGGGTGGGCGGGAAGCCGGCCTCGGCGCCGGCGATGTCGAAGCCGACGACGCCCAGATCGCGGTAGCGGTTGGCCAGTTCGGCGATCTCCAGGGCGCGGGCGGCGTGCCGCATGGCGGTCAGGAGCGCACCCACACGGATGCGGTGGCCGGCCGCCTTCGCGCGCCGCTCGCCTTCCCGGAAGCCTTCGTTGACGGCCTCGACGACCTCTTCGAGCGTGAGGCCGCGCTCCAGGTGCTGCTCGGGCGCGTACCGGATCTCGGCGTAGACCACGCCGTCCTCGGCGAGGTCCTCGGCGCACTCGGCGGCGACGCGCTTGAGGGCGTCCTTCGTCTGCATGACAGCGCAGGTGTGGGCGAAGGTCTCCAGGTACCGCGGCAGCGAACCGGAGTCGGCGGCCTCGCGGAACCAGATCCCGAGCTTGTCCGGGTCGGTCTCGGGAAGGGACTCGTACCCGGCATCGCGGGCGAGGTCGACGATCGTGCCGGGGCGCAGGCCGCCGTCGAGGTGGTCGTGCAGGAGCACCTTGGGGGCGCGGCGGATCTGGTCGGCGCTGGGCGTTTCGCGGTCCGTCTGACCGGCTTTGGTGGTCTGGCTCGTCATCTCGGCACTGTAGCGCCTACGCGCGTAGATCGCCGGGTGGATCTCACGGGTCGATACGTAACAGTGACCCCGCGGACGGGTCGCGTACACCATCGCTTCTGACACTGTTCTGTCATGGCACAGCAAGCGACGCCCGATTCCGCGCGCGCGGCGAGGCTCGGGCGGGTGATCGGCGCGCGCCCCGCGGCGGTGAGCGGCGCGGTGCTGCTCCTTCCCGGCGGCCACGAGACCTCGGCCCGCAAACCCTCTCCGCTGGCCGCGACCGCCGTGCGCGCGCTCGGCCGCAGGCTGGCCCGTGACGGGCGCGACGAGGGGCTCGCGGTGCATGTCGTCCACTACCGGTACCGGGGGTGGAACGGGGCGCAGGCGGAGCTCGCCGCGGATGCGACATGGGCGGCGGACGAGATCATCCGTCGGTACGGAGATGTCTCCGTCTGCCTGGTCGGAGTCGACATGGGCGGTCGGGCGGCGCTGCGGGCGGGCGGACACGAAGCGGTGAACTCCGTTCTGGCGCTTGCCCCTTGGCTGCCGGAGGACGATGTGGCGGCTTCGCCCGAACCGGTGAAGCAGTTGGCGGGGCGGCGGGTGCTGATCGTGCACGGCACGAACGACGAGCGGACGGATCCCGAGCTTTCGTTCCGGCTGGCGGCGCGGGCGAAGAAGGCGAACCGGGAGGTGTGCCGGTTCGAAGTCCACTCGGACGGCCACCGCTTGCACCAGCACCAGGACGAAGTCCTGGCCCTCTCCTCGGACTTCGTCCTCGGCTCCCTCTTCGGCCACGCGTACGCCCGCCCCTTGGAGGACGCGCTCGCGGCCCCGCCGCCACTGGGTCTGCGGATGCCGCTGGCTTCGGGCTTCGGCAGGTCGTTACGGCGGTAGGGCCCGGCGGACGGACTCGGCGCAGCCGGTGATCCGTCACTCCGGCAGCAGGCGGCCCCTTCGGCTCAAGAGGAACTTCTTGAACGCCGCCACCGGTGGCGTGTCCGGGTGTCCGTTCAGCCACGCCACTCCGATCTCGCGGACCGCCCGCTGACCCGTCACCGTCAGTTCGACGACTCCGGGGCGCGGCACCGCCGGTGGGGGCAGGAGGGCCACCCCGAGGCCCGCCGCCACCAGGCCCCGCAGCGTCTCCGCCTCCTCGCCCTCGAACGCCACCCGCGGCCTGAAGCCGGCCTCCTGGCAGAGGTCGTCGGTGATGCGGCGCAGGCCGTAGCCCGGTTCGAGGGTCACGAAGGCTTCCTCTGACGCTTCCGAGAGGCGGACCCGTTTGCGGGACGCCAGGCGGTGGTCGTCCGGGACGACCAGGCGCAGGCGCTGCTCGTCCAGGCGGCGGGCCACCAGGTCCGGCGCGTCCGGCACGGGGGAGGTCAGACAGAGGTCCAGTTCCCCTGCCCGCAGGCGCTCGATCATCGCCTCCCCGTAGTTCTGGACCAGGCTGAAGCGAATCCGGGGGTGATCGGCGCGGAAGGCGCGGATCAGGCCGGGGACCGTTTCCGAGCCCATCGTGTGGAGGAAGCCGAACGCCACCTTCCCCGACGTCGGGTCCGCGTCCGCGCGGACGGACTCCGCGGCCCGCTCCACCTCCCCCAGCGCCCGCTCCACCGAGGCGAGGAACGTACGCCCCGCCGGAGTCAGCGACACCGTGCGGCCGTGCCGGGCGAACAGCTCGACCCCCAGGTCCTGTTCGAGACGTACCAGCGCACGGGACAGCGTCGACTGCGGCACCTGCATGTCCACCGCCGCCCGCGTCACATGCTCCGTACGCGCCACCCCCGCGAAGTACGCGAGCCGCGGCGAAAGCAGCGCCGACCAGGACTCCGGCGTCAGCTCGGCGGGCGCGGGCGCCGCCGCCCCCATGTCTCTTACGTAACTGCTCTGCGACAGACGCGTCGCTGAGCTGCGCTCATGCACCATGGGAATGATTATGGCCAATCCATGCATTGGACGGATGAGTCGCCTGTGCCTACGTTCGACGTATGCCTCCTGCCAGTAGCGGGGCGTCCGCCACCCATGCGGTCGCCCTCACCCCGTCGTCCCCCGCCACCGAATCCACCGACACGCGCCTCACGCCCGGCGGCCCCGGCTACCGCCGGATGAGCTTCGCCCTCTTCCTCGCGGGTGTCGCCACCTTCGCCCTCCTCTACTCCACGCAGGCGCTGCTCCCCCTCGTCTCCGCCGACTTCGGCGTCAGCGCGAGCGCGGCGAGCTGGACGGTCTCGGCGGCCACGGGCGCACTGGCCCTCTTCGTCCTGCCGCTGAGCGCGCTCAGCGAGCGCTTCGGGCGGCGGACCCTGATGACGGTGTCCCTGAGCGTCGCGGTGACGGTCGGGCTGCTCATTCCCTTCGCGCCCTCCGTCGGCGTACTCATCGCCCTGCGCGCCGTCCAGGGGGCCGCGCTCGCCGGGCTCCCGGCCTCCGCGATGGCCTTCCTCGCCGAGGAGGTCCGCCCCAAGGCGCTGGTCGCCGCGATCGGCATGTTCGTGGCGGGCAACAGCATCGGCGGCATGAGCGGGCGCATCATCACCGGGTGGGTCGCGCAGGCCTGGGGCTGGCGCGCGGCGCTCGCCGTCATCGGCGTCGTCGCCGTGCTCTGCGCGCTCGCCTTCCGCGCGCTGCTGCCCGCGCCGCGCCACTTCACGCCGGGCTCGCTGAACCCCAAGGCCCTTGGCAGGACGATCCGTTCGCACCTGTCGAACCCGCTGCTGTGCAGGCTGTACGCGATCGGCGCGTTGTTCATGACGGTCTTCGGCGCGGTGTACACCGTCATCGGCTACCGGCTCACCGAGGCGCCCTTCTCACTCCCCCAGGGCATCATCGGGTCCATCTTCCTCGTCTATCTCGTCGGTACGGTGTCGTCCGCGGCCGCCGGGAAGCTGGTGGCCCGGCTCGGGCGGCGCGGGGCGCTGTACCTGGCGGTGAGCACGACGGCGGGCGGTCTGCTGCTCTCCCTGGCCGACTCGATCGTCATGGTGCTGCTCGGGCTCGTCCTCATCACCGCCGGCTTCTTCGCGGGGCACGCCGTCGCCTCCTCGTCCGTGAGCCGTACGGCCACCACGGGCCGGGCGCAGGCTTCCGCGCTCTACCAGTCCGCGTACTACCTCGGCTCCAGCGCGGGCGGCACGCTCGGCGCGGTCGCCTTCCACTCCGGGGGCTGGGCCGGGACGGTGGCGCTGGGTCTGCTCGCGGTGTTCGGCGTCGTGTCGATCACGGTGTGGGGATCGCGGGCTGCGCGGGTGCAGGAGCGCCGGACGCGGGAGGGCCGGGGGCTCGTCGCGGCGCACTGAGCGCCGCTGGAAGCACCCTCCCCACCTGCGGGTTTTCCGACTCCGGGGGCCATTGTCAGTGGCCTTCGGTAGCTTACGAAGTGCTGGGACATTCGTGAGCGGCGCAGGGGTGGGTCGGGATGAGCAACATGGCGGGTACGACAACCGAGCTGGACGTCACACTGGAGAAGCACCGGGTCGAGCTGACCGGGTACTGCTATCGCATGCTGGGCTCGTCCTTCGAGGCCGAGGACGCGGTGCAGGACACGATGGTCCGCGCCTGGCGCAGCTTCGAGAAGTTCGAGGGCCGCTCCAGCATCCGCTCGTGGCTGTACCGGATCGCGACGAACGTCTGCCTGGACATGCTGAACGCGGGCAACCGCCGGGCCCGCCCCATGGACCTGACGGCGGCGGCCCCGCTGGCCCAGGCGGCGCTGACCCCGCGTCCGGACAACGTATGGCTGGAGCCGATGCCGGACGCGCGGGTGCTGCCGTCCACCAGCGACCCCGCCGAGGCCGCCGTGGCGAAGGAGTCGGTGCGGCTCGCCTTCGTCGCCGCCCTTCAGCAGCTGCCGCCCAAGCAGCGGGCGGTGCTGATCCTGCGCGAGGTCCTCGCCTGGAAGGCCAGCGAGGCCGCCGAGCTGCTCGACACGTCGGTCGCGTCCGTCAACAGCGCGCTGCAGCGGGCGCGGGCGACGCTGGCGGAGGGCCCGGCCGACGACACGGCCGTCTCCGACCCCCTGGACGACGAACAGCAGAAACTGCTCGAGAGGTACGTGGCGGCCTTCGAGGGCTACGACATGGCGGCGCTGACGGCGTTGCTGCACGAAGACGCCATCATGACGATGCCCCCGTTCGACCTCTGGCTGCGCGGCACGGCCGACATCACGGGCTTCATGTCGACCATCGGCGCGTCCTGCGCCAACAGCCGGCTGCTGCCGGTCAACGTCAACGGCACGCCGGGCTTCGCCCACTACAAGCCCGACCCGGAGAACGGTGGGTACGCGCCGTGGGCGGTGCAGGTCATCGAGATCTCAGACGGGCGGATCGCGGGCTTCCACTGCTTCCTGGACACGCCCCGTTGGTTCCCGCTGTTCGGCCTGCCGGCCCACCTCGACGTCGAAGGGAAGGCCGACGAGGTCCAGTAGTTCGGTGAGGTGCGGGGCCGGATCCCTGAGCCGGATCCGGCCGCCGGCGCGGCGGGCGGTGAGCTGGAGTCTGGCGAGGGCGTCCACCGCGGCGAGGACGGGCGGGCCGACGCCCGCCACATCGCAGACGAGGACGTCCGCGCCGGTCGCCTGCAGCGTGGCGTGGGCGGCTGCGCAGAGACGTTGCGTCGCCTCGCGGTCGAGGGTGCCGGTGAGGGTCAGGTCCGGCGGCTGTATGGCTTCCACGTGGGGATGGACTGCCGCGGGCCCCGGAACTCATCGGTAGACCCGCGGCAGCCCTCTCCCGGCCGCCCCTCGCTCAGGCGATGCGGTCCAGCACGATCGGCGACGCCGTGAAGTCCGTGCCCTCGGGCGCGATGTCGTACGCCGCCGTCAGCGACTCCAGCGCGTACTCGAAGCGCTCCGGAGTGTCCGTGTGCAGGGTCAGGAGCGGCTGGCCCGCGGTGACCGTCGCGCCCGGCTTGGCGTGCAGTTCCACGCCCGCGCCCGCCTGCACCACGTCCTCCTTGCGCGCGCGGCCGGCGCCGAGTCGCCAGGCGGCCACGCCGACGTCGTACGCGTCGAGACGGGTCAGGACGCCCGACGACGGTGCCGTCACGACGTGGGTCTCGCGGGCCACCGGCAGGGTCGCGTCAGGGTCGCCGCCCTGTGCCGCGATCATCCGGCGCCATACGTCCATCGCCGAGCCGTCCGCCAGCGCCTTCGCGGGGTCCGCGTCCGGCAGTCCCGCCGCGTCCAGCATCTCGCGCGCCAGGGCGAGCGTCAGGTCGACGACGTCCGAGGGGCCGCCGCCCGCGAGGACCTCCACCGACTCGCGGACCTCAAGGGCGTTGCCCGCCGTCAGGCCGAGCGGGGTGGACATGTCCGTGAGGAGGGCCACCGTGCGGACGCCGCTGTCGGTGCCGAGGCCGACCATCGTGGACGCCAACTCGCGGGCGTCCTCCAGGTTCTTCATGAAGGCGCCCGTGCCCACCTTCACGTCCAGGACCAGCGAGCCCGTACCCTCCGCGATCTTCTTCGACATGATCGACGAGGCGATGAGCGGGATCGCCTCCACCGTTCCCGTCACGTCCCGCAGCGCGTACAGCTTCTTGTCGGCCGGGGCAAGACCGTCGCCCGCCGCGCAGATCACCGAGCCCACGCCGTCCAGGACCGACAGCATCTCCTCGTTCGAGAGCAGCGCCCGCCAGCCGGGGATCGACTCCAGCTTGTCGAGCGTGCCGCCCGTGTGGCCGAGGCCGCGGCCCGACAGCTGCGGCACCGCCGCGCCGCACGCCGCGACCAGCGGCGCGAGCGGCAGCGTGATCTTGTCGCCGACGCCGCCCGTGGAGTGCTTGTCCGACGTCGGGCGGGACAGCGAGGAGAAGTCCATGCGCTCGCCGCTCGCGATCATCGCGGCCGTCCAGCGGGCGATCTCACGGCGGTTCATGCCGTTCAGGAGGATCGCCATGGCGAGGGCCGACATCTGCTCGTCGGCGACCGCCCCGCGGGTGTACGCGTCGATGACCCAGTCGATCTGCTGGTCACTCAGCTCGCCGCGGTCCCGCTTCGTACGGATGACGGAGATGACGTCCATCGCATAACCCCTCTTTGCGCCTAAAACGGTGAGCGTGACTCTACGCGCATAGAGCCACGAGGTGAAGACGGCCCCCGCCCGTCGGCAAGCAACAAGCGGGGGCCGTACGTCAGTTGAGGTGCTGCGGGCCGAACGCGTCCGGGAGCATGTCCCCCAGCGTCCGGATCCCCGAAGTCGTCTCAAGGAGCAGGCTCGCGCCGCCGAACTCGTACAGGAGCTGGCGGCAGCGGCCGCACGGCATCAGGATCTCGCCCTTGCCGTCCACACAGGTGAAGTGCGTGAGGCGGCCGCCGCCGGACAGCTGGAGCTGGGAGACCAGACCGCACTCGGCGCACAGGCCGAGGCCATAGGAGGCGTTCTCCACGTTGCAGCCGGTCACCGTGCGGCCGTCGTCCACGAGGGCCGCCGCACCGACCGGGAAGCCCGAGTAGGGCGCGTACGCACGGGACATCGCCTCGCGCGCCGCGTCCCGCAGCGCGTCCCAGTCGGCATCGGTCACTTTCCTTGTCCCTTTCGGTAGGGCTGGCCGTCCGCCTTCGGCATCCGCAACCGCTGGGCGGAGAGCGAGAGCACCAGCAGCGTGACGACGTACGGCGTAGCGGTGACGACCTGGTTCGGCACCTCGTCGGTCAAGCCGTACCACGCGAACATCAGCGCCGACACGGCCGCGGTGATCACCGCGGGGATGTAGCGCTTGCGCCAGACGAGGTAGATCGCGCCGATGACCAGCAGGATCGCGAGGAGCAGGAGCAGTGCGTGGACGTTCGTGCCGCCGCCCCGGAGCTTCAGGCTGTCGGTGTAACCGAACAGGCCCGCGCCGAGCGCGAGTCCGCCCGGCATCCAGTTGCCGAAGATCATCGCGGCGAGGCCGATGTAGCCGCGCCCGCCGGTCTGGCCCTCCAGGTAGATGTTGGAGGCGACCAGGGACAGGAACGCGCCGCCCAGGCCTGCCAGACCACCGGAGATGACCACGGCCAGGTACTTGTACTTGTAGACGTTCACGCCGAGGGACTCGGCCGCCACCGGGTTCTCGCCGCAGGACCGCAGGCGCAGGCCGAACGACGTACGCCACAGGACCCACCAGCTCAGCGGCACCATCGCGACGGCGATGACGGTCAGCGGCGAGAGGTCCGTGAACAGGCCGCCGAGCAGGCCCGCGAGGTCCGAGACGAGGAACCAGTGCTTGTCGTTGAGGTCCTGCAGCCAGTCGGAGAGACCGGGGACGGAGAAGCTGCCGAGCGATTCGACCGGCGGCGACTGCTTGGACGTACCGCCCTCCTTGCCCTCGAAGGCGAAGGTGGAGAGGTAGCGGGTCGCGCCCAGGGCGAGGATGTTGAGGGCCACACCGGAGACGATGTGGTTGACGTTGAAGGTGACCGTGACGATCGCGTGCAGCAGACCGCCGAGCGCGCCGCCGAGTACGCCGAAGAGGATGCCGACCCACGGGCCCCACTGATAGCCGGCGAACGCGCCGAACCAGGTGCCGAGGATGAGCATGCCCTCAAGGCCGATGTTGACGACGCCCGCCCGCTCGGCCCACAGACCGCCGAGGCCCGCGAGGCCGATCGGCACCGCGAGGCGCAGGGCCGTGGACATCTGGCCGGTGGAGGTGATGCCGTCGGCGCCGGTGATCATGCGGACCACGGACGTCAGGACGAGTACGCCCGCGATGATCAGCAGGAGTATGGGGAGCGAGATGCGGCGGCGGCCCGGCGCGGGCTGCTTGGCCGTGGGCTTGGCTACGGTTGCCGAGCTCATCGGGCAGCCACCTCCTTCACGGTGTCGTTGTTGCCGTTGCCGTTGCCCTTGCCCTTGGCACGGGCTGCTGCGGCCAGCTCCTCACCGACGCGCTGCTGCTGGCGGCGGAGCCCCCAGCGGCGTACGGCCTCGTAGGAGACGACGACCGCGATCACGATGAGGCCCTGCATGATCACCGCGATCTCCTTGTCGTACGCCACCGGCTGGGCGTAGTCGAGAGCGGGCGAGGCCTTGTCGAGGAAGGCGATGAGCAGGGCGGCGAAGGCGATGCCGACCGGGTTGTTCCGGCCGAGCAGAGCGATGGTGATGCCGGTGAAGCCGAGTCCTGTGGGGAAGCTGAGGCTGTAGGTGTGGACGTCGCCGAGCAGGATCGGCATGCCCGCGAGGCCCGCGACCGCGCCGGAGATCAGCATCGCGCTGAGCACCATGCGCTTGGCGTTGACGCCGGAGGCCGCGGCGGCCGACTCGGAGGCGCCGGTGGCGCGCAGGTCGAAGCCGAAGCGGGTGCGGTTGAGGATCAGCCAGTACAGGACGCCGGCGAGCGCGGCGATGACGACGAAGCCGTAGATCTCGCCGGACTCGCCCATGCTGATGCCGGGGAACCAGCCGGACTCGTGCATCTCGCCGGTGGTCTGGTTGTTGCCGACCGGGACGCCGAAGTTCTCGGTGAGGGTGAGATAGCCGATGACGCTCGTCGCGATGGCGTTGAGCATGATCGTCGCGACGACCTCGCTGACCCCGCGGGTGGTCTTCAGGATGCCCGCGATGCCGGCCCAGAAGGCGCCGGTGAGCATGGCGACCAGGATCAGGAGCGGGATCTGGAGGGGCGCCGGGAGCGCGACGTGCGCGCCGACGACCGCCGTCACCATCGCGGCGAGGCGGTACTGGCCGTCGACGCCGATGTTGAAGAGGTTCATCCGGAAGCCGACGGCGACCGCGAGCGCGGCCAGGTAGTACATGCCGGCCTGGTTGATGATCAGGACCTGGATGTCGGAGTAGGTGGCCTGCTCGAACATCAGGGTGTACGGCTCGATCGGGTTCTTGCCCGATGCGACCAGCACGACCGAGGTCAGCGCCACGGCCGCGATGAGCGCGATGACCGGTCCGGCCACCGCGAGGAGTATGCGCTCCTTGTCGAACTTCTTCATCGGGCCTCGTCCTCCGGAGTCTCCGGGCCTTCTTCTACGTGCTCGAGGTGGCCGGACGCCGCGCCCGTCATCGCCGAACCGAGCTCCTCCGGCGTGATGGTGGCCGGGTCGGCGTCGGCGACGAGCCGTCCGCGGTAGATCACGCGGAGGGTGTCGGAGAGGCCGATCAGCTCGTCCAGGTCCGCGGAGATCAGGAGTACGGCAAGACCCTCGCGGCGGGCCTCGCGGATCTGGTCCCAGATCTGGGCCTGCGCGCCGACGTCCACACCACGCGTGGGGTGGGCGGCGATCAGGAAGCGCGGCTTGTGGCTCATCTCGCGGCCGACGATCAGCTTCTGCTGGTTGCCGCCGGACAGCGAGGCGGCCGTCACGTCGATGCCGGGCGTACGGACGTCGTACTCCTCGACGATGCGGCGGGTGTCGGCCTGGGCGCCCTTCGGGTCCAGCCAGAAGCCCTTCGCATTGGGCTTCTCGGTGACGTGGCCGAGGATGCGGTTCTCCCAGAGCGGGGACTCCAGGAGGAGGCCGTGCCGGTGGCGGTCCTCGGGGATGTAGCCGATGCCGTCCTCGCGGCGCTTGCGCGTCGGCTCGGCGGTGATGTCCTGGCCCGCCATCCGGATCACTCCGGAGTCGGCGTGCTTGAGGCCGATGAGCGCGTCGATCAGCTCGGTCTGGCCGTTGCCCTCGACGCCCGCGAGGCCGAGGACCTCGCCCTCGTGGATGGTGAAGGAGATGTCGTCGAGGAGCGCGCGGCCCGACTCTCCCTCGGCGAGCAGCCTGAGGCTCTCCACCTGGATCATCGGGCGGTCCGTGACCGTCGACTCGGCGGTCTCCGGGGTGGGCAGTTCGCTGCCGACCATCAGCTCGGCGAGCTGACGGGGCGTCGTCTCGGACGGGATCGCGGTGCCGACGGTCGTACCGCGCCGGATGACGGTGATGTCGTCGGCGACGGAGAGGACTTCACCGAGCTTGTGCGAGATGAAGATGACGGACAGGCCCTCGGACTTGAGCTCGCGGAGGTTGTCGAAGAGCGCGTCGACCTCCTGCGGCACGAGTACGGCCGTGGGCTCGTCGAGGATCAGCGTGGTGGCGCCGCGGTAGAGGACCTTGAGGATCTCCACGCGCTGCCGGTCGGCGACGCCGAGGTCCTCGACCATCGCGTCGGGACGCACCCCGAGGCCGTAACGCTCGGATATCTCGGCGATCTTGCGGCGGGCGGCGCCACCGATGCCGTGCAGCTTCTCGCTGCCGAGGACGATGTTCTCCAGGACGGTCAGCTGGTCGGCGAGCATGAAGTGCTGGTGGACCATGCCGATGCCGCGGGCGATGGCGTCCGCGGGGCTGGAGAAGCTGACCTGGGTGCCGTCGACGGTGATGGTGCCCTCGTCCGGCTTCTGCATGCCGTACAGGATCTTCATCAGGGTCGACTTGCCCGCGCCGTTCTCACCGACGAGGGCGTGCACGGTGCCCTTGCGGACACTCAGGCGGATGTCGTGGTTGGCCACCACGCCCGGGAAGCGCTTGGTGATGCCGTCGAGTTCGACGGCGGTGGCCTGGGCCGTGGTCGTGCCCTTGTCGGGACTAGTGGACGCGTCGATGGCGCACTCTCCTCGGGAGTCCTCGGGAGTCTTAAGGAAAGGGGCCACCTACGCGCGTAGCGCCCCTGGTTTCAACGGGAGTTGAGGTGTCGGCCGCGCGAACGGGGCGCGGGGGAACCCATCGTCCCCCACACCCCGTTCCGCGGCGATGACTTCGCCGTTACAGCGTGATCTGCCGTTTACGGCCTGGTCTCGACCCTTACAGCGTGGTCTTGACGCTTACAGCGTGGTCTTGACCTTGATCTTGCCGCTGGTGATGCCCTGCTCGGCCTTCTTCAGGGCGGCCTGGAGGTCCTTCATCTTCGTGAACTCGGGGTTCGAGTCCGCGAGCGCGACGCCGCCGGACGCCAGGTCCGCACGGACGACGCCGCCCTTGGCGTTGCCATCCTGGACCGACTTGGTCAGGTTGTACACCGCTCCGGCGACGTCCTTGGTCGCCGAGGTGAGGATGTACTTCTTGTACTTCTCCAGCGCCTTCTGCTTGTACTGGTCGGAGTCGACACCGATTGCCCAGACCTTCTCGGCGGCGGCCTGCTCGATCACGCCCTGACCCGAGAGGCCGGCCGCGTGGTAGACCACGTCGGCGCCGTCCTCGATCTGGCCGCTGGCGCCCTCCTTGCCCTTGTCCGGGCTGGAGAAGCCGCCGTCCTCGGCCTTCTCGGTGAGGAACTGGCGCTTGATCTTGACCGACTTGTCGGTGTCCTGGACGCCCTGGACGAAGCCGGCCTCGAACTTGCGGATCAGCGGGTTGTTCACGCCGCCGATGAAGCCGACGGTCTTGCTCTTGGTGGCCTTGGCCGCGGCGACGCCCGCCAGGTACGAGGACTGCTCCTCGTTGAAGACCAGGTCGGAGACGTTGTCCGCCTTGATGGTGGCGTCGTCGACGATGCCGAAGGTGACCTTCGGGAACTTCTCGGCGACCTCCTTCACGGCGGGCGCGTAGGCGTAGCCGACGCCGATCACCGGGTTGTAGCCCTGCTTGGCCAGCTCGGTGAGGCGCTGCACCTTGTCGGCGTCGGACTCGCCGTCGGTCGGCTCGACGGCCTTCTTGCCGATCTTCAGGTCCTTGGCGGCCTTGTCCATGCCGGCGGTCGCGGCGTCGTTGAAGGACTGGTCGCCCTTGCCGCCGACGTCGTACGCGATGGCGACGCCCTTGCCCTTGCCGTCGCCCTTGGAGCCGGCGGCGTCGCTGGACGTGCCACCGCAGGCGGTGGCGGTGAAGGCGAGGGCGGCAGTGGCGATGCCCGCGGTCGCGATCTTGGAAACCCGGCGCATAGAGAGGAACTCCTTTGTACAAGCAAGCACAAGCACGTACGAGCGCCTCACCTGGCGCTGATTTCGCCGCAGCGTAACGCGCGTAGACCTGACATAAGAACCCTTCTGTCCGGTCCGTTATCGAGCTGTGGCCGCGAGGTTGCGGCGACGTGCACGGGGTGTTGCGGAGGCATGACTCAGGGCGTCGCGGGGGGGGGAGGCTCAGGGCGTCGCGGGGGCATGACAGAGGGCGGGGCGCCCCGGGCCGCCGTGGCCCGCGGGACTCCCCGCCCTTCATGGCGTCGTCACATCGCCGTACCGGTGGCTACGGAACGGTCTTGACCGTGACCTTCCCGCTGACGATGTCCTTCTTGGCCTTCTCCACGGCGTCGACCACGTCCTTCATCGCCGTGTACTTGGGGTTCGAGTCGGAGAAGCCGACCCGCCCGGACTTCAGGTCGTAGCGCTGCTCACCGGTGATCGGCTTGCCCTCGACGACCGACTTCGTCAGGTCGTACACGGCCCCGCCGACGTCCTTGAGCGCCGACCCCAGGATGTACTGCTTGTACTTGGCGAGCGCCTTCTGCTTGTACTGGTCGGAGTCGACGCCGATCGCCCACACCTTCTGCGAACCGGCCTCCTGGATGACGCCCTGCCCGGAGAGCCCCGCCGCGTGGTAGAGCACATCGGCGCCCGCCTCGATCTGACCGCTCGCCGCGTTCTGCCCCTTGTCGGGGCTGGCGAAGCCGCCTTCTTCCGGCTTCTCGGTCAGATACCGCTTCTCGATCTTGATCTTCGGGTCGACGGACTTCACGCCCTGCACGAAGCCGGCCTCGAATTTGTGGATGAGCGGAATGTCGACGCCGCCGATGAATCCGACGTGATCGACCTTGGTTGCCTTGGCGGCGGCGACACCGGCCAGATAGGACCCCTGCTCCTCGTGGAAAACAAGGTCGGCTACGTTGTCGGCCTTCACCGTGTTGTCGTCGATGATCCCGAAAGTGACCTTCGGGAACTTCTTCGCGGCTTCCTTCACGGCGGGCGCGTAGACGAATCCGACGCCGATGACGGGGTTGTAGCCCTGCCGGGCCAGCTGCTCAAGGCGCTGCGTCTTGTCCGCGCTGGACTCGCCGTCGCCCGGCTCCATGTCGACGCCGCCGATCTTGAAGTCCTTGCGGGCCTTCGCGTAGCCGGAGTACGCCGCGTCATTGAACGACTGGTCGCCCTGGCCGCCGATGTCGTACGCGAGACCTATGCCTTTGCCCTTGTACTCGGAGGACGACGACCCGCCCTTGTCGTCACCCTCGTCCTGGGAGGCCTCGCTGCTGGTCTTGCCGCACGCCGATACGGCGAGGGCGAGAGAGGCCACGGCGACGGCCAGTTGGGAAATCCTTGATCCACGACGCAAACGCATAGGACGCACCCCTTACGTTCCCCGACGCGCCGCTTACGGCGCTGATTGCGGCGCACAGTAACGCGCGTAGAAAGGGAGGGGAACGGGGTTTCGCGCTGCCGTTACCTATTCGTGCCGAGGGCCGGTTACGTCCCCGTGAACGGGTACGCCGTAACCGGCCCATAGCGGTACGCGGCTAGCGCTCCACGTCCAGCAGCGCGGCGGCGGTGAAGAGTTCGACGCCCACGGTGATCGCCGACTCGTCCGCGTCGAAGTCCCCTTGATGGAGATCGCGGACGGTGCGCTCGCCGGGCACGCGGACGCCGAGGCGGGCCATGGCACCCGGCACATGCTCCAGGTACCAGGAGAAGTCCTCGCCGCCCAGGCTCTGTTCGGTGTCCTCGACGGAGTGCGCGCCGCGCCGCAGGGTCATCGCGTCCCGCAACAGGTCGGTGACGTCCGGGTCGTTGACGACGGGCGGGACCCCGCGGATGTAGTTGACCTCGGACTTGGCGCGGTAGAGGTCGGCGATCTCCTGGATGGCGCCGTGCACGAGGTCGGGCGCGTGCCGCCAGGCGTCGAGGTCGAGGCAGCGGACGGTGCCGGAGAGCTCCGCGTGCTGCGGGATGACGTTGCAGGCGTGGCCGGACTCGATGCGGCCCCAGGTCACGGCGAGGCCGGAACGGGCGTCGACGCGACGGGCGACCAGCGCCGGCACATCCGTGACGATCTTCGCGGCGGCGGTGACCAGGTCCGTCGTGAGATGCGGGCGGGCGGTGTGCCCGCCGGGCCCGTCGAGCGAGACCTCGAGCCGGTCGCAGGCGGAGGTGATGGCACCGTGCCGCAGCCCGATGCGCCCGGCGTCGACGCGAGGATCGCAGTGCACGCCGATGATGCGGCCGACGCCTTCGAGCACACCCGACTCGATGGCGTCGGGGGCACCCCCCGGCAACACTTCCTCCGCGGGCTGGAAGATCAGCCGTACCGGATGGGGCAGTTCACCCTTCCCCGCCAGCTCGGCGAGGACGAGCCCGGCCCCGAGCACGACGGTGGTGTGCACATCATGGCCACAGGCGTGGGCGCGGTCGGGCACGGTCGAGCGGTACGGGACGCCGAGCTTGGTGTCCGGGATGGGCAGCGCGTCGATGTCGGCGCGCAGGGCGAGCATGGGCCGCCGGTCGCCCGCCCCGCTGATGCCGATGTCACAGATGAGCCCCGTACCGATGTCGAGTACGCGCGGTTCGAGACCGGCCCGCTCGAGCCGGGCCTTGAGGGCCGCGGTGGTACGGAACTCCTGGTTGCCGAGCTCCGGGTGCATGTGCAAGTCGCGTCGGAAGGCGATGAGTTCGGCACGCAGCTCATCCGGCAGGGCGCCGGGGAGTACTGCTTCCCCGGGCAGATCAGCCTCGGAACTCTGCTCGGACTCTCGTGACATCAGTTGGTTCACCCTTTGAAGGGTAGGGCGAGACGGGGGCCAACTGACCCACGATCAACAAAAGTTCAGCCCGATAGGGTAAGAAAAAGTGGCCTCGTGGCGCATGGCTGCTGGTTGAGCTGGGTAAACTCCACCGCTCTTCGAGCGGATCGCAACCTTCCGCCCCCACCGCTCCCGGCGCGCCGCAATCCATTCCGCGCGATTCCCCGAACCAGTGGCTGTTCCGGCGACTCCAGAGCTACCACGGAGGGGAAACATCATGCGCATACGTTCATCATTCGGACCGCCGCTCGCGGCGCTGGCCCTCGTCGCAGCGGGCGCGGGGTCCGCTGTCGCCGTACCGGCCACCGCCACCACCGCGACGGTCTACTGCATGGGCCGTCCGGCCACGGTGATCGGCACCGAGGGCGGCGACTTCGAGACCGGCACTCCCGGCAACGACGTCATCGCCCTGCTCGGCGGCAGCGACACATACGCGGACGCGGGCGGCGACGACCTGGTCTGCCTGGGCTCCGGCAACGACCAGATGGGGTCGGACTTCGCCTTCGTCACGGGCGCGGACACGGTCGACGCGGGCCCGGGCGACGACTCCGTGTTCGCCTTCGACGGCGCGGACTTCATCCAGGGCGGCGACGGCGCGGACGACTTGAGGGGCGGCAACGGGGCGGACGACCTGCGCGGCATGGCGGGCGACGACCGCGTCTTCGGCGAGGGGGCGAACGACGTGCTGCTGGGCAATACGGGGACGGACACGGCGGACGGCGGCGCGGGTACGGCGAACAGGTGCGCGGCGGAGAGTGAGGTGAACTGCCAGCTGGATCCGTGAGTCCGTTGAATCCGTGAGTCCCGCCTCGCGGGTGAAATGAGAAAGGCAAGGAGGTACGACCACTCCTTGCCACTCTCAACTTATAGCGCACCGGGGGGCTTGCGGCAAGGCCCGGTGGATACCGCAGAATCACCGACCTAAGCGAGAAGCGAGCGCGAGCAGAACGAGCGCGTTTACAGGTGGGGGATTTCTTGATGATCGACGTGATCGTGGTGGGCGGCGGACCGACCGGCCTGATGCTGGCCGCCGAGCTGCGCCTGCACGACGTACACGTGGTCGTGCTGGAGAAGGCGGCCGAGCCGACGAAGCAGTCGCGCGGGCAGGGCCTGCACGCGCGCAGTGTCGAGGTGATGGACCAGCGCGGTCTCCTTGACCGATTCCTCGTGGACCACGAGAAGTTCCAGGCCGGCGGCCTCTTCGGCGGCATCATGAAGCCGTGGCCCGAACTGTTGGACACGGCGCACCCGTTCGGGGTCGCCGTGCCGCAGCCGGCGACCGAACGGCTCCTGGACGAGCGCGCCGTGGAGCTGGGCGCCGAGATCCGGCGCGGCTGCGAGGTGGTCGCCCTGAGCCAGGACGAGGATTCGGTGACGGCCGAACTCGCGGACGGCACGCGACTGCGCTCGCGCTATCTGGTCGGCTGCGACGGTGGCCGCAGCGCGGTCCGGAAATTGCTCGGGGTGAATTTCCCCGGCGAGGCGGCGACGGTGGAAACGCTCCTCGGCGAGATGAAGGTGACCGAGACCCCGGAGCGAATTGCCGCCGTCACCAAGGAAGTCCACAAGACACAGCTGCGGTTCGGCGTCGCGCCGCCCGACGAGGACGGGATGTGCCGGGTGGTCGTGCCTGCCGACGGGGTGGCCGAGGACCGGGCGACGGAGCCGACCCTGGACGACTTCAAGCAGCAGCTGCGCGCGGTCGCCGGCACCGACTTCGGGGTGCACTCGCCGCGCTGGCTGTCCCGTTTCGGCGACGCCACTCGCCAGGCGGAGCGGTACCGGGTCGGCCGGGCGTTCCTGGTGGGCGATGCGGCGCACATCCACCCGCCGACCGGCGGACAGGGGCTGAACCTGGGCGTGCAGGACGCGTTCAACCTGGGCTGGAAGCTGGCCGGGGCGGTGGCGGGCTGGGCACCGGACGACCTCCTGGACAGCTACGAGGCGGAACGCCACCCGGTGGGCGCGGCGGTCATCGCCAACACGCGCGCGCAGATCACGCTGCTCGGTACGTCTCCGGGGGCGACGGCGCTGCGGGAGCTGTTCTCGAGGCTGATGGACTTCGAGGAGGTGAATCGGTATGTGACGGGAATGATTACGGCGGTGGACGTCCGCTACGACTTCGGTTCCGACACCGACACCGACACCGGTTCCGGCTCCGGTTCCGGTTCCGGTTCCGGCGAGGGGGATGAACTGCTGGGCCGCCGACTCAAGGACGTACAGCTGAAGCGGGGCCGTCTCTATGAGCTGATGCATGGGGGCCGAGGCCTGCTCCTGGACCAGACGGGCAGCCTTTCGGTGGCGGGCTGGTCGGACCGTGTCGACCACGTAGTCGACACGACAGAGGAACTGACCGTCCCGGCGATCCTCCTCCGCCCGGACGGCCACGTGGCCTGGGTGGGCGAGGACCAACAGGACCTGACCACCCACGTCCGCCGCTGGTTCGGCCCGGAAAGCTGACCGCCTCTAGCCCTGGGGCGCGCCGTCCTGCTCCGTGAACTGCTCGGCGAACTCTCCGGTGGGCGGGATGGGGGTGATCACGTCGATCGGTACGCCGCTGGGGTCGGCGACGATGAAATGCCGCTGCCCGAAGTCCTCGCTGCGGAGCTCCAGTTCGGCGCGGAGTCCACCGCGTACGACGAGCCGGTCCCACTCCGCGTCGACGTCCTCGACCTCGAAGTTGAGCAGCAGCCCCTGGACCGGGACGCGGTAGGCCTCGGGAAGGGTGGGGTGGGTGGGGTCGAGCAGGGCGAGCTCGTACGCGGGGGTGCCGGGCCGCCGCAGGCTGACGTACCAGTCGGCTTCGAAGGTGGTCTCGAAGCCGAGGAGTTCGGTGTAGAAGTGCAGCGACTCCTGGAGCTTGGGCGTGCAGATCACGGGATACAGGCTGGTGAGCTTCATGAGGGGACTCCCTGCTTCACGTTCAGGTTCACATTCGCGTACCGTCGGTATGTCAATTCCCATCGGCAGCGTATTCACATACCATCGGTACGTCAATGAAGTGAGGGGACGGGAGATCCAGAGTGACCCGGGCCGAGCAACGCGAACTCACCCGCCGGACGCTGCTGCGTGAGAGCCGGCGACTGTTCGCGACACGGGGGTACGCCGCTGTCGGCCTCGCGGAGATCGTCCGCGCGGCCGGGGTGACCAAGGGGGCGCTGTACCACCACTTCGACGGAAAGACGGCGCTCTTCCGGGCCGTCCTGGAGGAGGCCCAGCAGGAAGTGGGCCGGACGGTGGCGGCTGCCGCGGACGCGGAGGACGACTCCTGGGAGCAGCTTCTCGCGGGCTGCCGGGCGTTCCTGGCGGCGGGCGCGGACCCGGACATCCAGCAGATCATGCTGATCGACGGGCCGGCCGTCCTGGGCTGGAACGAATGGCGCGCGCTGGACGAGGCAGCCTCGGCGCGCCACCTCGCCGAGGCGCTGTCCACACTCATCGACGGCGGCGTCCTCACTCCCCAGCCGGTGGAACCCCTGACCCGCCTCCTCTCCGGCGCCATGAACGAAACGGCCCTCTGGCTGGCCTCCTCCACAACCCCAACGAACCTCACCGACGCACAGGCGGCACTGACGCGACTGCTGGAGGGGTTGCGGGTGGGGTGAGGGCGGGGTGGAGGCGGGGTGGGGCGCGGGCGTCAGGCGCACGCGGGACGCCCGGGGGGCCGCCTGTCCCCCACCCACCCGCCCCACCTGGAGCAACTGAAGTGAACTGCCGGGCCTGGTAGGGCCGGCTTGGCTTCGGTGGCGGTGGCGGTGGCGGTGGCGGGTGTTGTGCCGTCTGCGGACCAGTTCGTTTGGGGCTCGGTCACTGGGTGGGGCTGGGTAGGGGCGGCTGCTATGGGTGGCCCGGTGTCGTTGATGGTTGCCGGGGCCGCCCGGTGCTCCGGAGTGTGGCGCTTCCGGCGCCCCTGTAAAGGGCGCTCCGCTGCGCTACGCGTCGGCTTCGCCGATTCCGCTTGCGCTCCACCCTTGACAGGCCCGCCTCCACCGCAGAGACCTTTTTGACCGGGCGGCCCAGGGGGTGGGGCTCACGGGGAGGACCGGTCCGGTGCCCGGTCGCCCTGCCGTCTGCGGACTGGTTCGTTTCAGTCTCGGTCACACAGAAGGGCGGGGCCCGCCAGGCCGGCTCCGCCCCGGTGGCGGTGCCGGGTCGTCGTGCCGTCTGCGAACTGGTTCGGTGCAGCTCGGTCACGTGATGAGGCACGGCCCGACAGACCGGCTCAGCTCCGGGGCATGGGCCGGGCGGTCTCGCCGTCTGCGGACTGGTCCGGCACAGCTCGCCACTCGGCGAAGGTGCAGGTCGGCACGCGGCAAGGGTGCCCGTCGACCGCCGGAGGGCGGGCGGGACTCCTGAGGGACACATGGGAGATGGCCAGCGAGGGGCGACGGACCCGCCGAAGGGGCACCGCAGGAAAGTCCCAGCGACACGCCGCAAATGGGGCCCATCCGTGGGACTTTCCCGGATCCCACCCCCAACACCCCCTCCCGGCACCCGAAATGCCCGATATGGAAGAGCGAGGGGAGCGGCCCGGGAAGGCAGCGTGACCACCCCAGTCACACACGCCCCAGCCCTCTCCCCTTCATCGCCACCACCCGACCCAAGGTCGGTCGGACTCCCGTCAGCCCCAGCCTCACCACGTGACCGAGCTGCACCGAACCAATCCGCAGACGGCACGACGGCCGGCCCAGGTCCCGGGGCTGAGCCGATCTGTCGGACGGCCCCTCCCCGCCTGACCGAGCTGCACCGAACTAGTCCGCACCCGGCATGAAGACCGAACCGCCTGCCGGTCCCTCCCCGTGAGCCCCACCCCCTGGGCCGCCCGGTCAAAAAGGGTCTCCGCGGTGGAGGTGGGCCTGTCAAGGGTGGAGCGCAAGCGGAATCGGCGAAGCCGACGCGACCGAAGGGAGCGCCCTTTACAGGCACGCCGCAACCGCCACACTCCCCAGAACCGGGCGGCCCCGGCAACGATCGAAGGCACCGGGCCACCCCAAGCAGCCGCCCCTACCGAGCACCGAATGGGCCGGTCGATACACGGCACGACACCCGCCACTGCCACCGAAGCGGAGCCGCACTGTCGGGCGGCACCCTCCCCGTGTGACGTCCGCCCCGAAAGAACCGGTCGGCAGACGCTTGACGAAGCCGGGAGCCATCTCCGGACCAGCCGCGCACCCCCGCTCCTCCCAACTGGCGGCGCCCGCACCGAACCAGTCCGCACCCGGCACGAAGACCGAACCGCCCCACCGGACCTCCCCGTGAGCCCCACCCCCCTGGCCGCCCGGTCAAAAAGGTCTCCGCGGTGCAGGCGGGCCTGTCAAGGGTGAAGCAAAGCGGAATCGGCGAAGCCGACGCGACCGAAGGGAGCGCCCTTTACAGGCACGCCGCAACCGCCACACTCCCCAAAACCGGGCGGCCCCGGCCACCAACAACGACACCGGCCCACCCCAAGTAGCCGCCCTGGCCCCAGCCCGCTCACAGCACGTGCGTGTCGGCAGGAGGAGTCAGTTCCACCCACAGGACCTTGCCCCTCTTGCCGAACAGTTCGTCTCCCAAGGGGTAGGCGCCCCATGTTGTTGCCCACTGGCGTACGAGGTGGAGGCCTCGGCCTGTTTCGGATGTTGGGGGTAGGGGGCGTAGGGCCGTTGGGGGGCTGTCGAAAGGGGGTGGGATGTGGGGGTTCGTGTCCCAGACGCCGACGCGTACGCCGTAGGCGCCTTCCAGGTTGCGGAGACGTAGCGCGGAGGGGCCTTGCGTGTGGCGGAACGCGTTCGTGACCAGTTCCGAAGCCAGGAGCTCTGCCGTGTCTGCCAGTTGATCCAGGCGGTACGCGGACAGCACCGCCCGCAGTGTCCTGCGCGCGATGCGGGGAGCGCGGGGGTCGTGCGGCAAGTTCAGGGCGTACGACCAGACTTCGGGTGAGGGCCAGTTGGAGGGCTCAGGCGGGGATACCGTGACGGTGACCATGGACGTCTCCGGAAGGGCTGGGGTCGGTTCGCCCTTCGGGGCCGTGCCGGGCGGTGGCATGTCGCGAGTGACCAAGCGATGCGCTTCCGGCTTACGGGCAAGGCCAGTTGGGCGGCTTGGTCAAACCGTAGACTGCGCGAACTGAAGGTTTTGCAGAGATCTGCAAAACCTTCAGCTATTGCCCTCGTGTGGGTGACAACCACACCAGGAGTACGAAACGGAGCGAGGACATGGCACCCAGGACCGCCCCCTCAGCTCGCCGCCTCCGCATCGGCGTCGAGCTGCGTCGGCTCCGAGAGCGTGCGGGCATGACCGCCGTCGAGGCCGCCCGCGCGCTGGGGACCACCCAGGCCCAGGTCAGCAATATCGAGGCCAACCGGTTCGGCGTCAGCGCCGACCGCGTACACACCCTCGCCCAGATCTACGACTGCGCCGACCGGCCCTTTGTCGACGCGCTCGCAGCCATGGCCGCCGACCGCACACGCGGCTGGTGGGAGGAGTACCGGAACACACTCCCCGCCCGCCTCCTGGACCTCGCCGAGATGGAGCAGCACGCCACCGCGTTGCGCGTCGCGCAGGTGATCAATGTGCCGGGGCTGCTCCAGACTCCCGAGCACGCCCGCGCACTCTTCCGTGAAGTCGTCCCGGCCCTGCGGCCGCACGAGATCGAGTACCGCGTCTCGCACCGCATCAAGCGGCAGGCGGTACTGCACCGGGAGACACCACTCCCGTACACCGCGATCGTCCACGAGGCCGCGCTGCGCATGCAGTTCGGCGGCCGGGACGTCGCGCAGGGCCAACTCGACCACCTCGCCGAGGTCAGCCACCAACCCGGCCTGACGCTTCGCGTCATCCCCTTCGGGGGCACGTCGTTCCCCACCACCGGGCACGGCGTCGATTACGCCCATGGTCCTGTCGCCGCACTCGACACCGTCCAGCTGGACACCGCGCACGGCAGCGAATTCATCGATGCTGTCGGACAGTTGGAGAAATACCGGCTCGTGCTGGACCGCCTGGAGAAGGTCTCCTTGGCTCCCGCCGAATCCCGCGAACTCATCCACCGGATCGCCCAGGACCTGTGAGAGGCACATCCATGACCGAGCTGAAGCCGAAGAGGAATCCGCAGCTGCACTGGCAGAAGTCCACGTACAGCGAGGAAGGTTCCTCCTGCGTATACATAGCCCCCGGCCCCCACCCCCCAACCATCCACCTGCGAGAGAGCGACACCCCCGAAGAGATCCTCACCACCGGACAGGCCCAACTCGCCGCCCTCATCTCGGCGATCAAGGCCGACCTCACGGCCTAGTCCACACCCGCCCCACCCGAAACGTCCCGGCAGGCGCAGTCACCTGCTCTCACGCCGTGGCGCCGGCCCGCACCCCCGCGGCGACAGCCGCCACCGAAGCAAGACGGTGCACGTCCCGGGCCGTTCCCGTCACGCCGGACAGGAATCCCTGCGCCCGCGGCGACGCGTTCTCCGTCAGCCACGCCGGGTCGATGTCGCAGACCGCGACGCGGACCTCCGTGCCTGCCAGGGCCAGCGGCAGGGTGTGGACCACCGTCGAGGGGAAGCTGAGGATCGTACGGCCGATGGGGCCGCGGCGGGCGATCAGTTCCAGGGGGAGGTCGGGGCGGACCACCTGGAGGCCCGTCTCCACCGCCAGGCGGTGGAGCTTCTCCGCACTCTCGCGGCGGTGGGCGAAATAGCGTGTCGCGCCATGGGTGCGGGCCAGGGTGCGGACCGCCTCCAGGTAGCGGTCCGGGTCCACCACGCCCGTCTCCACGAGGGACGTACCCACCAGGTCCGCCCCCTTCGCGACGCGCGGCGGACCGAACCGCTCCCGCGTCCAGGCGAAGGTGTTGGCCGTGACGACGACTCCCTCCGGAGCCGTCTCGATCGGCATCGAGGAGAAGACCTCCACCGTCCGGCGCCCGCCCGGCGTCAGGCGGCGCCGCGCCGAGGCGGACACCGGGGCGAACGCCAGATCGCGTACGCCGGGACGGCCTCCCCTGCGGTGCCAGCGCACCAGGCGTTCACCCGCGGCCAGTTGGGAGATGAACTCCATCGTCGCCGTGCCGTCGTCGACCACCACCAGCGAGCGGGCCCTGGTGATGGTCAGCAGCAGCTGGACGTACCGCGAGAACGGGTCGCCGATCACTATCCGGTCCGCCGACCGGAGCGCGCCCGTCAGGCCGCCGATCGTGTGGAAGGGAGCGGTCGCGCCGCCGCGCGCCTCCTCCCAGCGGACGTTGAGGCCCTCGTCGCGGGCGAGTTGGGCCATGCGGCGCAACTGGCCGCGGGTCATGGGGTCGTTGGGGGAAAGGACGACGACGGTGAGTCCCCCGGCCGGGCCGCTCGCGCCCGCCGTATGCGCCCACTCGAGGACGTTGAGGAGCTGCACAGGGCTCTCGACGAACGCCAGGGTGTTCGGCGCCGTGACGGTGGGGGCCTTCGGCCCGGAGCGGGGGCTCATCGTCGTATGACCGTGTCCTTGTCCTTGTGAATACCGGATCCGGTGTGCGTACCGGTGCCGGTGTGCGTACCGGTGCCGGTGTGCATGCCGGTGCCGGTGAGAGGCCCGGCAAGAGGCCGGCAGCAGGCCCGGTAAGAGCGTCAGGCCGCCGCTCAGACCGCGACCGGCTGGCGCTCGGCGGACTCGGCCGCCTCGGCCTCGGCGACGACGCCCGCGACGCGGCGCAGCTTCTTCATCGGGCCGAGCTCCGACTCGTAGACCTGCTTGACGCCGTCACCGAGGGAGGCCTCGATGGTGCGGATGTCGCGGACGAGGCGCGTCAGGCCCTGCGGCTCGACGGAAGCGGCCTGGTCCGAGCCCCACATGGCGCGGTCGAGGGTGATGTGGCGCTCGACGAAGGTGGCGCCGAGGGCGACCGCGGCGAGCGTGGTCTGCAGGCCCGTCTCGTGGCCGGAGTAGCCGATCGGGACGTTCGGGAACTCCTGCTGGAGGGTGTTGATGACGCGCAGGTTCAGCTCCTCGGCCTTCGCCGGGTACGTCGACGTGGCGTGGCAGAGCAGGATGTTGTCCGAGCCGAGGACCTCGACCGCGTGGCGGATCTGCTTCGGGGTCGACATGCCGGTCGAGAGGATGACCGTGCGGCCCGTGGCGCGGAGCGAGCGCAGCAGCTCGTCGTCCGTCAGGGACGCGGAGGCGACCTTGTGGGCGGGGACGTCGAACTTCTCCAGGAAGGCGACGGCCTCGGTGTCCCACGGCGACGCGAACCAGTCGATGCCGCGCTTGGCGCAGTGGTCGGTGATGGCCTGGTACTCGGACTCGCCGAACTCCACGCGGTGGCGGTAGTCGATGTACGTCATCCGGCCCCAGGGGGTGTCGCGCTCGATGTCCCACTGGTCGCGCGGGGTGCAGATCTCCGGGGTGCGCTTCTGGAACTTGACCGCGTCGCAGCCGGCGTCGGCGGCGACGTCGATCAGGGCGAGGGCGTTCTCGAGGTCGCCGTTGTGGTTGATGCCGATCTCACCCGTGATGTAGACGGGCTGACCGGGACCGGCGGTCTTCGAACCGAAGGTGCGCAGACGGGAGTTGGAGGCGTTGGAGCTCATGGGAGGAACGTTCCTTACTTGTTGAGGGAAGGGCCGAGGATCCATGCGGCGATCTCTCGGATCGCGCCGTCACCACCGGGGAGAGCGGTGACCGCGCGTGCGGCGCCGCGTACGACGTCGTGGGCGCTCGCGACCGCCACGGGCCAGCCGACGAGGCCGAAGCACGGGAGGTCGTTGACGTCGTTTCCGACGTAGAGCACGCGCTCGGGAGCGATGCCCTGCTCCTCGCACCACTGCTTGAGTGCGAGGTCCTTGCGGTCGATGCCGTGCAGGACGGGAAGCTTCAGCTTCCTGGCGCGCGCGGCGACGACCGGGTTCTGTTCCGTGGACAGGATCAGCAGCGGGATGCCCGCGTCGCGCAGGGCGGCGATGCCGAGTCCGTCGCCGCGGTGCACGGAGACGAATTCCCGTCCTTCGGAGTCGATCAGCACCCTGTCGTCGGTCTGGGTGCCGTCGAAGTCGAGTACGACCGCGTCGATGTCGTCGCGGGTCGGGAGCGCGTCGGCCCGGCCGGAGTCGAAGAGCGGCGCGAGCGCCCGTGCGCGGGCGAGGTCGTGCGGGTCGTCGATCTCCAGGACGCGCGCGGGGTCGGTGCGGACCAGCTCCGTGCGGCCGAAGAAGCGGTGCTTGTGCTCGCGGAAGCCTGTCACGTCCATGCCGTAGACGGCGCCGGTCTCCAGGAGGTCCTGGGGGCGGTCCTGGCGGCGCGGGCGGAAGGACTTGTCGTGGTTGACGCCGTAACCGCCGTCGGTGGCCGTGGAGTTGGCGATCTTGGTGGTGCCACCCAGTTCGCCGGTGCGGCGCGCGTCCAGGGCCTTGGGCTCGTCGTCGGCGTCCCGCCAGACGAAGCCGTGGAAGGGCGCCACGGTGTGTGCCGTGTCCGCGCCGCCGTCCACGATCGGGCCGACCACGCCGTCGATGTCCTCGCGGGTGATGAAGGGGCTGGTGCACTGCACGAGCAGGACCACGTCCACGGGGGCGTTGTGCAGCTCCTCGTGGGCGTCCATCGCGTGCAGGACGGCCGCCTCACTGGTCGCGGTGTCGCCGGCGATCGCGGCGGGGCGGAGCACCACTTCGGCGCCTGCCGAGCGCGCGGCCTCCGCGATCACGTGGTCGTCCGTGGAGACGACGACGTCCGTGACGAGCCGCGCCGCCAGGCACTCGTGGATGGCCCGCGCCACCAGCGGCACACCGCCGACCGGGGCGAGGTTCTTGGCGGGTACGCCCTTGGAGCCGCCGCGGGCCGGGATGACGGCGAGGACACGGCGTACGGGCGCGCTCCCTGGGTCGGGGTGGGACATGGGGGCTCCTTGAGAGGGGTGGGGGATCACAGCTCGCCCATCCGTCGGATGACGGGGGCCACGCGCTGGACGCCGTGCCGGTAGGCGCCGCGCGCCGCGCTGCGGACGGCCTGGCGCACCGGGCCCGGCTCGCGGTCGGCGGCGGGTGCGCCGGGCAGCGGGGCGCCGTCCGGGCCGAGGTGGTGGCGGGCCAGGATGCCGGGGAGGTATCCGGGGGCGGTGGTGAGGCTGTAGTACGGGGCGATCGGGGGGAGTTGGGGCTGTGCGAGGAGCGCGGTGACCCGGTCCCGTGCCGCGTCGAAGGCCTTCTCGTACGTCCCGTCCGGCGCGACGCCCTGCCTCGCGACCCACTCCGGGGCGGCCTCGGGGCTCTGCCCCGCGTCGATCTCGTCCCACGACGTCAGGCATCCGGAGCCGATGAAGTGGTGGTTGCCGAGCGCCTCGCGCACCCCGAGGTCGGTGAGGACCGCGGTGGGGATGCGGCGGTGCAGGGATTCGAGCGCGGCGGTGGAGCTGACCGTGACGAGCAGGTCCGTGCGGTCGAGGACCTCGCCCATGTTGCCGTACACCAGACGGCAGTTGGGCGGCAGATCCTCGCCCTTGGCGAGCTTCTGGTAGGGCAGTTCCTCGATGTGCGTGGTGTGCTCGCCGGGCTTGCTGCGCAGCTTGATCAGGACCTCGCGGTCCGGGTGCAGCCGTGCGTGCTCGACCATGCGCCTGAGGAGGTACGTCCGCTGCTCGCGGCTCTCCGGTACGGAGGGCTGTGCGGCGAAGACCACGGTGTACGGGTCGCGCTTCGGGTCCTTCTCGAGGTAGGCGGCGCCGCCGAGGAACGGCAGCGCGGCCTCCGTCACCGACGACGCGTCGGCGCCCACTCCCTCGTACACGGCGCGGAAACGCTCCGCGTCCTGGCGGGAGTTGGCGAGGACGACGTCCGCGCCGTGCCGCAGCAGCAGTCCGTCGGCGAGCTTCTCGTAGACGACGCCGACATAGCCGGTGACGACGACGGGACGCTTGCCGGAGCCGGACCGGCCGGCCGCGGGCTCCTCCGCTATCCGGGCGAGTCCGTGCAGGACCGCCTGGACCGCGCCGCCCACGAGGGCGAGCACGATGACGTCGGGGGCTTCGCGCTCGACCTCGCGCAGGAACTCGATCGCGGTGACCTCGCGCAGGGAGTCCGCGCGCACCCCGACCTCTTCGAGCTGTCGCACGGTGGGCGTGGCCCGGCCTCTCAGGAGGCGTCCGTCGAGGCGCGTGTCCGGGTCCCCGCCGGTGAGGCGGCTCGCGGTGAGCGCGCCCCATTTCCACCGGGTGTCGGAGTCGGCGAGCACGGTGATCCGTGTCGTCCCGCTGTTGCTTACTGGCACAACGAGGACGCTAGGAAGGCATTTCGATTCGCGGCCCAACTCAGGTGCAACAAACGGTTAACAGCATGCCGACGAATGGCGAATCAGCCCGGGAAACCGCAGGTACAGAGCCGGGTTAACCATTCCGCCATGCGTCGTTCACCTGACATCCCACCTTCGGTCAAGACGAATGCCGGGCCGACACCTAACGTCACCCACGTGGTTAAGCTCTCCGTCATCGTGCCGTTCTACAACGTGCAGCAATACGCGCCCGACACCTTGAAGAGTCTGCGAGCGAACGCGCGCGACGACTTCGAATTCATTCTCGTCGACGACTGTTCGAAGGACGAGACTCCAGAGATTCTGGAGCGTGCCGCGCGCGAGCTGCCCGGCGCCGTCCATCTCAGACATGAGACGAACGGCGGTCTGGCGACCGCCCGCAACACGGGGCTTGACGCGGCCCGCGGCGAGTACCTCACCTTCCTGGACGGTGACGACTGGCTCGCGCCCGGCTATTACAGCCAACTGGTCGACTCCATCGAGCAGTTGGGCTGCGACTTCGTGCGCACCGACCATGTGCAGTGCACCGCGCGGGCGCGCAGCGTCCACCGGGTGCCGCACGGCCGGCGCGGGGTGCCGATGTCGCCGCGCGAGGTGATCCTGCCCGCCGACCGCTCGACGTCCGTCGACTACGCGTACGCGTGGGCGGGCATCTACCACCGGCGGCTCGCCGACCGGGGCCTGCTGCACTTCACGGACGGCCTGCGCACGGCGGAGGACCGGCCGTGGATCTGGCGGCTGCACCGCGAGGCGGAATCCTTCGCCGCGGTGGGTCTGCTCGGTGTGTTCTACCGGCGCGGCGTCGCCTCGTCGCTGACACAGATCGGCGACGTACGTCAGCTCGATTTTATTCGCGCATTCGACCAGGTCGTCCGGGAAACCGCCGAGGACCGGGACGCCGACAAACTCCTGCCGAAGGCAGTCCGTACTTACTGCGCGATCATTTCCCACCATCTGGGATCCATCGAAAGGTTCGAGCCACCTGTGGCGCGGAAATTGAAGTCAATGAGCGCGGCCGCCCTGAAGCGGATGCCGCAGGGCGTTCTCGACGACGCGCTCGACTCCATGGACATACAGCGGGCGACGCGGCTGCGCCGTCTGCGCAGGCGCCCGGTGTCGGCGGAGGTGGCCGCGTAATGGCGAAGACGCAGATCTTCCTGGCGTCCACGCTGTACGGCACGGCGACGCTGGCCGCCGCCATCGACGCGGACGGCTTCGGCCCCGCCGACCGGCGGATCCTCCTGGTCAGCAATAACGCGGCGACGCCGGAGACGACGGTGGCCGTGGACGAGATGCCGGGGTTCGCCCGGCTGCGCGACCGGTTCGACGAGGTGCGGTCCTGGAACGAGGCCATCTCCCCTTTTCATCCGGGCGGCTGGTCCCCTCGCTCCGACGACATCCCGATGTGGGAGCGGTACTTCCGGCTGCTGTGGGAGCTCGGTGACGACGAGATCGAGCTGGCCGTCGAGTCGATCCAGGTCAATCCGGCGCTCGCCCTCGCGCAGATCTTCACGGGCGCGCCCGTGGACGTCTACGCGGACGGCCTGATGAGCTACGGCCCGACCCGCAACAAGATCGACCCGCTGGTCGGCACGCGCGTACGCCGCCTCCTCCACCTGGACCTGGTGCCCGGCCTGACCCCGCTGCTCCTGACCGAGTTCGGCGTACCCCCGGAGATCGTGCCGACGGACGCCTTCATGAAGGTGCTCGGCCAGCTCGCGGACTCCGAGACCGACGTCCCGGACATCGCCGAACCCGCCCTGCTCCTGGGCCAGTACCTCTCCGCGCTCGGCATCCTCACCGCCGAGGAGGAAGAGGAGCTGCACGTCCGCATGGTGCGCGGCGCCGCCGAACTCGGCCACACCCGCGTGGTGTTCAAACCGCACCCGACCGCGCCCGCCCGCTGGTCGCGGCTCCTGGAGAAGGAGGCGGAGGCGATCGGCGTCGAGCTGACCGTCCTCGACTCGCCGGTGCTCGCCGAGGTCCTGTACCAGCGGATGCGCCCCGCGCTCGTCGTCGGCTGCTTCTCCACGGCGCTGCTCACCGCGTCCGAGCTGTACGGCCTGCCGGTCGCCCGCACCGGCACGGAGACCCTCCTGGAGCGCCTCGCGCCCTACCAGAACAGCAATCGCGTACCCGTCACGATCGTGGACGCGCTGCTTCCCGACCTCGCCGACAAGGGCGCCGTCACCGGCCGCCAACCCGGCATGCCCACACCGCGGTTGGGCGAGCTGCTCGTCGCGGTCGGCTTCGCCATGCAGCCGCAGATCTACCCGCGCCGCAGGCCCGCCGCCGAGCGCTATCTCTCGCAGCACCTGTCGCCGCACACCTGGCGCTACTTCAAGCGGCGCCGCCTCACCGCGCTCGCGCTGCCCGGCGCGCTGCCCTCGCAGCTGTCGTTCATCCCGCGCAACGCGGCCGTGCGCCGGGTCGCCCGCCGTGCCCGGTCGGTCAAGCGGACCATCAAGCGGACCGCGCTCGGATGAGTTCTCCCGCCTCCACGCTCCCGAAGCACTCCCCAGGAGCGGACGGTCTCACGCGCACGATTCCGGCCCCGGCCGCCAAGCGTGCACGACCGCGCCTGCGCGCCCTCGACGGGCTGCGGCTCGTCGCGGCGCTGATGGTCGCGGCGTACCACTACGGCGGCCGTGACGGCGAGGTCAGCGAGGCGTGGGGCAGCTCGCCAAAGCTCCAGTTCCCCACCGCGCACGACTGGTTCGCGTACGGCTGTCTCGGCGTACAGATCTTCTTCGTCATCAGCGGCTTCGTGATCTGCATGAGCGGCTGGGGCCGTCCGCTGCGGTCGTTCTTCGCGTCCCGCGTCTCCCGGCTCTTCCCCTCCTACTGGGCCGCGATCATCCTGGTGACGGCGGTCTTCGCGCTGCCGGTCGTCACGTACGAGGCGGTCTCGCCCAGCGACGCGCTCGTGAACCTCACCATGCTCCAGCAACCGCTGGGCGTGGACCGGGTGTTGGGGGTCTGCTGGACGCTCTGGGCCGAGCTGCGCTTCTACGCCCTCTTCGCGCTCTGCGTGGTCCTGCCGGGCGCGAACCGGGCCCGCGTGATCCTGTTCTGCGCGGTGTGGACGCTGGCGGCCGCGGTCGCGGAGGGTGCGAACGAGCCGCTGCTCGACCTCGTCCTGATGCCCGAGTACGCCCCCTTCTTCATCGGCGGCATCGGCATCTACCTCGTCCACCGCGACCGCCGGGACCTCACGGCGTGGGGCATCGTGGGGGTGAGCTGGCTGATCGGCCAGCACTACGCGGTCGCCCAGCTCTGGCACGCGCCGGACCCCGACTTCTTCTCCTACCGCACGTCGTTCGGCATCATCGCCGTCGTGACGGCGGGCTTCGCGGCCGTCCTGCTGATCGCGCTCGGCGCGCTGCACCGGGTCGACTGGCGGTGGCTTACGGTGGCGGGGGCGCTGACCTACCCGTTCTACCTGGTGCACGAGCATCTGGGCTGGGTGACGGTGGCGGCGCTGCACCGGGGGCTCGGGATTCCGTCGTACGCGACGTTCGCGCTGACCGTTCTCGCGATGCTGGTCCTGGCCTGGCTGCTGAACCGTTTCGTGGAGGAGCGGCTCACGCCGCTGATCCGCAAGGGACTCATGACCCGGAAGTGACACCGCCGTCGGCGTCGTCCGCCACCGCGCGGGCGACGTCGAGGGCCTCGTCCATGACCACACTGGCCTCGCCTATGGCGTCCGCCAGCTCCTGGACCAGCCGTTCCAGCGTCTCACCCGGGTTCTCGTCCATGGCCCCACCCTACGATTCCCGCAGCGTCGCCCCGATGCCGGTCACCACAGCGGTCAGCCCTTTCTCGAAGCCCCCGTCGTAGTCACGGAACATCTCCTGACCGGCCGCCGCCGCCAGCGGATACGCGGCGAGGCGCTCGGCGCGGGCCGCCAGGTCGTAGCCGCCCTCCTCCTTCGCGGGGTCGGGCCCCATGGACTGCTCCTCGATCACGAAGCCGATGGTGTAGCTGTACGCCGTGAGCCAGGCGCGGGCCGCGCCGCCCGGCGTGAACCCCGCCTCGGTGAGCGTGCGCAGATGGGCCTCCATCGGGGCGGCGTACGACAGGTCGGTGAAGTGCGTGCCGCTGTAGACCTTCGCGCCGTCGCGGTACTTCAGCAGATGGCGTCGCAGGCCGCGCATCGCGGCGGTGAGGGCCTCCTGCCAGCCGGTGCCGGGGAGCAGCTCGGCCACGAGCTCCTCGTTCATGCGGCGCAGCATCTCCGTCGCCATCTCGTCGAGCAGCGCCTGCTTGTCCTTGAAGTGCCAGTACAGGGCGGGCGCCTTGACGTCCAGCTCCTTGGCGATGGCACGGAGCGAGAGCCCGTCGAGGCCGGTCTCGTTCAGGAGCTTCAGGGCGGTGCGCGCGACGCGGGTGCGGTCCAGGGGTGTCGTAGCCACCTTGACAATTTAACACCGTTAAGCGCAGGCTCGGGGCATGGCACTTAACAGCGTTAAGGAGACTCTCGTGACGGACGTACCTACGGACGTACCGCCGGACGCACGGACGGACGTACTCGTCGTCGGCGCCGGTCCCACCGGCCTGACCCTGGCCTGCGACCTGGCCCGGCGCGGGGTGCGCGCCCGCGTCGTCGAGCGGGCGGCGGCCCTCTTCCCCGGCTCGCGCGGCAAGGGCATCCAGCCCCGCACCCAGGAGGTCTTCGACGACCTCGGGATCATCGACGCGGCCCTCGCGGCGGGCGGCCCGGCCCCCGTCGGGATGGTCTGGCGGGACGGCGAGCGGCAGGGCGAGCACCGGATGTTCGACGCGGTCGAGCCGACGCCGGACGCCCCGCACGCGACGCCGCTGCTGCTCCCCCAGTGGCGTACGCAGGAACTCCTGTACGCCCGTCTCAAGGAACTCGGCGGCGCGGACGTGGAGTTCGGCGCCGGGCTGACCGAGCTGGCCCAGGACGCGGCGGGCGTCACGGCACGCCTCACGGACGGCCGGACGGTGCGCGCCGCGTACGCCGTGGCGGCGGACGGCGGCCGGTCCACCGTGCGGGCGGCGCTCGGCATCGGCATGACCGGCGAGACGGTGGACCCGAACCCGATCCTGGTCGCGGACATCCGGGTTCCCGCGCTCGACCGCGACAACTGGCACATGTTCCCGCCGACCGCCGAGGGCGCGGGCTTCCTGGCGATGTGCCCGCTGCCGGGTACGGACGACTTCCAGTTGACGGCGCAGTTCACGGACGGGACGGACCCGGACACCTCGCTCGAAGGCGTACGCGCGGTCGTCGCCGCCCGCACCCATCTCACCGCCGCCGACGTGACCGAGGTGCGCTGGGCCTCCGACTTCCGGCCCCGCGCGGCGCTCGCGGACCGCTTCCGCGCGGGCCGGGTGTTCCTGGCCGGGGACTCGGCGCACGTGCACTCGCCGGCGGGCGGGCAGGGGCTCAACACCAGCGTGCAGGACGCGTACAACCTGGGCTGGAAGCTGGGCGCGGTGCTGCGCGGGGGCGCGCCGGATGCCCTGCTCGACACCTATGAGGAGGAGCGGCTGCCGGTGGCCGCGCAGATGCTCGGCCTGTCGACCCGTATCCACCGGGGCGAGGAGCGGCGCGGCGCGGCCACCCGGCAGCTCGGGCTCGGCTACCGGGGCGGCCCGCTGACCTCGGAGACGCGCACCGGCCTCGCGGAGGGGGCGCTGCGGGCGGGCGACCGGGCGCCGGACGGGCCGCGCGGCGGCGGTGCGGGGCGGCTGTTCGACGCGTTCCGGGGGCCGCACTTCACGCTGCTCGCGGTCGGCACGGACACCGGGCTCCCGTCGCTGGACGACGAGTTGATCCACGTACACCGCATTCCCGCGTACGCGCCCTACGGCACCGGCGTCTTCCTGGTCCGCCCCGACGGGTACGTGGCGTGGGCGGGGGACGACGCGAGCGGGCTGAAGGAGTACGCGGGGCTCGCCCTGGGCCTCAGTTGATGTCGTCCGCGAATTCGGCGCTTGACCTCAACCAAACTTGAGGTCCTACGTTCTTACCCATGACGAACACCACGAACTCCACGAACACCGTTGCCGACGCCTTCACTTACTCCCACAGCGACGAAGACCTGATCACCCAGCCCATCGGCTACTGGGCATCGGCGACCGGCGCGGCCGTCGTCCACCACATCCGCACCCTGCTCGCCGAGTGCGGCCTCACCCAGCCGCAGTGGTGGATCCTCAACCAGCTCGTCGACGCCGACGCGGACGGCGGGCGCGCCGAGGCCGACGTCGTGGGCATCCTGCGCGGCTACCTCGACGTCGGCGACGGCAAGCTGCAGCACGACATCCTCGCCCTGCGCGCCCGCGGACTGCTGACCGAGCACGGCACGGGCCGCATCCGCATCACGGAGGAGGGCCGCACCCTGCGCGACACCACCGCCGCGCGCCAGCAGAAGCTGCGCTCGGAGATCCACGAGGGCATCTCGGACGAGGAGTACATCCGCACCCTCAAGGTGCTCCAGCGCATGATCCACAACGTGGGCGGGGAGGCCTGGCACCACTGAGGCAGCACTCACCCACTGGCGAGCGACAGCTTCACCGCGAACCCGAGGAACAGCGCACCCGCCGCCGAAGTGGCTCCCGCCGAGAGCCGCTTGCGGCGGCGGAAGGCGGCCGAAAGCTTCGTGCCGCTGAAGATCAGCGCCGTCAGGTAGAGCACGCTCGCCACCTGGGCGAGGACCCCGAGCACGAGGAACGACAGCGCGGGATAGGCGTAACCGGGATCGACGAACTGCACGAAGAAGGCGATGAAGAAGAGGATCGCCTTCGGGTTGAGCAGGCTGATCACCAGCGCCCTGCGGAACGGGCGCTCGGCCGAGCCCTCCTGCTCCTCGGCGCCCCGCTCGGCGACCGGGTCCCGGCGCGCCCGCCACATGCCCCACGCGGCCCGCAGCATCCCGACCGCGAGCCAGGTCAGATACCCGGCGCCCGCGTACTTCACGATCCCGAAGAGCAGGGCGTTGGCCTGGAGCAGCGAGGCGACACCGGCGGCGGACAGCGTCATCAGCACCGTGTCGCCGCACCAGACGCCCGCCGCGGCCGTATAACCGGTGCGTATGCCGCGCCGCGCGGCGACGGAGAGCACATACAGCGAGTTCGGCCCCGGCAGCAGAATGATCAGGGCGAGGCCCGCGAGATAGGTCGGAAGATCGATGACACCCAGCATGAGCGGAGTGTCGCACGCCCCTACGACAGCGGTCACTGCCGTCCGCTCACCGGACACCGAACCCTTCAGAAGACTGCCGTCCCCGTTCCCTCAGAACGCGTCCACCGGCACATGCACCCCCCACACCTCCCGCAGCGCGTCGCACACCTCGCCCACCGTCGCCCGTGCCCGCAGCGCGTCCTTCATCGGGTAGAGGACGTTCGTCTCGCCCTTCGCCGCGTCCTGGAGGGCGGCGAGGGCCGTGTCGACCGCCGACTGGTCCCGGGACGCGCGCAGCTTCGCCAGGCGGGCTGCCTGCTGGGACTCGATGGCGGGGTCCACCCGGAGGGGCTCGTAGGGGTCCTCCGCATCCAGCTGGAAGCGGTTGACGCCGACCACCACGCGCTCTCCGGAGTCGGTCTCCTGGGCGATGCGGTAGGCGCTGCGCTCGATCTCGCCCTTCTGGAAGCCCTGCTCGATCGCGGCCACCGCGCCGCCCAGGTCCTCGACCCGGCGCATCAGGTCGAGCGCCGCCGCCTCCACGTCGTCCGTCATCTTCTCGACGACGTACGAACCCGCGAACGGGTCGACCGTGGCGGTCACGTCCGTCTCATGGGCCAGCACCTGCTGCGTGCGCAGGGCGAGGCGCGCGCTCTTGTCGGTCGGCAGGGCGATCGCCTCGTCGAAGGAGTTGGTGTGCAGCGACTGGGTGCCGCCGAGCACCGCGCCCAGGCCCTGCACCGCGACCCGGACCAGGTTCACCTCGGGCTGCTGGGCGGTGAGCTGGACCCCGGCCGTCTGGGTGTGGAAGCGCAGCATCATGGACTTGGGGTTCTTCGCGCCGAACTCCTCGCGCATCACTCGGGCCCAGATGCGCCTGGCGGCACGGAACTTGGCGACCTCCTCAAGGAGGGTCGTACGCGCCACGAAGAAGAAGGAGAGCCGGGGCGCGAAGTCGTCCACGTCCATGCCGGCCGCCACCGCGGTGCGTACGTACTCGATGCCGTCGGCCAGCGTGAACGCGATCTCCTGCGCGGGCGTCGCCCCCGCCTCCGCCATGTGATAGCCGGAGATCGAGATGGTGTTCCACTTCGGGATCTCGGCGCCGCAGTACTTGAAGATGTCCGCGATCAGACGCAGGGACGGCTTGGGCGGGAAAATGTACGTGCCGCGGGCGATGTACTCCTTCAGTACGTCGTTCTGGATCGTGCCCGTCAGCCTGCCTGCCTCGACCCCCTGCTCCTCGCCCACCAGCTCGTACATGAGGAGCAGCAGCGCCGCCGGGGCGTTGATCGTCATCGACGTCGAGACCTGGTCCAGCGGGATGCCGTCGAACAGGACCCGCATGTCGTCCACCGAGTCGATCGCGACCCCGACCTTGCCGACCTCGCCGTGCGCGAGCGGCGCGTCGCTGTCGTGGCCCATCTGGGTGGGCAGGTCGAAGGCGACCGAGAGGCCGGTCGTGCCGTTCGCGATCAGCTGCTTGTAGCGCGCGTTCGACTCCACGGCCGTGCCGAAGCCGGCGTACTGCCGCATCGTCCAGGGCCGGCCGGTGTACATCGAGGGGTACACGCCGCGCGTGTAGGGATAGCCGCCGGGCGCGCCCAGCTTCTGCGCGGGGTCCCAGCCGGCCAGGGCCTCGGGGCCGTACACGGGCTCGATGGGCAGTCCCGACTCGGACTCGCGGGGCTCGTGGGACATCTCTCGCCGCCTCCTACTGGTGGGCTGCCTCCAGCATGCGGCAACGTTCAGGGACGGTCACTCGCGGGAACATTTCTGGCAGGTCTGTCAATCGAACACGGGGGTCTTCATGGGCAAGGGTGCGATATCTGCGGGGGCGGTGGTCGTGGCCGCCGCCCTGGTCACGGGATGTACGGCGCAGGCCGTGAACACGGACGGGAAGGCTCCGCCGGTGCGGATCTCGCCCACCGGGGAGAAAGGCGGAGGGAAGGGCGACGACAAGAACGGCAGCGGGGGCGAGCGGTCCGATGCGCCGTCCTCGACGCCCAAGCCCAAGCCCAAGCCCGCCCCGAAGACCCTCATGGACCGGGGCGGGAGCGGTTCAGACGTCCGTGAGCTGCAGGCCCGGCTGCGGCAGATCGCCTGGTTCTTCGAGAACCCTTCGGGGAAGTACGACGCCGCCACCGCCTCCGCGGTCAAGGGCTTCCAGGGCAAGCGGGGACTGCCCCGCACCGGTACGACCGACTCCGTGACCTGGCAGAAGCTGCTCGGCATGACGCGGAAGCCGACGAAGTTCGAGCTCTACTCCGGCGGCGGCATCCCGCCGTCGAAGCCCGATCCGCGCTGTATGACGGGCCGCGTCCTGTGCATCAGCAAGGCGAGCCGCACGCTGACCTGGATGATCGACGGCAAGGCCGTCTCGACGATGGACGTGCGGTTCGGCTCGCAGTACACGCCGACCCGCGACGGCGCCTTCGAGGTGTACTGGAAGTCCCGGCACCACGTCTCGACGCTGTACGACACCGCCATGCCGTACGCGATGTTCTTCAGCGGCGGCCAGGCCGTGCACTACTCGTCGGACTTCGCGGCGACCGGCTACAACGGTGCCTCGCACGGCTGTGTGAACGTACGCGACGAGAAGAAGATCGCGAGCCTGTTCGCGCAGGTCAGGAATGGCGACAAGGTCGTCGTCTACAAGGATTAGGCAGCGTGGGCGGGATCGGGGGAACGTCTCCCGCCCACGCTGGTGGCACAGAGCCAAAGGTACGGGGGGAACCCCCGGCTCGTGCGCGGGCCGATGACCAGTCGGCTCACTTCTTACTGCGTCGCTGCTTCCAAAAACGTCACACCGGGGATGGAGCCGCGTTCTAAACACCGCCCTGAACTGCGAAAAGGCAGGTCGGAGACCTGCCTGAGGGGACCTGCCTGAGGGGACCTGCCCAGAGGTGCCGGACGTCCGACGGTTCAGGACTGCGTCGGCGTCGGAGACGACGGCAGCTGCGGCTGGGCGCTGTACGACGCGGTCGGCGTGGGCTTCGTCTGCGGGTACGTCGGGGAGATGACCGGCGGGACCCTGTTGCCGCCGTTGCCCTCGTGTTCGTTGCCGCCGCCGGACGATCCGTCGTCGTCTTTGTCGCCGCCGTCGCCGCCGTCGTCGTCTTCGCCGCCCCCGTTGCCACCGCTGCCGTCGCCCTGGCGGTCGCCGCCGCCGAGCAGCCGGTCGCAGGCCTCGGTGATGCCCTCGGAGCCGCCGAGCAGCTTCTCCAGGCGGCGCTTCTTCTCGCCCTTGAGGTCGCCGTCGCGGTGGTCGCGGCAGGCGGCGATCACCTGTCTGCGCCAGGTCTTCGCCTCGTCCTCGCGCCGCGTGTCCCCGCTGCCGGTCCCCGGCTGCGAGGTGGCGCCGTCCTGCGGCCCGCCGGTGGCCTCCGGCGACTGCGGCGGGGCGCTGCTGCCCGGCTCGCGCGAGGTGCCGTCCGGCGTGGTGTGCGCGTCGTCCGGCTCCACGTCCGGCGGGGTGCTCGCGCCGCCCGTCGCCGACTCCAGGGGCTGCGGCGGCGCCACGGGCGACGCGGAGGCCGCGGGGCCCTGGTCGTCCCGGCTGCCGAACGGCGAGGGCAGCACGCCCGTGCCGGCCGCGACGGCGACGCCGCCGATCATGCAGCCCGCGAGCACGGCGGCAAGCCCGAAGCGGACGGGGCGGGCCCAGCGGGTCGGGCGGCCCGGCGCGGGGGCCCCTCCGATGCGTACGGTCTCCCCGGATCCGGCAGCCGCCGCGGCCGCTCCCACGCGCGTAGACGAGGCCCCCGCGGAAGCGGCACGGGCCTCCCGGAAGGCGGCCATCGCCGCCTCTTCACCGGGGAGTTCGGCGGAGAGATCGCCGGGGGGACCGGCGAGCACCCGCTCGTCCGCGGTCAGCGCGCCCAGCGTCTTGGCGAGCCGCTCGGCCCGCTCCCGCGTGTGATGGTCGGCACCGTCGAAGGACTCACCGCTCAGCAAACGCTCCGCCGCGTCGCGGTCCAGCCACCTGTAATCCTCGTCGGCCATCACATGTCCTTCTGCGCCCGCGCACGCGATTCCGTCACACCGGCGGATGTCACCGCGCGCCCACGCGGCTCTCTCTGGGGAGGTACGGCGTCCAGGGCGTCCGGGTTCATCGGGCCCTCCGCGCCGAGCAGCTCCGCGAGCCGCTTCAGGCCCCGGTGCGCGGCCGTACGGACCGCTCCGGGTCTCTTGCCGAGGGTCTGCGCCGCGCTCTTGGCGTCGAGTCCGACGACCACGCGCAGTACGACCGCCTCGGCCTGGTCCTGCGGAAGCTTGGCTATCAGGGCGAGGGCGTCGCCGGTGGCGAGGGACTCCATCGCCTCGCCCGCGGTGTCCGCGTCGCCCGGTTTTCCGGTCAGCTCGGTCTCGTCGCCGCCTATCGCCGGGCGGCGGCCGCGCATCCGTATGTGGTCGAGCGCGCGGTTGCGCGCGATGCGCGCGGCCCAGCCCCGGAACCGGTCCGCGTCGCCGCTGAACCGGTCCAGGTCACGGGCTATCTGCAGCCAGGCCTCGGACGCGACGTCCTCCGCGTCCGGGTCTCCGACCAGCGTCCGTACGTAGCCGAGCAGCCGCGGGTGCACAGCGCGGTACACAGTCCGGAACGCGGTCTCGTCCCCGTCCTGTGCCGCAAGCACCGCGGCGGTCAGTTCCGCGTCGTCCCCCAGCACAACTTCTCCCTAGGCGCCTCCACCGGCCGCGGTCCTGACTCCGCTGCCTGGCGCGAAGCAGCACGCTACGGGCTGAAGTGGGCTCCCGTCCATGTTTGGTACAACGCGCAACTAGCGCGTGACAGAACGCGGTGTGACAGAAAACGCACGCGCGGCGCTGAAGGGAGTACGGGCCGCGTGCGGTCCGTCCGCGTGACGGCCGGGGTCTCTCCTGTGGGGGGTGGCGACCCCGGCCGCTCACCTTGGCGGGGCCTCGGCGGAATTTCTTCTGCGCGCCCGGCCACGACGCACCCGCAGACGCATCAGTGCGCGTTCTTCGCCTTGTTCTTTCCCTTGGCCTTGCCCTTGCCGGGGTGTTTCCCCTTCTCCTTGCCCTTCCCCTTGTTGTCCTTGGCCGGGGGCTTTCCCTTGTCCTGGGACGGGGGTTCGCCCGGAGGCCTCGGCGGGGTCGCCCGCGTCGGCTGTGCGCTCTCGCCGCGTGTCGTCGGCGGCGGAGTCGGCGTCTTCGTCGGCGGCGTCGAAGGGCCGGACGTACCGGACGTACCGATGGACGCCAGCGCCACGCCGCCAAGCAGCGCCGTCGCCAGGAGCGCGCCCGCCGCCGCCCGCAGCGAGGCGAGGGTGCCGAAGCGGCGCGGCCTGGGGCGCCAGTCGTCGCGGCGGCGGGTGCGGGCCCGGCGGCCGTCCCCGTCCCGCGCGCAGCGGAACGCCTCGACCGCCGCGCGCTGCGACTCCGGGTCGACGCGACCGGCCCGCACCGCGGCGCCGAGCAGTACGTCGAGGGCCGGCTCACCCCCGGGGGGCTCCTCACTCCCGAAGGGATCCTTCACGTCCATCCTGACTCCCGAGTCATCTCGACTCCCCCAGCGGACCGGACCCGTCATCCGTCACACCCCGCGCCGCGCCCAACTGCTCGGCAAGCCGCTTGAGCCCCCGGTAAGCGGCCGTCCGCACGGCCCCCGGGCGCTTGCCGAGGACGCGGGCCGCGGCCGGCGCGTCCAGGCCGACGACGACCCGCAGCAGCACCGCCTCCGCCTGATCGCGCGGCAGCCCCGCGATCAGCGCGAGCGCCTGCTCCGTGGAGATCGCCTCCAGGGCCTGGCCCGAGGTGCTGTGCGGTCCGGGAAGTTCGAGCATGTCCTGTTCCAGGGCGGACGGCCGCGGCCGTACCTTCTGGCGGCGCAGATGGTCCAGGGCCCGGTGCCGTGCGATGGTCGCCGTCCAGCCCCGGAAGCCCGCCCCGTCGCCGCGGAACCGCCCCAGGTCCCGCGCGATCTCCAGCCAGGCCTCGGCCGCCACGTCCTCCGCGGTCTCACCGTCGTGGCCGACGAGCCCCCGCAGATAGCCGAGGAGCCCCGGCTGCACGAGCCGGTAGGCGACCGCGAAGGCCGCCTCGTCCCCCTCCTGCGCCCGCGCGACAGCCGCGCCAAGCTCCTCGTCGTGCGCCTGCGCGCGACGCGGTTCTCCTCCTCGGCCCACGCTCTCCCATTCGTGCCGGTGCGACACGGTTCACCGTGTCCGTGCCCCCACGCCGAGCAGCGTCGCGGCGCGCGGAAATGTCACATGTACGGGCGGTTCGGACCGCCGCACAGGCGGTTCGGACCGCCTCTGTGCAGCCGGTCAGACCTCGAACAGGGAGCCGCCGCCCATGCCGAACGCCTCGATGTCGACGACCAGGGACGGATCGGGCGCGCTCACGACGACCGGCTTGTCGTAGTCGGACATCCGCATCTCCATCCGCTCGTCGCCCCGCCGCTGCGTCATGCCGAGGATGTACGGCTTGTCGCCCGCCGCCAGGTAGACGGTCATGTCGTGCCCGCCGTCCTTCGCGGCCAGCGGGGTCACACGATCACCGTGCCAGCTCCTGCCCGGCAGCGCACGGGTACCGCTCATCTCCATGCCGGAACCGTTCAGTTGGCCCAGCATCCTGTCGAGGTCGCACGTCTGCGCGGCAGTTGCCGTGCCCGGCGCCGAACTGCCGCTGCCCGACGGCACCTTCATGTACTTGCCGCGCGCGAGCGCCGTGCGCTCCCTGGCCCGCGCCGCGATCTCCGGGCCGCGCGCCACGGCCGCCTCACGGATCGCGTCGAGCGCCTCGTCCGCGAACCGTACGTAGATCTCCTCGCCGCCCACCATGATCAGCTCGCCCTTGCGCTGGGGTCCCGAGTCGAAGGTCCCCGTGCAGTTGTTGCGGCGGTCCATGTGCAGCGAGACCTTCTGGCGGCCCGCGGGCTTGGTCATCTCGACCGAGATCCGCACGGAGTCGGCCTTCTTCATCAGCTCCACGGCTTCCAGGGAGAGCCGCTCGCCCCGCACCTCGGCCGCGGGACGCGGCTTCTCGGCGGGGGTCTGCTTCACCAGACCCTCGTAGATCTTGCCGTCCGACCCGCAGGACGTGAGCGCCCCCAGCACCAGACAGCAGGCCACCGCCCGCGCCCACTGCCGCCTCTTCCGCACCCCAATACCCACGGTCCCCACCCACACTCCCCGCACTTCTCGTCCACAGCTGTCACGTGACCCAGCGCAATGCTCGGGCCAAATGTCACAGGTCTTGAATGCGGGATACGTCACGTCGATCCGCCCCTTTTCTCGTACAACCCTTTGACCATCCCGCCAGTCGTACGCACTCGTTTTGGTCAACCTGCAATTCCGCTAAGGGGTGGGGCATTTGAGCCCGCGCAAACCGCGCGAATCAGCGCGTACCACGCATGCGTACAGACCTTTGAGTCTCAAGCGCAGGGCATGGCTGACGATCGGTGCCGTCGTGCTGGGGGGCGCGGGGGCGGTCACGTACGCGATGGCGGGTCCCTCGGCGAATCCGAGCGGCGACGGCACACGGGGCAAGCGCCCGGTGAGCGTGCACGACATCGCGCTCAAGGCCGACGGCGCGAAGGAGCGGGAGCTGCCGCGCACGTCGACCGAGCAGTTCTCGCTGCTCGGCGTCTCGTGGGCGGGCGCGACGAAGGAGCTGGAGGGCACGGCCCAGGTCCGTACCCGCTCCGTCGAGAACGACAAGTGGACCGGCTGGCAGAACCTGGACCTGGAGCTGCATCTGCCGGAGAAGGCCGAGGCGGGCATGCGCGCCGCCTCCGAGCCGCTCTGGGTCGGCCCGTCGGACGGCGTCGAGGTCCGCGTGGTCGACGGCTCCTCCAGTGCGGCGCTTCCGACCGGACTAGAGGTCAACCTGGTCGACCCGGGTGTGACGTCCAAGGAGGCGGCCAACCCGGCGCTCGACGGCTCGGCGATGGCCCCGGCGGCGTTCGCCGCTCCCGTGGTCGACGAGACGGCCACGCCGACTCCGGAGCCGACCGAGCCCGCGTCCCCGGCACCCACTCAGGCGCCCACGACCGAGGCGCCCTCCCCCACCACTTCCGAGCCCGGCACCGAGCCGCCCACGTCCCCGGCCCCGTCCACCTCCGAGTCCCCGGACCCCGAGCCGACGAAGCCGCCCGCGCCGCCGTCGACGGTCACCAAGCCGCCGATGATCGGCCGCGCGGCCTGGGGCGCGGACGAGTCCCTGGTCGAGGACCCGCCGGAGTACATCGAGAAGGTCAAGGCGGTCTTCGTCCACCACACGGTCGGCACGAACGACTACAGCTGCGCCCAGTCGGCGTCGCTGGTCCGCGGCATCATGACGTACCACGTGAAGACCGAGGGCTGGAACGACCTCGGCTACAACTTCCTCGTGGACAAGTGCGGCCAGGTCTTCGAGGGCCGCGGCGGCGGCACGGACCTGCCGGTGAAGGGCGCGCACACGTACGGCTTCAACGCGGAGTCGGCGGGCATCGCGGTCCTCGGCGACTTCGAGGGCAACGAGAACCCGGCCCCCGGTACGACGTACAAGAAGGCGGGCAAGCCGACCCGCGCCGCCCTGGAGTCCGTCTCCCGCGTCGCGGCGTGGAAGCTCGGCCAGTACGGCGGTGACCCGCTGGCCAAGGTCACGATGACGGCGGGCGACGACACGGGCGTCTGGAAGAAGGGCGACACCCCGTCGCTGAACACGATCTCGGGCCACCGGGACGGCTTCGCGACGGCGTGCCCGGGCAAGAACCTGTACTCGAAGCTCGGCGAGATCCGCCGCTACGCGGGCAGCGCGGGCAAGAACTCCGCGATCCCCACGGCCGACTTCAACCGTGACGGCATCACGGACCTGGTGGCCGGCACCCCGAAGGCATCGGGCGGCGTAGGCACCCTCACGGTGATCCCCGGCGGCCTGGACGGCCCGGCAGGCGCGTCGAAGAAGACCCTCACCCAGTCGAGCCCCGGCGTCCCCGGCGCCTCCGAGGCGGGCGACAACTGGGCGGCGGCGACCGCCTGGGGCGACATCAACGGCGACGGCTACGCGGATCTCGCGATCGGCGCCCCCGGCGAGGACGACGCCACCAACGCGGACCGCGGCGCGGTAACGATTCTCTACGGCCCCGCCTTCACCTCCGGCACGGACATGCAGCTGGCGGACGACTTCCACTACCCGGGCGCCAAGTTCGGCTCCGCGGTGGCGGTCGCCGACTTCAACGCGGACGGCAAGGCGGACGTCTTCTCGGCGTCCACGGGCACGGGCGGCACGTGGGCGGCGCGCTTCGCGGCGGGCAGCGAGGTGGGCGGCACGCTGACGTCCGGCGACACGGCCATCTCCTACGCCGACGCGGCGTCCGGCGACTTCAACCGTGACGGCTACGCGGACGTGGCCCTGACCTACCGCGACCAGGCGGGACTCGGCAAGGTCCAGTGGTTCAAGGGCACCAAGTCGGGCCTGAGCAGGGTCGGTTCGCTCTCGGTCAAGGGCGGCCGCTCGCTGGCGGTGGGCGACGTGAACGGCAACGGCTACGACGACCTGGTCATCGGCCAGCCGTACACGGCGGAGTCGGGAGCGTTCGCGGGCGGCCAGGTGACGGTGGTCCCCGGCACCTCCACCGGCTTCACCACCACCGGCATGAAGACGGTCCACCAGGACACGTCCGGAGTCCCCGGCGCCGCTGAATCGGGCGACGCGATGGGCTGGTCGGTCTCGGCGGGCGACTACAACCTGGACGGTTACGCGGACGTCCTGGCGGGCGCCCCGAACGAGGACATCACGCGCGACGGCACGTCCCGCAAGGACGCCGGTACGTCCCTGCTCCTGAAGGGCACGTCGACGGGCCTGACGGGCACGGGCGCACTGGCCTTCTCCCAGGACACGGCGGGCATCACGGGCTCGACGGAGTCGGCGGACCGCCTGGGCGCGTCGGTGGTCCTCTCCGACCTCTCGGGCTACGGCCGCGCCGACCTGGCGATCGGCGTGGACGGCGAGGACGCGGGCGACGGCACGATCCTCCAACTGGACAGCGGCAGTTCGGGCGTCTCGACGTCGGGTGCCGTCTACTACGGCCGTACGTTGCTGGGTACGCCGGCGGGGGCTCACTTGGGCCAGACGCTGACGCCGTAACGGCAGCAATACCGCTACGCGCCGTGCTGCTCCCTTTTGTTGAGGGGGGCGGCACGGCGTTCGGCGTTCGGCGTTCGCTACCGGACCGCCTCCCCACGCCATCAACGCTTCCGGCGCCACATCTCACCCACGATCTCACCCACGATCTCACCCAGGCGAAATCAGTTGGCGGGCCATGGACACGCACCAGCACACTGCTCGCCATGTCCAACTCCTACGCGCAACCCGTCTTCCGGACTGCCGATCTCACGGAAGGGCTGCGCGTCGTCGACCGGCTGCTCGACATGGCCGACACGCACGAATTGGAGGTCGACTTGGACGCGCGAGCCCCCTCGGTGCAGGCCATCAGACCACTGCTGGCGGTCTGCCCCACAGCGGATTGGTGGACCTCGGAAGAAGGTGACATCCCGCCGGAAGGCGAAGTCACCCCACAACCGCACTTCCCGGTCCGGTTCCAGAGCTGGGCCATGCCGCCGGACATCGTGCGGCCCTTCCTGACCGCGGTGGGCGGCTTCCCTGCCACGCTGCGCTGGGACTTCTCCGGCTGGCCGGCGGCCCCCGAGGTGGGACTGGATGTGGGCGGCACCAGGGGCGCGTTCGTGACGCTGTGTGTGAACGTCCGCGATCTGGACCTGACGGAGCCCGCGGCCGACCACTCGGTCTTCGTGCACGTCAAGCAGGTGGAGGCAGAACGGGCTCCCTAGCTGGCCGCGCAGGTCGGGCAGCGGGTCATCGGCGAATTGGTGATGGCCCCCTACTGACGCCATCGAGCCTCGGCCAATCCCCTCCGGCGCCCATCGCATCGGGAACTCCGGCCGCACGACCCCGGGCCGCCCGTCGAAGCAGAGCCCGCGAACCTTCTCGCTCGGGAACGCGTGCTGTCGACCGCGGGCCGGGAGCACAGACACGGACAGTGACGCTTCCGGCCCCCCGCCCGCTAGGACGTACGTACGAACTCGAACTCCAGCGCCGCCCAGGGAACTTCACGGCGGCGCGCCTCATCACACGTAAGGGCACCTCACCTGTGAACCACAGACGCACCCGCCGCCGCGCCTCGGCCCTCACCGCCGCGACCGCCACCGCACTCCTCGCGCTCACCGGCTGCTCCGACTCATCGGACGGCGACGACAGCAAGGACAGCGGAAAGGGCAGCGGCAACGAGGCGACGGCCTCACCGAACGCCGAGCCGACGGAAGCGCCCGCCCCCGCCGCCGCCGACCAGCTGAAGAAGGCCCTCGTCACCAAGGCCGAGGCCAAGGGATACAGCGCCCAGGACAACGCCGACACGAACGTCACGCCCAAGTCCGACAAGCCCCAGTGCCGCGCCCTCGCCGACGCGACCGCCTCCGGCACGAACCGCACCCCGAAGGCCGCCGCGTGGGCCAGCCGCTCCTACGGCTCCACCGCATCGCCCGGTCTCGCGGTGACGACGAGCGTCTTCTCGTACGAGGGTGACGGTGCCCAGAAGACCCTCGCGGACCTCCGCAAGGCGGTCCCGGCCTGCGCGGGCGGCTTCTCGACCAGCGGCAACAACGGCGGTGCCACCGTCGCGTACAAGTCCGTGAAGAGCGAGCAAGTCGCGGCGGGCGGCGACGAGTCGGTCTCCTGGGAGATGACGGGCGCCGCGCAGGGCTCCGAGGTCCCCATGCACATGACGGCGGTCCGCGTCGAGAACACCGTGACGCTCTTCCTCACCCTCCACCTCACCGACCCGCAGCAGGCGAAGCTGCCGTCGGACCTGCTCTCCGCGCAGGTCGCGAAGGTGAAGTCGACGCTGGTCAAGTAGTGGCCGTCGGCCCGTTCCACATTTCCCATTCCGTGAAATGTCCCGGGGATCATTTCAACTGAAACAGAGATAAGGAATTCCGAGTTGAAATTCCCCTACCCAAAAGGAAGGATCACCAATCCAAGCGAATTGACTTGGCCGGCGGGTCGGCGGATGCCGACCCGTGGGCCGACTACCCATGCCCTCAAGGAGATTCAGATGTCACGCAAGGCGGCAGCCCTCGGCTCGTTACTCGCGGCCGCGCTCCTGCTCAGCGGCTGCGGCGAGAGCGACGACGGTTCGGGCGGGAGCGGAACCGGCGACGGCGGGTCCGAATCGGCCGCCGTCGAGGCGAAGTTGCTGAACCAGGTGCCGATGGCGAAGGTGAAGGACATGGTCGGCGCCATGGGAATGTGGACGACCGACAAGAATTTCGTGAAGGCCGACCTCAAGAAGATAGTCGGCTATCCGCTGGCCGGCGGAAAGCCCGAGTGGACGGTGCCGCTCGGCGGCGAGATGTGCTGGTCCTCGCCGAAGCCCACCAAGGAGGGGCTCGTCGCCGTCCTGTTCCAGAACGACAAGAAGGACCCCTCCGTCTGTACGGAGGTCGGCCTGGTCGACCTGAACAAGGGCAAGCTGCTCTGGCAGAAGCAGGCGACCGACGAGTACGGCTCGGCCCAGATGTTCGACGAGGTCACCATCGGCGGCGGCACGGTCGCGGCGGCGGGCTCCATGACCGACGCGGGCTGGAAGGTGAGCGGCGAGCCGCTCTGGAAGCCGTCCGACGACAAGTGCCCGGTGGAGGGCTACGCGGGCAGCGACGACAAGCTGATCGCGCTGCGCGACTGCGGCGAGGTCGACAGCCCCCAGCTGTCGCTCCAGACGGTCGACCCCGCGACGAAGGCGCCGAAGTCGACGTACAAGCTCCCGGCAGGCACGGAGTACGCCCACGTCGTGTCCACCGACCCCCTGGTCGTGGGCGCCGACGGCGGCGACGCGAAGAAGGGCTCGTCCGGTGCCTCGGAGTTCCTGACGATCGACGACAGCGGGGCCCAGGGCAAGCTGCTGAGCACGATCAGCACGGTGGGCGGCAAGTACGGCAAGTACAAGCTTGACTGTCCGTCCACCGAGGTCACGGGCTGCCAGCAGATCGCCGTCACCAAGGACACGCTCTTCCTCGGTACGTCGGAGCCTTCGAGCCCCTCGTCCGGCGCAGAGAACGACCTGGTCGCCCTCGACCTGAAGACCGGCAAGCAGAAGGGCAAGGCGGAGGGCGTCGAGGAGGGTCCGCTGACCCCGATCGGCGTCGCGGACGACGGCAAGGTCATCGCGTACCAGGAGGCGAGCGTCGTCGACGAGGCGGGCGGCGCGATCTGGTCGCTGGACCCGACGACGTACAAGAAGACGAAGCTCCAGCAGAACCCGTCCGAGACGTGGGAGATGGAGGCGAGGTTCACGACGGAGCGCCGCATGCTGTTCGCGGGCGACCGCTTCTACATCGGCGGCGAACATGTGACGGCACCGTCGACGGTCTTCAAGAAGAAGCAGCCGCTGGCGGCGGTGTTCGGGGCGAAGTAGCGCGCCGGGGGGGGGCGGGGCGCGCTTCCGGGGGGGGCTGCCTCCGGGGGGGGGCGCCCCGTAGGGGCGCGGGGAACTGCGCGACCAGCCACGACGGCCCGCAGACGAAAATCCTCGACGGGGGCCGGGGGGCCTACCCCCGCCCCCGCTCCCTACGGGAGACCACGGCCCGCAGCACCCGCCGCCCCTCAGTAGAAACATCCAGAGCCTGACGCAGCCCACCCGCCCCGGCCCCCTGATTGGCCAGCAACTCAAGAATCCGCACCTGCCGCCGCAACTCAGCGGCGACGAGGGGCGACATCCCCTCGGTACGACCTTCGCGCCGCGCCGTCACCGACGGCCGCTGCGAGCCGCCACCGCCGTCCGGCGCGGTATCCAGCAGCCGATGGATCTGCAGCGCGGCAACGGAACAGGCATCGGCCCACTCCCGCAGCTCACCCGCAGACCGCGCGGCGGGCACCGCACCGAGCATGCGCTGAGCAAGGGTGACGGCCTCGTCGCCGGTGACGGCCTCCTCGCCGGAGCCGGCTGCCGCCGCCAGCTCGGCCCGAGCCTCAGCCAGAGCACCGTCCCAAGCCCCGCCTTCCGCGAGGCTGCCCCACAGGGGCCGCAGCACGTCATCGCCACCGCCGAGAAGCGGCACACACCGGTCAAGGCAGGCGAGACCGCTCGCCGCCAGACCCCTCTCGTCGGCCTCGGCAATCAGCTCGACCAGACTCGGGCCGCCCATGTCGTACGCCTCCCATTGCGGACTCTGTACGTCCTCTACTGCGTGCGGACCCCCTGGAACGTCACATCCGCGCCCCGCAGAGCCGCCCGCACGACGGCCGCACCCCGCATGGCGACGGAGCCGCGCACTCCATCGGCGGCCCCGTCTACCCGGCAGTCACCGCACAGCGCCTCCCCCGCCATGGGCCGGAAGAGCCGCGGCTGGGTATGGCGGCCCGCGCACTCCACCATCAGCGGGACACGAGGCCCGGCCACCGGCGCCTCAAGCGGCGGGACCTCCCGCAACGCATACCGAACAAGCCCGCCGGGCCGCCGAACAACCTCCCCCAAACCAGGCAACTGCCGCCGAATCCCCTCCCACACGCCATCAGCCGTATGCCCGAGAGCCAGCCACTCGGCGGCAAGGGCGGCCAGCTCGGGCAGCATCCCGCGCGGGACGCGCAGCCGGGGATCGAGCCGGTGCAGCTCGCCGACGACACGAAGCCCCTCGGCCGCGACCTCCGGGGCCGGTGGGAGGGTGTTTACGCCGGGGGGATTGCTGGGAAGACGGCCGACGTCCCGACCGGTCGGCGGACCGACGGCCGGTTCGGCGTCACTCGGCGCGACCTGCGAGGACTCCCCCAGCAGCCGCCTGGCCTCATCCCTCCCGAGCGGCACATTCGACACGAGCTGCCGGGTACGCCATCGCCCCCGCTCCCCTTGCTCGCGCCACTCATGGACGTACCCCTCGTCCTTCAACTGCCGCTTGGCCCGCAGAAAGGCGACCTTGCCGATACCGGCGCGCGCGGCGGTCTTGGACAACGATTCGGCGGCGTCGGCAGGAAGGGACAACTGCCAGGTGAGAAGCCGGACGGCGTCGGAGGAGAGCCGGGGATGCCGGAGGATTTCGTTGGGGACCTGCGAGAAGAAACGGGCAGGCGGGCTAACATGACGAAGCATTTCTGGTGGTGTCCTTAGTCGAGAGGCCACTGGTGATGAAGGCCCTCGTCGTACCGGTTGCAGCCGGGGACGGGGGCCGCCTCGTATGCCATGGGGGCACACGAGGAAGAAGAGTCAGCGATCGTCACGCTACATGAACTCCCGCACACGTACGGTCACTTCACTTGTCCGCACCGAGGACAGGCACAGGCAGGAAACCGCGAACTGAGGGAGAGCGGCGACAGCGCCTCCGCGTCCCGCACCGGGTAATAGACGACACGCGGCCCCCAGGTCCGCCCACCGTCCCGAGACACGCGCAACGTGATGCCGGGCCCCTCCGACTCCCCACCACGCATCACCTCTCCGACCTCACCCACGGCCACGCCACCTCTCACTCTGTGTGCTGTTCCAGTCACAGGCTGGGGTAGACGCCCGCACGCTGGGGAGATAGCTCAACGTGACAACGGAACCCGCACAAAGGGGAGTTGGCCGTGGCGATCGAGGACAACCCGGAAGCGCGTACGAAGTACGGCGAGGAACTGAGACGCCTCCGCGAGGCGGCCGGCCTCACCCAGGAGGAACTGAGCCAGCGCGCGGTGATGTCCCGCACGCACATCGCCCACATCGAGGCCGGGCGCCGCAGACCGGACGCGGAGGACGCGCGGCGGCTGGACCAAGTGCTGGGCACGAGCGGCTTCTTCGTACGGTTCCTGCCGACGCTGGATGGGCGGAGGGTGGCGGAGCATTTCGCGGAGGCGCTGGAGTTTGAGGGGCAGGCAACGAAGATCCGCGTCTACGCGCCCAAGCTGGTGCCCGGCCTACTCCAGACCAAGGCGTACGCATGCGAGGTCCTCAGCTCCGGGCACCCACCCAAGAGCGACGAGAAACGTGACAAGCTCCTCGTCACACGCTTGGAACGGGCCCGCATCCTCGAAGAATTCGATACACCCGTGGTGTGGTCGATGCTCGACGAGGCAGTGCTGCGCCGCCCCATCGGGGGCCCGGCAGTGATGTGCGAACAGCTCCGTCACATCCTGAGGTTGGGCGAAAGCCGCCGCATCCGGGTGCACGTGCTTCCCTACGAGGCAGGGGCACACGCCTTGCTGGAGGGCGTCGTCTCACTGATGTGGTTCGAGGACCTGCCGCCCATCGCGTATGTAGAGGGCTTGAAGACAGGCCGGGTATGGGAACTCCCGTCGATGGTGCGCGAGTGCCAGGAGGTCTACGATCACGCGCTGGGCGACGCGTTGTCGCACGGCAAGTCCCTGGACCTCATCAGGTCCGTCGCGGAGGATTACGAGCATGAAGCGCAGTGAGAACAGCATCCCGAACGCCTCGGTTCTGCCTTCCTGGCGCAAGTCCACGTACAGCGGCGGCGAGAGCGGCGAATGCCTGGAGGTCACCGCCCCGTCAACATACGCAAGTTGGCGCAAGTCCACGTACAGCGGCGGCGACAGCGGCGACTGCCTCGAAGTAGACGACACAGCCTGCCCCACGAACGCCCACATCCCCGTCCGCGACAGCAAGAACCCCACCGGCCCGGCGGTCGTCTTCGCGTCCCCCGCCTGGACGGCATTCATCACCGCACTCCGCACCGACGCAGCACCGGATGCCACCGGCGGGTTCACCACCACCCCCTGTTGATCGCGACGACGAACCGCTCGACGGCAGCCCTGCGCCGGGCGCCGGGGCCAAGTCGCCACGTCCGACTCTCCCCACCGCCGGTGATGGTCAACGCACTCCCATCTGACCTGAGTTCAGCGGAACAATCTCGTCGCGGCGCAGACCAGAGAAGCTCTGTAGCGACATCCGTGATCCGATTGCGGGAGAAGACCAACACCCGCCGATTGCTGACGACGAGAAAGCCGCCGCTGCCACCCAGCAACCTGGAGAGGAGGGCCTGGTCGGGCAGCCCGACCGGAAAGGCACTCACCAGCTCTTCCCCCTCACCCTCATCCAGCAGGGCCCGCACCCGCCCGGGGTTCTTCCACGCCTGCCCGCCGTACAGCACGACGTACATGAGCCCGATGCCCAGCCCGTTGAACAACGCGCGCGCCCCGAAGCCAAGAGCAAAGCTGACCAGAACAAGCACCACGGGCAGGACGCCCAGACTCCATACGACGAGCAGGAGCCGGTCCCGAATCCCCCGCCGGGCCGAGTCCCGCAACCGCACGTCGAACCCGTCAGTCACCCCTCCCCCTCCCCCTCCTCAACACGCCACGCGTCTCTCCCGCCGCATGGCATACCTGCTCCCTGCCAGAAGCCGCCTGGGAGAAGCAACAGGCTCCGCCTCACAGTCCCCCAGCTGCCGGGCAAGACGCCGCAACCCCCGGTGGGCCGCCGCACGCACCGCGGCGGGCCGCTTGCCGAGAACTTTCGCAGCCGCAGGGGCATCAAGCCCCACCACAACACGCAACAGCACCGCTTCCCCCCAGACGGCACCGGCACGACGCACCAGCACCTCGCCCACGTAGGAACCAAGCCCAAAGAGCACCCAGGACACGTCATCACGACGGCGCTCACGCCCACCCTTGCGCAGCCCTTCAACGAGGAAGTCGACAACCCGAAGGCTCGTGACGGAGAAATCAAGCGGCAGCCGATTCCGCACGGTCACCCGAGCCACGAACTCCCGCGCGTGCCCCCGCATCTCCTCGGCTCTCGGCGCCTGTCTGCCCCCACCGTCCACGACTCCCGCCCCCGGCAACTGGAGCGACTGGAAGCACGGAAAGCACCAGGCCGTCTTCGAGAGCTCAGGCGGCAACATCGTCAAGGCCGTCCACAAGGGCTGCGCCGACCGCAAGAAGTACTACACCAAGCCGTAGGCCTCCTCCGAGACACCCACGACCACCCCTGACTTACCGAATCACTGACCGAACTCCGGCATCGGCGGCGGCCCGTCACAGCTGCGCGACGGGCCGCCGCCCTGGTCGTGATCAGCTCAGAGCGAGCTTGATCTTCTGGTTGTGCTCCATGTGGTCCACCACGACTCCGGTAACGGATTCACCCGGTTCCGGCCACACGGCCGATCCCTCGGCATCCGTGCGCAGCCCGACCACGTCGACCACCGCTCCGTACCGTGACAATCCCTCGACAGCGAGAAAGACACCGAAGCCGGCCACCCTGTCAACCTTGCCGGTCACTGTGGATCCGATCGGATACCTGCGCTTTGCGGTTTCCCAATCCTCCGTCATGGCTTTCCGGTCCAACTCCTCTGAGCACCGTGCCGCCAGCGTTGATAGCCGCCAGACCACCTTCACCACCGGACATCCGGGGCGCCCTTTAGCGATAGCACTCACGACGCAGATCCGCCTCGAATCGCATACGCGGCCCCGCATATCCCGAGAACCGTCCCCAGAGCTTGGGGTACCCGAGGAGTTGGTCCGTAACTCGAATGCTGACGAGCTCAACCACCTGGGGGCGACCCGAACCCAGCAGCACCTCTGGTCGGTAGGGCGAACCACCGCAACCGCCGCAACCGCCGCTCCGGCTACTGCGGCACAACCCCCAACCGATCCAGGAACCGGAAGAACAACTGCTCCGCCGACGGCTCCGCGGCCGCGTTCAGGACGTCCAGGAGCGCCGCCGGGGCCACCGACCTGCCCGACTCCGCCGCCCACGCCACCGCCCGGTCCGCCGCGTCGCGCGGCTCCAGGAAGTAGTCGTCGAGGCTGAGGCCGTCGTCGCCGAGGTAGCCCGCCATCGCCTCACGGGCCAGGCAGGTGGTCCATGCCCCGCTCTCGGGGGCGGCCGCCTCGACGACCACGCAGTCGCTGTCCATGACGTATCCGAAGAGCGCGGGCGAGCCCGTCTCCAGGGCGAGGGTGTTCATGCTGCCGACGTCACGCGTGCCGTCGCCGCCCGGCACCTCCCACACCTGCCAGTCGTCGTCCCGTCGCACGAGAAGGCTGATGTCGTCCCGCACTCCGGCCACCGCCGCGAGCTCCCCTAGCGGACGCTCGCTCCTGCCCACGACGTAGTAACCCCAGTACCCCATGCCCGCATCCCCCATGTGCTCGACTCTGCTCAACTGCGCTCGGCGGCTGTATTGGCTTTGGCCGAATACACCACAGACGTAAGCAAGTTCGCCACCAAAAAGCAGAAAACGGATCTCAGGGGCAGCGTCGCGCGAATCGTCCCGACCGGCTGCCGGGCGGCCACCGGCGCCTATCCCACCTGGTCGGCCAGGTTCACGAAATTCCCCCAGGGCAGGGCAGGCTTTCGCGGGTCCCACAGCTTCTGGACCGTCGCCCGCAGCGGCATCCGGATGCCCCGCGCCACCTGCTCCTGGGTCTGCGACCCGGCCAGGTCGCACCAGACCGCGAACGTCCCGCCGAGGATCTGGGCGTCGTACTCGGCGCTCACCGGCTGCGTCCCGCGGATGACCCGCGGGGTCCACTGCTCGTAGATCCGCTGTCCTGTCGGATAGACGAATTGGTTGGGCTGGCCGAGGACGTAGTAGAGGTACTCGTCGTTGTAGTTGACGACCTTCCGGCCCGCCTTCAGATATTCGACGGGCTCGCGCGCGCCGATCTCCTTGCCGGTCCAGTACGCGACTTCCAGGTCGTCGGCGGCCGACTCGACGCCGCCGCGGAAGAAGCCGTCGTTCCAGGCCTTCAGGGTGCGTTCGTACGGGCGCATGGTGTCGGCCCGGTCGTTGAGCCAGCCGGTGGCCAGGTCCTGGACCTTGGCGCCTGCCCCGTACTTCTCGCGGGCCGCGGCGGCCAGCTGCGGATAGGAGGCCTCCGGGTTGTCGACCATGAGGGCGCGGTACTCGTCGGCGCCGAGGTGCCAGTAGCGGCCGGGGAAGAGATCCGCGTACTCCTCCAGCAGATCGTCGACGATCTCCGCCGCCTGCGGCTTGGAGATGTCCACCGCGCCGCGCGATGCGACACCGCGCGTGTCACGGAGCTGGAGCGAGGGGTGTGCCTTGATGACCGCGCCGAGGTGTCCGGGCGAGTCGATCTCCGGTACGACGGTGATGTGCCGGGACGCCGCCAGCTTGAGGATGCGGCGGACCTGCGCCTTGGTGAGGTGGTCGGGGGAGACGATCTCGGGATGCGAGTCCGACTCGATACGGAACGCCTGGTCGTCGGAGAAGTGGATGCCGATCTGGTTGTACTTGAGGTCGCCCAGCTCGCGGATCCGGTCCTCGATCCACTCCGCGCTGAAGTGCTTGCGCGCGATGTCGATCATGAAACCGCGCTGCGGCTTGGCGGGCCGGTCGCGCACGACTCCCTCGGGCGCGGTCCGGTCCCCCCGCACCTCCTGCTTCAGGGTGCGCGTCCCGTAGAAGACGCCGGCTTCGGCGGGCGCGGTGATCTTCACCCGCTGCCCCTTCACGGAGAGGGTGTATGACTCGGACTCGTCCCCGCCGTCGGATTCAGGGTCGAGCGCCAGCTCCACGTCACCCTTGCGGGGCTCGCCCTCCCCCGCGTACGCCAGCTTCAGCTCGCCCGCGAGCAGCTTGCCCTCGTCCGCGAGGTCCTCGTCGCCGACGACCACCCGGCCGCCGGGCGCGGGCTTCCACCCCGGCCCGCGCGCCGCCGTGTGCTCGCGTACGGCGGGGATGGTGGCGGGGGTCTTGGAGAGGGGGTACGACTTCGTGGGCGAGGGGGAGGGGGTGGGCGAGACGGCGGACTTGCTGTCGGTGGGCGGCGACGAACTGGACGAGGGCGCGCCGTCCCCGCCGTCGGGCCAGACGGCGACGGTGAGGGCGACACCTCCGGCGGCGACGATCCCGGCGGCGAGGACGAGGGGCCGCCGGATCACAGCGACCCCCTGCCGGGACGGACAAACCCAAGCCCCCGGCTACCCGGCGATACGGGCGGGCGGACGGGAGAAATCCGCCGCGAAGCGGCGGCACAGAAAGCCCCCCACCGGACAGCAAGCGCAGCACAGGCACCAGTCATGCCCCCCACGCTAAAACGGGGCCCGCGTCCCTACCGTCCACCACGCGAAGCGAAACTCTCCCATCCGGGTGAAATTCACGCGTCCGTCGGACAGCCCTCACCACACCTGACTAGCGTTACGACACATCCCCACATCCCCTGCCTCATAGATGCCCCCTGCCCAGGAGCCCCCGCTGCCCCCGCACAGCCAGCACAGCCCGCCCCGAGCCCCAGAGCAGCTGAACAGCGCAGAGCCGGCGACAGCCGAGGCCGCGTTCCTCAGCTGCTGCGGCAGCCGCACCTGGGCCCACCGCCTGGTCGCGCACCGCCCGTACCCGGACCTGGACGCCCTGCTCGCCGCGTCCGACGAGGCGGCGTACGACCTGCCGCCCGCGGACCTCGCCGAGGCCCTGGCCTGCGAACCTCTCGAACCGCGCGTCCCCCACCAGGGCACCCGCGGGGGCACCTACTCCGCCGCGAACACCGCACTGAGCGCCGCGCACGCAGCGTACGAAAGCCGCTTCGGCCACGCCTTCGTGATCTGTCTCGACGGCGTCGCCCAGAGCGAGGCCCTGGACCATCTGCTCGCCGGAATCCGGTCACGCCTCGGCAACGATCCGGAGGAGGAGCGCGCCCTCGCCGCCGAGGAACTCCGCAAGCTCGCCCGCGGACGACTCACCCGACTCGTACACGACCTGAATAGCCCGTACGTGCCTGTTTGATTGCCTGTTTGATCACACCTGGCTACCCCGCGCGAGCGAACCGACAACTCGTCGATACGATGACGAGCGGCCGGTGGACCGTACCCGGCCGGGCCCGTCCGACCACCCAAGCCGGCTGGCCCCAATCCCCGCTCCCGGAGGGTTCTGCCGTGCCGGCTGGAACGCTGTACCGCGGCCGGGAAGGAATGTGGTCCTGGGTGGCTCACCGAGTCACCGGCGTCCTCATCTTCTTCTTCCTGTTCGTGCATGTGCTGGACACCGCTCTCGTCCGCGTCTCCCCCGAGGCGTACGACGATGTCGTCAGCACCTACAAGACGCCCCTCGTCGCACTCCTCGAGTACGGCCTGGTCGCCGCCATCCTCTTCCACGCGCTCAACGGCCTGCGTGTCATCGCCGTCGACTTCTGGTCGAAGGGCCCGCGCTACCAGAAGCAGATGCTCTGGACCGTCGTCGGCATCTGGGTCGTCCTGATGGTGGGGGCGCTCTACCCGGTCCTCGGCCACGCCGTCCGCGAAGTCTTCGGGAGCTGACGCCAGACATGTCTGACACCACGCTTGAGAAGTCCGGAGTGGGCCCCGTCGAGGGCGGCTCGCTCTACGACGTCGACAACCCGGCCCCCTTCATCGAGGCCCCGCGCAAGCGCACCTCCAAGACCCCGCGCGCGACTCGCGGCAACTTCGAGATGGCCGCATGGCTCTTCATGCGCCTGTCCGGTGTCGTCCTGGTCGTCCTGGTCCTCGGCCACCTGCTGATCCAGCTGGTGCTCGACGGCGGCGTGAGCAAGATCGGCTTCGCCTTCGTCGCCGGTCGCTGGGCGTCCCCGTTCTGGCAGGTCTGGGACCTGCTGATGCTGTGGCTCGCGATGCTGCACGGGGCCAACGGCCTGCGCACGGTCATCAACGACTACGCGGAGCGCGCCAACACGCGCCTGTGGCTCAAGGGCCTGCTGTACACCGCCACGGTGTTCACCATCCTTCTGGGCACGCTGGTGATCTTCACCTTCGACCCGAACATCCGCTAAAGCCGAGGCGAATCCAGTGAAGATTCACAAGTACGACACTGTCATCGTCGGCGCCGGCGGCGCGGGCATGCGCGCGGCCATCGAGGCGACGAAGCGCAGCCGCACCGCGGTCCTGACGAAGCTCTACCCCACCCGCTCCCACACGGGCGCGGCGCAGGGCGGCATGGCCGCCGCGCTCGCCAACGTGGAGGAGGACAACTGGGAGTGGCACACCTTCGACACGATCAAGGGCGGCGACTACCTGGTCGACCAGGACGCCGCCGAGATCCTGGCGAAGGAGGCCATCGACGCGGTCCTCGACCTGGAGAAGATGGGCCTGCCGTTCGGCCGTACGCCCAAGGGTGAGATCGACCAGCGCCGTTTCGGCGGTCACTCCCGCAACCACGGCGAGGCCCCGGTCCGCCGTGCCTGCTACTCGGGCGACCGCACCGGCCACATGATCCTCCAGACGCTGTACCAGAACTGCATCAAGGAGGGCGTGGAGTTCTTCAACGAGTTCTACGTCCTCGACCAGCTCATCGTCGAGGTCGACGGGGTCAAGAAGAGCGCCGGCGTCGTCGCCTACGAGCTGGCGACCGGCGAGATCCACATCTTCCAGGCGAAGGCGGTCGTCTACGCCTCCGGCGGCACCGGCAAGTTCTTCAAGGTGACGTCGAACGCGCACACGCTGACGGGTGACGGCCAGGCGGCCTGCTACCGCCGCGGTCTGCCGCTGGAGGACATGGAGTTCTTCCAGTTCCACCCGACCGGCATCTGGCGCATGGGCATCCTTCTTACGGAGGGCGCCCGTGGTGAGGGCGGCATCCTCCGCAACAAGGACGGCGAGCGCTTCATGGAGAAGTACGCGCCGGTCATGAAGGACCTCGCGTCCCGCGACGTCGTCTCCCGCTCCATCTACACGGAGATCCGCGAGGGCCGCGGCTGCGGCCCCGAGGGCGACCACGTCTACCTCGACCTGACGCACCTCCCGCCGGAGCAGCTGGACGCGAAGCTTCCCGACATCACGGAGTTCGCTCGCACCTACCTCGGCATCGAGCCCTACACGGACCCGATCCCGATCCAGCCGACCGCGCACTACGCCATGGGCGGCATCCCGACGAACGTCGAGGGCGAGGTCCTCGCGGACAACACCACGGTCGTTCCGGGTCTGTACGCGGCGGGCGAGGTGGCCTGCGTATCGGTCCACGGCGCCAACCGCCTCGGCACCAACTCGCTCCTGGACATCAACGTCTTCGGCCGTCGCGCGGGTATCGCCGCGGCGGAGTACTCGGCGAAGAACGACTTCGTCGAGCTCCCGGAGAACCCCGAGGAGCTGGTCGTCGCCCAGGTCGAGCGCCTGCGTGACGCCACGGGCACCGAGCGGGTCGCCGAGCTCCGCAAGGAGCTGCAGGAGACCATGGACGCCAACGTCATGGTGTTCCGTACGGAGCAGACGATCAAGACGGCGGTGGAGAAGATCGCGGAGCTCCGCGAGCGCTACCTCAACGTCTCGATCCAGGACAAGGGCCGGCGCTTCAACACCGACCTCCTGGAGGCCATCGAGCTGGGCAACCTGCTCGACCTGGCCGAGGTCATGGCGACTTCGGCCCTGGCCCGCAAGGAGTCCCGCGGCGGTCACTACCGCGAGGACTACCCGAACCGCGACGACGTCAACTTCATGCGCCACACCATGGCGTACCGCGAGGTCGGCGACGACGGCACGGACTCGATCCGTCTCGACTACAAGCCGGTCGTCCAGACCCGCTACCAGCCGATGGAGCGTAAGTACTGATGGCTACCCCGACCCTCGACAAGGAAGACGCGAAGCCCGAGGCGGGCTTCGCCGACTCCCCGTACATCACGGTCACGTTCCGCGTCCGCCGCTTCAACCCGGAGGTCTCGGCCGAGGCGACGTGGGAAGACTTCCAGCTGGAGATCGACCCCAAGGAGCGCGTCCTCGACGGTCTCCACAAGATCAAGTGGGACATGGACGGAACCCTGACGTTCCGTCGCTCCTGCGCCCACGGCATCTGCGGCTCCGACGCCATGCGCATCAACGGCCGCAACCGCCTGGCCTGCAAGACGCTGATCAAGGACATCAACCCCGAGAAGCCGATCACGGTCGAGCCGATCAAGGGTCTGACGGTCCTGAAGGACCTGGTCGTCGACATGGACCCGTTCTTCCAGGCGTACCGCGACGTCATGCCGTTCCTGGTCACGAAGGGCAACGAGCCGACGCGCGAGCGTCTGCAGTCGCCGGAGGACCGCGAGCGGTTCGACGACACGACGAAGTGCATCCTGTGCGCGGCGTGCACGTCCTCGTGCCCGGTGTTCTGGAACGACGGCCAGTACTTCGGCCCGGCCGCGATCGTCAACGCGCACCGTTTCATCTTCGATTCGCGTGACGAGGCGGGCGAGCAGCGCCTGGAGATCCTCAACGACAAGGACGGCGTCTGGCGCTGCCGGACCACCTTCAACTGCACGGACGCGTGCCCCCGAGGCATCGAGGTCACGAAGGCGATCCAGGAAGTGAAGCGGGCGCTGATCACGCGCCGCTTCTGAGTGCGCCTCCGGCTGTAGCAGTTCGATGTGGGCCCCGTCCCGGTTTCGTACCGGGACGGGGCCCATGTTCGTATTCAAGGGCTCCACAGATAGCGTGGGTTCGCTTACGTCCCCCACATACCGTCCCCCACATACCAGGAGTCCAGAGTGAACCGCCCCATCCGTCTCATGGCGGCCGCGCTGACCGCGTCCGCGGCCCTGCTGTTGACCGCGTGTGGATCGGGGGGCGGCGACGACTCCTCGGACAAGATCGAGGGCGCGGGCGGCGGCGGCAAGGCCTCGGCTTCGCCGACCACCAAGCCCGACGGGGTCAAGCGGCCGGAGATCAAGCTGCCTTCGGAGTTCAAGGCGGAGTTCGCGGGCTGGAGGAACAGCGACCCGAAGCTGCAGGCGATCCTGGACGACGGCCGGGAGGAACTCCGGGCCAAGTACGCGGCGATCATCGACGCGAACCCGGAGTCGAAGGCCGTGAGCTTCTACGACTCGGGCGCTTCCCTCACCACCGCCCGCAAGTGGATCAAGAGCTTCGTCTCGACGGACGACAGCCTGATCGGCGGGATCAAGGCGTACGACGCCAAGGTGCACGTCGCCGACAACGGCGCGGGCATCCTGTTCTACTGCGTGGACGAGCGCAAGGCGTCGACGAAGAACCGCAAGACCAAGAAGGTCACGACGACTCCCGACAGCCCCGACTCGGTACTGCAGTACCGGACCAGGCTCACCAAGTCCGCACAGGGCGTGTGGCAGACCTCCTCACTGGAGACGATTCCGGGCGGATGCAAGTGATGCGAGCAACCACGAAGGCCGGCGCGTTCCTCGTTGCCGGGGCGCTGACCGTCGCCCTGTCGTCCACGGCGTACGCCATCGGGGACAAGGGAAACCAGAACCAGGGACCGTCCGGTGGCGCGAAGGGCAACACCCTCATGGCCGGTGCGAGCCAGACCAGCATCGAGGTCAGCCAGGTCAGCGGTGGCAAGGGCGGCTCGTCCAACAAGCCAGTCGTCCCGGTGGACCCGAACTGGAAGCCCCCGGCCTGCTGGTACGAGCCCGTGGCGACGTCCGAAGAGGTCAAGGCCGCGACGGACCAGCTGAAGAAGACCCCCAACGAGAACCTGGTCCCGGTCACGCCGTCGCTCAGCTGGGGCGAGGAGCTGATGGTCAATCACTACGAGAAGGGTGAGACCCAGTCCGACGGGGCCGAGGGCTACAAGAACTTCAACATCGGCAAGAAGGGCAAGTTCTGGCGGGGCGTCGTCAACCCGGACATGGAGGACGATCCGGCGGCGTACGACTGCGAGCAGAACCTCTTCTGGCAGGACGCCGGAGCCATCCCGAAGATCGCGAACGCTCCGACGCCGGAGGTGCTCGCCTCGTACGCGTATGACCAGATCAAGGTCCCGGACACCGAGGTCGAGCTGAAGCCCGAGGCCAAGTCGACGGTGAACCTGCCGACCTGGATCTGGCTGGACAAGGGCAAGTTCGAGGACGTCAAGGTCCGCGCGGAGCTCCCCGGCACCAACCTCTGGGCGGAGACCACCGCCAAGCCGGTCAGCCTCCACCTGGAGCCCGGCACCGCCGACGCGAAGACCTTCCCCGCCTCCGCCGAGTGCAAGGTCAACGACGACGGCAGCATCGGCACCCCGTACACAAAGGGCAAGTCGAAGCAGGACCCGCCGTGCGGCATCGCCTACCAGCGCGCCACGGGCGGCGAACCGTTCCAGCTCAAGGCGTCCATCACCTGGGAGATCACCTGGGAGGGCTCGGGCAACACGGGCGGCGACCTGCCGAACGGAACGTTCGACGGGACGCAGGACGTCGAGGTCCAGGAGATCCAGTCGATCAACCGGTAACCACCGGTCCCGCCTTGGTGGCGGCGCACTCCCTCGTCACTCGCGGGGTGCGCCGCCATCACTTCCAGGACGCCCCGCCCTCCTTCTCCGCCACCACCATGATCCGCCGCAGCATGTCCGCGAGCTGCGCGCGCTCCTCCTTGCGCAGGACGCCGAGCAGGCGGTACTCCTCGTGGCCCAGTACGTCCATCGCCCCCAGCCAGATCGAGCGGCCCGACTTGGTCAGTTCGACGTCCACCCGGCGGCGGTCCGCCTTGGACGGGGTGCGGCGGATCAGGCCGCGGGACTCCAGGCCGTCCAGGCGGCCGGTCACGGAGGCGGGGGCCAGGTCGAGGTCGGCGGCCAGTTCGGAGGGGGTCGCGCGGCCGCCGCGGCCTGCCAGCTTGTGGAGCGTGTCGAACTCGTGGCGTTCCAGGGCGAAGTCGACCAGGGACTGCTCCCGGACCCGGCGCAGGTAGACCGTGAGCTTCTTCATGCGGGTGACGGCGCCCTCGATGTCCGGGTCGAGGGCGGGGAGCACCGGGAGCCAACGCTCGACGTGGCCGTCGGTCCAGTCGCGGGGCGGCTCGGTCTCCTCGCCGCCGGCGCGCTCGTCCAGCTCGTCCAGCTCGTCCAGCTCGTCCACGGTCTCGTTCTCCTGACTCTTCCTCGCCATACGCCGTAGCCTACTTGGGACTGCTTCGGTTCCTGATATTTCGTTGCCGAATAGTTCGGCAACGAAATAGAGTCCTCTCCATGCTGTCGCACCCCCTGCTGCGCAACCGCTCCTTCCGGCTCTTCTTCCTCGGCCGCTCCCTCTCCCTCATCGGCGACGCCGTCATCCCCGCCGCCCTCGCCCTCGCCGTACTCCGCGCCACCGGCTCCACCTCCGCGCTCGCGCTCGTCCTGGGCTGCGCGATGGGGACGAAGCTGCTGTTGCTGCCGGTCGGCGGCGTCGTGGGCGACCGGTTCGACGCCCGGACCGTGGCGCTCGCCTCCGACGTGGTGCGCTGTGTGACCCAGCTCTTCGTCGGCGTACAACTGCTCGGCGGCGACCCCCAGTTGTGGCACATCGCCCTCGCCGAGGCGATCGGCGGCGCCGCCTCCGCCTTCGCCATGCCGACCCTCTCCCCGCTCATCACGGGGACGGTCGCCGAAAAGGACCGGCACGCGGCCAACGCCGTCCTCGGAGTGGTCAACAGCGGCGCCCGCGTCGGCGGGCCCGCGCTCGCCGGACTGCTGATCTGGGCCGCGGGGCCCGGCTGGGCCTTCGTGCTCGACGCCGCGTCCTTCGCCGTCAGCGCATGCCTCCTCTCAGCGGTCCGCGTGCACCGCGCCGCCGAGGAATCCACCGCGCGCCGCTCGCTGTTCAAGGATCTCGCCGAGGGCTGGCACGAGGTCCGCAGCCGCGACTGGTACTGGACCAGCCTCGTCGCGCACTCCGCGTGGAACGGCGCCGCCGCCGTCCTCATGACGCTCGGCCCCGTCCTCGCCGTCGAGGAACTGGGCGGCGAGGGCGCCTGGATCGCGATCCTCCAGGCGGGCGCCATCGGCCTCCTCGCCGGCTCCCTGCTCGCCGGGCGCGCCCGGCCGAAGCGGCCGATCCTCGTCGCCAACCTCGGCCTCGCGACGTACGCCCTGCCTCTCGCCCTGCTGGCCGCCGAGGCACCCGCCCCGGCCGTCATCGCCGCGTACGGCGTCGCACAGGCGGGGCTCGGCTTCCTCAGCCCGGTCTGGCAGACGTCGGTCCAAGCGGCGATACCGTCCGGCGCTCTGGCCCGCGTCACCTCGTACGACTGGCTGTTGTCACTGGCCGCGATGCCCGTGGCGTACGCCCTCGGGCCGCTCGCGGCGGACGCGTGGGGCACGGCGACCCCGCTGTGGATCGCGGCGGCGGTTGTGGGCATCGCGTGCGCGGGGACGGCCGCAGTGCCGGGAGTGCGCAGATTCGGCACCGGCGAGAGCGTCCCGGCTCGCGGCCGATCGGACGCACGAGAGGTCCCGACCGGGTGACAGCTCCGCGCCTGCGGCAGGTCGCCGCTCATGGCGCGCCGGTTCCCGGCGCGAGCCACCTACCCTGACGGAATGTCAGACAACCAGTCGGTAGGCCTGTCCGTTGACCGGCCTTCGGAGAGCTCGGACCCGACCGAGCTGCTCGGCTTCGACAACGTCGTCCTTCCCGTCGGCGAGCTCGACGAGGCCGTCGGGTTCTACGAGCGCGCCGGGTTCCCCGTCGCGTTCCGGATCGACGAGATCGGGCTCGCCATCCTGAAGGTCGGCAAGGAGACGCCGGGCGTCCTGCTGCGCGTGGAGGACGGCATCATCCGCCGCTCCTCCGCGTCGTCGCCCACGCCGCGCGTATGGCTCGAGGTGCGGGACGCTCGGGCGAAGGGCCAGGCCCTGGTGTCCGCCGGGGTCGCGCCGATCGCCCCGCCCTTCTCCGTCGCCACCGGCTGGACCGTGGAGATCGCCGACCCGTGGGGGAACGTCATCGGGTTCACCGACTACCGCAAGCGGCCGGAGCTGGCGCGGAGTTAACCCGAGCTGGCGCGGAGTTGGGCAGAGCGGACAGGTCAGCTCGGCGGGGTGGAGTCAGTTCACGCCGCCGGGGCGGAGTCAGTTCACCGCGTCCACCTCACCCCGCTCCAACTCCACGTCGTACACGAGTGGTTCGTCCGCGACCATGATGTGCCGCGCGCGGGACGCGTAACCGGGAGCCGTCACCGCGAGGAGATACGCGCCCGCCGACGGGGCCGCCACGATGTACGAACCGTCGGCCAGTGATGTCACGCGGTCCAGTTGGCGGCTGCCCTTGGAGAGGAGGGTCAGCGTCGCACCCTCCACCGGATCGCCCTCCGTGGTGCGGATGAAACCGTGCACTACGGAGGCGACGCCTGAGCCGTACGACTCCGGTACGCGCGCGTGGGGCACGGGCGCGGGGTCCTCCGCATCCTCGCGGGGCTCCACGGCCAGGTGCGGAAGCCGCTTCTCCAGGCCTGCGGGGAGCCACCAGTTGGCCCGCCCCAGGAGATGCATCGCCGCCGGCACCAGCGCCGTGCGCAGGATGAAGGCGTCCAGGGCCACTGCCGCCGCGAGGCCGATGCCCGCCATCGCGCCCTCCATGTCGCCGCTCAGGACGAACGCGGAGAAGACGCAGATCATGATCAGGGCCGCGCAGTTGATGACCCGGCTCGTCTCGGCGAGGCCGACGCGGACCGCGCGGGCGTTGTCCTTCGTGTGCACCCACTCCTCGTGCATGCGGCTCACCAGGAACACCTGGTAGTCCATCGAAAGACCGAAGAGCAGCGACAGCATGATGACGGGCAGGAAGGCCGTGATCGGCCCCTCCTTGCCGACGCCGAGCAGCTCCGTGCCCCAGCCCCACTGGAAGACCGCCACGAGCACACCGAAGGACGCGGCCGCCGCGATGAGGTTCATCAGCGCGGCCGTCAGCGGCACCACCAGGGAGCGGAACGCGATCAGCAGAAGCAGGAAGCCGAGCGCGATGATCGCTCCTACGAAGTAGGGCAGCCGGTCGCCCGTCACCGCGGCGAAGTCCTTGAAGATGGCGGTCACTCCGCCGACGTGCGCCTCGACGCCCGCCTCCGGGATCACGTCTCCCCGTAGCCGGTCGATGAGCTGGTCCGTCTCCTCGGACTGGGGCGATGTGGTCGGTACGACGTTGATCACCGAGATGCCGTCCGACGGCGGCGCGGCCGCCACCTGGGCGACGCCTTCCGTCGACCGGATGCTCTCCACCAGGTCCTCGGTGTCGCCGTTCTCGGTCACTACTTGGAGCGGCCCGTTGAATCCCGGTCCGAACCCTTCGGCGAGCATGTCGTACGCCTGCCGGGTCGTCGTCGACTCCTGGTGGTTGCCCTGGTCGGTCGCGCCGAGCCGCAGCGAGAGCAGCGGAAGGGCCAGAAGGGCCATCACCACAAAGGCGAGGGCGGCGATCGAGCGCGGTCGCCTCTGTACGTACGACGACCAGCGCGCCGCGAGACCGCTCGCCTCGGCCGGTTCGGGTCCCGTGGCCGCGAGGCGGCGCCGCTGCCTGCGGCTGAGCACCCGGGGGCCGAGCATGCCGAGGAGCGAGGGCAGCAGCGTGACGGCCGCGAGGACGCTCAGGACGACCGTCAGGGAGGCCGCGATGACCACGCCGTCCAGGAACCGCATGTTCATCACCAGCATCCCGGCGAGGGCGATGCACACCGTGCCGCCCGCGAAGAGCACCGCGCGCCCCGAGGTGTTCAGCGCCCGCACCGCCGACTCCTCCGGCTCCATGCCGCGCAGGATGCCGCGCCGGTGCCGGGTGACGATGAAGAGCGCGTAGTCGATGCCCACGCCGAGGCCGATCAGGGAACCGAGCAGCGGGGCGACCTCGGGGATGTCCGTGACATGGCTGAGCAGCATCGTCGACACCATGCCGAGGCCCACTCCGAAGACGGCGATGACGATCGGCAGGACCATCGCGAAGAGCGAGCCGAACGCCAGGAAGAGGACGACGGCGGCGGCCGCGATGCCGACGAGCTCGGCGGTGCCGGTGGGCGGCTCCTGGATGCGGGTGATGGCCTGGCCGCCCAGTTCGACCTGGAGACCCGCCTGTTCGGCGTCCTGGGCGGTGTCCACGACGTCCTGGACCAGGCTCTTGGGGACCGAGTTCGCCTGCTCGGTGAAGGTCACCTGGGCGTAGGCGATGCGCCCGTCCTCACTGATCTGGGCGGCACCCGCCTCCTTGGAGGCGTAGGGGCTGGTGACCTCGCCGACGCCCTTCATGCCGGCGATCTCCTTGAGGGCGGGCTCGATCCGGGAACGTACGCCGTCGTCTTCTACTGAAGTGCCGTCCTCTCCTGGAGTGCCGCCCTCTCCTGAAGTGCCCTCCCCGACCCGCCAGACCACGGTGTCGGTGTCTCCGGAGCGCTCCGGAAACGCCTTCGTCATCAGGTCGTACGCGCGCTTGGAGTCGGTGTCGGGCAGGGAGAACACATTCGAGTAGTCGGTGCCCGCGGAGGTCCCCGCCGCCCCCAGGCCGAACAGGGCCCCCACCCAGAGCACAAGGACCACCAGACGGTGCCGATAGCACCACCGCGCCAATGCCGTCACGATCCGCTCCTCCTCCGCGTCGCCGGGTCCCCCGGGCCTTGTCCCGTCGGAGCTCAGCATCGGCGGCACGGCGCCGCTGCGGCGCGGCGCGGCCATGATTCTCAAGTAACTCCAAGGCTCCGACCGGGACTTCGTACAAGGGCGCGCCGATACTGGGGGCATGAGCCACGCCGAAGGGCAGCAGGGAACTGATGTCGGGGTACCGGGCGGCGCGGGTCCGGCGGCGACCGTCCTCGTCGTCGAGGACGAGCCGAGCATCGCCGACGTACTCGCGATCGCCCTGCGCTACCACCGCTTCGACACGATGGTGGCGGGCACCGTGCGCGAGGCCCTCGCGCTCGCCGAGCGCACCCGGCCGGACGTGGCGCTCCTGGACGTGATGCTGCCGGACGGCGACGGCCGGGCACTCGGGCGGGAACTGCGGGCGCGGCTCCCGGAGTTGGCGCTGGTGTTCCTCACCGCGCGGGACGCGCCTTCGGAGGTCGTGGGGGCGCTCGGCTTCGGGGACGACTACATCACCAAGCCGTTCAACATCGACGAGGTCATCGCCCGCATCGGGGCCGTCCTGCGCCGCACCAGGTCCGGCGACGTACTCCCCCAGCGCCCACCGCTGCGCTACGGAGACCTTGAGTTGGACGATTCGACCTACGTGGTGCGCCGCGCGGACCGCACGGCGCAGCTCACCCCGACCGAGTACGCCCTGCTGCGTTTCCTGGTGCGCAACGCGGGCCGCATCGTGCCGAAGGAGCAGCTCCTGCGCCATGTCTGGCAGTTCGAGCACTCGGCCGAGTCGACGGTCGTCGAGACCTACATCAGCTACCTGCGGCGCAAGCTGGACACCCTCGGACCGCCGGTGATCACGACGCGGCGCGGCGTCGGGTACGGGCTGGCATGAGGCGTGGGTACCGCGGCATGCGCTCGCTGCGCGCCAAGCTCACCTGGGTGAACGTGGCGCTGCTCGCGCTCGGCATCGTCACCGCCACGGCCGTGAGCATCATGGGCATGCGGCACTTCCTGCTCGACAACATCGACGCGGAGCTGAGGTCCTCGCGCGACTCGCTGCACCGCATGGGCCTCACCATGAAGCAGATCGAGTACTTCAGCACGCTCGGCGTCGCGCTGGACAGCCTCTCCCCCGACGGCACCGCCTCGGGTGCGCTGCCCCGCGCGGACACGCTGATCGTGGCGCTCGGCGCCTCCGGGAAGCCGATTTCCATCGGGACACTCGAACCGACCGGGCGGCAGCGGGCGCTGGCCTCCGCGGTGGACGATCCGGACGCCCTGGTCACCTCGTCGCAGCCGAGCGACGTCAGGCTGGCCGGCGACCCGTACCGCGCGGTGGGCGCGCGCCTCACGGACGGCACGACCATCCTGATGGCCACCTCTACGGAGAGCCTGCATTCGGGCATCAAGAAGGCGCTGAAGCTGGACGCCGCCTTCGGAGTGGCCATCTTGGGGCTGCTCGCCGTACTGACGATGATCTCCGCGCACCACCGGCTACGCCCGCTGGAGGACATGGTCGAGACGGCGTCCGCGATCGCCGAGGGCGATCTGACCAGGCGCGTACCGTCGAGCCGCGCCCCCGTGCAGGAGACCGAGCAGCTGCGCCTCGCCCTCAACTCGATGCTCCATCAGGTCGAGTCGGCCTTCGAGACCCGCGAACGCAGCGCGGCCCAGCTGCGCCGCTTCGTCGCCGACGCCTCGCACGAGCTGCGTACGCCGCTGTCGGCGATCCGCGGCTATCTCCAGCTGTACGACAAGGGGATGCTCCGCGACACGGCGGAACGCACGCGCGCGTGGGACCGCGTCAACGCGGAGGCCGACCGGATGGGCCGCCTCGTCGACGAACTGCTGACCCTGGCCCGCCTCGACCAGCAGCCCGAACTGCGCCTCAGGAACGTCGACATGAGCCGTCTGGTGCGGGACGCCGCCGACGATCTGCGGATGCAGGAACCGGAGCGTCCGCTCACGGTCTCCGCCGAGGGTGCGGTGCTGATCCGCGCGGACGAGTCGGGGCTGCGCAAGGTGCTCGGCAATCTGCTGGGCAACGTCCGCGTCCACACCCCGGTCGACGCGCCGGTCACGCTGGGCCTGGAGCGGACGGACGGCGTGGTGCGGCTGTGCGTCGCGGACCGGGGGCCGGGCCTCGCGGCGGAGGACGCGGCGCGGGTCTTCGACCGCTTCTTCCGCGCGGGCGGCGGCGCGGGCAGCGGCCTCGGGATGGCGATCGTGCAGGGGGTCGTGGCGGCGCACGGCGGCGCGGTGACGGTGGAGACGGCTCCGGGAGAAGGGCTGAGGGTGACGGTTACGTTGCCTGCGGGGACGGGGAGTTGAGGCGGTCGCCGCCCGGAGCGGCCCGCCCCCTCCCTTCAAGCCCCTCCCCCCTTCAAGCCCCTCCCCCCTTCAAGCCCCTCCCTCCTTCAAGCCTCTCCGCTCCCATCAAGCCCATCCGCCCTTCAGGCCCATCCGCTCTTCAAGCCCACCCCGCCTTCCCCGCGCCCCGCACGAGCGCCCACACGGTCTTGCCATGTCTTCCTCGCTGCCAGACGCCCCAGGCGTCGGCCAGGGCGTCCAGGAGGCGCAGGCCGCGTCCGTTCTCCTCGTCCCAGGCGCCCTTTCCCCGCAGCTCCGGGCTCATCGGGCTCTCGTCGGACACTTCTATGAAGCAGTCGCCGTCGGCGAGCACGGTGACGGCGACCTCGAACTCCCGCTCCAGGACGAGCCCGTGGCAGACCGCGTTCGTCGCGAGTTCCGACACCAGGAGTACGACGTCGTGCCGCGCCCCACTCCCCTCCAGGTGCCCCCAGGCCGTCAGATGGTCGCGAACGCGAACGCGGGCGAGCGCGACGGAGGCCGGATGCGGTGGCAGCCGGAATGCATGACGTCGTAACAAAGCTGGTCCCCCCTCAGTCTCCGGCGCGCAAGAGCGCCGGGAAACCGCACACACTTCCGACACCAGATGCTGCGCAGCGAAAGCGTCCGGTGTCACACCGTCACCGTGGGGCCCGGCCGTATCCGGCCAGGTCCGAACCAAATCGAACCGATGGACGATTACGCCTGGCGGGAGGCCAGTTCGACGACCGTGATGTCGGACGGCGCCCCGACCCGAACGGGCGGCCCCCACGCACCGGCGCCCCGCGTCACATACAGCTGGGTGTCGCCGTACCGTTCCAGGCCCGCGAGCGTCGGATTGGCCAGGTCGGCGATGAAATTGCCTGGCCAGAGCTGTCCGCCGTGGGTGTGCCCGGAGAGCTGGAGGTCGACGCCGTGCCGCACGGCGTCGTGGATGACGACCGGCTGATGGGCCAGGAGCACGGATGCCCGCGAGCGGTCACGGTCGCCGAGCGCCTTGGCGAAGTCGGGACCGTGTCCCTCCCGCTCGCCCGCCACGTCGTCCACGCCCGCGAGGTCGAAGGCGGGCAGCTCGGTGCGCGCGTTCTCCAGGGGGCGCAGACCGAGTTCGCGTACGTGATCGATCCACTGCTGGGCGCCGGAGAAGTACTCGTGGTTGCCGGTGACGAAGTAGCTCCCGTACCGGGCCCGCAGCTGGGCGAGCGGCGCGGCGGCGGGGCCGAGGTCGTCGACGTCGCCGTCGACGAGATCACCGACGACGGCGATGAGGTCGGGCTGTGTGCCGTTGATCGTGTCGACGACGCGCTGCGTGAAGCCGCGCCCGAGGATCGGGCCCAGGTGTACGTCGCTCACCACGGCGATCCGGAAGCCGTGTGCCGAGCGCGGCAGCTTGGCCAGCGGCACGGTGACGCGCTTCACGTTCGGGCCGTTCAGCACCCCGTACGTGCCGTAGCCGACCGTTCCGAGGGCGGCGGCCGCGGCGGTCCCGCCGATGATCCGGGAGACGAAGAGGCGGCGCGAGGGGGCGGCCGGATTCCGGGGGGCTTCGGCGGGGGCCGCGATCTCCGCCTCGGGCGGGTCCTCCGTAAGGGTGGCGCTTTTCGTGGCTTCTCCGGAGAGGGGCGCCACGGAAACGGCCTCCTCCGTAGGCGTCGATTTCGTCCGCCGCCTCAGAAGGAAGGGACGGACCAGTTCCCCGGCGAGAAGTGCGAGCACCAGGTAGATCGACAGGGCCATCCACATGAAGCCCGGCCAGGCGAGCACCTGCTGCAGCCAGAACGGCGCCCCGACCCGCTCGCTTGCGACCGCCCCGAACATCAGCAACGGCCCCGCGACGAAGACCACCGCGCCCGCCCGCCGCGCGAATCCCGGCCGCGCCGTCGTGTCCCGCACCAGGCGCCGCCACGCGTACCACTGCAGCCCGCCGAAGGCCGCGAGTACGGCCAGGCCTGCGAGCACGAAGAGAACGATCACGGCTATGAAGTACGGCGCAGAGCCCGCACTCCACGCAACCCGATGACCCCTACCACCGTCCCCAAGACAAAGGAGGCGACGGCGAGCGCCAGGTGCACCCAGAAGTACGCGGTCGGGTCGCCGTCGTCGAAGGCGAGCCCGCTGCCGTCCTTCCACAGGTTCTTGACGAAAGTGATCCAGATGAACCAGCTCCACACGCCGAAGGCGAGCAGGAACCAGGAGACCGGGCGGCTGAGCTTCATACGTTCAGTATCGCGAGCCTCCCTCCCGCGCCGCCTCCGGGGTGGGGAGCGCGACACACAGGTCACCTCGGCGGCGACTTCCACAGCGGCGCCCTGTACGTTCTCGTCCGTGCCTGCCGTAAAAAAGACCGCCTTGTTGGTCACTTCCGCCGCATTGTTGACCTTTTCGACCGCAGCGCCCGCACTGGCGGACGGTAAGCCGGGGGGCGACAAGAAGCCGAAACCGCCGTCCTCCATGTCGACGGTCGGCGGCGCCAAGCTCGGCAAGGCCGGCACCCAGGTGAGCCTGAAGGCAGGCGCGCCCGTGCTCCCCAAGGACCTCTCGGCGCGCTCCTGGATCGTCTCGGACGCCGAGTCCGGCGACGTGCTCGCGGCGCACAACGCGCACTGGAAGCTGCCCCCGGCGAGCACCCTGAAGATGCTCTTCGCGGACACGGTCCTGCCGAAGTTCCCCAAGACGCAGAAGCACAAGGTGGAGCTCTCCGACCTGGCGGGCATCGGCGCGGGCAGCAGCATGGTGGGCGTCAAGGAGGACGAGACGTACACGGTCCACGACCTGTGGCTCGGCGTCTTCCTGCGGTCGGGCAACGACGCGGTGCACGTCCTGTCCGCGATGAACGGCGGCGTCGCGCAGACCGTCAAGGACATGCAGGCGCACGCCGAGGAGCTGCAGGCGCTGGACACCACCGTCGTCAGCCCGGACGGCTACGACGAGAAGAACCAGGTGTCCTCCGCGTACGACCTGACACTCTTCGCGCGCTCCGGGCTGCAGAAGAAGGACTTCCGCGAGTACTGTTCGACGGCCACCGCCAAGTTCCCCGGCGAGACCAAGAAGGTCAAGAAGGGCAAGGACAAGGGCAAGAAGAAGCGCGAGTCCTTCGAGATCCAGAACACCAACCGACTCCTTACGGGAGACATCGGCCTCGACCCGTACAAGGGCATCGCGGGCGTCAAGAACGGCAGCACCACGAACGCGGGCACCACCTTCACGGGTGTCGCCGAGCGCGACGGCAAGGTGCTGCTCGTCACCGTCATGAACCCCGACTCCGGTGAGCAGCACGCCGTCTACAAGGAGACCGCACGCCTCCTGGACTGGGGCTTCAAGGCTTCGGGCAAGGTCGACCCGGTGGGCGAGCTGGTCGCTCCGAAGGGTGCGGGCACGGGCAGCGGGAAGGGCGCTCCGGGCGCGGGCAAGGGCGATTCGGGCTCGGCCGAGAAGGTGGCGCACGCCTCCGACAAGGACTCGGGCGGCGGCATGGGTGTCGCGGCGGCGATCGCGGGCGGCGTGCTGGTGCTGCTGGCCGCCGGGTGGTTCGTGATCAGCCGCCGGCTGCCGCTGCCGGACCTGGTGCGCCGGAAGGGCCGTCACTGACGTCTCCGGAGGAAGCCTTTTCGGAGGAGGCCTCTTCGGAGGGGCCCTTTTCGTCCTTCTCCGGCCCGTCCTCGGGCTTCTCCTCTGTACGTTCCTGCTGTTCTGTCGCTGTCCAGGCGGCGCAGAACAGCAGGAGTTTCGCGGTGAAGTTGATCCACAGGAGCAGGGCGACGGGCACTCCGAAGGCGCCGTACATGCTCCGCGCGGCGACGCCCTTCATGTAGCCGCCGAGCAGCAGCTTGAGCAGCTCGAACCCGGCCGCGCCCATCAGCCCGGCGGTGATCAGCAGTCGGCGCGGCGGCTGGACGCCGGGCAGCAGGGTCAGGACGTACAGCAGAAGCAGGAAGTCCGCGAGGACGGCGACGGCGAACGCGGCGCCCTGGAGCAGCACGCCGCCCCAGCCGTCCCTGGAGACGCCGATGAGGTCGGCGCTCCAGCCGACGGCGGTCGACGCGAGGGTCGAGGCGATTACGGAGGCAAGCCCCGCGCCGCCGAGCCCCAGGAGCACGCCCGCGTCCTTGATCTTGCGCATGACGGGGTTCTCGTCGCCGTCCTCCAGCTCCCAGACGGCGCGCAGGCACTCCCTTATGGAGCCGACCCAGCCGATGCCCGTGAAGAGCAGCAGGGCGCCCGCGACGAGGCCGATGGTGCCCGCGTTGTCGACCAGGGCGTTGAGGTCCAACTGGTCGGAGATGCCGGGGACCTGCTCGGCGATCTTGTCCTCGAGCTTCTGCTGCCGGCTCTTGGACAGCGTGGCGGCGGCGATCGCGGCGGCGACGGTGATCAGCGGGAAGAGCGCGAGGAAGCTGATGAACGTCATCGCGGCGGCGAGCCGGGTCCAGTGCACCCGGTCGAGGCGCTCGTACGCGCTCCACGCGCGCGTGCGCATCGCCCGTGCCACGAGCGGCCCGACCACCGGGAGCTTTTTCAGCCAGTCCATGTTGCCTCCCTGCCCGTATTGCGGAAGACCAAGGTCCGAGTACCCCAGAAACGCAGAACAGTGGCGAGCGCCATACCGACGCCGGCTCCGGAGACGGTGTCCGCGCGCTGCGAGGTGAGGCCGAGCCCGTAGTGGGACACGGCGATGCACAGGAGCTGCACGAGGGCGCCCGCGATGTTGACCGCGAAGAAGATCCCGTACTGGCGCAGTCGTGACGCTCGGGCCGGTGCACGCCGGTAGGTTCCCAGTGCGTTGCCCGCGTAGGCGACGGTGCAACCGGCCACGAAGGAGAGCGCCTTGGCGGTCAGCGGGTCGAGGCCCACGGGGCCGCGCAACCAGACGAAGAGGCCGAGGTCGACGGCGTACGCGCAGATCCCCGCGGCGGCGAAGCCGAGCAGTTCGGGTCCCAGGGCCCGCAGCCGCTCCCTGAGGGCGCTCACCAGTCGGCGACCGCGAGTCCGTACATCGCCAGCCACACCAGGCCGATGACGGCGAGCGCACGGTCGCGCAGGACGACGTCCTCGGGCTCGCCCGCGGTGCCCCGGTCGGCGAACACGGCGTACCGCAGGACCGCGAGGACGAAGGCGGCCATCGACAGCTGCCGCCAGGGCAGCAGGCCGCCGTTGGCGGTACCGCCGCTCTCCATGGCCCACAGGCAGTACGCGAGGACGGCGACTCCGGCGGCCAGCTGCCACACGAACCGGAGGTACCCGGTGGTGTATTCGGTCAGCAACGCGCGCGTGGCGCCCGGTTCCCCGGAGGTCGCGGACATCTGGACGGCTTCGGAGTAGCGCTTGGCGGAGACCATGAAGAGCGCCCCGAAGCCGGTCGTGATGAGGAACCAGCGGGAGAGCGGGATGCCGAGGGCGAGTCCGCCGATCATGGCGCGCATCAGGAAGCCCGTGGTGACGACGGCGAGATCGACGACGAGTACGTGCTTGAGGCTGACGCAGTAGGCGAGTTGCATGACTACGTAGGCGGCGAGCAGGCCCGCGGTCAGCGGGGTGCACAGCGCGAAGGCGACGGCCGGGGCCAGGACCGCGAGCAGTCCGCCGACCACGTAGGCGACGGAAACCGGGACCTGTCCCGCGGCAACGGGTCTGCGGCATTTGGTGGGGTGGGCGCGGTCCGCTTCGGCGTCTCGGGCGTCGTTGATGAGGTAGACGGCGGACGCCGCTGCCGTGAAGAGCGCGAAGACGAGGGCGAGTTGGGTGAGCGAGTGGCGCGAGAAGAGCTCGCCGGCGGCTGCGGGGGCCGCGACGACCAGGACGTTCTTCACCCACTGGCGGGGGCGCGCGGTCTTCAGGAGGCCGAGCGGCAGGGCGAGCGGCCGGGGGCCCGGCGGCTGGGGCGGCCTGGGGCGTTCGAGCAGGGCGGCGGCGCGTTCAGCCATCGGTGCGGCCCCCGTTCACCCAGGAGGCGCCTACGCGCGCGGTGAGGGCGCCCAGGGCGGCTCCTGCGGCCACGTCGCTCGGGTAGTGGACGCCGACGACCATCCGGGAGACGCACATCGCGGCGGCGACCGGCGCGGCGATGCGGGCGCCCGTGGGGCTCAGCGCTCCGTACGCGACGGTCGCGGCGGCGGCCGAAGTGGCGTGCGAGCTGGGGAAGGAGTGCCGCCCCGCGGTTCTTACCAGGGGCTCGACGCCGGGCCGTGGCCGTCGCACGAGCCGCTTGACGCCCATGCTGGTCAGGTGCGCGGCCGCCGTGAGCGCCGTGCCGCGCAGCCAGGCGCCGCGCCGCTCGCGGTCGAGCGCGGCGCCCGCGAGGCCCGCGACGAGCCAGAGCGCGCCATGCTCGCCGGTCCAGGACAGGGTGCGGGCGGCGGCGGCCACGCGCGCGTCGGCGCCGCAGTCGCGCAGGGCCGACAGCAGCCGGTGGTCCATGTCGTGCATGTGGCCTCTTCTCCCGGGGACTTCAAGGACTTGGCCTCACGACTCTTCTAGGCAACATCTCAATATTTACGTCAATATCGGACGACACTCCATCAATCACCCATTTCGGTGAGAGTTCAGACGATTCAGGACAAACTATTCGTGCACGGGCGATACGGTCGATCTCATGCCTGCCGACTCCTCATCTCCCTCCGTGACGACGTCCGAGGCTGTGTCAGTGTCCGGCTGGGGGCGCACCGCCCCGACCACCGCCCGCCTGATCCGCCCCCGCTCGCCCGAGGAGGCCGTGGCGGCCCTCCGTGCGTGTGGCGAGCGCGGCGGCATCGCCAGAGGCCTGGGACGGGCCTACGGGGACGCGGCACAGAACGCGGGCGGCGCGGTCCTCGACATGACCGGCATGGACCGCGTGCACGCCATCGACGCCGACGCGGGCACCGTCCTGTGCGACGCGGGTGTCTCGCTGCACCACCTGATGGAAGTCCTGCTGCCGCTCGGCTGGTTCGTGCCGGTGACTCCGGGGACGCGCTATGTGACGGTCGGCGGCGCGATCGGCGCCGACATCCACGGCAAGAACCACCACGGCTCCGGATCCTTCTCGCGCCATGTGAACGCCGTCGAGCTGCTCACCGCCGACGGCACCGTGCAGGCGGTCGAGCGCGGCACCGAGCTGTTCGACGCGACGGCCGGCGGGATGGGCCTGACGGGCGTGATCCTCGCGGCGACCATCCAACTGCAGCCGGTGGAGACCTCCTTGATGACGGTGGACACCGAACGTGCCGCCGACCTGGATGACTTGATGGCCCGGCTCACCGCCACCGACCACCGCTACCGCTACTCGGTCGCCTGGATCGACCTCCTCGCGCGCGGCAGGGCGATGGGGCGCTCGGTCCTCACCCGCGGCGACCACGCTCCCCTGGACGCCCTTCCGGCACGCGCCCGTAGGGCCCCGCTCGCCTTCCGGCCCGGGCAGCTTCCGCCCGCCCCGCGCTTCCTGCCCGAAGGACTCCTCGGCCGGAGGTCGGTGGGCCTGTTCAACGAGCTCTGGTACCGCAAGGCGCCCCTCTCCCGCATGGGCGAACTCCAGAAGATCTCGACGTTCTTCCACCCCCTGGACGGCGTCCCGCACTGGAACCGCGTCTACGGACGCAGCGGTTTCGTGCAGTACCAATTCGTCGTCGGATACGGCCAGGAGGAGGCCCTGCGGCGCATCGTGCGGCGTATCTCGGAGCACCGATGCCCGTCCTTCCTCGCCGTGCTCAAGCGCTTCGGAGAGGGCGATCCGGGCTGGCTCTCCTTCCCGATGCCGGGCTGGACCCTCGCCCTGGACATCCCCGCGAACCTGCCCGGCCTCGGCGCCTTCCTCGACGGCCTCGACGAGGAAGTGGCCGCCTCCGAAGGCCGCGTCTACCTGGCCAAGGACTCCCGCCTGCGGCCGGAGATGCTCGCCGCCATGTATCCGCGGCTCGACGACTTCCGCGCGCTGCGGGCGCGGCTCGACCCGCGTGGGCTGTTCCGCTCGGACCTCTCGCGCCGCCTCGCCCTCTAGCCCCTCTAGGAGTTGGTCCCATGAAGGACGCTTTCGGCACCCCCCAGTCGCTGCTCGTGCTCGGCGGCACCTCCGAGATCGGCCTCGCCACGGCACGCCGCCTGGTCGCCCGCCGCACCCGCACGGTGTGGCTCGCGGGACGGCTGTCGCCGGGCCTGGAGAAGGCCGCGGCAGGCCTGCGCGACATGGGTGCGGACGTGCGCACCGTCGCCTTCGACGCGCTCGACTCCGAGTCCCACGAGCACACTCTCGGCAAGATCTTCGCCGAGGGCGACATCGACATGGTCCTGCTCGCGTTCGGCATCCTCGGCGACCAGGCACGCGACGAGGACGAGCCGCTGTCCGCGGTGCGCGTCGCGCAGACCAACTACACCGGGGCGGTCTCCGCGGGCCTGGTGTGCGCGCGTGCCCTGCAGTCCCAGGGGCACGGCTCCCTGGTGGTCCTCTCGTCCGTCGCGGGCGAGCGGGCCCGGCGCTCCAACTTCATCTACGGGTCGAGCAAGGCGGGTCTCGACGCCTTCGCCCAGGGCCTGGGCGACGCGCTGCACGGCACGGGCGTACACGTGATGGTCGTACGCCCCGGCTTCGTACGCTCGAAGATGACGGCCGGCCTGGAGGAGGCCCCGATGGCGACCACTCCGGAGGCAGTCGCCGAGGCCATCGAGACGGGGCTGCGCAGGCGCTCGGAGACGGTGTGGGTTCCCGGCGCGCTGCGGGTGGTCATGTCGGCGCTGCGGCATGTTCCGCGGACGGTGTTCCGGCGACTACCGGTGTGAGGTCACGCCCGGTGTGAGGTCGCTCCCGGTGTGACGCGGTTTCGCGTGTGAGCCCTGCGTCTCAGTGGGTCGGCAGCGCGCCGTGCGCGGCGGGGGCCGCCGCCTGCGGGGGCACGATCGGGCCGCCGCCTCCGAAGACGAACTCGCGCAGCTTGCGCCACACCCCGTCGGCACCCTGTTCGTAGAGCGCGAATCCGGTGCAGGGCCACTCGGCCTCGTACTCGGCGAGCTCCGCGTACGCCCTGTCCATGGCCTCTTCGGAGATGCCGTGCGCCACCGTGACATGCGGGTGGTACGGGAACTGCAGCTCGCGCGCCATCGGCCCGGATGCGTCCCTGACCCGCTCCTGGAGCCAGCCGCACGCCGAGCCGCCCGCCACCACCTGGACGAAGACGACCGGCGACAGCGGACGGAACGTACCCGTACCGGACAGGCGCATCGGGAAGGGGCGCCCGGCGGCCGCGACGGCCCCCAGGTGCGCCTCCACGGCGGGCAGCGCCGAAGCCTCCACCTCGGTCGGCGGAAGCAGCGTGACGTGCGTGGGAATGCCGTGCGCCGCGGGGTCCCCGAAGCCCGCGCGCCGCTCCTGGAGCAGGCTGCCGTGTGGCTCCGGGACCGCGATCGAAACACCGATCGTTACGGTCCCCACGTCGTACTCCTGTCGGTCGGGTGGCGGGCAGAGGGCGCTGCTGTACCTGGCTCGGTACAGGGGCGGGTGTGGCTCAGTGCTTGGCGGGCAGGAAGCCCACCTTGTCGTACGCCTGGGCGAGGGTCTCGGCGGCCACGGCGCGCGCCTTCTCCGCGCCCTTGGCCAGGATCGAGTCCAGTGTCTCCGGGTCGTCCAGGTACGCCTGGGTGCGGTCCCGGAAGGGGGTCACGAACTCGACCATGACCTCGGCGAGGTCCGTCTTCAGCGCACCGTAGCCCTTGCCGGCGTACTTCTGCTCCAGTTCCGGAATACCGGTGCCCGTGAGCGTCGAGTAGATGGTGAGAAGGTTGCTGACCCCGGGCTTGTTCTCGGTGTCGTATCGCACAACCGTGTCAGTGTCGGTGACCGCGCTCTTGACCTTCTTGGCGGTGGCCTTGGGCTCGTCGAGGAGGTTGATCAGGCCCTTGGGGGTGGACGCCGACTTGCTCATCTTGATCGACGGGTCCTGAAGGTCGTAGATCTTCGCCGTCTCCTTGAGGATGTACGCCGCCGGGACGGTGAACGTCTCGCCGAACCGGCCGTTGAAACGCTCGGCCAGGTCGCGGGTGAGTTCGATGTGCTGGCGCTGGTCCTCGCCGACCGGGACCTGGTTGGCCTGGTACAGCAGGATGTCCGCGACCTGGAGGACCGGGTACGTGAAGAGGCCCACGGAGGCGCGGTCGGCGCCCTGCTTGGCGGACTTGTCCTTGAACTGCGTCATGCGCGAGGCCTCGCCGAAGCCGGTGAGGCAGTTCATGATCCAGGCGAGCTGGGCGTGCTCGGGGACATGGCTCTGGACGAAGAGGGTGCAGCGCTCCGGGTCGAGACCGGCGGCGAGGAGCTGGGCGGCGGCGAGACGGGTGTTGGCCCGCAGCTCGGCCGGGTCCTGCGGGACCGTGATCGCGTGCAGGTCCACCACCATGTAGAAGGCGTCGTGGGACTCCTGCAGCGCCACCCACTGGCGGACCGCGCCGAGGTAGTTGCCGAGGTGGAACGAGCCCGCGGTGGGCTGGATTCCGGAGAGCACACGGGGACGAGGCGGCATGGCGAAGCCATTCCCTTGAGGGTGGTGGTGGGTGACGGGCGGGCGATCAGAGGCCATGGGCCACATTCTCTCAGGTGACTCTCATAGCTCGGAAACAGGCGTGTGACGGGTGTGACCCGATCGGCTTGATTCGAGGCCCGATCCGGTGTGCGTGATCGATCGAATTCGGTCGTGCGTGATCGCTCGATCCGGTCGTGCGGATTCGGGAACCGATCATGTTCGGCCGGTGTATCAAGAGTGTGAGGGCACAGGGGGAGGTCCTGGAGGGGGGCCGCGTCGTCGACGAGGGTGCGGTGATCGCACGTGTGCGCGCCGGGGAGGCGGAGGCGTACGCGGAGTTGGTCCGCGCCTTCACCGGCCTCGCGCTCAGGGCGGCCGTGGCACTCGGGGCGGGAGCGGACGCGGAAGACGTGGTGCAGCAGGCCTTCTTCAAGGCGTACTGCTCCTTGGGGCGGTTCAGGGAGGACGCGGCGTTCAAGCCGTGGCTGCTGTCGATCGTCGCCAATGAGACGAGGAACACAGTGCGTTCGGCGGTCCGGCAGCGCTCGCTCGCCGGCCGGGAAGCCGCACTGGCGGAGGCGGAGCCGCTGATACCGGAATCGGCGGACCCGGCGGTCGCGGCGGTGGAGGTGGAGCGCAGGGCGGCGCTGCTGGCCGCGCTGGAGCAGCTGAGCGAGGAGCACCGTCTGGTCGTCACCTACCGCTATCTCCTGGAGATGGACGAGGCGGAGACGGCCGAGGCCCTCGGCTGGCCGCGGGGCACGGTCAAGTCCCGGCTGAACCGCGCGCTGCGGAAGCTGGAGCGGCTGCTGCCGCAGGGACCGGAAGGAGGTGACGGGCATGAGTGAGCGGGACGAGCACGGCGAGCGTGACGCGCCGCGGAAGCAGGGCGGGCGGGACGAGTCGCGGGCCCGGAGGCTTCCCGAGGAGCTGCGGGCGCTCGGCCGGTCCCTCGACACGCCGCCGGTCGGCGGGGCGACGATGGCCGAGCGGGTGATCGCCCAGGTCATCGCGGAGTCGGTGCCCGTGCCGGTGGCCGAGCCGCCGGGGCCCTTGGCCCGGCTAAGGCGGTGGCTGCGGATACGCGGGCGGGTCCTGGTGGCGGCGCTGTGCGGCCTGCTGACGGCGGCGGTGCTGACACCGCCGGTGCGGGCGGCGGTCTTCGAGTGGTTCGACTTCGGCGGGGTCGAGGTGCGGTACGACCCGTCGGCGTCTCCCCCGGTGAGCGGCGGTGTGCCGGGGTGTGGCGGTGCGATGACGTTGACCGAGGCCGAGCGGCGGGCGGGGTTCGCGCCCGCGGTGCCAGCGGCGCTGGGCGCGCCGGACGCGGTGGCGGTGACGCGTGAGCCGGGCGCGCGCGTCCTGGTCAGCCTGTGCTGGCGGGACGGCGGCCGGACGATACGGCTCGACGAGTTCGGCGCGAGCCTCGACCCCGGCTTCGGCAAGACGGTGCGGGAGCGGCCGGACTGGGTTCAGGTGGGCCGGGAGACGGGGCTGTGGTTCCCGCGTCCCCATCGGCTCCAGTTCTGGATGATCGACGGCGAGGGCGACCGGTGGGAGCGGTCGGAGCGGACGGCGGGGCCGACGCTGCTGTGGACGCGCGGGGCGGATCTGACGCTGCGGCTCGAAGGTGTGGCGTCGAAGGAGCGGGCGCTGGAGATCGGAGATTCGGTCCCGATTGATGGGCCCGGATCGGGAACCTGAACGGCTCGGGCGGTGTACCAGAAGTGACGCGGTGCGGACGGGTCGTGCCGGCGAGCGGCTGGGGGATCGGACATGCGGACGGCAAAGGGAGTGTGCGGGTCGGCGGCGGGCCTTGCGGCGGCGCTGGCTCTGGTGGCGCTGGGGGCTCCGCAGGCGGTGGCGGGCGGGCCGACGAGCGTCCTGCTGGTCTCGCCGGAGAGCGGGCAGAGCGCGGCGCTCTATGTCACCTCCAAGGAGTACAGCCAGCTGCAGCGTTCACTGGGCACCCCGGACAAAGGTCAGCGCGAGCAGCCGCCGGGGCTGACGGTGGGCGACGGCAGCATGCAGATCAATGTGACGTGGATGGTCCATGACGTGCAGCCGTGGCGGGTGGACCGGGCCTATCCGGTGGGGTTCGACTCCAAGGGCGACAAGGATTCCAAGGGGGACAAGGGCGCCGAGGAGGTGTGGGTGCACACGTCGACGGACGTCGATTCCATGACGGGCCTATGGCACAAGGCCAAGGACCCGGAAGCTCTGAGGGCGCTGTTCAAGAAGGTCGGGGTGCTGGGTCCGCCGTCGGACAAGGGGATCCATCCGATACCTCCGGGCGCGGTGTCGGCCCCACCGGCGTCGCCCACCGCGGGCGCCGGGTCGGAGCAGGCGGCGGCCTCGGGCGGCGGCGCGGCGGACGGCGGGACGGACTGGTGGTGGGCGATACCGGGCGCCGCGGCGGGGGCTGCGGGGGCGCTGCTGCTGCGGGGGCCGATAGCCGAGCGCCGGACGCTGCTCGCGTCGCTGCGGGGGCGGCCCCGTGAGGAGGGGCCGCGTCAGGAGCTGCGGGACGTGTGACGGGGTCCGGCCCCCTCCCCCGGCCGGTGCGGGGGCCGGGAGAGGGAGACGGGGCGGAATGCCTGGCCCCGGAGAGCGGCGGCTGGTCAGCGGATGGTCAGTGGGGTGGCTGCCGGTCGACGGGTCCGCGGCCGGATACTCCGGTGGCCACCGATCAGTGGGTCGGGAGGCCCGGTGCGGGGTGGGCCGCCATCAGGTCGGCCACCTCGGCGCGGATCTTCGTCAGGGCGTCCTCGTCACCGGTGCGGGCCGCGGCGACGCCTCGGTCAATCCAGTCGGCGACGGTCGGCATGTGCTGGGTGCCGAGGCCGCGGGAGGTGAGCGAAGGGGTGCCGATGCGGACGCCGGAGGGGTCGAACGGCTTCCTCGGGTCGTAGGGGACGGTGTTGTAGTTGACGACGATCCCGGCCCGGTCGAGGGCCTTGGCGGCGACCTTGCCCGGGACGTCCTTGGGGGTGAGGTCCATCAGGATCAGGTGGTTGTCGGTGCCGCCGGAGACCAGGTCGAAGCCGCGGGCGAGCAGGGCTTCGGCGAGGGCCTTGGCGTTGGCGACGACCGCGTGGGCGTAGTCGCGGAAGGCAGGCCCGGACGCCTCGTGGAGGGCGACGGCGATCGCCGCGGTGGTCTGGTTGTGCGGGCCGCCCTGAAGGCCGGGGAAGACGGCCTTGTCGATGGCCTTGGCGTGTTCCTCGCGGGACATCAGCATCGCGCCGCGCGGGCCGCGCAGGGTCTTGTGGGTGGTCGTGGAGATCACGTCGGCGTGCGGCACCGGTGAGGGGTGGGCGCCGCCCGCGATGAGTCCGGCGATGTGCGCGATGTCGGCGACGAGGACGGAGCCGGCCTCGCGGGCGATCTCCGAGAAGGCGGCGAAGTCGATGGTGCGGGGGAGGGCGGTGCCACCGCAGAAGATCAGCTTGGGGCGTTCCTTGAGGGCGAGGTCGCGCACTTCGTCGAAGTCGATGAGGCCGGTGTCGTGGCGTACGCCGTACTGCACGCCGCGGAACCACTTGCCGGTGGCGGACACGCCCCAGCCATGGGTGAGGTGGCCGCCCATGGGGAGGGCCATGCCCATCACGGTGTCGCCGGGCTCGGCGAAGGCGAGGTAGACGGCGAGGTTGGCCGGGGAGCCGGAGTAGGGCTGGACGTTGGCGTGCTCGACGCCGAAGACGGACTTCGCGCGGGCGACGGCGAGTCGTTCGACAGGGTCGATGTTCTGCTGGCCCTCGTAGTAGCGGCGGCCCGGATAGCCCTCGCTGTACTTGTTCTGCAGGACGGTGCCGGAGGCCTCGAGGACGGCGGTGGAGACGTAGTTCTCACTGGGGATCAGGCGCAGCGTGTCGGCCTGGAGCTGTTCCTCGGCGCCGACGAGGGCGGCCAGTTCGGGGTCCTGCGCGGCGAGCGCGGGGTGGCTGAGGGTGTTGGGCGAAGAGGAAGAAGAAGGAGAGGGGTGAGTCATGGCGTCCTCCGGGGCGAGCGGTAAGGGTCCGGTCGTGGTCCCGGGGTGCCCAGGCGAACGGCACCTCGAAGGTTCTGCCTCGCACGGCTTCCTCGGGGTCGGTTCCCCGCGCGCCAGTCGCCGTGCTGTCAGAGGCAGCCTAGCTGGCGCGCCGGGACGCCAGGTTTCTTCGTCCACGATCCGAGCGACGATAGAAATTGGGCGCCACACCCGCCCCATGCCGCAGGACGAACGGAGACCCCGTGTCGACTACCTCGACGACCGAAGAGTTCATCACCTCGGCCGAATCGCACAGTGCGCACAACTATCACCCGCTGCCCGTCGTGGTCGCTTCGGCGGAGGGTGCGTGGATGACGGACATCGAGGGGCGCCGCTATCTCGACATGCTCGCCGGGTACTCGGCCCTCAACTTCGGGCACGGCAACCGCCGGCTCATCGATGCCGCCAAGGCGCAGCTGGAGCGGGTGACGCTCACCTCGCGGGCCTTCCACCACGACCGGTTCGCCGAGTTCTGTACGCGGCTCGCGGAGCTGTGCGGCAAGGAGATGGTGCTGCCGATGAACACGGGCGCGGAGGCGGTGGAGACCGCCGTGAAGACCGCCCGGAAGTGGGGGTACCAGGTCAAGGGGGTGCCGGACGGGCGGGCGAAGATCGTCGTCGCCCGCGACAACTTCCACGGGCGGACCACGACCATCGTCAGCTTCTCCACGGACCCGGAGGCGCGGGCGGACTTCGGCCCCTACACGCCCGGTTTCGAGATCGTGCCGTACGGCGATCTGACCGCGATGCGGGCCGCCGTCACGGAGAACACCGTGGCGGTGCTGCTCGAGCCGATCCAGGGCGAGGCGGGGGTGCTGGTGCCGCCGGCCGGATATCTGGCGGGGGTCCGGGAGTTGACCCGCGAGCGGAACGTGCTGTTCATGGCGGACGAGATCCAGTCGGGGCTCGGCAGGACGGGCAGGACGTTCGCGTGCGAGCACGAGGGCGTGGTGCCGGACGTGTACATCCTGGGCAAGGCGCTCGGCGGGGGTGTCGTGCCGGTGTCGGCGGTGGTGGCGGACGCGGATGTGCTGGGGGTGTTCAAGCCGGGTGAGCACGGCTCGACGTTCGGCGGGAATCCGCTGGCCTGCGCGGTGGCGCTGGAGGTCGTCGCCATGCTCCGCACGGGTGAGTTCCAGCAGCGGGCCACCGAGTTGGGCGAGCATCTGCACGCGGAGCTGGGGCTGCTGACCGGCACGGGGGCGGTGACGCAGGTGCGGGGGCGCGGGTTGTGGGCGGGGGTCGACATCGACCCTTCGCACGGTACGGGGCGGGAGATCTCGGAGAAGTTGATGGACCGGGGGGTGCTGGTGAAGGACACCCACGGCTCGACGATCCGGATCGCTCCCCCGCTGGTGATCAGCAAGGAGGACCTGGACTGGGGGCTTGATCAGCTTCGGGCGGTGTTGAGCTAGGGACGGGGCGGGGACGGGGACGAGGACGAGGACGGGGAGGTGCGGGGCTTCGGGGAATCGGCACTTGGGGAGTGGCGGCGCTGTGAGGCGTCACCAGGTTTCGGGTGGGGTTTGGTGGCCGTGGGTGAAGGCCGCTTCGTAGGGCGTCTCGCCCAGGGCTGAGCGGGAGCGGTGGGCGGCGCGGTCAGTGTCGGCGCGTTCGGCGGGTGGCAGCGGGCTGCCGGTGGATGCGCGCAGGGCGGCCGCGGTGCCGAGGAGTCGGGCGGCGCGGAGGTGGTCGCCTGCCAGGGAGCCGGCTCCGGCGAGGCCTTCCAGGGCGAGGGCGACGGCGCGTTCGTCACCCGTGGCGCGGGCCGTGGCGAGGCCTTCGCGGTGGAGTTGCTCGGCGCGTTCGGCGTCGCCCCGCTGTTCGGCGACGTAGCCGAGCTGGGCCAGGATCAGGGCGGTGCCGGAGTCGACGCCCAGGCGTCGGTTCCAGGCCAGCCAGGGCAGCAGGTGCCGCTCGGCCTCGTCCAGGTCGCCGCGGCGGCGGGCGCCGAGGGCCAGGCCCGTCTCGGCGAACTGTTGGGCGGGGAGGTGCGAGTGCTGCTCGGCGAGGCGGGCGGCGCGGTGGTGGAAGTCCGTCGCGGCGGTGTCGTCGCCGGTGAGCAGGGCGATGCGGCCGAGGCGGGAGAGGCGGAAGGAGACATCGGTCCACAGGCGCAATTGCTCGGCGTCGCGCATGCCGTCGTGGTGGAGTCGGGCGGCGGTCTCGTAGTCGGCGGCGATCTCGGCCAGGACGCCGAGCTGCTCGGAGGCCTGCAACTGGCCCCAGCGGTCGCCTAGTTCGGCGAACCGGGCGCCGCTGGCCTCGGCGTCGCGGCGGAGGGCGGCGAGGTCGCCTCGGTAGAGGGCCCGGGTGGCGCGGGTGCTGAGGGCCGCCGCCACGCCCCAGGGGTCGTCCGCCGCGCGGAACTCCGCCAGGAGCGCGTCGAGTCCGTCCTCCTCGTGCGGCTTACGGAATCCGCTGCGGGCGAAGGCGAGGAGCCAGCGGGAGCGGATGTCGGCGTCGGCATCGTCATCGGCGGCGGGGATGGAGCGGGACGCGTCACCGGTCAGCAGGGCGAAGGCAGCGCGGGAGGTGCGGGCCGAGGCGGCGGCTGCCGCCACGTGTGGGTGCGGTTCTGGGTGCGGGTCGGTGGTCAGGGACTGGGTCAGGGAGCGGGTGGCTTCGCCCAGGCGTCCGCGGAGGAACCAGTACCAGGTCAGGGAGTTGGTGAGGCGTAGGGCGAGGGGGGTGTTCGAGGGGTGGTCCTCGGGCCCGGTGTCGGGGGATGCCGTGTCGCCGAGGGTGGTGGGGGTGGCTGTCGCCCAGGCAAGCGCCGCGCGGAGGTTGGGCGTTTCGGTGTCGAGGCGGTGCAGCCAGTGGTGTTGGTCGGGGCCGTGGAGGTGGGGGGCGGATTGTTCGGCGAGGCGGGTGTAGTGGTGGGCGTGGCGGTGGCGGGCGTCGTGGGTTCCGTTCGCCTCGGCGAGGCGTTCGAGGCTGTAGGCGGTGACGGATTCGAGCATGCGGTAGCGGACACCGTGGAAGGTGTGGGGTCCGCTGGTTCCGGTTCCGGTTCCGGATCCGGATCCGGATCCGGATCCGGATCCGTCGTCCGTGCCGTGGGTCGTGGTGAGGAGGGAGCGGTCCACGAGGCGAGTGATCAGGTCGAGGACGTCCAGGTCCTCGGCAGCCGGGGTGCCGCACACCGCTTCGGCGGACTCCAGGGTGAAGCCGCCGCTGAAGACCGCGAGTCGGCGGAGTACGGACTGCTCGTCCGGGGTCAGCAGTTCCCAGCTCCAGTCGATCATCGCGCGCAGGGTGCGCTGTCGGGCGGGGGCGTCGCGTCGGGCCTGGTTCAGGAGGCGGAAGCGGTCGTGCAGCCGGTCGGCGAGTGCGTGTACGCCGAGGGCGCGTACGCGAGTGGCGGCCAGTTCGACGGCGAGCGGGATGCCGTCGAGGCGGCGGCAGATGAGGGCGGCGTCGGCGGTGTTCTCCGCGTTCAGGGCGAAGCCGGGGGCCGTGGCGGCGGCTCGTGCCGCGAACAGCTCCAGGGCATCCGACTCGCCGAGCGGGGCGACGGACTCCAGGGTCTCGGCGGACAGGGCGAGGGGCTCCTGGCTGGTGGCCAGGACCCTCAATCCGGGTGCATGCCGCAGGAGTTGGCCGACCAGGGCGGCCGTCTCGTCGAGGACGTGCTCGCAGTTGTCGAGGACGAGGAGAAGCCGCCGCGGGGCGAGGGCCCTGGACAGGAGGATGGGGAGGGGCGCCATCGACCCGGCCCCGGAGCCAACGCCGGGCGGCCCACCCTCGGCCCGGCCCCCCGCCGCCTCGTCCCGGATCAGCGAGGCGTCGTCGCGGATGCCCAGGGCCGCGGCCACCGTTTCGGCGACGTCCGTCTTGGTGCCCGCCAGTTCCACCAGCCAGACGCCCTCGCCGAAGGTGTCCGTCAGGCCCGCCGCCGCTTCCAGCGCGAGCCGTGTCTTGCCCACGCCGCCGGGGCCGGTGAGGGTCACGAGGCGTGTGGTGCGGAGCAGTTCGCGTACGTGCGCCACCGCGTCCTCGCGGCCGATGAGGGGGGTTACAGGTGCGGGAAGGTTCGTGCGGGGGTGTGTGGGCGGGGCGGGCGGAGATGGTTCGGAGGGCGTGGATGTGCTCGCGGAGAGTTCCGGGGCCTGGCGGAGTATCGCTTCGTGGAGGGCGGAGAGTTCGGCTCCGGGGTCCGTGCCCAGGTCTTCGGCCAGTCGTTCGCGCAGGTCACGGTAGGTGGCGAGGGCCTCGGTCGGGCGGCCGGCGCGGTAGAGGGCGCGCATGTGCACGGCGCGCAGGCGTTCCCGCAGCGGCTGTTCCGCCACCAGCTCGGACAACTCGTCTGTGAGCGCGGCATGTTCGCCCGCACCGGCGAGCTCCAGACGGAGTTCGGCCCGTACCTCCTGGGCCGTGAGCCGCTGCTCCTCCAGCCGGGCCGCTCCCGCCCGCGCGAAAGCGGCGTCGCGGAAGTCCACGTATGCGGGCCCGCGCCACAAGGCCAAGGCCTCCGAGAGCCATTTCACCTTCGTACGCCGATCGCCCTCGGCGCCCCCACCGTCACCCTCGCCCCTGCCACCCCCGCCGGCGACACCATCCCCCGCTCCACCGCCGTACGCCAGAGATGTCAGCGCGGTGAACCGGCCCGCGTCCGTCGATTCCGGCGCCGCTCGCAGCAGATAGCCGGACGGTCCGAACTCCACGAGTTCCCGTGCGCCCGACTCCGCCTTCTCCAGGGCGCGGCGCAGCTGGGAGACCTTGGTCTGGAGGCTGTTGGCGGGGTTGCCCGGCAGTCGGTCGCCCCAGAGGTCGTCGATCAGTACGTCCGCCGGGACGGGCCGCCCCTCGTGCAGCAGGAGATTCGCGAGCAGCGCACGCACCTTGGGCTCCGGGACCGGGACGACCGCCCCGCCCTCCGTGCGCACCACCAGTGGGCCCAGCACCTCGAATCGCATGCGGCAACGGTAATGCGGGCCGGTCAGAGGGCGTTCATCAGCCGCCGTGCGTGATCCGTCAGCGTTCCGTGCGCGGCCCCCGGCACGGTAGTCCCGACACCGCAACCGAACCCCTCCAGAAGGAGCCCCACCACCATGAGCGCGAACACGAACCCGAACACGAACCCGACCACGAACGCGAAGGCGAACGCGACCGGCACCCCCACCCCCACCGCCACCTCCCGCGAGATCCGCCTCGCCGCCCGGCCCACCGGCGAACCCTCCGCCTCCGACTTCGAGTTGGCCACCACCCCCGTCCCCGAACCGGCCGACGGGCAGATCCTCGTGCGGAACACCTGGATGTCGGTGGACCCGTACATGCGCGGCCGCATGGACGACGCCCCCTCCTACATCCCGCCCTTCGAGATCGGGGCCGCGCTCGAAGGCAGTGCGGTCGGCGAGGTCGTCGCCTCGCGGGCGGACGGCATTCCGGTGGGCGCGACCGTCTCGCACTTCCTGGGCTGGCGGGAGTACGCCGTGCTGGACGCGGCGGCGGCCACCGTCGTCGACACCGCGCTCGCCCCCGCGAGCGCCTACCTCGGCCCGCTCGGCACGACCGGCCTCACCGCGTACGCGGCGCTCACCCGCACCGCCCCGGTCCGCGAGGGCGACGTCGTGTTCGTCTCCGCGGCGGCGGGCGCGGTCGGCAGCGTCGCCGGGCAGTTGGCCCGCGAGCTCGGGGCGTCCCGCGTGATCGGCTCGGCGGGCGGACCCGCCAAGACGAGGAAGCTGCTCGACACGTTCGGCTATGACGCCGCCATCGACTACCGGCAGGGCGGCATAGCCGAGCAGCTCGCCCAGGCCGCGCCCGACGGCATCGACGTATACCTGGACTCGGTCGGCGGAGACCATCTGGAAGCGGCGATCGGTGCCATCCGCACGGGCGGCCGGATCGCCCTGGTCGGCGCCATCAGCGGTTACAACACCACCGAACCGGCACCGGGTCCGAGCAACCTCTTCCGTGCCGCCACTCACGAGGCGACGCTGCGCGGCATGCTCGTCAGCAGCCACTTCGATCTGTTCCCCGAGTGGATCGGCAAGGCGGCGGGGCTGCTGGCCGACGGCACGCTGCGCACCGAGGAGACCGTCGTCGAGGGCATCGAGCGGGCGCCCGAGGCCTTCCTCGGAGTGCTGCGCGGGGCCAACACCGGGAAGATGCTGGTCAGGCTCAACGGCCCCAGCAGCCCCAGCAGCCCCAGCGGACTCAGCGGCCCCAGCAGCCTCAGCGCTTGACGCCCACCCCGCCGAACATGGCCACGTCCTCCAGGCCCGACTCCGTGCCGGGCTCCGGTCGCCAGCGGTTGCAGGACAGCACACCCGGCTCCAGCAGCTCCAGCCCCTCGAAGAAGTCCGCGACCCGCTCGGGAGTGCGCTGGGTCAGCTTCGGAGTGCCGTTCTCGTTCCAGAACGCCACCGCGTCGTCCACGTCGGGCATCTGGGGGCTGGTGATGGTGTGGGAGAGGACGAGGTGGCTGCCGGCCGGCAGGGCGTCGAGCAGCCGTCGCACGATGCCGTACGCCTCGGGGTCGTCCTCGATGAAGATGACGACCCCGAGGAGCATCAGCGCGATCGGCTGGTCGAAGTCCAGGGTCCTCGCGGCGTGTTCGAGGATCGTGTCGACGTTGCGCAGGTCCTCGTCGAGGTAGTCCGTGCGGCCCTCGGGGGTACTGGTGAGCAGGGCGCGCGCGTGGGTGAGCACCAGCGGGTCGTTGTCGACGTAGACGACGCGCGATTCGGGGGCGAGGCCCTGGGCCACCTCGTGGGTGTTGTCGGCGGTCGGCAGTCCGGTGCCTATGTCGAGGAACTGCCGGATGCCGCAGTCCTGGACGAGGTGCCGCACCGCCCGGCCGAGGAACAGGCGGTCGGCGCGGGCGTATTCGCCGATGCCGGGGTGCAGCGTGCGGATCTGGTCGCCGGCCACCTGGTCGACGGGGTAGTTGTCCTTGCCGCCGAGCCAGTAGTTCCAGATGCGGGCCGTGTGCGGCTGGGTGGTGTTGATCCTGCTGTCGGCCATGATGCGGTTCGCCTCCGGTACGTTTCGATCAATCGGCAGCGTACTCGGAGGAGTTGACGCACCTCGGCTCCCCCATGAACCCCCGACGAATCACATGCGGCTGAGCCCTCGGTGAATCACATGCGGCTGAATCACTCAGGGCATTCAGACAGAACATTCAGACAGAACATTCCGAGCATTCAGAGAATCACGTGCGGCAGGAAACGCGCGTACTCGTCCGTGATCAGTCCCGACGACTCGCGGATGCCCAGCCCCGCCGCCTCGTCCTCCACGACCCACGCGCCGAGCACGACACGGTTGCCGTCGAAGTCCGGCAGCGGTGCCAACTCCTGGTAGCAGCAGGCCTCTTCGCGTACGACCGGCTCGGCGCCCGGCGGGTGCACGGTGACGCCGGCGCCCTCGCGGCCGAGTAGCGGCTTGGCGACGTAACCGCGTTCCGTCGCCAGCTCGCGGGGGCCGTCCAGGTAGGCGGGGAGAAGGTTCGGGTGGCCGGGATACAGCTCCCAGAGGATCGCGAGCAGCGCCTTGTTGGAGAGCAGCATCTTCCAGGCGGGCTCGATCCAGAGCGTCGAACCCGTGCCGCCGCCGTTGTCGAGGGTGTCCAGGACGTGCGGGGCGAACCGGTCGGTGGTCAGCCACTCCCACGGGTAGAGCTTGAAGCAACTGCGCATGAAGCGGAGCTTCTTGTCGACGAAGCGGCGGGAGAGCCGGTCCCAGCCGATGTCCTCCATGGAGATGGCCTCGGTGTCGAGGCCGGCCTGCTGGGCGGTCTCGCGCAGATACGCGACCGTCATCAGGTCCTCACCGAGCTCGTCGCCCGCGGAGTGCGCGAAGTAGAGCGGGGCGCCGGGCGGCAGCAGGGCGGCCTGCTTCTTCCAGGCGTCGACGAGGCGCTCGTGCAGGGAGTTCCACTGGTCGGCGCCGGGGAAGCACTCCTCCATCCAGAACCACTGCGGGCTCGCGGCCTCGACGAGGGAGGTGGGGGTGTCCGCGTTGTACTCGAGGAGCTTGGCGGGCGCGCCGTCACGTCCGTCGTAGTGCAGGTCGAACCTGCCGTAGAGGGAGGGGAGTTCCGCGCGGCGGCGCCAGGCCTCGGTGACCGCGTCGGCGATCCGGGGGTCCGTGATGCCGAGGTCGGCGAGGCGGTCGTGCGCGACGATGTGCTCGGCCGCGGCGAGGCACATGGCGTGCAGTTCCTCGACGACCTCCTCCAGGGCCTCGACCTCGGGGAGCGAGAAGACATAGTGCGCCGACTCGTCCCAGTAGGGGCGCAGGGAGCCGTCGGGGTAGCGGGTGAGGGGGTAGATGAGCCCCTGGTCCTCGACGGTCTGCTGCCAGCCGGGGCGGGGGGTGATGGTGCGGCGTTCCATGGTGGTCTCGGCCTCGGTGTCGGGTACTGGGTCGGTCGCTGCCGGGCCGCTCAGCCGCCGCTGCTGCCGCTGCAGCCGAAGCCGTCGCGGTCGACGGCCTCGCTGCGGCTGAAGGTGCCGTAGTCGGCGTAGCGGCCCTCGACGTCGGCGTCGTAGTACCAGTCGGCGTCCATGCGGCCGCCGGTCTTGCCGGTGCCGGTGCCGTACGAACTGCCGCCCGACGTGCGGCCCTTGCCCGAGGAGTACGAGCTGCCGCCGCCGCTCGTGCAGTTCTTGTCGGCGACGATTTTGTAGCCGTTCATGAGGTCGTAGCTGTCGCGGTCCACGCACCGCCGGTCCGGCTCCGAGCTGCAGGCGCTGAGGGCGGCGGCGAGGACGCCCATTCCGCCGAGTACGACTGTGCTGGAGCGAAGTTTGCGGCGCTGCTTCTCGCGCTTGCCTGGCTGCTCCGCGCCCTGCGGGTGCCTCGCCTGCTCCGTGTGCTCCGCGTGCTCTGCCTGCTCTGCGTGCTGCGTCGCCGCCATGTCCCGTGTCTCTCCCCGTTGTCGTGTACGTGATGACCGGCGTTCAGCGTAGGGAAGCGGTCGCCCGCCCCGCCAATCGGCTCCGCCGAATCCCCTTCCTCTACAGTCACTTCGTGTCTCTTGGGATGATTTGCGCGCTCGGTTCCGCGGTCTGTTTCGGCACGGCCTCCGTTCTCCAGGCGATCGCCGCGCGCGCGACCGCGCCGGGGACGGGCTCCGGAGTCGATCCGGCGTTGCTACTGCGTGCGGTGCGGCAGTGGCGGTACGTCGTGGGGCTCGGCCTCGACGGGCTCGGTTTTCTGCTGCAGATCGTGGCGCTGCGCTCCGTCCCGATCTACGCGGTCGGGGCGGCGCTCGCCGCGAGCCTCGCCGTCACGGCGGTGGTGGCCGCACGGCTGCTGCGGGTGCGGCTGAGCGGGGTGGAGTGGGGCGCGGTGGGCGTGGTGTGCGCGGGTCTGGCGATGCTGGGGCTCGCGTCCGGGGACGAGGGCGACGGAGAGGGCTCGACGGCTCTTCGGTACGTGATGCTGGGGATCGCGGCGGCGGTGCTGGTGCTCGGCGCGGTGGCGGGGCGACTGCCGGACCGGGGGCGGGCGCTGGTGCTCGGTCTGGGGGCGGGGTTCGGTTTCGGGGTGGTGGAGGTGGCCGTACGCCTCATCGACGAGGTCTCGCCGGGGGCGCTGCTCACCAATCCGGCGACGTACGCGCTGCTGGTGGGCGGCGGTGCGGCCTTCCTGCTCCTGACGTCCGCGCTGCAACGGGGCTCGGTGACGACCGCCACCGCGGGGATGGTGATCGGGGAGACGGTGGGCCCCGCGCTGGTGGGGGTGGTGTGGCTCGGCGACCGGACGCGGGAGGGGATGGGGTGGTTGGCGGTGGCGGGGTTCGTGGTGGCGGTCGCGGGGGCACTGGCACTGGCCCGATTCGGGGAGGCGCCGGCAGAGAGGGCGGTGGAGGAGTCTGCGGCGTAGGGCTCACCGGACCCGATCCGGCGTATGGCTCACCGAACCCGCTCCGGCGTAGGGCCTCGCCTTGGAACCCACCCGGGCTGACGGCCCACCCCAGGACCCGATCCAGCGCAGGCCTCGCCTTGGAACCCGCCCCCGGCGGAGGCCCCCCGGGGTAAAGCACCCCCTCCCCCTACGGCAACACCCCGCACAACGCCTCCAACGCCCCCGCCCAAGCGTGGTCCGGCGGTGTGCCGTAGCCCACCACCAGCGCGTCCCGGCGGGGCACCCGTGCCGACGGGTGGCGGAACTGGGAGAGGCCCTGCAGGGCCAGGCGCTGCCAGCTTGCCGCCTCCACCACCGAGCGTTCCGTGCCCGGCGGGAGTTCCAGGACCGCGTGCAGGCCCGCCGCGATGCCCGTCGCCCGGACCTCCGGTGCGCGGGCCGCCAGCGCGGCGACCAGCTGGTCCCGGCGGCGGCGGTACCGGAGCCGCGCCCCGCGCACATGACGGTCGTACGCACCCGAGGTGATGAACTCCGCCAGGGTCAGCTGATCCAGCGCCCCGCAGGCCCAGTCGGCGCCGCCCTTCGCCTCGACGGCCTCCGCGGCGATCGACGCCGGAAGCACCATCCAGCCGAGCCGGAGGCCGGGGGCGAGGGACTTGCTGGCCGTGCCGAGGTAGACCACGCGGTCGGGGTCGAGGCCCTGGAGCGCGCCCACCGGCTGACGGTCGTAGCGGAACTCCCCGTCGTAGTCGTCCTCCAGGATCAGCCCGCCCTCGCGCCGCGCCCAGTCCACGGCGGCCGCCCGCCGGTCGGGATGCAGCGGGACCCCCATCGGGAACTGGTGCGCGGGAGTCAGCAGCGCCACCTTCGCGGAGCCCGGCCCCAACTCGTCCGTGGACGTGCCCAGTTCGTCGAACGGCAGCGGGCGCGTGCGCAGCCCCGCCCGCTTCAGCAGGTTCCAGTGCACGTCGAGGCCGTACGACTCCACCGTCACCTCACGCAGGCCGCGCGCACGCAGCACCCCGCCGAGGACCATCAGACCGTGCGCGAACCCGGAGCAGATCACGATGCGGTCGGGGTCCGCCGTGACGCCGCGCGCCCGCGAGAGGTAGTCCGCGAGCGCGGTGCGCAGTTCGATCCGGCCGCGCGGATCGCCGTATCCGAGCGCGTCGTTGGGGGCGGCGGCCAGCGCGCGGCGGGCCGCCTTGAGCCATTCGGCGCGCGGGAACGAGGCGAGGTCCGGGGTGCCGGGCATCAGGTCGTACGTCGCCGAACCACCCCTCCTGCGGGGGCGCGCCGGCGCGGCGGGGCGCGGTACGGTCCGCTCCGCGACCCGCGTGCCGGAGCCCTGCCGCGCGGTGAGCCAGCCCTCGGCGACCAGATCGGCGTAGGCGTCGGCGACCGTGTTCCGCGCGATGCCGAGGTCCACGGCGAGCGACCGGGACGACGGCAGCCGGGTGCCGGGGGCCAGGCGTCCGCCGCGCACGGCCTCGCGCAGGGCGTCCGTCAGCCCCTTGCGTACGCCCGCGTGGCCGCCACCTCCGTGGACTCCGGCCGTCTCCAGATGCAGGTCGACACCCAAAGTGGCCCACGAATCTCCCATGGGAATGGACCATACCCTTGGGCTATTCCCGTCGTACGGTCGATGGCATGACGACCACGAACGACCACCCCGCCGACGCAGAACCGCAGGCCAGGCAGTACGTCCACGAACACACCGCGCGCCTCGACTGGGCCCGGCACGCCCCCGAGGTCTTCAAGGCGATGATCCGCCTCGACGCGGCCGCCCGTAAGGGCCTCGACCCGGTGATCTTCGAGCTGGTCAAGATCCGCGCCTCGCAGATCAACCACTGCGCCCTCTGCCTCGACATGCACACCAAGGACGCGCTGGCCGCGGGCGAGAGCGTGGAGCGGATCATCCAGCTCAGCGCCTGGGAGGAGTCGCAGCACTTCTACACGGCCAAGGAGGTCGCCGCGATCGAGCTGACCGAGGCGGTCACCGTCCTGACCGACGGTTTCGTGCCGGACGAGGTGTACGAGAGGGCCGCCGAGCACTTCGCCGAGGAGGAGCTGACCCAGCTGATCGCCGCCATCACGGTCATCAACGCCTGGAACCGCTTCGGCGTCTCGACCCGCCAGGTGCCGGGCCACTACAAGGCGGGAGACCTCGCCAAGTGAGCCCTCGTACGACGCACTTGGACAAGCGGGTCGGCAGCGCGCTGAGCACCATGAGCGCCGCCGCGAAGAAGGGGCTCGGCGACCCCGTCCTCGCCGAGCTGGTGATGATCCGGGCCTCGCAGATCAACGCGTGCGCGTTCTGTCTGGACATGCATGTCGACATCGCGGTGCGGGAGGGGGAGAGTGCCAAGCGGATCGCTCTCCTCAATGCCTGGGAGGAGGCCGGCGCTCTGTTCAGCGAGCGGGAGCGTGCCGCGCTCGCGCTGACCGAGGCGGTCACCGTCCTGACCGACGGATTCGTTCCGGACGCCGTGTACGAGACGGCCGCGAAGCACTTCGAAGAGACTGAACTCGCCCATCTCATCGCGCTGATCACCGTCATCAACAGCTGGAACCGCGTGATGGTCAGCCGCCGCATCGAACCTGGGGGATACACGCCATGAGCAAGGTCGACGACTTCAGGGCCCTGCACACCGGACGGGCGGCCGGGGATCCGCTGGTCCTGCCCGGACCGTGGGACGCGGCGAGCGCGCGCGTCTTCGTGGAGGCGGGCTTCCCCGCCCTTGCGACGCCGAGCGCGGGGGTCGCGGCGTCGCTCGGGTACGCCGACGGGGAGGTCCCCGCGGACGAGATGTTCGCGGCGGTCGCCCGGATCGTCAGGTCGGTCGACGTGCCCGTCAGCGCGGACATCGAGCGCGGCTACGGGCTCGCCCCGAAGGAGCTGGTGGAGCGGCTCCTGGAGACGGGGGCGATCGGCTGCAACCTGGAGGACTCGACCCCCGAGGGGCTCAAGGACCCGCGGGAGCAGGCCGATTGGCTGGCCGAGGTGCGGGCCGCCGCCGGGGACCGGCTGTTCGTCAACGCCCGCGTGGACACCTTTCTGCGGGGCGTCGCGGACCCGGAGCGGGCCGTCGAGCGGGCCCGGCTCTATGTCGCGGCGGGCGCGGACTGCGTGTATCCGATCCTCGCGCCCGCGGAGGCGCTCCCCGTGCTGCGGGAGTCCGTCGAGGGGCCGATCAACGCGGCGGCGAAGCCGGACGGGGACCTGCGGGCGCTCGGGGAGCTGGGGGCCACGCGGATCACGTTCGGACCCGGACTCCAGATCGCGGCGACGGCCGCGCTGCGGGGGATCGCGGAGAAGTTGGCCTAGCCGAACGCCTGGAAGCAAGGGGGGCCGCCCGCGATCACGGGCGGCCCCTTCCGCACATCCTCAGTACGTCACGTCCTCGGTACGTCACGTCCTCAGTACGCCCTCAACACGCCCTCAGTACGTCTTCAGTACGTCCTCAGTACGTCCTCAGTACGTCCTCAGGCCTTCACGCAGCTGAGCTTGACCTTCCTGATCTTGCCGCCGTTCTGGTACGGCCCCTCATGCGCGTTGACGACCCACTTCACCTTGCGCAGACCGGTCGGCGTGTAGTGCCGGCTGAGCAGGTATCCCTGCCGGGAGAGGTCGTGCACGTACAGCTTCGAGCCCTTCTTCGGGTACTTGAACTTGTGCCGGACGTGCCCCGACGAGAAGCTGTTGATCATGACCTGCCGGCCGACGGCGCAGCTCTTGGTGCCGGACCGCTTCGCGGTGATCTTCGTCTTCCACGTCTTCGTGGCGCGGCCGTCCTTGCTGCAGTACGCGTACGCCTTGGTGACGTTGTCCTTGGTGGCCCCGTACGTGCTGGTCACCTTCCACTTCACGCCCTTGCGCCACGTGGGAATGGGGTGACTCTCCAGGCCGTCGAGCGTGAAGCTGTAGAGCCGGCTGTGCAGTTTGCCGCCCGGAGCCTTCCAGCTGATCCGGGCCTCGCCGAGGGCCGTGACCATGATGTGCGCGGTCTGGCCCTTCCGGGCGCAGCGCTTGGAGCCCTTCTTGGAGTGGAATCCCTCGCCCTTGGCCTCCACACCGTCACCAGCGGGGGCGCTTTTCGTGGAAGGGGCGGCCGCGGCCGGTGAGCTCACCGCCACGGGCGTGAGGACCGCGGCACCGGCCGCGAACGCGCAGACCGAAAGGCCCGCACGGCTGGTAAGTCGCATGGAGCGTCTCCTGATAACGGGTCCGGAAGAAACAACTCCCACCGTAGATACGGCCGTTCGGGCCCCGCTATTGTCCGAAAGTGCAGTACGCCGGACGCCATACGGCTCCCGAGCACTTCCCTCCCGCACTGCCCTTTCGTGCAATATCGACGGGCGGTCAGTTGCCCTAGGCTCTGCGGGAATTGAGGGACCGTACCGGCAATTCCCGGAGGTAATCGGCACGTGTTGAAGCAAACGGGGAAAGCGCTCCTCATCGGCACCACCGCCGCGCTCGCCGTCACGACGGCGGCACCGGCGAGCGCCCAGAGCGGGACCCAACCCGCCGCGGCGGCGGCCAAGGTCAGCAAGCACCAGGAGGTCCGCTGCGTCAAACAGAGCGGCCGGACCTGCGCGTACTCGGTCTCCTTCTTCTACTGGAACAAGAAGGGGTCCAAGGTCCGCGGCCTGAACTACGTCCAGACGGCCAGGTCCCCGTACAAGGCGGGCAAGGCCCGCTGGCTGTACAAGCAGCCGGGCGGCAAGACGCACATCGGCAAGGACTGGCGCAGGGCCCACTCGATCCACGGCGCCGCCGAGGTCGAATGGGGCAAGCCGGGGGCCAAGGCGGGCCCGAAGTTCCGCAAGGGCACGCTGGTGTGCGTGCAGTGGAAGGGCGTCGCGAAGAAGGCGTGCCACACGCTCAAGTAACGCCCGCGGCCTGACGCGGCGCGGCGGAATTCACGGTTTGTGGGTCACCCAGAGCAGTTCCGCCGGCCAGCGGTGTGCCCAGTCGGGTGGGTCGGTTTCGTTGTAGCCGTTGGGTGTTCCGGGTTCGGGCCGGGGCTCGATGAGGTCGTCGATGACGAGACCCGCGCCGCGCAGGACCCTGACCCAGTCGCCGTAGGTGAGCTGATAGCTGGTCGCGCCGTCGCCTTCGGCGATGGTGTGCAGCCCGAAGTAGTCCTGCCGCAGCGTCGTGGTCACGCGGGCGGCGGCTTCGTCGTAGCAGGCCTCGAACCAGGGGCTGGCGACGTTGAACACCAGGCGCCCGCCTGGGCGCAGGACGCGTGCGGCCTGCGGGACGGCCAGCTGCGGGGGCGCCCAGCTGAGCCCGCCGAAATCGCAGAACACCAGGTCGAAACTGCCGTCGGCGAACGGGAGGTGTTCGGCGGCGCCCTGCACCAGCGGGTGGCGGGCCCCTCCCATCGCGTCGGCGGCCGCGGCGAGTTGGGCCTCGGACAGGTCGAGCCCGACCACGGTGGCGCCCTCGGCGGCGAGCGCCCTGGACCACTGGCCGGCGCCGCAGCCGAGTTCGAGGACGCGCTTGCCGGTGACGTCACCCAGGGCGTGCAGGTGCGCGTCGGGGATGGAGTACATGCCCCACAGCCGGGGTGCGGCGCCGATCCGCGGGTCGTGCTCGTGCTGGTAGGCGCCGCTGATCCGGTTCCAGAGCCGCCGGTTGGCGGGGATGCTGTCCACGCGCCGACTCCAGCACTGCCTGCCGAAGGCGGTCAACACGATTTGGCCCTGCGCTCAGCATGATCAGGCCCCATGGTCGCGGTGTTCACGGACAACACCGCGACCATCGTCCTCGACGGACTTCGCCTGACCGCCTACCTGCCCTACTGGGCTACTGGGCTACTGCCTACTTGGGAATCCACGACTTCCAAGTCGACCGATGCCCTTCCACCCACTTCTCCGCGGCATCCTGCGGCGACATCTTCTTGTCCGCGATGTTGAGAGAGACCTCGTTCTGGTCCTCCTCGGACCACTTGAAGTTCTTCAGGAACTTCGCCGCCTTGCCGCCGTTCTTGGCGAAGTCCGCGTTGAAATACTTCTGCAGCGGCGTGTGCGGGTACTCGCACTTGATCTTCTCCGGATCGGCGTCGCAGCCCTCCTTGTACGCGGGCAGCTTCACCTCCGTCATCGGCACCTTCTCGAACATCCACTGCGGCTTGTACCAGTACGTCAGGAACGGCTTCTGCTGCTTGGCGAACTGCTTGATCTGGGTGATCTGCGCCGCCTCGGAGCCCGCGAAGACGACCTGGTAGTCCAGGCCGAGGTTCTTCACGAGGGCCTTGTCGTTGGTGAGGAACGACGGGGAGCCGTCCATCAGCTGGCCCTTGTCGCCGCTCTCGGACGTGCGGAACTGGTCGGCGTACTTGTTGAGGTTCTTCCAGTTCGTGACGTCCGGGTGCTTCTTCGCGAAGTACGTCGGGACGTACCAGCCGATGTGGCCGGTCACGCCGACGTCGCCGCCGCGCGCGACCGTCTTCTTGTCGTCGATGTAGAGCTTCTCCTGGTCCGGGTGGCCCCAGTCCTCCATGATCGCGTCGACTCGGCCCTGGCTGAGCGCGTCCCAGGCCGGGACCTCGTCGATCTGGACCTTGTCGACCCGGTAGCCCAGCTCATGGGTGAGCAGATACTCGGCGACGGCCACGTCCGCCTGGGCGCCGACCCAGGACTGGACGGAGAGCGTCACGGTCTTGGCGCCGCCCGCGTTGGCGTACGGGGACGCCTGCTTGGTCATGTCGGCGGCACCGCACCCGGAGAGGGCGATGAGGGCGCCGCCCGCGGTGAGGGCGCTCACCACTCGTGTACGCGTCCGCATGTCAGGCTCCCTTCTTCGCGCCGCGGTCTCTGCGTGCCGTGGGCTGTGTGACCCTGTCGAGCATCAGGCCGAGGCAGACGACGGCGAGGCCGCCGACCATGCCCACCCCGAGGTCGTTCTGGGCGATGCCGAACAGCACGTCGTAGCCGAGCGAGCCACCGCCGACCATGCCTCCGATGACGACGACGGCGAGGACGAGGACGACCGCCTGGTTGACGGCGAGCAGCAGCGTCGGACGGGCCAACGGCAGCTGCACCTGGCGCAGTTGCTGCCAGCTCGTGGCGCCGAGGGACTTGGCGGACTCCATCGCCGCCGGGTCGACCTCGCGCAGGCCCTGCGTGGTGATGCGGATGACGGCGGGCACCGCGTACGCGATGGCCGCCGCGGCGGCGGGGGCGCGGCCGATGGCGAAGAGGCCGACGACCGGGATGAGGTAGACGAACTGCGGCATCGTCTGCAGGACGTCGAGGACCGGGCGGAGCAGCCGCTCGATGCGCGAGCTGCGGGCCGCCGCGACGCCGATCGCGAAGCCGATGACCATGGTGACGGCGACCGCGGCGATGACCTGCGACAGCGTGTCGAGGGACTTGTCCCACACGCCGAGCACACCGATCCCGCCCATGGCGAGGACGGCGGTGAGCGCCGTCTTCCAGGTGCCGATCAGCCAGGCGAGGGTGGCGACGACGAGCAGCAGGGACCACCAGGGCATCCACTGGAGTCCGTCGCGGACCGGGTCGAGGACGCCGGTGGTGAAGTGCGCGGCCCAGTCGGCGGTGCCGCCGACGACGGGGATGCCGGTGTAGAGGTGGTCGACCATCCAGTCCTTGGCGGTGTTGACCGGCGGGGCGATGTTGACGACCCAGTCGGTCGGCCAGTCCACGCGGTCCGCGAAGCGGGCTGCGAGGGCGACGGCCACCGTCGCGACGGCGGCGAGGGACCAGCCGCGCCAGCCGCGCAGCGCCGAGCTGTCGTCGGTCTGTGCGCTCAGCCGCTCCCCCGCCGCGCCGGTGACGCGGTCGAGGACCACGGCGAGCAGCACGATGGGGAGACCGCCGGCCAGGGCGGCGCCGACGTCGACGGAACCGAGGGCCTGGTAGACGCGGTCACCGAGACCCGCGCCGCCGATCACCGACGCGATGACGGCCATCGAGAGGGCCATCATGATCGTCTGGTTGAGGCCGAGCAGCAGTTCCTTGCGGGCCAGCGGCAGCCGGGCCGAGAACAGGCGCTGGCGGGCGGTGGTGCCGAGCGAGGTCACGGCCTCCATCACGCCGCTGTCGGCGCCGCGCAGGCCGAGCGCGGTGAGCCGGGCCATCGGCGGTGCCGCGTAGATGACGGTCGCGATGAGCGCGGCGGGGACGCCGATGCCGAAGACCATGGCGACGGGCAGCAGGTACGAGAAGGCCGGGAGCACCTGCATGGTGTCCAGGACCGGCCGCAGCACGCGGAAGAGCCGGTCGCTCAGTCCGGCGGCGAGGCCGAGCAGCATGCCGACGACGACGGAGGCGGCCACGGCCACGACCATCAGGGCGAGGGTCTGCATCGTCGGCACCCACATGCCGAGCAGTCCGCACAGGGCGAACGAGGCGGCCGTCAGCGCGGCGAGCCGCACCCCGGCGACCCGCCAGGCGACCAGGGCGGCGCCGGCGACGACACCGGCCCAGCCGCCCGCGAGGAGCACCAGGTAGACGGCGCGCACGGCGGCGACGATGCCGTTGGAGATGTGCCCGAAGAAGTAGATGAACAGCGGGTGGCTGTCGCGGTGGTCGACGATCCACGTGTAGACGTCGCCCAGCGGTGCGGCCAGGTCGACGGTGAGCGCGTCCGGCCAGGCGCCGGAGGCCCATTTGGCGTTGGCGATCGGCACGAGGATCGCCGCGGCGACGGCGAGCAGCAGGAGCTTGCCGACGGCGCGGTGACGCAGCAGCGCGCCGATTCCGGTATCTCGTACGGGGGTCGATGCGGTGGCGGTGGCCATCAGGCGACCACCTCGGCCTTGTCGGGGGTGGTTCCGTCGGCGTCGGGGGTGGTTCCGGCGACGTCGGGCGTGGTTCCCGCGACGTCGGGCGTGGTTCCCGCGACCACGGCGAGCAGCCCCGCGTGGTCCACCACGCCCAGGCACCGCTTGCCGTCCATCACACGGACCGGGAAGCCGGAGCGGGCGACGGCCTCGATGGCCTCGGAGACCTTCGCGTCGGGCGCGATGGCGGCGCCGCGGGTCTCCTCGTCGGCGTCGGCGGGACGCATGGCGCTGCGCACGCTCAGCACGTCGGCGCGGACGACGTCGCGTACGAAGTCGCGTACGTAGTCGTCGGCCGGGGAGCCGACGATCTCTTCGGGGGTGCCGACCTGGACGACGCGGCCGTCACGCATCAGGGCGATGCGGTCGCCGAGCTTGAGGGCCTCGCTGAGGTCATGGGTGATGAAGACCATCGTGCGGCCCTCTTCGCGGTGCAGGCGGACGACTTCCTCCTGCATGTCGCGGCGGATCAGCGGGTCGAGGGCGCTGAACGGCTCGTCGAAGAGCAGGACTTCGGGGTCGACGGCGAGGGCGCGGGCGAGGCCGACGCGCTGCTGCTGACCGCCGGAGAGCTGGCCCGGCTTGCGCCGTTCGAGGCCTTCAAGGCCGACCTTCTTGACGACTTCGAGGGCCTTGGCGCGGCGTTCGGCCTTGCCGACTCCCTGGATCTCCAGGCCGTACGCGACGTTGTCGAGGACGGTGCGGTGCGGAAGGAGGCCGAAGTGCTGGAAGACCATCGCGGCGCGGTGGCGCCGCAGTTCACGCAGCCGGGCCTTGTCCATGGCGAGGACGTCCTCGCCGTCGATGGAGAGGGACCCCGACGTCGGTTCGATCAGCCGGGTCAGGCAGCGTACGAGGGTGGACTTGCCGGAGCCCGACAGGCCCATGACGACGAAGACCTCACCCTTCTTGACCTCGAAGGAAACGTCGCGCACGGCGGCGGTGCAGCCGGTCTGCTCGCGCAGTTCGGCGGGGCTGAGCCCGTGCAGCGAGGTGTCGCCGGGTATCCGTTCGGCCTTGGGGCCGAAGACCTTCCACAGGTTCTTGACGGCGAAGACGGGTCCGTCCCCGTGCCCGTTCTCGCCCACTGCCTTGTCGGTCTTGTCGGTGTCCGTGGTCGTCTTCACGGTGGCCTCGCTCATCGGGCGTCACCGCCAAGGATCTCGGCACATTTCTCCCCGACCATGAGTACTCCGATCATCGGGTTCACGGCGGGCATCGTCGGGAAGACGGATGCGTCCGCGATACGGATGTTGGCCAGGCCCCGGATCTTCAACTCCGGGTCGACCACGGCAAGTTCATCGGTGGCGGCGCCCATGCGGCAGGTGCCCGCAGGGTGGTACACGGTGTGCGCCGCCTTGCGCACCAGTTCGCTGATCTCTGCGTCGTCCACGACCTCGGGGCCGGGGAAGACCTCCCGCTTGAGCCACTTGGCGAACGGCTCGGCCTGCGCGACCTTGCGGGCCAGCTTGATGCCGTCGACGAGCGTCTGCCCGTCGTAGTCGACCCCGTTCTCGTCGTACTCGAAGTACTTGAAGTCGAGCGCGGGCTTGACCTCGGGGTCGGCCGAGGTGAGGTAAAGGCGGCCGCGGGAGCGGGACTTGGGGATGTTCGGGGTCATCGAGACGCCGTGCTCGGGGCGTTCGTAGCCGAGCCGCTCCGGGTTGTCCGTGAACGGGATCTGGTAGAAGTGGAACATCAGGTCGGGGCCCTTGTGCTCCGGGTCCCGCTTCACGAACAGACCGGCGTCCGAGTCCATGGCGGAGTTGCCGGGGATCGGTCCGTTGGTCTCCCAGACGATGACCGACTCGGGGTGGTCGATGAGGTTCTCGCCGACGCCCGGCAGGTCGTGCACGACCGGGATACCGAGGGCTTCGAGGTCCTTGGCCGGACCGATGCCCGAGTGCATGAGCAGTCGGGGCGTGTCGACGGCACCGGCGCAGACCAGCACCTCGTTGCGGGCGGTGAGGAGCGACTCCCGGCCGTCCTTGGCGCGGATGTGGACGCCGCGCGCGGTCTTGCCGTCCAGCTCCAGCTTGGTGGCCCAAGTCTCCAGGAAGAGGTGGAGGTTGGGGCGGTCACCGGCCTCCATGTGGGGGTGGAGGTAGGCGACGGACGCGGAGGAGCGCTTGTTGTTCTCCGGGTGGTACGAGAGGTCGAAGAAGCCGACGCCCTCGTCGAAGGGCTTGTCGTTGAAGCCGACGACCTCCGGCACGCCGAGCGCCGTCTTGGTCGCCTCGACCCAGTCGGTGGCGATCTGGTTCTGGTCCTTCTTGGCGACGCGCACGATGTTGTTGCGCAGCTTGCCGAAGTAGGGGTCCATGGCCTTGGCGTTCCAGCCCGCGGCCCCGGCCTCCTCCCACTCGTCCCAGTCGGAGGGCAGCGGCTTGAAGGAGATCAGGGTGTTGTGCGAGGAGCAGCCGCCGAGCACCTTGGCGCGGCTGTGCAGGATGTGCGAGTTGCCCCGCGGCTGCTCGGTCGTCGTGTACTCGTAGTCCAGCTCGCCGCCGAGCAGGCCGAGCCACTTGCGCAGCGTGAGGACGTCCTCACGGCCGATGTCGCTGGGCCCGCCCTCGATGACGGCGACGGTGACGTCCGGGTTCTCGGTGAGCCGGGACGCGATCACCGACCCTGCGGTGCCGCCGCCGACGATGACGTAGTCGTACTCGGTCTGGGACATGCCGTTACTCCAACGTTCTGCGCGTAATGAGAGGTCGTACGAGGCGGGGGCTCAGCCCGCGAACCAGCGGACCGGCGCGGGGGCCAGGTTCTGGTAGATGTGCTTGGCCTCGCGGTACTCGGCGAGGCCCGCCGGTCCGAGTTCCCGCCCGACGCCGCTCTTGCCGAAGCCGCCCCACTCCGCCTGCGGCAGGTAGGGGTGGAAGTCGTTGATCCAGATCGTGCCGTGCCGCATCCGGCGGGCCATCCGGCGGGCCAGGCCCTGGTCGGTGGTCCAGACGGCGCCCGCGAGGCCGTACTCGGTGTCGTTGGCGAGCGCGACGGCCTCGTCCTCGGTGCGGAAGGTCTCGACGGTCAGGACCGGGCCGAAGACCTCTTCGCGTACGACCTTCATCTCGCGGTGGCACTGGTCGAGCACCGTCGGCTCGTAGAAGTAGCCGGTCGCGGGGCGGGCCTCGGTCGGCTCGGGGCGCTTGCCGCCGGAGCGCAGGACCGCGCCCTCCTCAAGGGCGGAGGCGACGTACGCCTCGGTCTTCTCGCGCTGCTGCTGCGAGACGAGCGGGCCGCACTCGACGCCGTCCTCGGTGCCGCGCCCGAGCCTGATCTTGCCTGCCCTGCGGGCGAGTTCGGCGACGAAGCGCTCGCGGACGGACTCCTCGATGATGAGGCGTCCACCGGCGGAGCAGACCTGGCCGCTGTGGATGAAGGCGGCGTTGAGCGCCTGGTCGACGGCGGTGTCGAAGCCCTCTTCGGTGGCGCAGGCGTCGGCGAAGACGACGTTCGGGTTCTTGCCGCCGAGTTCCAGGGCGACCTTCTTCACGCCGAGCGCCGCGGCCTGGGCGACCTTGGTGCCGGAGACGAGGCCGCCGGTGAAGGAGACCAGGTCGACGTCGGGGTGGTCGGAGAGGCGGGCGCCGACGGTGTGACCGGGGCCGGTCACGATGTTGGCGACACCGGCCGGGAGACCGGCCTCGATCAGCAGCTCGATGAGCGCCACCGTGGTCAGCGGGGTGATCTCGCTCGGCTTGATGACGAAGGTGTTGCCCGCGGCGAGCGCCGGGGCGATCTTCCAACTGGCCTGGAGCAGCGGGTAGTTCCAGGGCGTGATCATCGTGCAGACGCCGATGGGCTCGTGCACGACGACGCTGTGGATGTCGTCGCTGCCCGCGTCGACGACGCGCCCCGCGCCTTCCCCGATGACGAGGTCGGCGAAGTAGCGGAAGGCGTCGGCGACGCAGTCGACGTCGACGCGGCCCTCTTCGACGGTCTTACCGGCGTCGCGGCTCTCCAGGAGTCCGATCTTCTCCCGGTCGCGGACGAGGAGGTCGGCGACGCGGCGCAGCAGCGCGGCACGCTCGGCGACGGGCGTGTCCGGCCACGTGCCGTGGTCGAAGGCCTCGCGGGCGGCGGCGATGGCCGCGTCCGTGTCCTCGGTGCCGCCTTCGGCGATCACCGCGAACGGCTTGGCATCCGCCGGGTCGAGGATCTCGCGCGTGGCGCCGGAGACGGCGCTACGCCACTCTCCGCCCACATGGATGGTCTGTTGTGCCGACACGTCCCGTTTGCCTTCCGTTCCTGTCATATGCCCCGCCTGTCACTCGCGGTAGCCGGGTGCACCTGCCCTGAGGTGAAGAAACCATGCGCAAGACATCACTGAAAGTGCGCTGTGTCACTGCGCGTGCAGGCCTGTGGGGTGAAAAGTACGCTCGAAGGGGGTTTGTCACTGGAGGTGCGTCATGCGCGGAATTTCCAGGAAGCAAGTGTGGGGAGCCGCGGCCTGTACGGCGGCGGCCGTGCTGTTCGCCCCGGCGGTCGCGGTCGCCGACACGGACGACCTGAGCGCGCAGGAGATCTCCGACAGGGCGGAGAAGGAACTGCTCGACGCCGAGTCCGTCCACCTCGAACTGGAGCAGAAGGGCACGGACGTCGACGAGGACGACCCGGTCAGGATGAACCTCACCCTCGACCAGGACGACAACTGCGTCGGCTCGCTGACCATGGCGGACAACGGTGGCAGCCTCGAACTGATCAAGCAGGGCGAGAAGGTGTGGATGAAGCCCGACGCGGCCTTCTGGAAGGCCCAGCTCCCCGGCGGCCAGGGCGAGGCCGCGGCGGACATCATCGGTGACCGCTACCTGTACGGCACGACCGATGACGCCCTGCTCAAGGACATGGCCGGGGTCTGCGACCTGAAGCAGATCCAGAAGGAGGTCCGGGACGAGTCCGACGAGGGGACGAAGCTCACCAAGGGCGAGCGGACCAAGGTCGACGGCACCGACGTCATCCCGGTCACCGGCAGGGACGACGGCAAGACGACCACGCTGTACGTCGCCGCCGAGGGCACCCCGTATCTGGTCCAGGCGACGGAGAAGGGCGACGGCACCGACTCGAAGCTGAAGCTCTCCGACTACGGCAAGCCGGTGCCGAAGGACACCCCGTCCGACGAGGAGTCGGTGGACGTGTCGCAGCTGCAGGGCCAGGTCCCGGACAGCGGCGGCTACTGAACCCGGCCCCCGTCTACTCCTCGGGCTCGTCCTGCACGGCGAGTCCGGCCACCCACAGCGGCATCAGCCAGTGCAGCACGAACAGGGTGAACAGCGCGGGGAAGAGCAGCCCCTCGGCATCCCACCCCTGGAGCGCCACCAGCCCCGCACCGGCGGCGGCCGCGAACAGCAGCCACTGCGTGATCCCCCGCGCACGGGCGGCGACACGGACCTTCTCGGCGCGCTGCCGCTCGTCGAGGGCACGCTCACGGAGTTCGAGCAGCCCACGGGTGGCACCGTTGATGACACCGGTGGCGAAGCACCACGGCAGGATCAGCGCGACCATGGTCCACATCGCCCACCGCTGATCCCCTACGACGGTGAGCAGCCAGGTCGCGACGCCCACCGCGGTCAGCGCGACATGCACACCCACCGCAAGGCGCCGGCGCGCGGCGGTGGCGTACAGCGGGGCCGCCTCCCGCCGGTTCATCAACGCGAACATCCGCCGGTCGTACCCGGTCATCCCCCGCGTCGGCTGGTCCGTCATCATCCCTGACTCCTCCCGTAGACCTCGTCCGTGAGCGGGCGGAAGGGCCGGAGCGAGAAGAGCGCCTCGACGGGCAGCCCGAAGAACTCCGCGACCTTCAGCGCCAGGTCGAGACTCGGGTTGTACTGCCCCCGCTCGATATAGCCGATGGTCTGGTAGTGGACCCCCACTGCCTCGGCCAGGCTCTGACGCGACACTTTCCGCTCCGCGCGCACCATCGCCAACCTGTTGTGCACCTGCTCGCTCATGTATAAGAAGTACTACATCCGCGAGTACGTTGACAACAGCAGATCCCGCACGCAGCCCCGCAGCCACTCATGTGCCGGGTCCGCGTCGTGGCGTGGGTGCCAGGCGAGGGCCAGGGGAAGGGGTGGCAGGGGGAGCGGGATGGTGAAGGTGGTCAGGCCCAGGGTGTCGGTCAGGGGGCGGGTCCAGCCGGTCGAGAGGCCCACCAGGTCGGTGCGGAGCAGGATGAACAGGGACGCGGGGAACGTGCTCACGCCGCCCACCACCCGCCGCTCCAGGCCCAGTTCGGCCAGCGCCGCGTCCAGCGGGCCGTGCAGTCTGCCCCTGCGGGAGACCGTGAGGTGATCGGCGGCGGCGAACCGTTCGGGGGTCAACTCACCCTGTAGCAGGGGGTGTTCGGGACGTACCACGCCCAGCATCCGGTCGTCGTGGAGGCGTTCGATCCGTACCTCGGGCGCGACCGTGTCGATCACCCCGACCTCCAGATCGGCGATGCCCTCGCGCAGCACGGGCGCGTCCACATGGCTCTCGCCGAGGAAGCGGATGCGGATGCCGGGGGCCTCGGCGGCGGCGCGCGCGAAGAGGGCGGGGCCGTACGCGGCGGCGAAGGCGTCGTGCCCGACGACGGTGAGCGTGCGGGAGACGGTGCGCAGATCGACCTGGCCGGGGGCGGCGAACAAGGCGCGGGCCCGCTCCACCACCGCGCTCACCTCCGCCCGTACGGCGAGCGCGTGCGGGGTGGGCACCATCCGCCGACCCGCCCGTACGAGAACGGGGTCGCCGAGCGCCTTGCGGATCCGGCCGAGCGTGCGGCTCATCGCGGGCTCGGACAGATGCAGCCGGCGGGCGGCCCCGGAGACGCTCTCCTCGTCGAGCAGCACGTCCAGGGCGAGCAGGAGGTTGAGGTCGAGGCCGCGGCCGGGGTCGGACAGCTCCCCGTCATGTGATTGCGTCACGCGCATTTATCCCTTGCAAAGGTTGCACTAGAGATCAAGTGGTCGGCGAGCCTACGGTGACAGCACATCCCACGCCACCACGCTCCCCAGGAGGAGCCTTGCTCTCGCCTGCCCGAAATCAGTCCCCGGATCACTCCCAGGATCAGCCCCAGGATCAGTCCCAGGAGCAGCTCAAGCGGTCGTCCCTCCTCGCCCTCTGCGCCTGCGTGCTCGTCGCGCAGAGCATGGTCGCCGCCATCAACCTCCTCATCCCGCAGCTGAGTTCGTCCTCCGTGCACCCCTCGGCGACCGAGTTGCTGTGGACGGTCGACGCGTACGTCATCGTCTTCGCGGGGCTGCTCATCCCGGCCGGCGCGTTCGGCGACCGGTACGGCCGCAAGGGCGCGCTGCTCTGCGGGCTCGGCCTGTTCGCCGTGGGCGCCGCCACCAGCGCGCTCGCCACCGCGCCCGCCGCGCTGATCGCCGGGCGCGGGATATCCGGCGCGGGCGCCGCGCTGATCATGCCCGCGACCCTGTCGGTCCTGATGCGCACGGCCCCGCCGGAGCAGCGGCCCCGCGCGCTCGCCTCCTGGACGCTCGCCCTCGGGCTCGGCGGATTCGCGGGCAACGCGGTCGGCGGCGTGATCGGCCAGTATCTGTCGTGGCGGGCGCTGTTCTGGGTGATGGTGCCGCTCGCCGCGCTGCTCGCGCTCGCCGTCGCGCGCACGACTCCGCGTACGCAGACCTCACCGGACGCGGCCGTCGACCCGCTCGGCACGCTGCTGCTGACCGGCGGTCTGCTCGCCGTGCTCTTCGGCATCATCGAGAGCCCGCTGCACGGCTGGACCTCGGCGCGGGTCCTCGCCGCGTTCGGCGTCGGCGCGGCGCTCGTCGGCCTCTTCGTCGCGCACGCGCTGCGCGCCCGCTCCCCGCTCTTCGACCCGCGGGTCTTCCGCTCGGCCCGGCTGCGGGCCGCGTCCCTGGGCACGGCGGCGAGCTTCTTCGGCCTGTTCTCGCTCTTCTACGCCAACTCCCAGTACCTGCAGTACGTGAAGGGGTACGGCGCCGCCCGCGCGGGCCTGGCCATCGTGCCGCTCACCGTCGGCATGGCCCTGATCCCCCGGCTCGCGGCCCGCTGGTCCGGGAAGCCCCGCGCGGTCGCGGGCGGCGGGCTGCTCCTGATCGGGCTCGGCCTGCTCGGTGCGTCCACGGCGGACGCGGGCACGCCCTACACGCTGTACGCCTGCTGGCTGCTCGTCATCTCGGCGGGCACCGGACTGTGCATGCCCGCCCTCACGCTCGGCGTCGTCTCCTCGCTGCCCCCGCACCAGTCGGGCCTCGGCTCCGGCCTCGGCACCGCGACCCGCGAGGTCGGCGCCGCGCTCGGTGTGGCCGTCACGGGGACGGTGCTCGCCGGCGCCGGGGACTTCGCCTCGGGCATGGCGGCGGCGCTGCGGACCGTGGGGCTCACCGTCGTGGCGGCGGCCGTTCTCGTGGCCCTCGGCATCGGCGTACGGGAAAAGCACGACGCCCCCGGCGGCCGGTAGCCGGCTGCCGGGGGCGTCGAGCAGGACGTACTGGTCGAGCAGGACGTACTAGATGAGGCCGAGGCCGCGGACCGCCTCGCGCTCCTCGGAGAGCTCCTGCACGGACGCGTCGATGCGCGCACGCGAGAACTCGTTGATCTCCAGGCCCTGGACGATCTCGTACTTGCCGTCCTTGGTGGTGACGGGGAAGGAGGAGATCAGGCCCTCCGGAACGCCGTACGAACCGTCCGACGGGATACCCATGGAGGTCCAGTCGCCGTCCGCCGTGCCGTTCACCCACGTGTGGACGTGGTCGATGGCGGCGTTGGCGGCCGAGGCCGCCGAGGACGCGCCACGGGCCTCGATGATCGCGGCGCCGCGCTTGGCGACGGTCGGGATGAAGTCGTCGGCGAGCCAGGCCTGGTCGTTCACGACCTCGGCGGCGTTCTTGCCGGCGATCTCCGCGTGGAAGATGTCCGGGTACTGGGTCGCCGAGTGGTTGCCCCAGATGGTCAGACGCTTGATGTCGGCGACCGACGTGCCGGTCTTCTTCGCGAGCTGCGAGAGCGCGCGGTTGTGGTCCAGGCGGGTCATCGCGGTGAAACGCTCCGCCGGTACGTCCGGGGCGGCGGCCTGCGCGATGAGCGCGTTGGTGTTGGCCGGGTTGCCGACGACGAGGACCTTGATGTCGTCCGCGGCGTTGTCGTTGATGGCCTTGCCCTGCGGCTTGAAGATGCCGCCGTTGGCCTCGAGCAGGTCGCCGCGCTCCATGCCCTTGGTGCGGGGGCGGGCGCCGACGAGGAGGGCGACGTTCGCGCCGTCGAAGGCGACGTTCGGGTCGTCGCTGATCTCGATCGAGTTCAGCAGCGGGAAGGCGCAGTCGTCGAGCTCCATGGCGGTGCCCTCGGCGGCCTTCAGCGCCGGAGTGATCTCCAGGAGGCGAAGGTTGACCGGCACGTCCGCGCCGAGCAGGTGGCCGGACGCGATGCGGAAGAGCAGCGCGTAGCCGATCTGGCCGGCCGCGCCGGTGACGGTGACATTCACGGGAGTGCGGGTCATGGCGATCTCCGTAAGACAGCTGGCGGTGGGGGTCCCTGCCCCTTGTGCTGGATCCCCTGCCGACGCCCTCGTCGATCGCCTCTCGATGATCGATCTCTTGGCATCAAGAGAGATCCGCCGCTCAGGCTATACCGCCGGGGGCGGACCGGTGTGCCGGGCCCGTGTGGCCCCGCGCACATGATGGCGGCCGCCACCTCGGGAGGGGGGAGCGTGGCGGCCGCCCGGGGGTGTGACCACTCCCGTGGGGGTACGGTGCGCCTTCCCGGGCGGCAACCATCCATGCCTGCCAAATTCGCGAGCTACTTCGTGCAGCCCGTCTGACCCGACTTCAGCGTCGCGCAAGCCTCCGCGGCCGCGGAGTCCTGCACGGCCACCATCGGCGTGTACGCGTCGAGATCCGCGTTCACCGTGCCGTTCTGCTTCGCGCCGGAGCCCGCGCCGATCGTCACCTTGTCGCCGACCGCAGCCTGCGTGATGCGGGCCCACGCCGCCCCGCACGTCTTGCTGTAGCGGACCTCGATCACCGCCTTGCCGACCGTCGCCCGCGTCGTCGTCTTCGCGAACTCGCCGCCGCAGCCCATGGTCTCGGGATCCTTGCCGGTGCAGCTCTTGCCGCTGCACTCGACGCCCGCCGGCAGGTCCGCGTCGCTCGTGGTCGGCGAAGCCGGCGGCTTCGCGCCCTCGTCGCCCTTGTCGCCCTTGCCGAAGTCCGTGAGGAAGACCGCCGCCGCGATGACGACGAGCGCGCCGACTATGCCCGCGAGGAACATCGTCAGCTTCCTGCGCCGCCGCTGCCCGTCGGGCGAGTCCCCGCCGCGGCCCGGGCCCACCGGCGCGGCGACCGGGCCGGGCCCGTCGTCCCCGTACGAAGCCGAAGGTCCGTACGCCCCGGCCACGACACCCGGCGGCGACGGCTGCGGAGACACCGTCGGCGAGACGCCCGCGGGCCCCGCGACCCCGGTCATGCCCCGGCCGCCGCGCCCGCCCGGATCGACGTCCGTGCCGGCGCCCGCGCCGCCGCCCGCCGAGCCGTTGCGCGCCGTGCCCGTGCCGCCCTTGCCGCTCTTGCCCTTGGGCGGGTTCGGGCCGAGCTCCCCGAGCGCGGCGCGCGCCTGGGAGATGCGGATCGCCTGCATGGTCATGTCGTGCCGCATCTCGGAGCGGCTCCAGGCGCGCTCCGCGAGCTCCCACATGGTGATGAGGTGCACGGGGTTGGTGCCCGTGACCTCGGCCAGCGCGACGATCGCACCCTTCGGCGCGAGCAGCCGCCCGTTCAGATAGCGCTCCCACGACGTCTTGCTGTACCCGGTGCGGTCCGACACCGCGGCGATGCTCAGACCACTGCGGTCCACGAGCCTGCGCAGCTGGCTGGCAAACTCCTTGACCTGCGGATCAAGCTCATCCGGTAGCGCCTTCCAACGAGGCATTACTCCCCCTATTCCCCCCGTACGTGCCGACTTGCCCCCGTGCGTGGTGCCCCCTGCACTGCCCACGGGGCAGCCCCCGCTACCCCATGTCATGGACTACCCAGAGGGATGCCAAAAGTCAGGATGTCAGTTCCACGACCGGGGGCGCACGGGAGCATTCGGGCCACTGGCGTGCACCGTCGCACTCCCCGTGGTCCGGCGTCCAGTGTCCCACCGCCGTCCCGCTCCACGATGCGGAACCCCAGGTAGCGGCCCGGGACGTCCCAAAGCATCCCGAATGCGATTGTTGACCCTTTTGTGAAGCGCCGCCGGAAGGGAGCATCGAAGGGGTCAACGCACCACCTAGGGGGGATCAGATGCGCATCAGCAAGGGCAGGTCACGGCGGCTGCTCGGCTCGGCGGTCGCCGTGACGGCGGGGGCCGCCATCGCGCTCGGGGGCACGGCTTCGCTCGCGCAGGCGAGCGGTCCGCATGTCATCGACGGCAAGGGTGCCGCGTACAACGACTGGGGCGACGAGGGCGACCTGTCCCGGCACAGCCACGCCAACAGCAACGCCACGCGGCTCTGGCAGACCGTCCTGTACGCGGACGGCGCCAAGTGGAAGGACAGCAACGGCAACCGGCACACGTTCAAGAAGTGGGACATCGACGGCAGCTTCGGCCGCAAGACCGAGTCGGCCACCAAGTACTGGCAGCAGCGCGAGGACGTGGAGGACGTCGACGGAATCGTCGGCAAGGAGACGTTCGGCGTCGCCGACGACTATCTGGACGGACCGGGCTACGCGGGCCGGGTCACCTACAGCGGCTACAAGCACGACGTCGGCTTCAAGCGCCTCGACGGCACGTACTACGTGAAGATCGACGGCCACTGGAAGAAGGCGGCGTACAACTGGCGCGGCTGATCCCCGGCTTCACCCGCACCCCCGAGGGGCCGTCACACCGTGGCGGCCCCGACGCCGTGCGCCCCTCGCGCGCACGCGGCTACCGCGTCAGGACCCACAGCAGCCCGGCGAGCAGCTCCGCCACGAGGACGAGCGCGAAGCAGGCGATGACCTTCCAGGGCGGCGCGAGCTTCGCCCGGACGACCGGGACCTCTCCGTTCCGTACGACGGGACCCGCGCCCCGCGGCCACACCCTGACCGCCAGCTCCCAGCGCGCCCCGAACTGTTCGCAGTCCTCCCCCGCCACCCGGCACAGCGCCGCGACCGCCTGACGGGGCGGGGGCTGCTGTGCGTTGAGGTAGCGCTGCCAGGAGGACTTGCTGTACGCGGTCTCCTTGCCGAGGGCGACCAGGCTCAGGCCGGTGCGGTCCTTGAGCAGCCGCAGCTGTTCCACGAAGTGCCGTACTTCCGGGGGAAGATCCTCCGGGAGCGGCTGCCAGGCAGCACTCATGCTTCACCCCCAGCATGTGCCCAGTTTGCCCACAGGACGGCCGGGCGGCCCGAAGTGGTTCCCTCCGCGCCCGGTCAGCGCCTGTTGCGGGCTTCGCACACCATTGCGGAATGGTCACCTCCGTGCCACAGGGGCAAGGCATCCCTTGAACGGAATTGGCGCGGGCATGACGCTGGAACTCGTTGAAAGCGGCCCCCACAGACCGGCGGCGCCCGTCCTCCCACGGGGGAGAGGACGGGCGCCGTCTCGTTCTCCCGGCCGCTACCCCTTGTTCTCCGGGTCGTCCATTCCGTCGGGCCCGAAGCACCACCGCTCGCCGTCCCGCACCAGGCAGCCCCGTACGTCGGCCAGCGCGTCCCGCGCCGCCGCGGCCATCGGCGTCGGCAGCGAGCCCTCCTCGTCGAACCGGTCCCGCACCTCGGTCTGCTGGGTGCCGATGCCCGGCGCGACGATCTCCACCCGGTCGCCGATCCGCCCCCGGTCGATGCGGGCCCACACCACGCCGCACTCCACGGAGCGCCGCACCTTGACCACCGTGCCGCCGCCGAAGCGGTGCTCGGCCAGCGTGCCCGGCGGGTTCGCCGCGCCCGAGCAGCGGGTGGCCTCGGCGTCCTTGCCGGTGCAGGAGTCGCCCGAACAGCCGGGCCCCGGCGCCGATTTGGAGCCGGTGGGCGCGCCCTTCGCATCCGTACCGCCGCCCCCGAGGCCCGAGACGACGAGCAGCACCCCGGCGGCGACGGCCGCGAGCCCGCCGAGCGCCCCGGCGAGAAAGCCGGTGGAGCGCCAGCGCCGGCGCCGGCCCGCGGGCTCCGCCGGCGCCGGGTCGTCGGCGGGCTCCGGCTGAGCGGCCGGGGCCCGTACGCCGCCGGAGCCCGCCCGGCCGCTCCACGCGGACTCCGCGAGCCCCCACAGGGCGAGCGGCCGGTCCCGCCGCTCCCCCGCGAGGTCGCACAGCTCCTCGACGGCCTGCCGGGGCGGCAGCACCTTGCCGTTGAGGTAGCGCTCCCACGACGACTTGCTGTACGGCGTCTTCGCCGCGAGCGCGGCCAGACTCAGCCCGGCGGCGGCCCGCAGCTCGCGGAGCGTCCCGGCGAGCCGCACGCCCTCCGACGGCGCGTCCCGGCCGGTCACTTGCGCAGCACCTTCCATGTGTCGGGACCGATCTTCCCGTCCACCGCGATGTTCCCCTTGTCCTGGATCCGCTTCACCGCGCGCTCGGTGTTGTTGCCGAACGCCCCGTCGGCGACGCCGGGCGATGCCTCGCGGTACTCCAGGAGGCACTGCGCCTCCACGACGGACCACCGCGTGGACTGCCGCTCGATCAGTTCCGTACGCGTGCGGCTGTAGCCCGCGTACAGCCGGCCGTCGTCGTCCCGCTTCACGCGGCACTCGTAGGACTTGCCCGGCTCGTACTCGAACTCGCCGTACTCCGGGTGGGCGTCCCCCGTGTACGGCCGGTCGTCCCCCTTGTCCCCACTCTCCTCCTCCCATGGCGCGAGCAGCGCGAAGACCGCGAGCATCACCAGCGCCGTGCACAGGCTCGACAGCACGATCGCGAGCCAGGGCACCGGCCTTCGCGCGGCGGCCGGAGCGGACGCGGGAGCCGCGGCCGGGTCGGTGTCCGCGCCCGCGTCAGCCTCCGACTCCCAGCCCTCCGCAGCCACTTCGCGCAGCGCGAGCAGCGGTGCCGGCTCGCTGTCGCAGGCCACCGCGAGCGCCTCGACCGCGTCGGCGGGCGGCAGCGACCTGCCGTTGAGATACCGGTCCCAGGACGAGCGGCTGTACCCCGTCCGGGACGCCAACGCCGCGAGACCCAGACCGCTGTGGTCCTTGAGCCTGCGCAGCCGTACGACGAACTGCCGCACCCGCGGGTCAAGCGAGTCGGGCAGCTCCTTCCATCGCGACATGTTCCACCCCATGTCTCGAGATCCCTGTAAGGAGAGGATGCCCGAACGGTGGACGCCAGTTCCGGCGTCCGGCATATCCGGCAAGTCGAACTCCCTTGCCATGGCGCCCTGTTGGAGCGTCCCGCCGTTGCCGCCCCACGCGCGATGGATACGCAGGTCATCGCCCGGGACGTCCCGCGCGCGCCTGATCGTGCCGACGGATCTGGCGCCCCCGACCGGCCGCCGGGCATCGTCGGTGATGCACGACGGGCGGCGCGGTCCACCCCGCGCCGCCCTTACGGAAACCGTGCATTCGGGGGCACCACAGCGGCGCCCGTCCTCATCGGGGGAGAGGACGGGCGCCGCTTCACACGTCGCGGGTCAGCGGCCCGCGCCCGGTGTGACGAGTCCCGTCTCGTACGCCACCACCACGGCCTGCGCCCTGCTGTCGAGGTCCAGTTTGCTCATCGTGCGGTTGAGGTGGGTCTTGACGGTGGCCTCGCTGATGTAGAGGCGTTCGGCGATGTCGGCGTTGGACAGGCCGCGCGCGATCAGCTTCAGGACCTCGACCTCGCGCAGCGTCAGCGCGCCCAGGTCGGGCGGCGGCGGGGAATCCGGCTCGCTCCCGCCCGACTGCCGGGCGAACGCCTCGACGAGGCGACAGGTGACGCTGGGCGCGAAGAGCGCGTCGCCACCGCCGACCGCGGCCACCGCCGCGAGCAGCCGTTCCGGACCGGAGTCCTTGAGCAGGAACCCGGACGCTCCGGCGCGCAGCGCCCCGTACACGTACTCATCCAGGTCGAAGGTGGTCAACACCAGGACGCGCGGCGGTGGTTCGGGGGCCTCGGCGAGGATCTTCTCGGTGGCGACGATGCCGCTCATGCCGGGCATCCGGATGTCCATGAGGATGACGTCGGGCCGGGTCTCGGCGGCGAGCTCGACGGCCTCGGCGCCGTCGCCCGCCTCGCCCACGACGTCGATGCCGGGGGCGGCGCGCAGCAGCCCGACCAGTCCGGCCCGGATGAGGAACTGGTCGTCGACGACGAGCACCCTGGTCATTTAAGTCGCGTCGTCCCCCTGCGATGCGGCCTGCGCGGAGGTCGGCAGGGTAAGGCGCACGGCGAACCCTCCTCCGCTCAGCGGGCCGATGCTGATCGTCCCGCCGTAGAGCTTGGCCCGCTCCCGCATCCCAATCAAGCCGTGACCGCTCCCCGCGCCCACTCTGTCCGGAATCACCCCCTCCCCGTCATTCGTGACCGAAACCGTCACATGGTGCCGCAGATACCGGAGTTCGACGACGGCGGCGGCTCCTCGCGCATGCTTCAGTACGTTGGTCAGGGCCTCCTGGACCACGCGGTACGCGCAGAGTTCGACGCCGGGGGCGAGCGGCCGGGGTGTGCCCTCGGTGCGCAGTTCCACCTCGACTCCCCCGGCGCGCACCCGCTCCACCATCTCGCCGAGCCGCGCGAGTCCAGGCATCGGTGCGTCGGGGGCGCCGTCGCCGCCCCCGCTCCCCTCGCCCGCGCGCAGCACCCGCAGCATCCTGCGCAGCTCTTCGAGTGCCTCGCCGCTGGTGCCGGAGATGGTGGAGAGCGCGGCGTGCGCGGTGTCCGGGTCGGAGGTGAAGACGAACTTCGCGAGGCCCGCCTGCACGGAGATCACCGACATGTGGTGGGCGACGACGTCGTGCAACTCCCGTGCGATGCGCCCGCGTTCCTCGGCCACCTCGCGCCGGGCACGCTCGTCCTGCTCGCGCTTCAGCTGCCGGGCCAGTTCGGCGGAGCGCCGGGCGACATGGCCGAACCGCCACAGGACGAGCCCGAATCCGACGGCCTGACCGGCGACGGACGCCATCGAGGCACCCTCGGTGACCAGCCCGGCGTAGATCCAGACCGCGCTCATCAGCACCGCGCAGGGCACGGAGACGCGGGCGGGGCGCAGGGAGGCGACGGTGTAGAGGGTGAGCATCGGCGCGAAGCTGTTCACCACGGGCCAGTAGCCGGCGGTGACGTACACGATCCACACGGCGTGCACCAGGAGCAGCACCGCGAGCGGCGCCCGGCCGCGGAACACCACGGGGACGTTGGCGAGGGCCACCAACACGTAGCCGAAGACGTCGAGTTCGGGCCAGCCCTGGCGGACGGACTCCTGCCCGAGGAGCACGGCGACCGTGGTCAGGGCGACCGCGATCGCCGCGTCGGCGACGGCTGGGCGGATCCGCATCGCCGCAGCGTAACGCCGGAATGGCCGAAGGAACGTCAAACTTTCGCGGTACCGCGGAAGTTGCAGGAACCGCGCGGCTACCGCGCGGGGCCTCGCCGAACGTCAACCCGGCATGTGACGACGCGCCCCTGGCGGCGCCCGTAGCTTCTTGGACCAGCAGCACAGCGGCGCGGCCGACCACCGCGACCGCACGGATCACGGGCCGATCGGGGGACCCAACGGGGGGACCCGGCCCGGGACCTGAAGGGACATCAGCTCATGAACGTACGCAAGCGCATCGCACTCGCGGCCGGCACGGCCGTCCTCGGCGGCGGTCTCGCCCTCGGCTCGGCCGCCGGCGCCACCGCCGCCCCCGCCGGGCAGGGCGTCCAGGCCGAGGCCCGCGCCGGCACCTACTGCGGCTACTACGACGGCAACGCGCTGACCAAGGCGGGCCAGACGGGCAGCGCCGCGGCGAAGCGCATCAAGGAAGTCCAGTGCCTGATCAACATCAACACCTCGTACATGCCGCTCCTGGCGAAGGACGGCAAGTTCGGCACCAAGACCTACAACGCCGTGGTGAAGGTCCAGCAGAAGGCCCACATCTCCGACGACGGGCAGGTCGGCAAGAACACGTGGAAGAAGCTGCGCGCCGGCGTCTGGTGGTAGGCGACACGGCTCGCTGAACGACTGCGGCCCGTCCTCATCCCGGGGGGAGAGGACGGGCCGCCCGCTGTGCCGTGCCGCCGCTACGTCGTGATCGTGCGGTGCAGCGTCTCGCTCAGGAACGGGATCTTCAGCCAGGGGTCCGGCTGCGCCATCAGCGCGAGGAACACGATGGCGGTGCCGAGCACCCCGTACGTCACCATGTCGGTGAAGCGCGAACGCACCGCCAGCATCCCGACGTCCGGCAGCGCCCACCGCATGACGGCGCCCGCGACCAGGGCGAGGCCGATCAGTATCGTGCCGACGCGGAACACGTCGAGGGCGGTGAGCAGCAGCCCGATCGCCACCGTCGCGACCACGGCGAGCAGCGGCCACTGCCGCGCGGGCGCCGGCGCGTCACCGCTCGCGGCCCGGCCGCCGCCCTCGGGGCGCGCGGTGTCGCGGGTGAAGAGGGGGAAGCGGCGGGACGTCCGCTTGGCCGGCCCGCTCTCCTGACCCTCGGGCTCCGCGGCCCCGCTCTCCTCGGCCCCCTCGACGGCATCCGGCTCGGGCGACGACGCCGCCGCTCCGTTCCCGCCCTTCGCGCCTACGCTCATGGGCTCGCCCTCTTCCCGGTCAGCTCGCGTCGGCGGCGGCGCGCTCGGCCGCCTCGACGACGTTCACGAGGAGCTGGGCGCGCGTCATCGGGCCGACACCGCCGGGGTTCGGCGAGATCCAGCCCGCGACCTCGGCGACGCCGGGGTGCACATCGCCGACGATCTTGCCGGTCTCGTCGCGCGAGACGCCGACGTCCAGGATCGCGGCGCCGGGCTTCACGTCCTCGGGCTTGATCAGGTGCGGGACGCCCGCGGCGGCCACGATGATGTCGGCCTTCTTCAGGTGGAAGGCGAGGTCGCGGGTGCCGGTGTGGCACTGCGTGACCGTCGCGTTCTCCGAGCGGCGGGTGAGCAGGAGCGGCATCGAGCGGCCGATGGTGACGCCGCGGCCGACGACCACGACCTCCGCGCCGTTGATCTCCACGCCGTGCTCGCGGAGCAGCGTGATGACGCCGTTCGGCGTGCAGGGCAGCGGCGCGGGCTCGTTGAGGACGAGGCGGCCGAGGTTCATCGGGTGCAGGCCGTCGGCGTCCTTGTCCGGGTCCATCAGTTCGAGGACGCGGTTCTCGTCGATGCCCTTGGGCAGCGGGAGCTGCACGATGTAGCCGGTGCAGGCCGGGTCCTCGTTCAACTCGCGGACGACGGCCTCGATCTCGTCCTGCGTCGCGGTGGCGGGCAGTTCACGCTGGATGGAGGCGATGCCCACCTGGGCGCAGTCACGGTGCTTTCCGGCGACGTACTTCTGGCTTCCCGGGTCGTCACCGACGAGGACGGTGCCGAGGCCGGGGGTGAAGCCCCTCTCCTTCAGGGCCGCCACGCGGGCGGTCAGGTCGGACTTGATCGCGGCCGCGGTGGCCTTGCCATCGAGAATCTGGGCGGTCATGACCCCATCTTCCCGGATGAGACCCGCCCGGTTCCAATCAGGATGCCTCCCGGAGCCCGCCTGTGTCCCAGCTGTGTCCTGCGATGTCCCGGCCGTGTCCCAAGACCTGACCAGCTCTGTTGCACTTGCACAACACATAGGGAATGCGGCTGGACAAATAAGCCCGGCCTAAAGAACGATATGCGGCACAGTGCCGCGGGCAGTGTCGGGGGGACGGACCGCATCTGTAGAACTTCCTCCGTGATGTGCCGCGTCGTCCCCGCACTACCCGACGGAGGAAGACCGCCATGAGTTACGGCGACCCGAACAACCCTTACGGGCAGCCGCCCCAGCAGCCACCGGCCTCTCCCGGCTACGGCTACCCCCAGCAGGCCCCTCCGGGTGTTCCGCCCCAGCAGGGCTACGGCGCCTACCCGCAGCAGCCGGCGTACCCCGGTTATCCGGGCGGCAACGCGATGCAGCAGTCGATGCCGGGCCTCCTGGTCACCGCGCGCGTCTTCCTGTTCCTGATCTCGGCGGTGCAGATCCTCGCCGCGATCGTCTACCTCTACGTGGGTGCGATCGCCAGCGACGCCGGTGACAGCGGCGAGGACCTGGGCCTCACCGGCATGGGCGAGGCCGGCGACGCGGTGGCCGGCATCGCGATCATCGCCGCGCTGATCGCGGCCGGGCTCGCGGCGCTCTCCATCACGCTCGGCGTGAAGTTCAGCCGCGGCGGCCAGGGCGTCCGGATCACCACGGTCGTCTATGGCGCGCTCGGCGGCATCCTCGGTCTGATCGGCCTCTTCGTCGGTCTCGACTCGGGTCTGGCGACCGCGATCATCTTCCCGCTGATCTGGGTCACCTTCGCCGTCATCATCACGATCGCACCGGTCGTGCCGAGCGGTACGGCGTGGTTCGCCCGCCCGCGCTACTGACGCGAGCAGTCGACCAACGGGCCGTGCCCCCCTCTTGAGAGGGGGGCACGGCCCGTTGTGGTGCGTGGCGAGGTCAGTGGAAGAAGTGCCGCGTCCCCGTGAAGTACATCGTCACGCCCGCCTTCTTCGCGGCCTCGACGACCAGCTCGTCGCGGACCGAACCGCCCGGCTGCACCACGGCCTTGACGCCCGCGGCGGTCAGGATCTCCAGGCCGTCGGGGAACGGGAAGAACGCGTCGGACGCCGCGTAGGCGCCGTGCGCGCGCTCCACGCCCGCCCGCTCGACGGCGAGCTTCGCGGAGTCGACGCGGTTGACCTGACCCATGCCGACGCCGACCGAGGCGCCGTCCTTGGCGAGCAGGATCGCGTTGGACTTCACCGCGCGGCAGGCCTTCCAGGCGAACTCGAGCTCGGCGAGCTCGCCCGGGTTCAGCGCGTCGCCGGTGGCCAGCGTCCAGTTGGCGGGGTTGTCGCCGTCGGCCTGCAACCGGTCGGTGACCTGGAGCAGCGCGCCGCCGTCGATCGGCTTGACCTCCACGGCGCCCGCCGGCGCCTGGTGGGCGCGGAGCACGCGGATGTTCTTCTTCTTGGTGAGGACCTCAAGGGCGCCGTCCTCGTACTCCGGCGCGACGATGACCTCGGTGAAGATCTCGGCGACCTGCTCGGCCATCTCCTTCGACACCGGCCGGTTCACGGCGATCACGCCGCCGAACGCGGAGAGCGGGTCGCAGGCGTGCGCCTTGCGGTGCGCCTCGGCGACGTTCCCGCCGATCGCGATGCCGCACGGGTTGGCGTGCTTGATGATCGCGACACAGGGGTCGGCGTGGTCGTACGCGGCACGGCGCGCGGCGTCCGTGTCCGTGTAGTTGTTGTACGACATCTCCTTGCCGTGCAGCTGCTCCGCCTCGGCGAGGCCGCCATTGCCGTCGACGAAGAGGGCGGCGCCCTGGTGCGGGTTCTCGCCGTAGCGCAGCACGTTCTTGCGGGCGTACGCGCTGCCGAGGAACTCGGGGAAGGCCGAGCCGTCGCCCGCGTAGTCGTCGGCGAACCAGGTCGCGACGGCCAGGTCGTACTCGGCGGTGTGGCGGAACGCCTCCGCGGCGAGCCGCTTGCGCGCCGTCAGGTCGAAGCCGCCGTCACGGACCGCGGCGAGCACGTCGGCGTACCGGGAAGGGCTGGTGATGACCGACACCGAGGGGTGGTTCTTGGCGGCGGCGCGGACCATCGAGGGGCCGCCGATGTCGATCTGCTCGACGCACTCGTCGGGGCTCGCGCCCGAGGCGACGGTCGCCTTGAAGGGGTAGAGGTTCACGACGACCAGCTGGAACGGCTCGATGCCGAGGTCGGCGAGCTGGCGCTGGTGGTCCTCCAGGCGCAGGTCGGCGAGGATGCCGGCGTGCACGCGCGGGTGCAGGGTCTTGACCCGGCCGTCCAGGCACTCGGGGAAGCCGGTCAGCTCCTCGACCTTGGTGACGGGCACCCCGGCCGCGGCGATCTTCGCGGCGGTCGAACCGGTCGAGACGAGCTCGACGCCGGCGGCGTGCAGCCCGCGCGCGAGCTCTTCCAGGCCGGTCTTGTCGTAGACGCTGACGAGCGCGCGCTTGATGGGGCGCTGCGTACCGTTCGCGTTCGTAGCTTCGGCGGTCACGGGATAAGAACCTTTCGTCCCTCAATGTGGTAGCCGTTACGGGCCAGACGCCCCACGACATCGACGAGCAGCCTTCGCTCGACTTCCTTGATGCGCTCGTGCAGAGCGCTCTCGTCGTCCTCGTCCCCGACCGGGACCACGCCCTGGGCGATGATCGGGCCGGTGTCGACGCCGTCGTCGACGAAGTGGACGGTGCATCCCGTGACCTTCGCGCCGTACGCGAGGGCGTCGCGCACACCGTGGGCCCCGGGGAAGCTGGGCAGCAGGGCGGGGTGCGTGTTCACGAACCGGCCGCCGAACCGGGCGAGGAAGTGCTTCCCCACGATCTTCATGAACCCGGCCGAGACGACCAGGTCGGGCTCGTACGCGGCGGTGGCGTCGGCGAGCGCCGCGTCCCACTCCTCGCGGCCCGCGTGGTCCTTCACCCGGCACACGAAGGTCGGGATCCCGGCGCGCTCGGCGCGCTCCAGGCCCGCGATGCCGTCGCGGTCGGCGCCGACCGCGACGATCTCGGCTCCGTAGCCGGCCGTCCCGTCCGTCGCGATCTTGTCGAGCAGAGCCTGCAGGTTCGTGCCTGATCCGGAGACCAGCACGACGAGGCGCTTGGCCACAGGGCTCTTGGCCACAGCGGGGCCCTTTCTCGGGAAGTCCGTCTTTGTACGGTCGCTTTTGTACGGTCATACAAAGGCTTCGTGTCCCGCGATACGGGGAACTCTACGAAGCGGCCGACCGTCAGCAACGATACCGGCACACGGAGGCGCCCCTCACGGGACGGGGGCGCGGCCGGGAGGTAGCGTCTGTGCCAGTCGCTATGCCAAGCCGTTCAACCAAGGGGAAGACGCACACCTGATGCCGGACCGTAGCCTCCGCCTCCCGCTGTCCTTCGCGTTCGGGTTGACGCACGGAGGGGAGCGTGGCTCGACGCTGCTGCGCGACGGCCGCCCGTCGTCCCCGCCGCAGGACTCCGACTCCCAGGACTCGGGCTCGTCCGGCTCGGGCTCGTCCGGCTCGGGCGGGAAGGACGACAATCCCTTCGCGCCGCCGCCGGAGGGGACGCCGGACCAGCCGTGGCGTCCGCGCCCCGGGAACGGCGGCGACGGCGCGGGCTCCGGCTCGGGCTCCGGCGACCAGGGCAACTCTCCCTGGGGCAGCCAGTGGAGCGACCGGCAGCCGGGCCGCTCCCAGGGCGGCGGCTTCGGCGAGCGTCCCGGCCAGCAGGGCGGCGGGCAGGGGCCCGACGGCCAGCAGGGGCCCGGCACCGGTATGCGCTGGGACCCGACCGACCCGGCCCAGCGCCGGGCGCGCTACGCCCTGCTCTCCGGAATGTGGGCCTTCTTCTTCGCGCTCTTCGGCTGGCGTTACGTCGCCCTGCTGCTGGGCGCGCTCGCGCTGAACTGGGGTATCAGCGCGCTGCGGGCCAAGCCGAAGACGCCGGACCCGACGGCTCCGGCCCCCACCCCGGAGAGCAGGAAGCCGCAGACCACGGCGGCGGTCAGCGGCCTGGTGACGGCATCGCTGGCCCTGGCGATGGTGGCGGCGACGTTCGCCGCGCAGCTGGTGTACCGGGACTACTACACGTGCGTGAACGACGCACTGACGACAACGGCGAAGCAGTCCTGCGAAGACCTCCTCCCGAAGCAGCTCCGCCCGCTGCTGGGAGAGCAGGAGTAACTCCGCCCGGAAGGCAACCGGGTGCCCCGCAGCGGGGTGCCCCGGGCTCTTCTCCCGCCCACCCCCTGCCCCCTTGCTGTGGGCAGGCGTTCCGCAGGGCGAGTGGGGTCTCCCCTGGTCGAGCGGAGCCGAGAGCTTGGGGAAGGGTGGGCACAGCCCCAGTGCCGGGTGCCCGGAGCGTCAGGGGGCAGGGGGAGGCCGCTCCCCTGCTTCCCTCAGCGCAGTCCAGCGGGCCTCGCGGGCAGCGTCGGAGTGCCAGTCCTCACTGCTGCCGCCCGGCGAGAAGTCGTACGGTTCGAACGCCGAGGTCTCCGGAGGCGCAACCTCCGGAAGAGCAGCCGCACGCCTCCGCAGCCGCGGCCACCGCAGGCGCAGCCGCCGCAGCCCCGGCGCAGCCGTCCGCGTACGCAACCGCCAAGCCCGCACGGCCAACGCCCCCGGCACCCCGATCCCCCCGCACCAGGCCAACGCCGCACCCCCCACCTGCCACCACACAGGACCGAACTCGGCAAGCACCGCCACCCCCAACGCCCCACCCGCCAACGCCCCGAGCCCCGCCACCACCACCCCGCACAACACCGCCGCCACCCCCGCGACAACAGCCGTCCTCCCCCGCGACCACGCCTCCTCCCGCGCCCCGTACGCCGGCGCGGCCACCCGCACGGTGAACCACGCCACCGCACACCCCGCCGCCACCGGCACCACCCCCGCGGCCCACGTCAGCGGCGACCCCGCCCCCTCCCCCGGAACCGCGGCCAGCAACGGAAACGCCGGCAACAACGGCCCGGCCCCCACCGAAAGCGGCCCCGCCGCACTCCCCGCCCCCAGCACAAACCCGGGCCCGAGCCCATACGCCGCCCCCCACACCGCCGCGTTCGGCGCCAGCGCGACAGCCAGCAGCAGCACCGCGAACCGCCCCGACCACACGTCAGTGACCTGCGCGAACGACTCCCGCACCTGCCCCCCGTGCAGCACCAGCGACACCGCCACGATCAGCGCACCACCCCCGAGCAACACGAGCGTCCCGGCCGCCGCGGCCCGCGTGACGGCAAGGACACATCGGCGTACGAAGAAGGGACGTACCCCCGAAGGAAGCACACCCAGCGCCCGCGTCACCCACGACGGCAGCGGCCCCCGCGGCCGCCCGTGCGCCGCCCACACCCCCGATGCCCCCGCCCCCACCGCCACCACCGGCAGCCACACCGCCGCGCTCACCCACGACGGCCGCAGCTCACCCCCGGCGGCGTACAGCGTCGCCGCCGCGCCGACCAGCAGATAGCCGCCGACGACCCCGCACCACGCGGTACGCACCGCCATCCCCCGCCCCTCGGGATCCGCCGCGTCCCGCGCCGCCCGGTGCACGAGCCAGCCCGGCAGCGCCACCAGGAGCAACGGCGTCACCCCGACCGGCGCGGGCACCCCGGACAGCGTGTCCGTCCTGATCAGCTCGGTCCCGTGGGCGGTCAGCCACACCGCGGCCGCGACATGCAGCGCCCCGCCGGGCCCGCTGTCCGGATAGGGCGAGCTGATCCACAGCACCATCACCAGGACGGCACACGAACCGAGCCCGAGCCCGGCCGCGACGGCCCCGCCGAACAGGCACGTCCCCAATCCGGGCGATCGGCCGCGGGCCCGCTCCAACAGCGGCTTCAGGGGCGGCAACGGAGAGCTGCGGTCGGTGAGGTGCGTCACACGGCCATGCTCCCAACGACACGCGCTTTCTCCCTGTAACAGGCGAATACCCGATGTGTCGCTCAAGATACGTTTATGTACTTTTTCGTACGGCGGTTCAGCTGCGCCCGGCTACCCGCCGCACGACGGCACACGGCCCCCGGCGCGGAGAGTCCGACATGACCCAGAGCAGCCCTGCTACCCCGTTGCCGTCCCCCAAGGAACGCCGGCGTCTGCGCGAGGCCCGGTCCCTGAGCCAGGCCGAACTCGCCGAGAAGGTGGGCGTCACCTGCGCGACGGTCCGGTCCTGGGAGTCGGGCCGCACCACTCCACGGGGCCGCAGACGAGAGGCGTACGCGAAGCTGCTGGCCACTCCGGCCGCGACGGCGAAGCCTCCCGCGTCCAAGCCGGTCCCGACAGCGCCGATCCCCGGCGCGGTGACCACACCGGAGCGGCCACCCGCCAAGACCGTGCGCCGCGCCAAGACCGTGCGCCGCGCCAAGACCCTGCGCCCGGCCGAGACCGTGCACCTTGCCAACACCGTGCACCCGGCCGAGACAGTGCATCCTGCCAAGACCCTGCGCCCCGCCGAGACCCTGCCCCCCGCCGAGACCGCGCCCCCCGCCACGAAGCTGACCCCCGCCCAGGCCTTCGACGCCCTCTGCGCGACCTGCGCCCCCACCCTCGTCCGGCAGACCTATCTCCTCACCGGCCGCCGCACCCTCGCCCAGGAATCCGTCGAGCGCGCCTTCCAGCTCGCCTGGCAGCGCTGGCCCGAGGTCGCCGTCGACCGCGACCCCGAGAGCTGGGTCCGCGCGGCGGCCCACGAGTACGCGATGTCCCCCTGGCACCGACTGCGCCCCGCCCACCGGCAGCCCGAGGCGCCGCCCGCCGAACCGGCCGACCGCGCCTTCCTCGACGTACTCCTGAGCCTGCCGCCCGCCCAGCGCCGCACCCTGCTGCTCTACGACGGCGTCGGCCTCGACCTGCCCGAGACGGCCGCCGAGACGGAGGCCAGCACCCCCGCCGCCGCCAACCGCCTGCTGCGCGCCCGCGAGGCGATCGCCGCGAAGCTGCCCGACACGGCGGCCACGCCCGACGCCCTGCACCGGCGCCTGGGCGAACTCTGCACCGCCGAGAAGCTGCGGCCCCCGAGCGCCGACCGGGTCCGCACCGGAAGCGAGCACCGCGCCCGCTTCTGGACCCGCGCGGCGATCGCCTTCACCGCCCTGATCATCGGCGCGACGGCCCTCACCCTCCGCACGGCCCCCACCCACTACGAGCCCCCGCAGTCCCCGGGCAAGGCCATCAACGGGGTACCGCCGAGGATGGGACCGGGTCCGCTGTCGTACCAGGACGAGACCCTGCACAAGAAGCTCCGGGGCGAGCTGACAAGCGGCCCAGAGCGCCTGACCCCGCAGGCGGAATAGGCGCCCCAAGCGGAATAGGCTCCCCAATGGGGCGCGGGGAACTGCGCGACAAGCCCCCACGAACCCGCAGATCAAAACAGCAAGTGGGCCCGCACCCCCGGAAGAGGTGCGGGCCCACTTTTCAACGGTTCAGGCAGACTCAGCCCGCGAGGATCGCCCGCGCGAGCTTGGCCGTCTCGGTCGGCGTCTTGCCGACCTTGACCCCGGCGGCCTCAAGGGCCTCCTTCTTGGCCTGTGCGGTGCCAGAAGAACCGGAGACGATCGCGCCGGCGTGACCCATGGTCTTGCCCTCGGGCGCGGTGAAGCCCGCGACGTAACCGACGACCGGCTTCGTCACGTTGGCCTTGATGTAGTCCGCCGCACGCTCCTCGGCGTCGCCGCCGATCTCGCCGATCATGACGATCAGGTCGGTGTCGGGGTCGGCCTCGAACGCCTCGAGGGCGTCGATGTGCGTCGTGCCGATGACCGGGTCGCCACCGATGCCGACGGCCGACGAGAAGCCGATGTCACGGAGCTCGTACATCATCTGGTACGTCAGCGTGCCGGACTTCGAGACCAGGCCGATGCGGCCCGGCTTCGTGATGTCGCCCGGGATGATGCCGGCGTTCGACTGACCCGGCGTGATCAGACCGGGGCAGTTCGGGCCGATGATGCGGGTCTTGTTGCCCTTCGACTTCGCGTACGCCCAGAAGGCGGCGGAGTCGTGGACGGCGATGCCCTCGGTGATGACCACGGCGAGCGGGATCTCGGCGTCGATCGCCTCGACCACGGCGGCCTTGGAGAAGGCCGGCGGCACGAAGAGGACGGAGACGTTGGCGCCCGTCGCCTCCATGGCCTCCTTGACCGTGCCGAAGACCGGCACGGACGTGCCGTCGAAGTCGACCTCGGTGCCGGCCTTGCGCGGGTTCACGCCGCCGACGATGTTCGTGCCGTCACCCAGCATGAGCTTGGTGTGCTTCATGCCCGTGGCACCGGTCATGCCCTGGACGATGACCTTGCTGTCCTTGTTGAGGAAGATAGCCATGGCTGTTCTGTCCCTCGTCCCTTACTTCGCGGCCGCGAGCTCGGCGGCCTTGTCGGCCGCGCCGTCCATGGTGTCCACACGCTGCACGAGCGGGTGGTTGGCGTCGCTCAGGATCTTGCGACCCAGCTCCGCGTTGTTGCCGTCGAGGCGCACGACCAGCGGCTTGGTGACTTCCTCGCCCTTGGACTTGAGGAGCTCCAGGGCCTGGACGATGCCGTTGGCGACCTCGTCGCACGCGGTGATGCCGCCGAAGACGTTGACGAAGACGGACTTGACGTCCGGGTCGCCGAGGATGATCTCCAGGCCGTTCGCCATGACCTCGGCCGAGGCGCCGCCGCCGATGTCGAGGAAGTTGGCGGGCTTGACGTTGTTGTGCGCCTCACCGGCGTACGCGACGACGTCGAGGGTGCTCATGACGAGACCCGCGCCGTTGCCGATGATGCCGACCTCGCCGTCGAGCTTGACGTAGTTGAGGTTCTTGGCCTTGGCGGCAGCCTCGAGCGGGTTGGCTGCGTCCTTGTCCTCGAGGGCCTCGTGGTCGGGCTGGCGGAAGTCGGCGTTCTCGTCGAGCGAGACCTTGCCGTCAAGGGCCAGGATGCGGCCGTCCTTGGTCTTCACCAGCGGGTTGACCTCGACGAGGAGCGCGTCCTCGGCGACGAAGGTCTCCCACAGGGTCACCATGGCCTCGGCGACACCCTCGGCCACGTCGGCCGGGAACTTCGCCTGGGCGACGATCTCGCGGGCCTTCTCGATGGTCACGCCCTCGACGGCGTTGACCGGGACCTTCGCGAGGGCCTCGGGGGTCTTCTCCGCGACCTCCTCGATGTCCATGCCGCCCTGCACCGACGCCATGGCGAGGAAGGTGCGGTTGGTGCGGTCCAGGAGGTACGAGACGTAGTACTCCGCCTCGATCTCCGGGGACAGCTCGGCGATCATCACCTTGTGGACCGTGTGGCCCTTGATGTCCATGCCGAGGATGTCCGTCGCGCGAGCGACGGCCTCGTCCGGGTTCGCCGCCAGCTTCACGCCGCCGGCCTTGCCGCGGCCACCGACCTTCACCTGCGCCTTGACGACCGACTTGCCGCCCAGCTTCTCGGTGGCCTGACGCGCCGCCTCAGGCGTGTCGATGACTTCACCGGCCAGCACCGGTACACCGTGCTTGGCGAAGAGGTCCCTCGCCTGGTACTCGAACAGGTCCACGCGCGTCCGTCCCTTTTCCGTGATCTCGCTGCGATCTCGCTGCTTTGTGGTCAGCTGTCTGCGTGGGCGTGCCGCGGAGGGCAACGTGACTGCGCTGTCACAAGGGAGGCGTAGGACGGAGTCCGGTACGCGGCATGTCCGTCTCGCAGGTTATCGCCGAGGGAGGCGGGTCCCTAAATCGCGGATCACATTTGGGCGGTGATGACTGTCACAGATTCCGCCCTCACAGCCGCCTGATTACGGGGGTGAGCGGCCCCTGAGCTTCCAGGGGCCGCCCGTTTGCACCCGTTACTACAGGTAGGGCTGGTGCTGCCGTACGGGTGGCTCGTTCTTGATCAGCCGTTGTGCGTCGCGTTGTACGTCGCGTTGTGCGTCGCGTTGTACGCCTGCTCGTACGTCGGCAGGTAGCTCGGGGCCACCGAGTCGGTCACGCCCTGGACGCCCGTGACGGCGTTCCCGGCGAGCGACTGCGCGTCGGGGGCGACCGTGCCGGTCAGGTCCTGCGCGAACGGCTGGACCTGTCCGACGACACCGCCGGCGAACGGCGCCACGTCGCCCGTCACGCCGTACGCGAGCTGGTCCGCGCTGCCGCCGACACCCTGCACGACGGGGCTCACCTGGTCGGTGACGGTCCGCACGAGCGGCGAGACCGAGCCGACGACGCCACCGGCGAAGGGCTGCACGTCGTCGGCGACGACACTCTGCGCGAACGGCGTGACCTCGCCGACGACACCGCCCGCGAACGGCTGTACGTCGCCGACGACGCCCTGCGCCAGGTACGTGACGTCATTGACCGCCTGGCCCGCGACCGGCACGACACCGGCCACGGCGGTGGCGGCGACGGGCGGCAGCACGGCGGTGGCCGTCTCGTCGACGATGGGCGCGGCGGTCGTGGTGGCCGTCGTCGTGGCCGTCGCGGTGGCGTTCGCCGTGGTGTTCTCCAGCTCCGGGGCGAAGGCGGAGAGAGGGCCGAAGAGGTAGTCGACGGAGTCCTCGGGGGTGCTGACGTCCGGGGTGGTCACCGCCGGGGCGTCGACCTGGGGGAGGTCGGCCTTGGGGGCGGCGGCCTTGACGTCGGCGACGGTGGACTCGGCCTCCGCCACGGTGGACTTCGCCTTCTCCTTGACCTCGGCGACGTCGCCCTTGGCGCCCGAGACGGAGACGTCGTCGACGCTCACGTCGTCGACAACGTTTACGTCGTCCACCGCGTCGACCGCGTCGGCGGCCTGGTCCGGCAGGGCGATGGAGTGCTGCGGCAGCTCGTCCGCACTGGCGACGGCGGAGCCGAGCGCCCAGGCACCCGTGACACCGGCGGCTATGACGATGGAACGGCGGATGTTCTTGTTCATGCTTGCGTCAGATCCTTCGAATTCGAGCTCTGGCATGCGCGCGAGCTCCGGCTGTGGATCCGGCCCGGTCCGGGGATGTCCGGGAAGGGGGCCGGCGGGCAGACCTGTTCCGCCCCCGCGCGGCAGGTCATCGCGGGGAGAAGGGCTGCCCTAGCCAGGGAATTCGGGGATGTCCCGGTGTCTGTCGCGGATCGGCGCGGAGACCTGAGAGGCCCCCGCACCCGGCATCAGCCGCACCGGCGCACGGTCGGCACCCGAGGCGGCACCCGGCTCGCCGTGCCGTGTCGAACTTCCGTCACCGGCCGAAGGCCCGCCCAGCGTCCGCACCGGATCGCCGGGCGCGGGGAAGGGGGCGTGCCCGCCACGGTGGGCATCGGCGGAGTCACCACCGCCGTCGCCGGGGAAACGCTCGCCTCGCGCTGTCCCGCCGAAGGGATACGCCGCGTCGCCTGTGCCGTACGAGGACTCGGCCCGCGGCGCATGGGACTTCCGCCCCTCGTGCGCGGCGGCACGCGCCGCGCCCTGGTCGCCACCGGACCCGGCGACGCCATCGGACGGGCCTGAACCGGCACCGGCACCGGCACCGATGCCGGTATCGGGGGCCGGAAGCGCCGGTGCTTCCGGCATCTGCGGCATGCCCGGCAGCACCCGCTGGGGCGCACCGTCGAGCAGCCCGGTGACCTCGTCGACGATGGGCCGCACGACACCGCGCACGGCGACGTCACGCACGCCGTCGACGGCGCGCTCGGCGGCCTGGGCACCGGCGGCAAGCTTTTCGGGAGCCTCGCGCACAGTCGAGCGCGCGTCCCGCACCCCTGAATCCGCCGAATCCGCCGAATCCGCTGAAACTGCCGTATCTGCCGTATCTGCCGTATCTGCTGTATCTGCTGTATCTGCCGTATCCGCATCGACCGAGCGCGCGGATTCCACGCGATCGGGCGCCGTCGGCAGTCCGTCCGCCGCCTGTGCCCGCTCACCGCAGAGGAAGCCGAGCACGAGCAACCCCGCGAGCAGCAGCATCACTTGCAGCGCACGCCGCCCGGCCACCGCGCGCACCAGGCGCACGGCGGCATCGGGCAGAACGGCTGCTGCGGGGTTCAAGACGAGGGGGATCCTCTGCTGGGTCGAGTCCGAGGTGGCGTGAAGCGCACGGCGGAATGAAGCCCGCCGATCCTCGCACGGGGCGCCCGCCCTCGCGCAAGTCCCCTGTTACCGATGCGTATTCATGTCCGGTATGGGAAGAGGGCGCCTTTCGATCGCCGCTGCCATCACCTCGGGGAAGAGATCCGGGGTGCAGGCGAACGCCGGTGCGTCGAGCGCCGCGAGCGCCGCCGCGTGCTCGCGGTCGTACGCCGGTGTTCCTTCGTCGGACAGCGCGAGCAGCGTCACGAACTGCACTCCGGACGCCTTCATCGCCGCGACCCGCTTCAGCATCTCGTCCCGTATGCCCCCTTCGTAGAGGTCGCTGATCAGTACGACGACCGTGTCCGCGGGCCGGGTGATCTGCGACTGGCAGTACGCGAGCGCCCGATTGATGTCCGTGCCGCCGCCGAGCTGCGTACCGAAGAGCACCTCCACGGGATCGTCGAGCTGATCGGTCAGGTCGACCACATTCGTGTCGAAGACGACGAGCCGGGTGTCGATGGACCGCATCGACCCGAGCACAGCGCCGAACACCGAGGCGTAGACGACGGACGCGGCCATCGACCCCGACTGGTCGACGCAGAGGACGACCTCCTTCTTCACGGACTGCGACGCCCGCCCGTACCCGACGAGCCGCTCGGGCACGACCGTCCGGTGCTCCGGCAGGTAGTGCTTGAGGTTGGCCGCGATCGTGCGGTTCCAGTCGATGTCGTGGTGGCGCGGCCTGCTGACGCGCGCGCTACGGTCGAGCGCGCCGGTGAGGGTGGACCGGGTGCGGGTGGCGAGCCGCCGCTCCAGGTCGTCGACCACCTTGCGCACGACGGTGCGCGCGGTCTCCTTGACCGTCTCCGGCATGGCCTTGTTCAGGGAGAGCAGCGTCCCCACCAGGTGGACGTCGGCCTCCACCGCCTCCAGCATCTCCGGCTCCAGGAGCAGCGTGGAGAGACCGAGCCGCTCGATGGCGTCCCGCTGCATCACCTGGACGACGGACGAGGGGAAGTACGTCCGGATGTCCCCGAGCCAGCGCGCCACGGACGGCGCGGAAGCCCCGAGCCCCGCCGTACGCTCCCGACCCCCACCCCTCTTCTCCCCCTTCTCCGCCCCACCGCCGTACAGCGAGGTGAGCGCCCCGTCCATCGCCGCGTCCCGCCCGGCGAGCGCCTGCCCCGTACCGTCCGCGGCGCCGCCACCCAGCACAAGACGCCACCGCCGCAGCCGCTCCTCGCCGGCATCGACGACCCCCTCTTCACCCACGTCGATCGCACTCCTCTCCATCACCCCTGCCCCTCCCCCAACAACAGTCCGACCACCGGCAGTACGGCGTCCGCCCGCGCCGCGTCGAGTTCCGCCCCGAAGCCGGGTATCCCACCGGCCGCGGCAGGGGCGGGGCCGCCCGCCGCGGGCCCGCGCCGCACCAGCTCCCCCAACGTCCGCCGCACGCCCGGCTCATAGGCGGAGAACGTACGCCGCAGCAGCGGCAGCACATCGGTGAAGGAGCCGTCGGAAACCCCGCTCAGCCAGTCGTCGACGAGCCCGAGCAGCCGCTCGTCGTGCACGAGCAACATCCCGCCCCCGGACCCACCCCCGACAAACCCCTCGATCCAGGCGGCGGCTTCCCCAGGCTCACTCCCCCGAGAAAGAGCAACCCCCATCAACCGCCCGGCTTCCCCACTCCCCAACTCCCCACAATCCAACAACAACCGCACACACCGCCCCCGAACAACCCCGGCAACCCCTTCCCGCTCCCCCAACCCCCGCAACGCGCCCAACCACCGCAACCGCAACCCATCGGCACCACCACCGCCCCCACCGCGGACAGACACCAGCCCTCCGCCCCCGCCCCCATTGGCGGGTGTCACCTCTCCCCGCCCGCCCCCGCCGTGGACAGGCGCCACCCCTCCGCGCCCGTTCTCATTGTGGGCAGGCGTTCCGCACAGCGGAACAGGTGGGTACAACGCCCCACTGCCGGGCTCCGATGAAGCAGGCGCCGACTCCCACTCCCCCAACAGCCCCACCGCCTGATGCACCGCATCAACATGCCCCCGCATCGCCAACGCCGCGTCCTGATCAAGCCCGACGCACGCCGGGGGCAACCCCACAAACACCCGCTCGGCAAGCCCCACCGCCACCGAGCCCAACGCCCCCGCCCCCGTACCCCGCACATCCCCATACCGAAGCGCCCGCACCAACGCAGGCAACGCCTGCGCCAGATGCCCCACATCAGCGTCCAACGCCGCCCGATCCGCAAGCACCCGCATCACCACCGGCAACGCATCCCGCAACTCCGCCAGCAGACACCGCTCGGCAAGCGCGGTCACCTCGGAAAGCGCCCCCGCCCCCACCGCCTCCGACTCCACCTTCGCGGTGGCCGCGGCCAGCACCGTGGTCCCCCACACCCCCGCCTCAGCCACCCGCACGGACAACTCCGGCTCCCACCGCAGCCGCCACGTCTCCCGGAACGTCCCCGTACTCCCCCGAGACTCGACAGGCTCCCCCCAGCCGACCCCGAGCAGCCGCAGCCGATGCAGCAGCCTGCTGCGCCCCGCGTCCGTCTCCTTGCGGAGATCCAGCTCCAACTCCCGCTCCAGAGCCTCCGGCTTGAGCCGCAGCTTCCGCTGCAACCGCGTGAGGTCCCGCTGCAACGGCACGGCCGGCGCCGAGTCCGGCACCTCCCCGAGGACGTCCCCGACGACGAGCTTGTCGTGCACCAGGGACAGCGGCACGTCCGAGCCCTCGCACAGCACCGCCCGCACCGCGTCCGTCGTCTCGGTGAGCCCCGGCAGCGGACGCCCCCGCAGCACGGCGAGCGTGTCCGCGAGCCGCACCGCCTCGATGACATGCGCGGAGGACACGACCCTGTCCTCGTCCCGCAGCAGCCGCGCGACCTTCGTCAGCCAGCGCTCCACGGGCCGGTCGGGGGCGTTGAACAGATGCCCGTACCAACCGGGCGACGCGATCCCCGCCCCGTACCCGCTCGCCCGGGCGAGGCGGCGATGCGTCCACGGCACCCACGTCATGTCGACCTTGGCCTTGGGCAGCCCCTTCAGCAGCGCACGGTCGGCCGCCACCGTCACCTTCCGCCGCAGCGCCGGCACATGCCAGGCCCCGCACACCACAGCGACCTGCCCCGGCCCGAACTCCCGCTGCGCCGACCGCAGCTGGATGCGCATCTGGGCCTCGCGCACGAGGTCACGGTCGGACCCGGCATCCGCGCCGGCCTCGTCCTCCTCCCGCAGCACCCCCATGGCTTCGCCCAGCGCCTCGAACGGTGCGAACGCGTCCCCGCCCGCGCCCCGATGCTCGACGACGTCCTCCCACCACCGCTCGGGATCGTCGTACCCGGCGGTCTCCGCGAGGACCCCGAGCGGATCGACCCGGCTCGAACGCCCCTCGCTCTCCCCCGAGTTCTCCTCGTCCGCCGCCTCTTCCCATGCCAGTGAATGCGCCGCCGGGAGGTCCATGAACCGGACGGGGACCCCCGCCCCTGCGGCCCACTGGATCGCCACCCACTCCGGGGAGAACTCGGCGAGCGGCCAGAACGCCGAGCGGCCCGGCTCGTCCACCACATGCGCGAGCAGCGCGACTGGCGGCCGCATCCCCTCGTCCGCCGCGAGCGCCACCAGCGCGTCGGCCTCCGGCGGCCCCTCGATCAGCACCACTCGGGGAGCCGCCGCCTCAAGCGCGGCCCGCACCGCCCGCGCCGACCCCGGCCCGTGATGCCGCACCCCGAGCAGCAGCGGCTCCCCGCCCCGCGCCACGCCCCCGCGCGCCTCGTCACTCATGCCCCGCACCCCCTCTCACCCAGGCCTCGTCGACGTCCGTCACACACTCACCTCGCGGCACGCGCGGTAGAAGTCCTTCCAGCCGTCACGCTCCCGGACCACCGCCTCCAAGTACTCCTGCCAGATCACCCGGTCCGCCGCCGGATCGCGGACGACCGCGCCGAGGATGCCCGCCGCGACATCGCCGGGGCGCAGCACGCCGTCCCCGAAGTGGGCCGCCAGAGCAAGGCCGTTGGTGACCACGGAGATCGCCTCAGCCGTCGACAGCGTGCCGCTGGGCGACTTCACCTTCGTACGCCCGTCCTCCGTGATGCCGTCCCGCAGCTCGCGGAAGACGGTGACGACGCGGCGTATCTCGTCGATCCCGTCGGGCGCCGCCGGCAGATCGAGCGAGCGCCCGATCTGGTCGACGCGGCGCGAGACGATCTCGACCTCGGCGTCCGCGCTCTCCGGCAGCGGGAGCACCACCGTGTTGAAGCGGCGGCGCAGCGCGCTCGACAGGTCGTTCACCCCGCGGTCGCGGTTGTTGGCCGTGGCGATCAGGTTGAAGCCGCGGACGGCCTGCACCTCCTGGCCCAACTCCGGGATGGGCAGGGTCTTTTCCGACAGGATCGTGATCAGCGTGTCCTGTACGTCGGCGGGGATGCGGGTCAGCTCCTCGACCCGCGCCGTCATGCCCTCGGCCATGGCCCGCATGACGGGACTGGGCACGAGCGCGTCGCGGCTCGGGCCGTGGGCGAGCAGCTGCGCGTAGTTCCAGCCGTACCGGATCGCCTCTTCCGGCGTGCCCGCCGTGCCCTGCACCAGCAGCGTCGAGTCCCCGCTGACGGCCGCCGCCAGATGCTCGGACACCCAGGTCTTCGCGGTGCCGGGCACGCCGAGCAGGAGCAGGGCGCGGTCGGTGGCGAGGGTGCTGACGGCGACCTCGACGATGCGGCGCGGCCCCACGTACTTCGGCGTGATCACCGTGCCGTCCGGCAGGGTGCCGCCGAGCAGATACGTCGCGACGGCCCAGGGCGAGAGCCGCCAGCGGGCGGGCCGCGGCCGGTCGTCCTGCGCGGCGAGCGCGGCGAGTTCGGCCGCGAAGGCGTGCTCGGCGTGCGGGCGCAGCACCTGCGGCTCGCCCGCGGGCGCGGATGCTGACGCAGCGGACACAGCGGACGCAGCTGACGCAGCCGCTGACGCATCCGCGGACTCGTCGTCGGTCGTCGTCCCGTCGACGGAAACGGTCATGGCGCGATCCCCCTCCAGCTCGTCCGGGCACGCCTTGCCCGGATGTGTTTCCAACGGTGCACCACAGCACTGACAATCACCCCTCAAACCGCTCTGACCTGCGAGAATGCCGAGCGTCAGGTGGATTGTCAGTGGTGGGACCTACCGTCGTAGACATGACTCAGCAGGGGGTCCGCTGGACGGCGGATCAGGTGCTGGCATTGGCACCTGACGCCTCGTCACGCAAGGCGGGAAGCAGGCTCGGCATCGCCGGGCCGTGGTCAGAGGCAGGCAGTTCGAGCGAGGGGGTCGTATGGGGTCTGTGCAAGGGAAGCGGCAGTCGGCCGTATCAGACGGTCGTGGACATCGCGGACATCACGGGGGCGTCGGGACCGGCTTGCAAGTGCAGTTGCCCGAGCCGCAAGTTCCCGTGCAAGCACGCGCTCGGGCTGCTGCTGCTCTGGACGACGGGAGCGGATGGAAGGGTTCCCGATGCGCGTCCGCCGGAGTGGGCGCAGGACTGGCTCGCTGCGCGGCGTAAGAGAGCGGAGACGAAGCGGGCACCGGCCGCCGAGCCGGGCCCGCCGGCGCCCGCCGATCCCGAGGCCGCGCGCCGCAGGGCGGAGCGCCGGGCCGAGCGGGTCACGGCGGGGGCGACGGAGCTGGAGCAGCGCCTCTCCGACCTGCTGCGCGGCGGCCTGGCCGCCGCCGAGCAGTCGGGGTACGGGCTGTGGGAGGAGACAGCGGCCCGCATGGTCGACGCCCAGGCACCCGGACTCGCCGCGCGGGTCCGGGAGTTGGGGGCCATCCCGTCCTCCGGGCCCGGCTGGCCGGTGCGGATGCTGGAGGAGTGCGCGCTGATCCACCTCCTCGACCAGGGGTGGCTCAACCGCGAGCGGCTGCCGGACGCGCTGGCCACGACCGTCCGCTCCCGCGTGGGCCTGCCGACACCCGCGCAAGGGCCGCCGGTGCGGGACCACTGGCTGGTGCTCGCGCAGTACGACACGGCGGACAGCAAGCTCACCACCCGCCGCATCTGGCTGCACGGCACGGAGAGCGGGCGTACGGCCCTCGTCCTTTCGTACGGAGCGGCAGGTCGCGCCCCCGCCCTCGCACTGCCGGTCGGCCTGGCACTCGACGCCGAGCTGACCTCGTACCCGGGCGCGGGGCAGTTGCGGACGGACCTGGGGGAGCAGTTCGCGCCGCCGTCCCCCACGACCGTCCGGCCACCGGGTGTCGACGTGACGCAGGCGGCGGCCCGCTACGGAGAGGCGCTGCGGGGCGATCCCTGGCTGGACTCCTGGCCGGTGACGCTGCGCGAGGTGATACCGACACCGCACGCGGACGGCTGGCAACTGGCCGCCGCAGAGGGCGACATGGCTCTCCCGATCACCCCGGCCGCAAGCTCCCGACCTGGGCTGTGGCGCTTGGTGGCACTCTCCGGAGGCGCTCCGGTGACGGTGTTCGGCGAATGTGGCCACCAGGGCTTCACACCCCTGACGGGCTGGCCGCAAGGAACGGGAGAAGCGGTGCCGTTGTGCTGAACCGACCGGAGCTTCAGCCGAAACGACCCGCACCCCACAGGAACAGGAAGGAGACCTCATGACCGGCACGACCCCGCTCGGCGAGGCCGCCGCCACCTCCTGGGAAGAGCTGGTCACCGCCGCGCTCCTGGGGACCGACCGCCGCACACCCCCCGTCGCGGTTCCGGGCAGGAACGCCCCGTCGGCCCTGCTTGACGCGGCCGCCGTACAGACCGTCCGGCGCAGGGCAGGCCTGTGCCCCGCGCCCGCCGCCGTGCCGCCCGAGCCCGCGGCGGACGACCCCAGGCCCAGGGTGCCGCCCCTGGCCGGCCGCCGCCTGGCCACGCTGCTCACCGAGCAGCCCGGCACGGCCAGCGGCCGGCGCGGCGCGGTGCCCGATCTGATGGAACTGCTGCCGCAGTGGCTGACGCTGGCCAACGAGCGGGGTTTCGCCCCGCCCCCGGAGCTGCTGCCCGCGCTTCTGAACGCGGCCCGTGGGCGCACCGACCTGCGCCCTCAGGCCCTCGCCTTCGCCGGGCCGCGCGCGCTGTGGCTCGCGCGGCTCAACCCCGACTGGAAGTTCGCGCTGCGCTCCACTCCGGGCGGCGGAGTCGCGCTGCCCGCCCCGGAGGACACGGGGCGGGTCCGGCAGCTCTGGGAGGAGGGCCTGTTCGCCGAGCGCGTCGCCCTGCTCGCCGCCGTGCGGGCGCACGATCCGGACGCCGCGCGGGAGCTGCTCGCCGGATCATGGGGCACGGAGCGCGCGGAGGACCGCCTGATGTTCCTCGACTCCCTGCGGGCGCGGCTCCACCCCGCCGACGAGCCGTTCCTGGAGCAGGCGCTCACCGACCGCAGCCGCAACGTCCGGGCGACGGCGGCCGAGTTGCTCTCCGCCCTCCCCTCCTCCGCGCTCGCCGCGCGGATGGCGGACCGCGCCGCGTCCTGCGTGGCCATCGACCACGCGAACGGCACGAGGAGCACGCCGACCCTCACGGTCGAGGCCCCGCACGAGTGCGACGCGGGCATGGAGCGCGACGGCGTCACGCCGACGCCGCCCGCCGGGCGCGGTGAACGGTCTTGGTGGCTAGGCCAGTTGGTGGAGTCGACCCCGCTCACCGCCTGGATGCGGCATCTCGGTGGTCGTACGCCCGAGGAGATCGTGGCGCTACCGGTGGCCGACGACTGGCGGGGCGAGCTGCACGCCGCGTGGTGCCGTGCCGCCGTGCGGCAGCGCGACGCGGCCTGGTCCCGGGCGCTGCTCGGCGCTCCCGCGTCCCCCGACGCGGCGGGGCCGGGCGCCGCCTCGCTCGCCGAGCGGGCGAAGCTGCTGGCCGCGCTGTCGGCCGGGGAGCAGGCCGACTGGGTCGCGGGGTTCATCGCGGCGCACGGGCTCTCGGAGGCGTTCCAGCTGCTCGGTGTCTGCGCGGTGCCGTGGTCGGAGCCGCTGGGCCGGGCCGTGGTGGACGCGTTGAACATCGCGCGGGACGCGGGCAGTTACCCATGGAGCTTCAGCGGCGTGATGGGCCTCGCGGAGCGCTGCCTCGACCCGGCGGAGTCGGTCCGCCTCGACGCGCTCACCGCGATTCCGGACGAGCCGGAGGACGCGTCACCGGGCGCGGGCGGCTACTGGTCGGAGGCGTTCCAGCGCCTGGTCAGTACGTTGCGGCTGCGCGCGGCGATGCGGGCGGAACTGGGCGCGGCCCCGCAGCCGCCGATGCCAGTGCCGGACCAACCAGAACGGCCGAACCAGCCAAACCAGCCAGAGCAGCCAGAACAGGGGACGCGATGACCACCGACGCCCCCACCCGCACAGAGCCGACCGGTTCAGGAACCGACCGACTCCGCACGGAACCGCCCGCCTCAGGCCCCCGTCGACTGCCGCACGTTCGCCCGCACCCAGTCCACGATCGAAGCCGTCGTCGCGCCGGGCGTGAAGATCTCCGCGACGCCCTTCGCCTTGAGCGGCGTGATGTCGTCCTCGGGGATGATGCCGCCGCCGAAGACCTTGATGTCCTCCGCGTCGCGCTCCTTGAGCAGCTCGATCACGCGCGCGAAGAGCGTGTTGTGCGCACCGGAGAGGATGGACAGGCCGATCGCGTCGGCGTCCTCCTGGATCGCGGTGTCCACGACCTGCTCGGGCGTCTGGTGCAGTCCGGTGTAGATGACCTCCATACCGGCGTCACGCAGTGCCCGCGCGATCACCTTGGCCCCGCGATCATGACCGTCGAGACCCGGCTTGGCGACCACCACGCGGATCGGACCGGCTGCCACACCCATCACTGCCTCCATGTACCGATATCCATCTGTCCGAGCACTGGCACCCCGTGCCGCACCGGCCGGGGAAGTGAACGAACGTTATCTCCAGCATCTCTCACCCGGCAGTTTCACGGTGGAGAGCGAGGGGGAAATCACACGATGGGACACGTTCGCTGCGCGCCACTCCCGTATCCGGCGGCCTTCGGACCGCCTCCGGGACGGCGCGAGGGGAGCCGCACAGAGGTCGCCGCACCACCACGCGGTCAGCCGCGCGGCGTGATGGTGCGGCGCACCGGCGATCGCGCCGGCCGCCGGTGCACCACCGGCGACCGCAGCACACCGCCGCCCGACCTCCGCCGCGCCTTCCCCCTACGGGCACACGGGGGCCGGAGCCGTCCTCCCGCGTGCCGACCGGGAGGTCGACCATGACCGTCACGAGGGTGCTGCCCTTTCGCCCGCTCTGCTCCGTGCTCCCCGTCAGACTGGCGGGGATCTCCCTGACCCTGCTGAAGGCGACCGCCCTGGAGCTGGCCATCCTCGCCGGGCATCTGCTCCTCTACCCGTCGGGCATCGTCCCGGAACGCAGGGCCGCCCCCGAACAGTCCCCGCCCGAGGCCCAGCAGCTCCCCACCAAGAGCAGGCCCCCGGTCGTCCTCCTGCACGGCTTCATCGACAACCGCTCGGTCTTCGTCCTGCTGCGCCGCTCCCTCGCCCAGCACGGCAGCCGTCATGTGGAGTCCCTCAACTACTCCCCCCTCACCTGCGACATCCGCACCGCCGCCGAGTTGCTCGGCCGCCATATAGAGGAGATCTGCGAGCGCACGGGACACGCCCGGGTCGACATCGTCGGCCACAGCCTCGGCGGACTCATAGCCCGCTACTACGCCCAGCGCCTCGGCGGCGACAACCGCGTACGCACCCTCGTCACCCTCGGCACGCCGCACTCGGGCACACGGGTGGTGCCGCTGGCCGACGCACACCCCATCGTGCGCCAGATGCGCCCCGGCTCAGATGTGATCGAGGAGTTGCGCGAACCCGCGCCGGGGTGCCGCACGCGCTTCGTGAGCTTCTGGAGCGACCTCGACCAGCTGATGGTCCCGCTGGAAACAGCCTGTGTGGACCATCCCGACCTGAACGCGCAGAACGTACGCGTCTCGGGCATCGGTCACCTCGCCCTGCCCGTGCATCCCGCCGTGGCCACGGGAATTCGCCAGGCGATCGACCAGCCGGCGAAGGGCGATCGGGACGCGGGCGCGCTGAACGGACTGACGGTGGCGTGACGCCGGCCGGGACGGGGACGCGGAACTGATCGGTGCGGGGGCCTGAGCAGCGGCTCCCGCACCCGCGTTCCCCACGATTCATCGAACGTTTCTCGAACGCAGGGCCAAAGCTGTGCCCACAGTCCGCCGAAAGGCGGCCGAATGCCCGTTTCCTGAGATCGGGAAACCTGCCGAAGATTGTCGCGCCCGCGTACCGCCGGGTACAGTCACCGCACTGCTCTGCCCCCTGCTGCCGAGGCGAAAGAGAAGTTGGTGAACGACCGTCACCCGTCGGGGACCCCCACCCCCCCGGCCTCGGCACCCGCCGACTATGCGTCCTACGCGTCGTACGACGAGGGCGCGCAGCACGGCGGCTACACCGGGTACGACGGTTACGCCACCGGCGCCTTCGCCACCACCGGTTACGACACGACGGGCACCGACACCGGAACCTTCGCGTCCGACCCGCTCTTCGGCGACATGCCCGGCGGTGCGTACGACACCGGTCAGTGGTCCACCACGGGCACCCAGCAGACCGTCGACTACGACCCGTACGCCACGCAGCACCAAGCCGCGTACGACAGCACGGGTTACGACACCGGCGGCTACGACACCAGCGGAGTCTGGTCGACCGGCGGCTATCAGACCCTCGCCGCGGACATCCCCGCCCAGCCGGGCCCGGACACCAGCGGCCAGTGGGACGCCACCGCCTGGAACCAGCCGCAGCAGACCGGTCAGTGGGAGACCGGCCAGTGGGAGACGCAGGCGTTCGACACCGGCGCGTACGACGCGACCGCGTGGAACTCCCCCGCGGCCCCCGAGACGTACGGAACCCCTGAATCCGTCGAGGCTCCCGAGGCCTACGAGCACGCGGCGTACGCGACCGGGGCACCCGATGCCGCCGAGTCGCCCTACGCGGCCGACGCCGTCGACTCCTACGCCTCCGGGTCCTACGCCCAACCGACCCCCGCCGAGCACGAGTTCACCCCCGACGAGGCGCCCGCCGAGCCGCTCGGCCCGATCCAGCCGGGGCTCGGCCGCGACACCGACGACGAGCCGCCGATCCTGGACCGCTCCCGGGGCTCCCGCTCGCGGACCCGCCGCCGCACCCCCGCCAAGCGTTCCGCTCTCCTCACGGTGGCCGTGCCCTCGGCCTGTGTGATGGGCGTCGCCGGTATCGCCGCCGCCTCCGTGGGTGACTTCGGCGGTGACGACGGCAAGGAGACACAGGCTTCCGCCCCGGACCCGACGTCGGTGAAGCCCTCGGCCGCCAACAACAAGCTGGACACGCAGCTGGCGAACCTCTCGGCGGACGCGGGCGACTTCGCGGACCGGGCGAGCCGCACCCAGGAGCGCATCGACCTCAAGGCGCAGAAGGTGGCCGCCGAGAAGAAGGCCGCCGAGGAGGCCGCCCGCAAGGAGCGGCTGCGCCCCAAGTTCGCACTGCCGGTCAAGCAGCAGGGGCTGAGCGCCTATTACGGCCAGGCCGGCATCAACTGGATGTCGCAGCACTCCGGAATCGACTTCCCGGTGTCGTACGGCACCGAAGTGATGGCCGCGACCGACGGCACCGTCTCCACGAAGTGGAACAGTGCCTACGGAAACATGGCGATCGTGACCGCCAAGGACGGCACGGAGACGTGGTACTGCCACCTCTCCACGCACAAGATCTCCAGCGGTCCCGTCAAGGCGGGCGACGTCATCGCCTTCTCCGGGAACTCCGGCAACTCCACCGGCCCGCATCTGCACTTCGAGGTGCGCCCCGGCGGCGGCTCGGCGATCGACCCGCTGCCGTGGCTGCGCAGCCACGACCTCGACCCGACGTAACCCACGACTGCCGGGCCGCCGCTGCGGCGACGACCTGGCATGCCGCTGCGGCGACGACCTGACGTCACTCAGGCCGCCGCCCCCGCCTTTACGGCTACAGGGCCGTCACGGCTACAGCGCTGTTCCCGGCTACAGCTTCTCCACCGGCGCGTACCTCAGCAGCAGCCGCTTCGGCTTGGGCTCTCCGAAGTCGATCGTCGCTTCCGCGTTGGCCCCCGAGCCCTTCACCCCGACCACGGTGCCGAGGCCGAACTGGTCGTGCGTCACCCGGTCCCCGACCGCCAGCGAGACCACCGGCTTCTCGGTCGCGCGGCGCGTGGCGAAGCCCTGCGCGCCCCCGGCACGCGAGCGGGACGAGGACAGGGAAGAGGTGATTCCCGCGGCGGGCCCGGAGGACGACACCGGTGCGCCGACGGAACCCGTCCGCTTCCAGACCAGTTGGGCCTCCGGGATCTCCTCCAGGAAGCGCGACGGCGGGTTGTACGAGGGCTGGCCCCAGGCGCTGCGCATCGAGGACCGCGTCAGGTAGAGCCGCTCCCGCGCGCGCGTGATGCCCACGTACGCGAGACGGCGCTCCTCCTCCAGCTCCTTGACCTGGCCGAGGGAGCGCATGTGCGGGAAGACGCCGTCCTCCATGCCGGTCAGGAAGACGACGGGGAACTCCAGGCCCTTGGCGGTGTGCAGCGTCATCAGCGTGATGACTCCGGAGCCGTCGTCTTCCTCGTCCGGGATCTGGTCGGAGTCGGCGACGAGCGCGACCCGCTCCAGGAACTCGGAGAGCGAGCCGGAGACACCGGTGCCGGCGGCCTCACCTTCGCCCTCGGCCCCCTCCGCGGCCCCGCTGTCCTGCTCGAACTCCAGGGCCACGGCGGCCAGTTCCTGGAGGTTCTCGATGCGCGTCTCGTCCTGCGGGTCGGTCGACGCCTGCAACTCGGCGAGATACCCGGTCCGTTCGAGCACGGCCTCCAGGACGACGGCGGGGCCCGCGCCGGACTCCACGACGGTCCGCAGCTCCTCCATCAGCGTGTTGAAACGCTTGACGGCGTTCGCCGAGCGGGCCGCCATTCCGTACGCCTCGTCGACGCGCTTCAGCGCCTGCGGGAAGGAGATCTTCTCGCGCTGCGAGAGCGCGTCGATCATCGCCTCCGCGCGGTCGCCGATGCCCCTCTTGGGTACGTTGAGAATGCGGCGCAGCGGGACGGAGTCCTCCGGGTTGGCGAGCACGCGCAGATACGCGAGGACGTCCCGGACCTCCTTGCGCTCGTAGAAGCGGACGCCGCCGACGACCTTGTAGGGCAGGCCGACGCGGATGAAGATCTCTTCGAAGACACGCGACTGCGCGTTCGTCCGGTAGAAGATCGCCACGTCGCCGGCCTTCGCCTCGCCCGCGTCGGTGAGCCGGTCGATCTCGTCGGCGACGAACTGCGCCTCGTCGTGCTCGGTGTCGGCGACATAGCCGGTGATGCGCGAGCCCGCGCCCGCGTTGGTCCACAGGTTCTTGGGGCGGCGGCTCTCGTTGCGCTCGATCACGGCGTTGGCCGCCGTCAGGATCGTCTGGGTGGAGCGGTAGTTCTGCTCCAGGAGGATCGTGGTCGCGTCCGGGTAGTCCTCCTCGAACTGGAGGATGTTGCGGATCGTGGCGCCCCGGAAGGCGTAGATCGACTGGTCCGCGTCACCCACGACACAGAGCTCGGCGGGGTCGTCGCCCTCGCCTCCGGAGGGACCGACCAGCTCGCGCACCAGGGCGTACTGCGCGTGGTTGGTGTCCTGGTACTCGTCGACCATCACGTGGCGGAAGCGGCGCCTGTAGTGCTCGGCGACGTCCGGGAACGCGCGGAACATGTTGACCGTCGTCATGATCAGGTCGTCGAAGTCCAGCGCGTTCGCCTCGCGCAGGCGCGACTGGTACATCGCGTACGCCTGGGCGAGGGTCTTCTCGAAGCCGTCGGCGGCCTGACCCGCGAAGGTCTCCTCGTCGATCAGCTCGTTCTTCAGGTTCGAGATCTTGGCGCTGAAGGACTTCGGCGGGAACTTCTTCGGGTCGATGTCCAGGTCGCGGCAGACCAGGGCCATCAGCCGCTTGGAGTCCGCGGCGTCATAGATCGAGAAGGAGGAGGTCATCCCGATCGTCTTCGCCTCGCGGCGCAGTATGCGGACGCACGCGCTGTGGAAGGTCGACACCCACATCGCGTTGGCGCGCGGCCCGACGAGTTGCTCGACGCGCTCCTTCATCTCGCCCGCGGCCTTGTTCGTGAACGTGATCGCCAGGATCTGTCCCGGATGCACGTTCCTCGCGGCCAGCAGGTACGCGATGCGGTGGGTGAGGACGCGGGTCTTTCCTGAGCCGGCACCGGCCACGATGAGCAGCGGGGAGTCGGCGTGCAGGACGGCCGCCCGCTGGTTCTCGTTCAGCCCGAAGATCAGCGCCGCCGGGTCGATCACCGGTCGGGGGGCGCCGTCCCGGTAATGCGCGTCCCGGGGTGCGGGCGCGTCGAACTCCCCGTCGAACAGATCATCCGGAATGGGCTCCGGAGCGCTGTCCTCGGGCGGCGGCGGGGGCTCCTCCTCCGATGCCCGCGAGGGCTGGAGGTCCGCCAGGAAGCTGTCATCAAAGAGGCTGCTCATCGCCTCCCGAGTCTAGGCCGCCCCACTGACAACCCGCCCCGGGTTCCGGCCACGAACCCCGCCTACACCCCGCCCGCGGACGGTGACACTCCGCTACGACACGACGTGCCCGCGTCAAGAGCTTCGTAAAGTCACGAAAATGTATCGGGCATATCGCACATCAACCTTCACATGAGCCACACGAGTTGGCTAGCGTGCTCCGCGGGCTGCTCGTACTCCCACCGGCGAACCCCGCCGGGAACGGGTGGCCTCCGCCGAGTCCGATCACCTCGGAGCCGGGGACCCACCATGACCTTGGGGTGAATCGGTCCCGTACGTAGTACGGGACTGTAGGGCAACCTTCCGAACCACCCGCCCGAACCCGACAGCTAACCCGGTAGGCGGTCTACGGAAGGAGTCGCCTCCCTTGGCGTCGCACCGCAAGCCGCGGACCCGCATTGCCGGAATACGCACCACTCCCGCCATCGGCATCACGACGGCGGCCCTCACCTCCGTGGCCCTCCTGTCGCAGAGCGCGAACGCTGCCCCCTCCGCGCCGCAGAAGCCCAGCCTCGAAGAGGTCCAGAAGAAGGTCGACGACCTCTACCACCAGGCCGGCGTGGCCACCCAGAAGTACAACTCGGCCAAGGAGCGCACCGAGAAGCAGCGCAAGAAGGTCGACACGCTCCTGGACGACGTGGCCAAGCGCACGGACAAGCTGAACGAGGCCCGCCAGGAACTCGGCTCGTTCGCCGCTGCCCAGTACCGCACCGGCGCCGTCTCCGAGACCGCCACGATGATGCTCGCCGAGGACCCGCAGGGGTACTTCGACCAGAACCATCTCTCGGACCGGCTGACCGAGCGCCAGAAGAAGGCCGTCGACGACTACCAGACGCAGCAGGCGTCGGCGACGAAGCAGCGTACGAAGGCCGCCAAGTCCCTGGAGACGCTGAGCGATTCCCGGGACGACCTGAAGACGAGCAAGGCCGCCGTCCAGGAGAAGCTGACCAAGGCGCGGACGCTGCTCTCGGAGCTGACCGCCGAGGAGAAGGCGCGGCTCGCGGCGATCGAGAAGAAGAAGGAAGAAGAGGCCAAGCGCAAGGCCGCGGAGCTGGCGGCCAAGCAGAAGGCCGAGGCCGAGGCGGAGGCCAAGCGCAAGGCGGCCGAGGAGGCCGCCCAGAAGGAGCGCGAGGAAGAGCAGCAGAACGACGGGACCGACGGGACCGGCGACAGCACGGAGACCCCGGACACCGGCTCCGGCACCGGTTCTGGGGACGCCGACAGCGGCTACGCGACGAAGGCCGCGAAGGTCATCGACTTCGCGGAGGCGCAAATCGGCAAGCCGTACGTGTGGGGCGCGACGGGCCCCGACTCCTACGACTGCTCCGGGCTCACCCAGGACGCGTGGAAGGCCGCCGGGATCGACCTGCCGCGTACGACGTGGGACCAGGTGAAGGTCGGCACGACGGTGAAGACGGCCGACGCCAAGCCGGGCGACCTGGTCTTCTTCTACGACGACATCAGCCACGTCGGGATCTACATCGGCGACGGCAAGATGATCCACGCCCCGAAGCCGGGCACGAACGTCCGCGTCGAGTCGATCTACTACATGCCGATCCACAGCGTGGTGCGGCCGGCGTAACCGTCACACACGAAAACGGCCTCCACGCGTGCGTGGAGGCCGTTTTCTGCGGTCGGCTCAGGTCTTCTGCGGACCGGCTCAAGTCTTCTGCGGTCGGCTCAGGTCCAGAGCACCGCGATGAAGATGTTCACGACCGTCAGCAGGCCCACCGCCCCGAACATGCCCTTGTCGACCTTCTCCTCGTCCCGCTTCACATAGACCAGCGCGAGGATCACGATCAGCACGGCCATCTTGATGCCGATCTTGAGGTTGTTGACCGGGTTGTCGTCCGCCTGATTGAGGCCCACCAGGATCACGCCCGTGACCAGCATGGTCAGCGCGCCGTGCAGCATCGCCGGGGTGAAACGGGCCGTGCCCTGGCCCATCTGCTTCATCTGGGTGAGGAAGCCGCCCAGCAGGGAAGCGATGCCGATGATGTGCAGGCCGACGAAGACATGGGTGAGTACGTCCATGGTTCCGGAGCCTAGCCGGGGCCCTCCCGCCCCTCCGTACCACCCCACTGCCACCGGGCGGGCCACAAGCGCCGCATCGGTCACGGGCCCGTTCGAAGGGGGCGCGTCCCGGCGGTACGCGCAGTCACATACGGTCACCGGTCGGCGCACTTCCGTCAGTTGAGTGCATCCCGTCACCAAGCCGTGACGGCCAGGTTTAGCGTCCTTCGTCAGGTGACCGGCTCCCCACCGCCGTCCGGACCAGGGGCGGCAGTCGGCCACCACCGCCGAGAAGCCGGCGGCGGCCTGTTCCCCCTGTGCGGGCCGCCGCCGGACCCTAAGGAGCACCCGTGGCAGCGCACCGCAAGCCCAGCCGGCGCTCACTCAGTGGCCATACGGCCCGTACCGCCGCCACCATCGCCCTTGCCGGGGCCGCGACGGCGACCGCCTTCGACGGCACGGGCCACGCGGAGCCCCGGCTCAGCCCGGCCGAGGTGAAGAACAAGGTCGACGCGCTCTACCGCGAGGCGGAGGTCGCCACCGAGAAGTACAACGGCGCCAAGGAGAAGGCCGACAAGGCGGAGGAGTCCCTGGGCGAGCTGCGGGACGAGGCGGCCCGCAAGACGGAGAAGCTCAACTCGGCGCGCGAGGGCCTCGGTTCGATCGCCGCCGCGCAGTACCGCAGCGGCGGCGTCGATCCGGCCGTGCAGCTCGCGCTCTCCTCCGACCCGGACCAGTTCCTGGAGCGGGCCGCGCTCGCCGACCGGGCGGGCAACCGCCAGGCCTCGGCCGTCCGGAGCGTGGGCAAACAGCTCCAGGAGATCGACCAGCTGCACAGCGAGGCCGACGGCACACTCGCCCGCCTCAAGTCCCGCCAGGCGGAGCTGCAGCGGCACAAGAAGACGGTCAACGGAAAGCTCGACTCCGCCAAGAAGCTCCTCGCCCGGCTGACCTCCGAAGAGCGTGCGCGGCTCGCGGGCGGCGACGGCGGCCGGGACAGGGCCTCCCGCGAAGCCGGCCGCGATGCCCTGAACACCCCGGCGAAGGGTGTGGGCGCCCGCGCCCAGGCGGCCGTCGCGTACGCGTACGAGGCGCTCGGCAGCCCCTACGTCTGGGGCGCGACCGGGCCCAACGCCTTCGACTGCTCGGGGCTCACCCAGGCCGCGTACCGCTCCGCGGGGGTCTCCATCCCGCGTACGACGTATGCGCAGATCGCGGCGGGCAACAAGGTCTCGCGCTCCCAACTCCAGCCGGGCGACCTGGTCTTCTTCTACCAGGGCATCAGCCATGTCGGCATCTATGTGGGCAACGGCCAGATGATCCACGCCCCCAACCCGAGCGCGCCGGTCCGCCTCGCGCCGATCAGCCAGATGCCGTTCGCGGGGGCGACGCGGGTGGCGTGAGGGGTTCGGGACGGCGTGAGGGGTTCGGGACGGCGTGAGGGCCCCACGGAGCGCTGGCCTGAGGGGCCTCGCGGAGCGCTGAACAGGCCCGAAGGTACTGTTCTGGCTCATGTCCCGCCGTACGCTGCCGCCCCCTCCGCCGCCCGTCCATCTGCGCACCTGGCCGGACCGGAACGCGCTCATCGCCGACCGGGGCCTGGCGCTCGCGGAGCTCCGCAGGCGCACCCTGGGCATCCACCGGCTGCTGCTGCTCTGGCTGTTGGGGCTCGGCGGCGTCATCGGGTGGTCGCTGCTCGCGCTGCCGATCCAGATGGTCGAGGACGAGGAGGTCATGGTCATCGTGTTCGGTCCGCTCTGCGCCGTCCTCGGCCTCGGTGCGCTCGTCCCCTCGGTGATCGGCGTCGTCCTCGGCATCCGGCGGGACCGGAAGCTGCGCGAACTCACCGAGAGCTGGCTGGAGTTGGACAGCCACCCGGAGGCGGCCGCCGCGCTCCGCGCCCCCGCCCTCAGCCTCTGCTGGCTCCTGGGGTCCTTCCTGCTGTGCACGCTGGGCCTGTGGGCGTCCTTCGCCGCCGCCGCGTACGCGGAGCCTGGCCGGGACTCCTACGGCGATGTCGCCCTCGGCATGGGCGCGGGCCTGGTCCTGTGGCTGACCGGCCTGATCGGCATCGCGAAGGCGGTAGGACACTACCGATGGGCGGTCCGAAAGGTGTCCCCGATCGCGGGCGGCACGCACCGCTGAGGGAGCCGAACCGCCGGACCAGCGCGGACCGTCAGCCCCGCCCTGACCGTCGGACCGGCCCTGACCGTCGGACCAGACCGGACCGTCAGACCAGCCCGGACCGTCAGACCAGCCGCCGCGCCGTCGCCCACCGCGTCAGCTCGTGCCGGTTCGACAGCTGCAGCTTCCGCAGCACCGCCGACACATGCGACTCGACCGTCTTCACGGAGATGAAGAGCTGCTTGGCGATCTCCTTGTACGCGTACCCCCGCGCGATGAGCCGCAGCACCTCGCGCTCGCGCTGGGTGAGGCGGTCCAGGTCCTCGTCGACCGGCGGCGCGTCCGTCGACGCGAAGGCGTCGAGGACGAAGCCGGCGAGGCGCGGCGAGAACACCGCGTCGCCGTCCTGCACCCGGAAGATGGAGTCGACCAGGTCCGTGCCGGTGATGGTCTTGGTGACATAGCCGCGGGCGCCGCCGCGGATGACCCCGATGACGTCCTCCGCGGCGTCCGAGACGGACAGCGCGAGGAACCGCACCGGGTTCTCGGCGTCGGACATCAACGGCGCGCAGCGGCGCAGGACTTCGACGCCGCCGCCCCCGGGAAGGTGGACGTCGAGGAGCACCACCTCCGGACGCTCCGCGGTGATGACCGTGACCGCCTGGTCGACGTCGGCGGCCTCGCCCACGACCTCGACCCCGGTGATCGGCGTCCTGCCGATCTCCGCCTGGACGCCCGTACGGAACATCCGGTGGTCGTCCACGAGGACCACGCGCACCCGGCGCGCCACGTCCCCGCCGTCCACCGCCGGGGCCTCGGTCTCGGCCGCCCCGTCCGCGCCCGTCGCCCCGCCCGGCTCACCCGCGTCGTTGGTGTCGCTCATGTCGTCGCCGTCCTCTCCATCTCCAGCTCGACTTCCGTGCCGCCCCCGGGCACCGCGCGCAGCCGCGCCGTGCCGCCGTTGCGCTGCATACGGCCGATGATCGATTCTCGTACGCCCATGCGGTCGTCCGGCACGGAATCCAGGTCGAAGCCGGGGCCACGGTCCCGGACGGACACGAACACCGTCTCCCCCTCCACCTCGGCGAAGACCTGCACCGCACCGCCCTCGCCACCGTACTTGGCGGCGTTCACCATTGCTTCCCGCGCGGCCTGCATCTGCGCGGACAGCCTTTCGTCGAGCGGGCAGTCGCCGACGATGACGACCTCGATGGGGACGCCGTGCTTGTCCTCCACCTCCGCGGCGTTGCGCCGGACGGCCTCGGCGAGGGTGTCGGGCTCCTCGTCCTCGTCCTTGCCGGTGCCCTCCGGTTTGTAGAGCCACTGGCGCAGGTCGCGCTCCTGGGCGCGGGCCAGGCGGCGGACCTCTCCCGCGTTCTCCGCGTTGCGCTGGATCAGGGTCAGGGTGTGCAGCACCGAGTCGTGCACATGGGCGGCGACCTCCGCGCGCTCCTGGGCGCGGATGCGCATCAGCCGCTCCTCGGAGAGGTCCTGCATCATGCGGATGAGATAGGGGCCGGCGAGCAGCGCGATGCCGACGAGCACCGCGAGCGCCGCCTGCAGCACGGAGCTGAGGTGCGAGGTCGAGCCCTGCAGCACGACGATGCCGGAGACACCGGCGCCCACCAGCAGCACACCGGCCGCCGCGCGGGCGATGGTCAGCGTGCGCCTGCGGCGGCCCACCGCCATCCAGCGGGCCCTGCGGGCGTTGTCGGCCTGGCGCCAGACCAGGGCGACACCGGCGGCGACGAGCAGGGTCGGCACGAGATAGGCCTTGGTGGAGTTGCCCAGGTCCACGTTGCCCACGAAGACCAGGGCGACGACGACCATCGCGAGCAGCGCGACGAGCTGGCCCTTGTCGGGCTTGCGTGCCACGAGTCTGCGGCGGCCGTCGGGCGTCGTCTCGGTGGTGACGGCGGAGGGCGGGCGCTCGGCGTCGACGCCTCCGACGCCGAGCGGCACGAAGAACCAGAAGGCCGCGTACAGCAACGCGCCAAGTCCGTCCGCCGTGAACAGGCCGACGAAGATCAGCCGCACCCAGACGACGGGCAGGCCGAGGTGCCCGGCGAGGCCGCGCGCGACCCCGCCGAGCCAACGGCCGTCACCGCTGCGGTAGAGCTTTCGCAGCGGCCGCTCGTCTTCGATGGTTCCTGCTGCGGCTTCCGGCATGTCTCCGATATTCACACGCGTACGCGGGCGCGGGCATCAGGGTCGACCCCCGAGACTCCCCTGATCTCCGACCCCGACGGACGGCGGGCCTAGCTCGGGGCAGGGCTGTGTCAGGGGTGATATCAGGGTTCGGCCAGGGTTGTCCCGACTGCCGTCACGGCCTCCCGCCCGTCACCATGGACACATGACAGACGAGCAGCCCGCCGCGACGGGCCCGCAGGCCGCGCCGCGCGATCCGCTGTCCGCCCCGGCGCAGGAGCCGGGCGGGCCGGCCGGCGTGCGCGGCTTCCGCCGCGACCGGCGGCACAAGAAGCTGGGCGGGGTGTGCGCGGGGCTCGGGCGGCAGTGCGACATGGACCCGGTGATCTTCCGGATCGGCCTCACCGTCCTCTCCCTCACCAGCGGGCTCGGCCTTGTTTTCTACGGCTTCGCATGGCTGTTCGTGCCGTACGAGGACGAGGAGGAGAACGAGGCGCGCAGGCTGCTCTCAGGCCGGGTCGACGGCCAGGCGATGACCGCCATACTCTTCGCGCTCGTCGGCTGCGGCGTCTTCCTCTCGCTGTTGAACAACGGCGGGGCGCTCACCTTCGCCGCGGTGCTCGCCCTGCTCCTGGCGGGCGCGGGGTACTGGTCGCAGCAGCGCGGCCTGACCGACCCCGACCCGGTGGCGGCCCAGACAGTGGCGGACGCCCCGCCCGAGGCGAAAGCGCCGCCGGTGGCCGGGGCCCCTTCGTGGTGGCGGGACCCGATAGTGAAGGACGGCACGCACGACGGGATCTCGGGCTATTTCTGGGGGCCGGAGGGTGTGACCGTCGAGTACCGACCTGATCCGCCGCACGGCCGTCGGATACGGGAGCGCGAGCCAGCGGCCCCGCCCCCCGAGCCCAGGCCGCGCGGCCCGCGCTGGATCGGCGGCACGGTCTTCCTGACGGCGCTGCTCGCCGGCGGCCTCGGCACCGGCCTGACGTGGGAGGACCAGGCGCTCGGCACCAGCCTGCAGACCGGACTCGCGTTGGCGCTCGGCGTGTTCGCGATCGGTATCGCCGTCAGCGCCTTCGCCGGGCGTACGGGAGCGGGCTCGGTCGTCCTCGCGGTGATCACGGCCATGCTGCTCGCGGGCGCGGCCGCGCTGCCCAAGGACATCGGCACCACATGGGCGCGCACGACCTGGACGCCGACGGCGGCATCCCAGGTCAGGTCCCACTACGAGCTGGGGGCCGGGGTAGGCACGCTGGATCTGACCCGCGCCGGTCCCGGCAAGGGCAAGACACTGACGACGAGTGCCGAGGTCGGTGCCGGACGGCTGAAGGTGATCGTGCCGAAGGACAGCACGGTGAAGTTGAGCGTCGAAGTGGGCGTGGGCGACATCCGGTTGCCGGACGATCGCAACGGAGACGTGGACATCGCTCCGGGCAAGGAGAAGACGGAGACGTTGGACCCGCCCGCGGGCAGCAAGGACGGCGGCACGCTGGAGCTGACCGTCGAAGTCGGCATCGGACAGGCGGAGGTGATCCGTGCTACGTCATGAGTTTCGTCCCGGCAAGCTGGTCCTGGGCCTCTTCCTGCTGATAGCGGCGATCGCCTACGCGGGTGACGCGGGCGGCGCCTGGGAGACCCCGTGGTTCCTGGCGTTCCCGCTGACCCTGGCGGGTCTGCTGCTCGGGGGCGCGACGGCAGCCGTGGCCTACGGCATACGCGGCAGGTCGGGCCACCGCCCGGCAGGCTCCGCGGCGGATGCCCCGCCGGGCGCCGTGTCCGACCCGGAGGACGGCTAGACGAGCCCCGAGGCCCGCCTGCGCCGGGTGGCGAGCATCGCGTCTGCGGAGAAGACGGACGCCCCGGCGAGGATCAGGGGCAGCCAGGCCATCAGGTAGGCGAGGTCGTTGCCGTAGTAGTAGGGCTCGGTGGACCAGCTCACGGTCAGCCAGAGGCTGAGCGAGATGAGGGCGCCGCCGAGCGCCGCGATCCGGGCGAACAGGCCGATCAGGGTGCCGATGCCGACGGCCAGTTCACCGAGGGCGATGGCGTAGCCGAAGCCGACGGGGCTCCTGAGGGCGAGGTCGACGAGGGCCGGGATGGCGGAGATGTCCCGGACGCCCTCCATCATCTCGCCGATGGACCCGGCGCCGCTGTCCGCCATGAAGGCGCTGTCGGTGAGCTTGTCGAGGCCGGCGTAGATGAAGGTGACGCCGAGGAAGATCCGGAGCGGGAGCAGTGCGTACCGGGAGGCGCTCTCCCGCCACCCGGTGCTTCTGACGTAGCTGGTGTGGCTGTCGGTGCGCATGCCGTGAGCCATCGCTCTCGCCGCCTCTCCCGTTGACCGTCTCGCCCGGTGACCCGTCATCAGACGATACGTAGGAACAGGGGGACCCGCTCAGTGGCGTACGCCGATTTCCCAAGTACGGACGCGGCTCAGTCCGTGACGTCGATCGCGCAGCGGTTCGTCTCCACGCCCGCCGCGGTGATCACCTGGACGTCGACGCGGCCCGGCTCGACGTCGACCGGGACCGGGACGGTGAGGACGGTGTCGGTCGGGTTGGTGAATCCGCCGGGGACGGGGACGAGCGGGACATGGACGTGGACGGTTCCGATGCGGACGACCATCCGGGCGAGCCGGTCGGCGCTCTGCGCGCCCGGGGGCACGAATCCGGCGCCGCGGATCTCGATGTCGTCGCCGGTGCGGATGGGGGCGTCGAGGTCGCCCGCCTCGCGGGAGCGCACCACGGAGAGGATCACGGGCCGCCCTCCTTCGGCGTACTTGCCGGCCAGGTATGTCGCCGCGGAGACCAGGACGAGCAGCGCGAGCCCCCACGGCAGATCGGGCAGCTGCTCGGGGCGGCGCGCGAGGCGTACGGCGGCGAAGACCATGGCGACGGCGCTGACGAGCACATACTGCGCGTCCGCGAAGCTGCCGCGGCCCGCGTCGTCGGTGAGCAGGTCGGCGGCGCGGGGGCGGTCGGCCGGCACCTTCTGCAGCCGCTGGCCGAGGACCCGCAGGCCCACCACACGGCGTACGAGGACGGCGACGCCGCAGACCACGGCAAGGACCGTCACGGCACCGGCGGCGCGGGCGAGTTCGAGACCGCCGATCAGCGCGTCCCGCTCCCGGTGTCCGGACGCTCCGGCCAGCTGCCCGGCGAGGACGAGCACCGCGAAGACGACGAGGAGGACCCAACAGGCCGCCACGGCACGGGAAGTGGAGAGCCGGTTGTCCTCACCGATCACCGGCGCGAGGATGCCGCCGCGCGCCCGGTGCGCGTATCCCGCACCGGTCAGCAGGCCGCCCACGACGACGGCCGCGAGCAGTCCCGCCGTCCGGGCGAGGGTCCACCCGGCGCCGATCGCGGTGAGCGCCTCGACGAGGAGCAGCAGGACCACCGCGCCCCAGACCACGGCGAGGGTGCGGTGCCAGAGCCGGCCGAGCCAGGCCTCGCCCTCGGCCCGGCCTCGTTCGGCGACGGCCCGCGCGGACTGGGTCAGCTCGTCCGACACCCACTGCCGGGAGGCGCCCGCGGAGTGCGCGACCGCCGCGGGCAGCCCCTCCCCGGCCGCGAGCCCGTCGCGCTTGGCGAGGAACTCCGCCACGGCGCGCCGGTGCCCCTCGCGCGCACCGTGCGGACAGTCACCGCATGTGCAGCCGCCCCCGTGCGCGCCCTGCCGCGCCTCCTGCACCGCCACCGCGTACGCCGCCTTCCCCGCCCTGGACCCCGCCCTCGGCCGAGCGCCGGTCCGTGAACTTCCTTGCGATGAAAGGGGATTGTGCCGTACGGGAAGGCGCCGGGGGCGCTCGGGTCAGGTCAGGGCGGGTGAGGGCAGGTCACCGGGGTTGACGCGGCGGGACGCGGCTGGGAGCCGCGGCTCAGGTCAGCAGATCCGGCTCGCTGCGGCTGATGTCCTGCCACAGCGGCTGGTAGTTGATCCACGCCACCAGATCGCTGCCGAGCTGCTCGCGGGTGGCCACCGCCTGCTTGTGGCCGATCAGGATCGGACGGCCCGCGGCCCGCGCGCTCAGCTGGACCTGGCAGGAGCGTTCCATGCCGAGGAACCACCAGGCGGCGGCGTCCACGGAGTCGCCGACCGTCAGGAGCCCGTGGTTGCGCAGGATGACGGCCTTGTGGTCGCCGAGCGCGGAGGCGATGCGCCGCCCTTCCTCCGCGTCGACGACGACACCGGTGTAGCCGTCGTACAGCGCGTGGTCCTCGTAGAAGGCGCAGGACTCCTGGGTGAGGGGGTCGAGGAGTTCGCCGAGGGTGGAGAGCGCGCGACCGTGCAGCGAGTGGCAGTGCGCGACGGCGACGACGTCGGGCCGCGCCAGATGCGCCTGCGCGTGCACGGTGAAGGCGGCCTGGTTGACGTGGTGGCGGCCCTCCACGACCTGCCCTTCCGCGTTGGCGAGGACCAGATCGCCCACGGTGATGTGCTTGAAGGGCATCCCGAAGGGGTTCACCCAGAAGCAGTCGGTGTACTCCGGGTCCCGCGCCGTGATGTGCCCGGACACCCCGTCCTCGTAGCCGAGCCGCCCGAAGACCCGCAGCGCCCCGGCGAGCCGCTCCTTGCGGTAGCGCCGTTCGTCGGCCGCCGAGTCATGGACGGGCGGCATCGCGAACTGCAGCCGTTCGACGGGTATCGGTGTGGGCGCCTGCATGGTTCCTCCGTTCCTCGCGGTACGGAGCGGAAGTTACCGCCGGTCAGCGCAGGAAGACAGGGGATGCCTGTGAAGAGAGTGCGCGAAGGGGACGTAAATCCGGACAGCGGATGTCTGGTTGGGGCGGGACACTCTCCCTATGACGACGAAGACGAGGACGACGAACTGGGCCGCCTTCGCCGCGGCAGAACCCGACTTCGCCCGGACCGCGGAAGAGCGGTTCGGCCTGTTCACCCACCACATCCTGGCGACGCTCCGCAAGGACGGATCGCCGCGCACGACCGGCCTCGAGGTCCGTTTCCTGCACGGCGAGCTGTGGCTCGGCATGATGCCGGGCTCGATGAAGGCAGTGGACCTGCGCCGCGACCCGCGCTTCTCGCTGCAGGCCAATCCGGGTTCGGGCACAGAGATGGCGGGCGGCGACATCCGGATCGCGGGGCGCGCGATCGAGGTCACGGACCCCGAGGAACGGGCCGGGTACGTCGGGCAGGTCGAGCCGCCGGACCCGTCCGAGTTCCACCTGTTCCGCACGGAACTGACGGAGGTGGTCCGCACGTACATCAAGGACGAGAAGTATCTGGCGGTGCGGCTGTGGAAGCCGGGCGCACCGGCGCGGACGACCAGGCGTACGTGACGTACGCGAACGGCGCCGCCCACCACAGTGGACGGCGCCGTTTCAGCTCTGCGGGATCGCTCCCCCAGGGACTACTCCCCCAGGGATCGCTCCCCCAGGGACTACTCCCACTCGATGGTGCCCGGCGGCTTGCTCGTCACGTCGAGGACGACGCGGTTGACGTCGGCGACCTCGTTCGTGATGCGCGTCGAGATCTTCGCCAGGACGTCGTACGGAAGACGCGACCAGTCGGCGGTCATGGCGTCCTCGGAGGAGACCGGACGCAGCACGATCGGGTGGCCGTACGTCCGGCCGTCGCCCTGCACGCCCACGCTGCGCACATCCGCGAGCAGCACGACGGGGCACTGCCAGATGTCACGGTCGAGACCGGCGGCGGTCAGCTCCTCGCGGGCGATCGCGTCGGCCTCACGGAGCAGGTCGAGGCGGTCCTTGGTGACCTCGCCGACGATGCGGATGCCGAGGCCGGGGCCCGGGAAGGGCTGGCGCTGGACGATCTCGTCCGGCAGACCGAGCTCCTGCCCGACCATCCGCACCTCGTCCTTGAAGAGCTGGCGCAGCGGCTCGATCAGCTTGAACTCGAGGTCCTCGGGGAGGCCGCCCACGTTGTGGTGGGACTTGATGTTCGCCGTGCCCGTGCCGCCGCCGGACTCGACGACGTCCGGGTAGAGCGTGCCCTGGACCAGGAACTCGACGGGCTGGTCGCCCGGCGCCTCGGCGACGATCTCCGCCTGGGCCTGCTCGAAGACGCGGATGAACTCGCGGCCGATGATCTTCCGCTTCTGCTCCGGGTCGGAGACACCGGCCAGCGCGGTGAGGAAGCGCTCCTGCGCGTCGACGACCTTGAGCTGGACGCCCGTGGCCGCGACGAAGTCCTTCTCGACCTGCTCGGTCTCGTTCTTGCGCATCAGACCGTGGTCGACATACACACAGGTCAGCTGCGAGCCGATGGCCTTCTGCACGAGGGCGGCGGCCACGGCGGAGTCGACGCCGCCGGAGAGGCCGCAGATCGCGCGCTTGTTGCCGACCTGCTCGCGGATCGAGGCGATCTGCTCCTCGACGATGTTGCCGGTGGTCCAGTCGGGCTTCAGGCCCGCGCCCCGGTAGAGGAAGTGCTCGAGCACCTGCTGGCCGTGCGTGGAGTGCATGACCTCGGGGTGGTACTGCACTCCGTACAGCTTCTTCTCGTCGTTCTCGAAGGCCGCGACCGGCACGACGTCCGTGGACGCGGTGACGGAGAAGCCCTCGGGCGCAGCGCTGCACGCGTCGCCGTGCGACATCCACACGGACTGCTCGGCCGGGGTGCCCTCGAAGAGCGTCGAGCCGGGCTTGGACACGGCGAGCGGCGTACGGCCGTACTCGCGCGCGCCGGTGTTGTCGACGGTGCCGCCGAGGGTGGTCGCCATCAGCTGGAAGCCGTAGCACATGCCGAAGACGGGGACGCCGGCCTCGAAGATCGCACGGTCCAGGCGCGGCGCCTCGTCCGCGTACACCGAGGACGGGCCGCCGGAGAGGATGATCGCCGCGGGGTTCTTGGCGAGCATCTCGGCGACCGGCATGGTGCTCGGCACGATCTCGCTGTAGACCCGGGCCTCACGGACGCGACGGGCGATGAGCTGGGCGTACTGCGCTCCGAAGTCGACGACCAGGACGGTGTCGGGAGCGGCGGCAGCGGGGGACGCTGATGGCACGGCGGCGGCCTTCCGGCGTTGAGCGTGAGCTGGGGCTCAGTGCGTGTGCGGGGGTCTGTTTTGTCGATTCTAACGGGCCCGTCAGGTCCCTCTTCGTCGCATCCGACGGGGCCGCCCCACCGGTCCCGTCGGCCGGACGCCCGTCTCACCATCCGAGCCGCGGCCGGGCCCGTGTTGACCGGGCGGCCGCGCCTGGGGGCATACTGGCCCCGTGAACAAGCACCTCGGCTTCCTCTTTACCTATGGCAACCGGCCCACCGGCTGCCATGGTCGAGCTGCTTGAATCCACTGACAAGCGACTTACCGGGCGCCCCGGGCCGACAAGGCCCGGGGCGCTCTGTCGTTCGCGGACCTTGCCGCTCCGGGGTTCCCCTTCCGACACCAGGAGCCCCAGATGACCGTCACCGCCACCGACAAGACCGGCGCCCACACCCCCGAGGCCGTCGGCGTGATCGAGAACGCACGCGAGCGCATCGACGCGCTCGACGACCGCATCATCGGTCTCATCCAGGAACGGATGGCCGTATCGGCCGTGATCCAGGAGGCGCGCATCACCTCCGGCGGCCGCCGCGTGAACCTCTCGCGCGAGATGGAGGTGCTCGCCCACTACAGGGACGCGCTCGGCAAGCCCGGCACATCGCTCGCGATGACGCTCCTGGAGCTGTGCCGGGGCCGCGTCTGAGCCGCCCCCGCCCAGCCTCGCGTCACGCCCCGGAACCCTTGTGCCACCGGACCTGAGTTCGGGTCCGCTCTCACCCGTACGGCGCGTGACCGGTTCCGCGGAGGCTTCGTTGGTCCCGATGTCCGTGCCAGCCAGGGGCGGGCACGGGAAAACCACGCGTGGCTCCGCTGGAGCGATGAGGCGCACACACTGTGTACGCCGTGGGACCTCGCTCCAGAGACGTGACCGGACGGCAGGGGACAGCAGCCCGGTCACCCAAGAGAACGGTCGGCTTCGGGGACGCCCGAAGCCGGCCGGCCTCCGTCCCCCACCGAGAGTCCCCCGACAAAGTCCCCACCGAGTCCGCGGCCGAGTCCCGCCCGAGTCTCCGGCCACCCCGAGCCCTCAGCCACCCCGAGCCCTCAGCCGCCCCAGCCCCAGCCGTCCCTTTTCGTTCTAGATCTGGTCGAACCGGTTGCGCAGGCAATGCGCGATCCAGCACGATGCCTAGAGGGACGGGCCGCAGATCCGGCACTCCACAATTCCATTGCCATTGGTCGAGACCACGTGAGCGCCCCTCGTGCGCCGGGTCGGCCACCGGCACCCCAGAAACTCGCGGCGCACTCCCCCCGGCGCCGCTCCGTGGCACCGACGCAGCCCTGACGTCGGTGCTGACAGCCAAGGGCCCCGCGGATCCGTCCCGCGGGGCCCTTCGCTCTGCCGGTTCCCGGCCGTTCCGCTGCTTCGCCTACTTCACCTGCTTCGCCTACTTCACCTTCGCCAACTGCGCGTCGACGATCGCCTCGGACACCTCGGGATCGGCCGGCACCTTGCCGTCGCCGAACTCCTCGGGCACCCCGGCCTTCCGGCCGTCCTCGGCGGACTTGGCGCTCTTCGGGTCGAAGACGTTCGACGCGTGGAAGGACATCAGCGTCGAACCGCTGCGTACGACGGTGACCTTGTCCCGCCGCAGGAACTCACCGGTACGGCTCGCGAGCTTGAAGGAGACGGACTCGTCGCCGCCGACCGACGCCGGCTGCGGCCGCACGCCGAAGTAGCGGTGTCCGCCGGCCCCGAAGGTGGCGCACTTCTTCGACTTCGTCGCCGTCCGCAGCGTGTCCATGGTCCGCTCGGCGTCCGCCTTGCCGTACGCGAGCAGTTCCACGTCGGTGATCGTCTCGTCCGCGAGGTCGGTGCTGCTCAGTGTGCGGACGACATTGGCCTTCGCCCCGGCGGGAGCGGTCGCCCTGAGCATGTCCGAAAGTGATCGGCACGCACCGGGGCGCACGGCCGCGGCGGGCGGCGTCGCGTCGCCCGCGGACGCCTTCTCGACCTTGTACTTCTTGACGTCACCCGTGGCGAGGGCGGACTTCTCAAGACGCTCGGCGGCGGAACCGCCACCGGCCTCCGCGGAGTTCGACGGCTTCTTGTCGTCGCCCTTCGCGTCGCCGCTCCCGCTGCACGCCGCCGTCAGGCCGAGCGCCGCGAGCACCGAGACCGCCACCACACCACGTGACACAGCTGCCTTCATGTCCCGCTCCCCCACTTTCCCGCACTCTCACGTTCGTATCGCACCGTGCGGAGTCAGCCGCACCCCTCGTACGACGGAAGATCATCCCGAGCGGTTCCGCTTCGGGGCCGCCCAACCCCCGTACGGGCTATCCCCAGGACCAGAACCAGAAGCGGAACGGGCTGAGCAGCACGATGGCCAGGGCCATGCCGCCCACCACGATCACCACGCTCCACACCCGACGACTGCGCTCCGAACGCGCGCTGCGGCGCGGCCCGGTGGGCGCGGAACGCCACTCGTCGGGCCGCCACGGATCCGCGTCCGCCATCCTGCGGCGCTTGCGGCGCATCCGGCTCAGCCCCCTGGCCTCGGCGGCCTGCTGCCGTGCCGCCTCCTCGTCCAGGCGGCGCAGTCTTTCGGCCACCATGCGGGCCCGCGCGGAGGGCTCCTTCGGCGCGGAGGAACGGATGTCGCGCAGGCTGTCGCGCTCGAAGCGTTCCCACACGTCGTCGGGTATCTCCTCCGGCATCCCGTCCGGCCTTCTCTCCGGCATCTCGTCCCGTGCCGTCACACCGCCCCCTCCAGACGCCCTGCGCCCGCGGCGGATCGCCGCCGAGCGGAGGAAGTTCTACGGCACCCCCCGACGACCGCACAAGCCGGGTTCACACACCACGCCAACCATGTGATCCAAGCCACATAAGAATTCTGTGAGTTCGAGGACAACCATTCACAGGGGGCGCTGGTCATGCATGCGTAACAACGGCCACACCCGCGCCCCACCGCGGAGGCCTCCACCTCCGTACTGCTCACCAGGCAGTACGCCGGACTTCCTGAGGTCTTCATGAAGCTTCGCCGTGTCATGGCCGCCGCGGCCGCGACCGCCGCCATAGCCCCGATCGCGTTGCTGTCGGCCCCTGCCGCCTTCGCGACCGAGGACACCACCACTTCCTCCCCGAGCGCGTCGGCCACCGAGACGGCCGAGCCCTCCGGAACCCCGACCCCGTCCGCGACGGAGACCGAGTCGGCGACCCCGACCGCGACGGAGAAGCCGACCGAATCGGCCACCCCGACCGCGACGGAGAAGCCCTCCGAGACGGCCAAGCCCACCGAGAAGCCGACCGAGACGGCCAAGCCGACCGAGGAGCCCACCGAGGCCCCGACCGAGTGCCCGGTCGACGAGAACGGCGAGGACGCCGACTCCCAGCTTCAGCTCAACCTCTCCGGCCTGCCCGGCAAGATCGTCGCGGGCAGCGGCTGGCACCAGTTCAACCTGACCGCCGCCAACCCGAGCGACGAGGACCTCGGCGAGGTCCAGTGGCTCGCGGCCGTGGACAACTTCGCGGACAGCGAGGACGAGCGGGACTGGCTGAGCACGTACGCGCAGATCCAGTACTTCAACCCGGACACCAAGTCCTGGGAGTCCATCGAGGACGAGGTCACGGGCGGTCTCTACTTCGGCACCACCGAGCTCGGTGCCAAGGAGAAGGTCGACATCAAGCTGCGCCTCAACATCAGCGCCAAGGCCCCGGCCGGTGACGGCTACGCGCTCGGCCTCGGTGGCTACCTGGACTCCGAGCAGAACTGCGTGCACAACTCGTTCGCGTTCTACGAGTTCACGGTCCTGAAGGCCGGCAGCAACAACGAGAACCCGGGCGAGGCCGAGGAGAAGCCGGGCCACGACGGCAAGAAGCCGCAGGGCGGCAAGGAACCGCAGGGCGGCGCCAAGGAGATCCCGGCCACCGGCAACCTCGCCGAGACCGGCTCCAGCTCGATGCTGCCGACCATCGGTCTCGTCGGCGGTGTCGCCGTCGTCGCCGGTGCGGGCGCGGTCTTCGTCGTCCGCCGCAAGAAGGCCGACGCCGCCGCGTAACGGCTCATGGCCGCTCTCAGCGGCTCGTAAGGCTCGCGAAAGGACCTGCGCTCGGAGGGGGGTGCAGGTCCTTTCGCGTACGTACGAAGCCCAGGGGTACGGGCGGTTACTTCTTCGCCGGCATCGCCGGCATCCCCAGGAACGGCAGCTTCAGCGCGCCGAACGCGTCCGCAGGCACCGCCGGGGTCTTCGGCTCGACGGCGGCGAGCCGGACGTACTCCGTGCCCTGCTCGGGACGGGTGTCCTCGCCGCCCTTGTTGGGCCAGAAGGACATCGCGCGCTCGGCCTGTGCCGTGATGGTCAGCGAGGGGTTCACGCCCAGGTTCGCGGAGACCGCGGCGCCGTCGACGACGGAGATCCCCGGGTGGCCGTACAGCCGGTGGTAGGGGTCGATGACCCCGCTGTCCGCCGAGTCGCCGATCGGGCAGCCGCCCAGGAAGTGCGCGGTCAGCGGGGTGCCCATGAGCTCGCCGACGTTCGAACCGGCGAAGCCGTTGATCTCCTTGGCGAGCAGTGTCGCGGCCTCGGTGGCCTCGCGTATCTGCGTCGGGTTGGGCGCGCCATGGCCCTGCCGTGCGGTCAGCAGGCCCTTGCCGATGCCCTTCTCCTTGCGGTACGTGATCAAGGAGTTGTCAAGCGACTGCATGACCAGGCCGATGATGGTCCGCTCCGACCAACGCCGGTTGGAGAGCGAGCGGAGCATCAGCCAGGGGTGCTTGGCGACATTGCCGACCCACCCGGAGACGCGGGCCTTCGCGCTGAAGGGCACCTGGAGGATGGTCATGCCGCCCATGGCGTTGGACTTCTTGCCGTAGCGGACGGGCTCGATGTGCGTGTTCTCGTTCGGGTGGATCGACGAGGTGATCGCGACGCCCTTGGTGAAGTCCGGCTTCGTCCCGCCGTGCGCCTTGCGGTAGCGGCGGTCGGTGGTCTGCGCGCCCACCAGGGCCTCGGAGTTGGTGCGGGTCAGCGCACCGAGCTTCGGGGAGATGCGCGGCAGCAGGCCGCTGTCCTTCATGCGGTGCAGGAGCGTCTGTGTGCCGTAGGTGCCGGCCGCGACAACGACGCGGCGGGCGGTGAACGTACGTCCCTTGCCCTTGCGTTTCTCGTTCGTGGGCAGGGTGGCGACGGCGAATCCGCCGCGCGAGTCCTCGGTGAGGCTGACGACGGAGGTCATCGGGTGGATGACGGCGCCGGCCTTCTCCGCGAGGTAGAGGTAGTTCTCGTTGAGGGTGTTCTTCGCACCGTGCCGGCAGCCGGTCATGCACTCGCCGCACTCGGTGCAGGCCTTGCGGGACGGGCCGGCGCCACCGAAGTACGGGTCGGGAACTTCTTGGCCGGGCTTGGCCGTTGAAGATCCTGAGGCGTCCTGCTCGTCTCCGAAAAAGACGCCGACCGGCGCCATGTGGAAGCTGTCGCCCACTCCCATGGCCTGGGCGGTCGCCTTCAGATGGACGTCGGACGGTGTCGTGGTCGGGTTGAGCCGCACCCCGAGCATGCGCTTGGCCTGCTCGTAATAGGGGCTGAGCTCGTCCTGCCAGTCCGTGATGTCCTTCCACTGCGGGTCGTTGAAGAACGGCGCGGGGGGCACGTAGAGCGTGTTCGCGTAGTTCAGCGAACCTCCGCCGACGCCCGCCCCCGCCAGCACCATCACATTGCCGAGCAGATGGATGCGCTGGATGCCGTAGAGCCCGAGCGCGGGTGCCCACAGGTAGTTCTTGAGGTCCCAGGAGTTCTTCGGGAGCGAATCGCGGGTGAAGCGCCGCCCCGCTTCGAGCACGCCGACGCGGTAGCCCTTCTCCGTCAGCCGCAGGGCGGAGACGGAGCCGCCGAAGCCGGATCCGACGACGATGACGTCATAGTCGTACGCGGCATCCTCGTACCCGCCTCCCTCACTGTCCGGCTGATTCTGGACAGAGCTCTCCTGTGACATCGACTCTCCTCGTTGAGAACTAACCCCTAGAGAACGGCTCTTGACCACCCGCGCCCGGCGTCGGGCCTAGCGCAGGCGCAGGGACTTCATGACCTTCAGGCTCAGGCTCATGAACGCCGCGTACTTCTCGTCGTCCATGCCGAAGGACGGCGCGAGCGGCATCAGACGCTGATGCGCGACGGTCTGCGCCTCGGTGTACTTGAGGATGCCCTCGGAGCCGTGCCTGCGGCCGAGACCGGAGTCCTTCATGCCGCCCATCGGGGACTGCACGCTGCCGTAGGCGGGCGCGAAGCCCTCGTTCACGTTCACCGTGCCGGTGCGCAGACGGGCGGCGATCTTGCGGCCGCGGCCGCCGTCCTTCGTCCAGACCGAGGAGTTCAGGCCGTACGGCGTCGCGTTGGCGAGCTCGACGGCCTCGTTCTCGTCGGTGAAGCGGTAGATGGAGACGACCGGGCCGAACGTTTCCTCGGCGCAGACCGCCATCGGGGACTCGACGCCGTCCAGGATCGTCGGCTCGAAGAAGTACGGGCCGATGTCGGGCCGGGCGACGCCGCCCGCGACGAGCGTGGCGCCCTTGGCGACCGCCTCGTCGACGTGCCGCTGGGTCGTCTCCAGCTGGCGCTCGCCGACCAGCGAGCCCATCTCGGCGCCGTACGCGAGGGACTTGCCGAGCCGCATGGCCTTGGTCCGCGCCGCGAACCGCTCCACGAACTCATCGGCGATCGACTCATGGACGTACAGACGCTCGATGGAGATGCACAGCTGTCCGGCCGACGAGAAGCAGGCGCGCACGGCACCCGCCGCGGCCTTCTCGATGTCGGCGTCGTGCAGCACCAGCATGGCGTTCTTGCCGCCGAGTTCGAGCGAGACGCCGACCAGCCGGCCCGCCGCGCCCTGTGCGACCTCGCGGCCGGTGCGGGTGGAGCCGGTGAAGGAGACGTAGTCGGCGTGCTTGACGATCTCGGGACCGACGACCGGGCCGTCGCCCAGGACGACCTGGAAGACCTCGGCGGGCAGACCGGCCTCGATGATCAGGTCACGGGCCCACAGGGCGGTCAGGCAGGTCTCCGTGTCGGGCTTCATCACCAGGGCGTTGCCCGCGACGAGGGCGGGGAGCGCGTCGCCGATGGACAGCTCGAAGGGGTAGTTCCAGGGCGCGATCTGGCCGACCACGCCGCGCGGCTGCCGGTTCTCGGTGACCTTCGTGAGGGTCGGTACGACACCGGTGTGCCGCTTGGGGTTCAGATACGCGGGGGCCTTGCGGCCGTAGTGCCGGGCCGCGACGGCGACGGCCTGCAGCTCCTCGTGCGCGTGCAGGCGGGCCTTGCCGGTCTCCAGCTGGATCAGGTCGAGGACCTCGGCCTGGCGCTGAAGGACCAGGTCATGGAAGCGGAGCAGGACGGCGGCGCGGCGGCGGACCGGGGTGCGCTCCCAGGCGACCTGGGCGACGCGGGCGCGCTCGAAGGCGGTGGCCACGTCCTCGGGGGTGGACTCGGGCAGGTCGGCCAGCTTCTCGCCGGTGAACGGCGTGTGGTTGGCGGTCCGGCCGGAGCCGACGACGTCCCGGGTGAGCTGCGCGATCAGCTCGGGCGTCACCACGTCGGCGGCGGTGCGCGCGCCTGCGGGAGCGGTGGCGGTCGGGTTCGTTCCGAGGGGCGCTGCGGTGGCCTGCGAGTCCGTCATGGGGGTGAGCGTAGGCGCAGGTCATCGTTTTGGGTACCCGTCGGTAATCAGCTTTCACCGGGCGCACACACGATGCCAGCGATCACTGGCGGCAAAGCCCCTGATCAGGGCCTTAACCAGAGTTGATCAAGCCGTTCTCATTCCTTCCGAACTGTTCTCAACTGTTCGGGGCCGGGGCCCCCGCTGCGCCGCCGACCGTCGGATTCCCCACGCCGAGCCGGTCGCGCGCCGCCTTGAACAGGTCGGTGCCCTGCTTCTCGTACGTCTTGACGCCCTTCGGCATCCGCACCATCAGGTCGAAGTGCTCCCCCGCGTCCGTGACGATCAGGAGGTGCAGCTCGCGCGTGACGGTCGGCTCGGCCAGATCGTCCTCCACCGGCTCCGTGTACGTGGCGTCGAGCAGCGCCGCGTCGTGGCCGTGGAAGCTGGTCGGCGTCGTCTCGGTGTTCACCGCCTCGTACGGATCGCCCTCGAACTCCTCGGCCTCGGCGTTCGCCCAGGTCATGGCCGGGGTGGCGGCGTTCACGGGCTTGGTGACGCGCAGCGAGATCCGGCCGTTCGGCTCCGAGTACTCGACGATGGGGTTGGCCGGGTCGCGGATGATCTCGGTGTACGTCGAGGGGACGGAGATCTCGGCGTCGACCTTCGGCTCTTTGTGGACGGTCCAGTCACCGTCGGGCGAGGGGGCCGGGTCCTTCACGCCGCCGGGCGCAGGACTGTGGCTCCCCTTGCCCTTGCTCTCCCCCTGCACCTGCTCCTTCTTCTCGTCGTCGCCCAGCGAGGTGCCGAGCCAGACGCCTCCTCCGACGAGTACGACACCCAGGAGCGCGGCGATGACCACGCGTCCCCTGGCGCGCCTCGGCCGCGCGGCGTCCGGCGCGGCGGACGAGGTCTCGCCCGTGTCCGGCGCGGGCCGCGCGCCGGGCGCGAGCCGCACCGTCCCCACGTCGTCCGCCAACTCCCGCAGCCCCGAAGGGTCCTGCGCCACCACGCCCCCGAACGGCTCCGGCAGCGGCCGCCCCTGCGCCACCGCCTCAAGGGCGAGCGCGACCCCTGCCGCGTCCGGCCGCACGGCGGGGTCCCTGGACAGCAACCGCTCGATCAGCGGGCCCAGTTCACCGGCCCGCACCGGCGGCGGCACCTTTGCGGAGAGCACCGCGGCCAGCGTGGACTCCAAGGTCGTACGCCGGAAAGGCGACCAGCCCTCCACGGCCGCGTACAGCAGTACGCCGAGCGACCACAGGTCGCAGGCCGGTCCCGCCGTCGCGCCCGACATCCGCTCGGGCGCGATGAATTCGAGCGAGCCGACGAACTCGCCGCTGACCGTCAGCGACTCCTCGCCCTGGATGTGCGCGATGCCGAAGTCGGTGAGCACGACCCGGCCGTGCGGGCCCATGAGCACATTCGCCGGCTTCACGTCACGGTGCACGATGCCCCTGGCGTGCGCCGCGTCCAGCGCGCCGACGACCGCGAGGCCGATCCGCGCGGACTCGGCGGGCGGCAGCGCGCCCCGCTTCAGGAGTTCGTGCAGGGACTCGCCGCGGATCAACTCCATGACGATCCACGGCAGTTCGTCCTCCACGACCACGTCGTGGATCGCGACCGCCGCCGGATGCTCCACCCGCGCGGCGGCCCGCGCCTCGCGGCGCAGCCGCGCGTACGCACGCCGCTGCGCCGCGTCGTTCGGGTCCCCCGGCAGCCGGGGCTGCTTCACCGCCACGTCCCGGCCGACCAGCTCGTCGACGGCACGCCATACGGTGCCCATGCCGCCGGAGCCGATGCGTTCCGCGAGGCGGTAGCGGCCTCCGATCAGACGTCCCCCGTCATCGGCCATGCCGGGTCAGGGCTTCGCGATCTTCAGGTTCGCGATGGCGGTGTCGGCGACCTCGCGGCCGCGTTCGGTGAAGTCGCCCTTGCCGGGGTAGTCGATCCAGAGCTTGTACATGTCGCCGGACTTGGTCTTGTAGTAGAAGACCTTGGCCTCGCGGGGCTTGACCGTGTCCGAGTCCGAGTCGTCGACGTACGTGACCGTGTTCTCGGCGGACTCCCGGCCCTCGTACGAGGTCTTCGCCGTCTTGCTCCGGGGAGCGGGCTCGTCGGCCATGCCGCTCTCGTCGCCGCCCTCGATCTTTTCGCCGTCGCTGTACGCCTGCGCGGCCGAGGAGCCCGAGATCTCGTTGAGGTCGTCCTCGGACTTCTTGTCGAGGCTCAGCGTGATCGAGATCGCGGTGCTCGGGTCGGTGTAGCTGACCCAGTGCTCCGTCTTGTCGATGCCGTCCGACACGGACTTCACATACTCCGGCGGCGCCGCGATGGTCGCACCGAGCGCCTTCTCCTCGTGGTCCTTCCAGTCGTCGCCCTCGGCCGCGGCGAAGGGGTTCATGACCACCAGGACACCGGCGACCACCGCGGCCACGACCACCGCGCCGATGCCGATCAGACCCTTGCGGCCGATGGTGACGCCCTTGCCGCCGCCGCTGCTGCCGCCACCGATCTGGACGACCTGCGTCGGTGCCACCGGCGGTGGCTGCACCGCCTCCTCCAGGAGGGTGCGGATCTGCCCCGCGTTCGGGCGCTGGGCCGGCTCCTTGGTCAGGAGGCGGTTGATCGAGTCGGCCAACGGCCCCGACGCCGAAGCCGGTGCCGCCGGTGTCGCGTTCAGGACGGACTGCAGCGTCGCCGGCGTATTCGTGCGGCGGAACGGCGAGACGCCCTCCGTCGCCGCGTACAGGACCACGCCCAGCGACCACAGGTCGGAGGCCGGGCCGGGCCGCTGGCCCAACACCCGTTCCGGGGCGATGAATTCGGGCGAGCCGACGAAACCGCCGGTGTCCGTCAGGTTCGTCTCGCCCTCGATCTGGGCGATGCCGAAGTCGGTGAGGACGACGCGGCCGTGCGAGCCGAGCATCACGTTGTCCGGCTTCACGTCACGGTGCAGGATGCCCGCCTGGTGCGCGGCGTCGAGCGCGTTGAGCACTTCGAGACCGACGCGCGCGGCCTCGCGGGCGCCCAGGGTGCCCTCCTGGAGCGCGGCGCCGAGCGAGCGGCCCTTGACCAGCTCCATGACGATCCACGGCTGGCCGTCCTCCAGGGCCACGTCGTGGACGTTGACCACGGCCGGGTGGTCGAGCCGGGCCGCGGCGCGCGCCTCGCGGCGCATCCGCTCGAAGGCGTTGGCGCGCTCCCGCTCCGGCAGATGGTCGGGGATGCGGGGCTCCTTGACGGCGACCTCGCGGTCCACCGTCTCGTCCTTCGCCCGCCAGACCGTGCCCATGCCGCCGTGCCCGAGCTTGGACAGCAGGCGGTAGCGGCCCGCGATCAGCCGGCCCGCGCCCGGGTCCGGCTCGGACGGCTGGTTCGGGACCATCTGGGTCGGCTGGGCGTACGGCGACGGGGGCGGCGTCGGCGCGCCGGGCTGCTGCGGTCCCGCGGAGTGCTGGTGCATGGCGGTCTGCTGCTGGTGCTGCGGAACCTGCGGCGGCTGCAGCCCGAAAGTGGTGGGTTCATACGGGCCGTAAGAGGCTCCCCCGTCGTTACTCATGCCCACATCAGTACCCTGCCGGGACCCTCCGGTTCCACTCGGGTCACTGACTTGTGACCGGGGTGATGCATCCGCGGCGGCCCGGCACGGAACTTCACGCCGCGCCCCCGCCCCGCATACCGCTGCCCCGCGCCCTCACCCCGTACCGCGCCGCCCCACGAACGTGTCCACCGCCGTGTCGAAGAACCGCCTGCTCTCCTCGACCCTGCCGACCGGCGCCGACACCCACACCTCGTACAGCCGCCCGCCCTCCTCCCAGGCGAGGTCGTACGTGTGCCGGGCGCCCTCCGCGTCGGTGAAGCCGTCCCAGGTGAACTGCCACAGCGCGGCGGGCCGGCCGTTGTGCGTGGTCTGGGTGACCTCGGCGTCCCGGTAGCCGGGGTTGTTCTCCGGCCCCTTGGCGTCCGAGCGGCGCTGCACGGCGAGCGGACCGCCCGGCTGCCGGTCGCTCTCCTTGATGCCGATGCGGTAGGTGCCGCCGGGCGACTTGTAGAAGGTGCGCGGCCCGTCGACCTCGCGGGCGAATCCTTCCGGCACCGCGAGCGTGAAGCCCCTGGGGTCCTTCGCGATGCGGTACCCGTCGGGCGCGGCGGGCGTGGACGGCTTCGGCGTACGGGTGCCGCGCGTGACCGTCACGGTGGGGGTCGGCGACGCCGATGTCGCGCTCTGCGAGGTGCGGGACGGCGTCGTGGTCGGCGTACCCCCGTCGCCGTCCCTGCCCATCAGGAGCGCCGCGGCGGACACCGCGGCCCCCGCCACCGCGGCCACCAGCGCGGCGGCGATCAGCATCACCCGGCCACGGCCCCGGGCGTTGGCGAGGGGCCGCCCCGAAGGGCGCAGCGGCAGGTCGCGCTGGGTGGGCGGGTAGCCGCCGGGCCGCGCCGACGGCTGACCGCCCGCCCGGCCCGCGGCCGTCGACGGCATCCGCCCCGTGTCGACGTAGAGCCGCAGCAGCCGCTCCGCCTCCGTCACGTCCAGGCGCCGCTCCGGATCGCGCTCCAGGAGTCCGAGCACCGCCGGGAGCAGCGGCGCGGCGGCGGCCGGCGGCCGGATCTCGTCGAAGACGACGGCGTGCAGGACACCGCCGATCGAGTCCCTGCGGAACGGCGACTCGCCGGTCACCGCGGCGACGAGGAGCGCTCCCAGCGACCAGAGGTCGGACGCGGGCCCGGTGATCTCGCCGGACATCCGCTCGGGCGCGGTGTATTCGGGCGAGCCCACGAACGATCCGGTCTCGGTGAGCGTCGTCGCCCCACTGACCTGCGCGATCCCGAAGTCGGTGAGGACGACACGGCCCGTCTCCTCCTCCAGGAGCACGTTCGCGGGCTTGATGTCGCGGTGCAGCACCCCGGCGGCGTGCGCGACGCGCAGCGCCCCGAGCAGATCGATGCCCATCCGCGCCACGGTCCGCGCGTCCATCGGCCCGGACCGCGCGATCCGCCCGGCGAGCGAGCCGCCCTCGATCAACTCCATGACGATGTAGGGGTGTCCGCCCTGCACCACGACATCGTGTACGACGATGATGTGCGGATGCCGCAACTGCGCGGCCGCCCGCGCCTCACGCAGAGTGCGCTCGCGCTGCACCAGCGCCTCGGAGTCGGAGAGCGTCTCGTCCAGGGCGAGTTCCTTGACCGCGACCCGGCGTCCGAGGAACTGGTCGGTGGCCCGCCAGACCACGCCCATGCCGCCCCGGCCGAGCCGCGCCTCAAGGCGGTAACGGCCAGCTATGACCCGGGCGTTGTCCCCCACGCTCCCCATGCGGCCATCATGCCCCACGGGTGCCGGGCCGGACCCTACCGGCCCGTGCGGCGGGCTGGTTCCGGCCGCCTGTCCCTCGCGCCCCGTTGCTTCAGCTCCCCTGCTTCAGTTCCCGGGCTTCACTTCCCCTGCTTCACTTCCCCTGCTTCAGTTCCCGGGCTTCAGTTCGCCTGCTTCAGTTCCCCGGCTCGCGCCACCCGAGGAGGATCGCGTCGAACTGCTGCCGGGCCGTGCTCCAGTCCTCGGCGGGGGACGACATGTAGATGACGTACTCGATGCCGTCCCGGCTGAGGTAGGTCTGCTCGATGGCGCGGCGCGGGCCCGCCGTCGTGTCGTTCGCGCCCGCAGTCCAGCTGAACTCCCAGAGGGCGCCCGGCCGGTCGCGGAAGGTGTTCGAGTTCAGCTCGAGCCGCCGGTACTCAGGCAGCTTGACCTTCAGGTTCTTCTCCAGGTCGATCTGGTGCCGGTAGGGGCTCTCCCAGGTCGTCTTGGGGTCGACGGCGATGCGTACGAAGTGCCGTCCGTGGTCCGGCGTGTAGTCGATCTGGTTGCCGTCCATCTCGCGCACCCAGCCCTTGGGCAGCCGCAGGCTGAACCCCTCGGGGTCCGTGACGCGCTTCCAGTCGGCGGGAATGCCGCCGACCGTCTTGCCCCCGTTCGCGTCCCCGGCCTGCTCCGTGCCGGTGCCCTTCTTGCCGTCCCCGAGGTACAGATAGGCGGCGGCACCGCCACCGCCGAGCAGCGCGGCCGTCGCGACCACGGCGACGATCACGGGCCACTTGCGGCGCTTCGGGGGCTGCTGGGTGTGCACGACCGTGCCGGACGCGGGAGTCCCGCCTCCACCGCCGTGTACGAAGGTGCCGGACTCCGCGGGGTGTCCGGGCTGACGTGCGGCTTCGTACGGGGGCTGCGGGGCGGGCGCACCGTGGGTGGGGTGCTGGAACGGCTGCGAGGACTCCTGGACCGGCTGCGCGGGCTGCGGGGACTCCTGGACCGGCTGCGCGGGCTGCTGGACCGGCTGCGCGGGCTGCTGGACCGGCTGCCGGGACGTCGCGTGCACCTGGGTGGGGACATACGCCTGCGCCCCACTCGGCCGCCGCCCCTCCGCCGCCTCGGCCAGCATCAGCTCGGCCTCCTCCGCGGTGGGCCGGGTCTCCGGGTCCTTGCGCAGCAGCGCGCTGATGACCGGCGCAAGCGCACCCGCGTACTCGGGCGGCAGCGGCTCCTCGCCGACCACGGCCTGCATGGTGCCCAGCGGCGACGTACGCCGGAAGGGCGAGATCCCCTCGACCGCCGTGTAGAGCGTGGCGCCGAGCGCCCACAGGTCGGAGGCGGGGCCGGGGTTGGCGCCGCTGACCCGCTCGGGCGCCAGATAGTCGACGGAGCCGACGACCTCGCCGGTCCGCGTGATCGTCGTGTCGCCCTCGATCGCGGCGATCCCGAAGTCGGTGAGCAGGATCCGCCGGTCGTCGGCCAGGAGCACGTTGCCGGGCTTGACGTCGCGGTGCAGGACGCCCGCGGCATGCGCGGCGCGCAGGGCCCGCAGGGTCCACAGGCCGATGCGGGCGGCCTCCACGGGTTCGACGCGGCCCTCGTCCCTGACGGCGTCCGCGAGGGAGCGGCCCTCGACCAGCTCCATCACGATCCAGGGGCGGTCGTCGTACTCCAGGACGTCGTGGACGGTGACGACCGCGGGGTGGTTGATGCGGGCCGCGGCCCGGGCCTCGGCGTTGGTGCGCGCGAAGAGGATCGCGCGGTCCGCCTCCTGCACGAACTGCGCGGCCGTCAGCTCCTTGACGGCGACGGCCCGGTGCAGGACCTCGTCCCGCGCCCGCCACACCCGTCCCATGCCACCGCGCCCGATGGACTCACCGAGCCGGTAGCGGCCCGCGAGGAGCAGGCCCTGCATCTGATTCACGATCCCCCGCATCTGGTCTTGACAAGGCCAAGATTAGGGAGCGCGCCGCGCTCAGGGAACCGCCGGGGGTGCACGGAGATCGCACTGTGACGCTTCACGCAGTGCCCGCGCGCCGCCTTGCGCGACGGCCGGACATCCGAAGCCACAGGTCACGGACTATCAGACTCCGCGCCAGATCGGTCAGTTCACGATCAACCCTGTAGAGGTCAGTCCACGATCAGCCCTGTAGAAGTCAGTCCACGATCAGCCCAGTAGAAGTCAGTCCACGATCAGCCCAGTAGAAGTCAGTCCACGACCTGGTACGTCTTCGTCGCCTGCTCGTACAGCCGGTCCACCTTGTCCCGCTCGGCCTCGGGGCCGCGGACCTGCACGACGTGATACTTCCCGCCCACGATGATCGCTCGATTGCGTACGAAGATCTCGCCGCCGTCCGGGCCCTGCCAGGTGAACTGACCCTCACCCATGACCTGCCCGCCCACCTCGATCCTGCGCATCCCGCCCGACTCGGCCCAGGTCGAGTCGCGGAACGGCTGCAGCTCCCGCTCGTGCTCCCGCTGGTACTTCAGGGGGTCGCTGCCGTACTCGTCCGTGCCGTCCCGCCCCGGCACGACGATCAGCTCGAAGTCACCGTCGGCGTAAAGGACCTGCCCGCGCCCGTTCTTGGACTGCCGGTCCCAGCCGCTGGCCACGGCGACCCGGAAGCCCTCGGCGTCCTTGCGGAGGGTGAAGCCCTGCGGCACCGAGGGCCCGCTGGTCTGCGGCTGCTCCGAACCGGGACTCTTCTCGGGCTTGTCGCTCGGCTCCGCCGACTTGCTCGGCCCGGCGCTCGCACTGCTGCCGGGTCCCGGTGCCTGGCTGCTGCCGACGTCCCCCGCGGAACCGGCCCGCCCGCCGTCACCGTCCTTCTCGCCCGACTTGGGCATGAAGACCATGGCGTACGCGACGGCCGCGACGAGCCCCGCGAGGATCAGCAGGAGCAGCAGGCGCCCCAGGGAACGCGGGCGCCTGGGCGCGGTGTTGCGTGCGGGCGCCGGCCTGCGCCTGGGCGCCGCGCTCTGTCTGGGGGGCGCGGTCCGTCTCGGGGGCGCGGCGGCCGACGGAGACGCCATGGTGGTCTCGTGGCTCCGCTTGGCGGCCTTGGCCTTGGCCTTGGCTTTGTGCCTGTTCTTGTGCCGTCCGTTCCCGTTCTGCCGCGCCGCGGCGGCAGCGGCCCGAGCGGCGCTCCTGCGGCGGCGCACCAGGTCGCCCCTGCGGCGTATGACGGGCAGTCGGCGGGCGTCGAACGGCGGCGCGGGCACCACGTTGGCGCCGGCCTCGGGCTCGGGCGCGGAGCGGACCAACGACCGCAGCCAGCCGTTCAGTTCCTCGAAGTCGAGCCGCTCGGTCGGGTCCTGCCGCAGCAGGGACTCGACGACGGGCCGCAGCGGTCCGCACTCCTCGGCGAAGGCGGGCGGCTCGGCGCAGACCAACTGGACGAGCTCGAACGTGCTCTCTTCCGGATACGGCGCGTGCCCCTGCACCGCGCGGAACAACAGCGCGCCCAGCGCCCAGAGGTCCGTGGCGGGCCCGATGGGCGCGGCCAGCTGCCAGTTCTCGTGCACGGGGCCGGCCTGCTCGGGCGCCCACCGCTCGGTGACGGCGCCCACGACGGTCATCCGGGCGTGCCGGGCCCGCTCGGCTGCCAACGCGGTGGCGGGACCGCGCCGGGCGCCGCTGCGTTCCGCGACGAGAGAGTCCCAGTAGCTGTGACCGGTCGCGGCCTCGGTGCCTCGGGCGGGGGTGGTCTCGGGGGTGCGGTCCGGGGCGGGTTCCCGGTGCGCGGGCGGCTTCGGGCCACCCTGGTTCGGTACGGCGGTCCTGCCGCCGGAGGCACCGGCGCCGCCGCCTCTGGGCACCGCCCCGTGCCACGGCTTCGTGCCCGCCACTCCGTAGGGGTCCAGGATCCGCCCTGCCACCTCGGGCTCGGGCTCCGCCGCCCCCTGGCCATTGGCCGCGTCGCCCTCGCTCAGCCGGGCCGCCGCGCGCGTCGTGCCCGCGCGGTAGGCGGCTATCGCACCGGCGCGCGCGGCCCGCGCGTCGACTTCGGGCTCGAGGGCTGGCTCGGGGGCGGGCTCAGGCTCGGGTTCTCGCTCGTAGGACGGGGCGTCGGGCTCGGGGGCGGCCTCGAATCCGCCGAGGATCTCCTCGGGGCGGGGGTCGTACCCGCACAGCGCCTCTTCGGCCGCGCCCGCCGCGAGGCCCGTCAGGACCACCCGGCCGTCGTCGCAGACCAGGACCGTGCGCGCGGTGATGTTCCGGTGCACCCAGCCGTGCGCGTGCAGCACCCGCAGGGCCGTCACCACGTCCGAGGCGATCTCCGCCGCCCGGTAGGGGCTCAGCGGCCGCTCAGCGAGCAGCGCCGCGAGCGGCCGCGCGGCGACCAACTCGCTGACTATCCACAGCGAACCGCCCTCGGCGAACACGTCGAAGACCTGGTCGAGCCGAGGGTGGTCGGGGATCTGCGCGGCGGCCTGCGCGGCCTCTATCGCCCGCCGCACCGCCGGATCCGACGGCCTGCGGGTCGTACGCGCCGAGGGGCGCCGCACCGCGCCCGCGCTCACGAAGCCCTCGGGCAACTCCCCGTCCGGGAAGTTCCGCTCGTCGAGCTCGAGCACCTCGGCGTCGACGACCTCGGGCAACGGCACCTGTCTGACCAGGACTTCCTGCCCGCTGTAGGTGTCGAAGGCCCGCGTCTCGGCGAGTTCGTACTCGTCCGCGGGAGGCAGCGGCAGGCGATAGCGGTCGGCGAGTACCCGCCCCGCATATTCGTCCACGACGCCTCCCCCGTCCGCCCGGTGGTCAATTCCGTTCGTCTTACGCCCTGTTGCGGCTGCGTACGGTCCGCAGGCACTCACGATACGTGCCGGAGCCGAAGCGTATTGAGGGGATGCGAGATCTCACAGGACGACTGGCCGGGCGGCGACCCCTCCGCCGCCCGGCCCGAGCGTCACTTGCCCGGCCCGAACGTCACTTGCCTGGCCCGCGCGTCACTTCTTCGGCTGGAACGTCCGCGTGAAGGTCCGCCACGCGTCCTTGCGCTTGTCGGTGTCCCAGTCGGCGGCCTTCGCCGTGTACATCATTCCGTAGCCGAGGCCGCCGTTGACGACGAAGCCGCGGTCTATCGAGCGGTACTTCGTGCCGCCGTCGACGTACGTGAACTCCCAGTCGGCCGTGTTCCAGCCGCGGTAGCCGACCTTCTCTATCCGGATCCGCTTGTACTGCGAGCGGACCATGTAGGACTCCTGGTTCTTCCAGTCGCCCACCGGGTCGTCCTTGGGCGTCGACGTCCAGCCGATCAGCAGCTTCTGCCCGTCGGGCCCGGTGAACCGCGCCCCCGCGGACCCCGTGGACTGGTACTTCCAGCCCTTCGGCAGCCCCACCGAGAATCCCTGCGAGTGCTTGTACGTCGATGCCGCGCCGTCGTCCGGCTTCTTGGTGGGCTCGTCGCCCTTGCTCGGGTCGTTGCCCGAACCGGAGTCGGCGTCGGAACCGGCGCCCGCGCCGTCCTTCCCGTCCTCCTCCTTCTCGGCGCCGCCGTCCTGCCCGGCGCCACCGCCCTTCTCCTGGTCCTTCTCGCCGCCGCCGGCGGTCGCACCGCTGGACGCGGCCTTGTCGCCGCCGCCCTTGCTGTCCCGCGCGCCGCCGTCGTCCCCGCCGCTCAGCGCCAGGGCGAGCACGGTCCCGAGCACGGCGAGCGCGACGACCACGGAGAGGATCACGAGCGTGCGCCGGGGCACCACATCGGTCAGCGAGGCCTTCGGCGGGACGCGCGGCGACGTCGCGGGGGCCGGCGGGGCGCCCTCGGGGTGCCCGGCCGCCGTACCGGACGCACCGGCCGCGCCACCGTTCGGCTCCGCGCCGCGCGCGGTCGCGGACGCCGCGGCCTTCCGCACGGAGTTGAGCGCGCCGCGCAGCCGCTCGGCGGCCTCCTCGGCCTTCTTGCTCTTGTCGCCCTTGTCGCCCTTGGCGGCTGCCGCGGGGGCCCCGGCGGCAGCCGCCGCCTTCGTCCCCGAACCCGTCCCCGAGCCGGCCGCGTCCGAGGCCGGTTCGGCACCCGGCGCCTTGTCCGCCTCGCCCTTCGTCCCCGGAGCACCGACCGCGGCCGAGGCAGCCGCGGCACCGGCACCGGCCGCCCCCGCGCCCTTGCCGAACCGCTTGCCCATGCCGCCCAGCGGCGAGCGCGAGGCCCGCGCCGGCTTCTCCGGCGGCACCGGAGGCAGCGGCACCACCTTCGTCGCGTCGACCGGCTCCGGATCGTCCTTCGCCTCGGGCGCGTGGATCACGTCGAGGAGCAGCGCCCGCGCCGCGGCGTCGTCGAGCCGCTGCTCGGGGTCCTTGGCCAGCAGGCCGTAGATGACCTTCTCCAGCGGCCCGGCGTTCACCGGCTGCTCGACGTCCTCGGTCATCACCGCGGTGAGGGTCGCGATCGCCGACCCCTTGTCGTACGGCGGCACACCCTCCACCGCCGCGTACAACAGACCGCCGAGCGACCAGAGGTCGGCCGCGGGGCCCGGCTTGTGGCCGCGCGCCCGCTCCGGCGAGATGTACGACGGCGCTCCGACGAGCATGCCGGTGGACGTGATCGACGGGTCGCCCTCGACCTGGGCGATGCCGAAGTCGGTCAGGACGACCCGGCCGTCCTCGGCGATCAGTACGTTCGACGGCTTCACGTCACGGTGCAGGATGCCCTCGCGGTGCGCCGAGCGCAGCACGTCGAGGATGGCGAGGCCGACCTCGGCCGCGCGCCTCGGCGTGAGGAGGCCGTCCTCGCGGATGGCCTCGGCGAGCGACTTGCCCTCGACCAGCTCCATCACGATCCACGGCCGGTCGTCCTCGTCGACCACGTCGTAGACGGTCACCGCGCTGGTGTTGCGGATCCGCGCGATCGCCTTCGCCTCGCGCAACGTACGCGTGATGAGGCGCCGCTTCTCGTCCTCGTCGATGCTCGACGGGAAGCGCAGCTCCTTCACCGCGACCGTACGGCCGAGTGTCTCGTCCTTGGCGCGCCAGACGGTTCCCATTCCGCCGCGGCCGAGCACTTCTCCCAGCCGGTAGCGCCCGGAGAGGAGACGTTCGCTCTTGTCCTGACGGGACTGGCCCGTCTTCTCCGCGTCCGACATGCGTCCCCTCTGCTGCTACCGCTGCTACCCGCGCAACCCGCCCTGACAGAGCCTCCATTGTCCCTTACTCGGGGACCGCTCCACGCCCAGGGTCCACCGTCCCTCATGATGGGCTCGCACAAGGAGGGACGGTCATGCCCATTCAGCGGACACTGCAGGTCATACCCCTCGTAGTGGCCCTTGTCTGGCTTCCTGCCGCCAGCGCGCCGCTCGCCGCCGCCCCGGCGACGGACGTCACTCTTCCGCTGCTCGTGACCCGAGGCAAGGCCCCGGCCGCCGCGCTGTTGACCCGCGAGGACCCCTGGCCGCGCTGGCACTTCACCCGGGCCACACCGGCCACCGCCGGCAGCGACACGGCCTCCGGCACGACCGCCGACACGACCGCCACCACGGGCCCGGGAACCACCCCCGGCATCCGCCGCACCGACCACTTCCGCGCGGGCAGCATCACCAAGACGTTCATAGCGACGGTCGTGCTCCAACTCGCCGCCGAACACCGGCTTTCCCTGTCCGACCCCGTGGAGGACCATCTGCCCGGCCTGCTGCGCGGCGAGGATCTCGACGGCCGGGACCTCACCCTGCGCGCCCTGCTGACCCACACCAGCGGACTGCCCGACTACACCGCCGACACCAAAGGCCTCGTCCCCCTCACCCCCGCCCAGGCGGTCCGCACCGCCCTCGCCCGCCCCGCGACCACGCCCGGCCGCTGGTCCTACTCCAACACCAACTACGTCGTACTCGGCATGGTCATCAAGCAGGTCACCGGCCGCTCGTACGCCACCGAGGCCGCGCGCCGCATCATCACCCCGCTCCGCCTCTCCGGCACCTCCTTCCCCGGCGCCCGCACCACCCTGCCCGCCCCGCACGGCCGCGCGTACTCCAGCGAGGGCGAGGACGTCACCGCCCTCAACCCGCGCGTCGCGGGCGCCGCGGGCGAGCTGATCTCCACCCTCGCCGACCTGGACCGCTTCTACGCCGCCCTGCTCGGCGGCCGGCTGCTCCCCGCCGCCCAGCTCGCCCAGATGCTGAACACCCGCGCCACACAAGGCCGCTACGGCATGGGCCTCTACCCGCAGAAGCTCCCCTGCGGCACCACCGTCTGGGGCCACAACGGCCATATCGCGGGCAGCTACGTCCGCACCGCCGCCACCCGCGACGGCGACCGCGTCCTGACGTACCGCGTCAACACGGACGGGATAGCGGACCCGACACTCGAACAGACCCTCCTGTCGGCGGAGTTCTGCACCTGAGACGACTGGCCGCTACACGGGCTACAGGGGCTACAGGGGCACGATGTCCGGCGCCCCCAGCCTCGCCGCGTCCGCCGTCAGGTCGTCCGGCTGCCGCTGCGACTCCCGCTCGGCCTCCACCCGCTTCTCGTAGTGCTGCACCTCCCGCTCCACCTGGTCCTTGTCCCAGCCCAGCACCGGCGCCATCAGCTCCGCGCACTCGCGCGCACTGCGCGTGCCCCGGTCGAACGTCTCGATCGAGATGCGCGTACGCCGTGTCAGTACGTCGTCCAGGTGCCGCGCGCCCTCGTGCGACGCCGCGTAGACGATCTCGGCGCGCAGATAGTCGTCCGCCGCGTGCAGCGGCGCGCCCAGCGAGGGGTCGTCGGCGATCAGCGCGAGCACCTCGTCGGCCATCGAGCCGTACCGGTTCAACAGGTGCTCCACGCGCACCACATGGAGCCCGGTGCGCGCGGCGGTCCTCGCGCGCTCGTTCCACAGCGCCTTGTACCCCTCGGCGCCGACCAACGGGATGTCCTCGGTGACGCATTCGGCGACCCGCTGGTCGAGGCCGTGCACCGCCTCGTCCACCGCGTCCTTCGCCATCACGCGGTACGTCGTGTACTTGCCGCCCGCGACGACGACCAGGCCCGGCGCCGGGTGCGCGACCGTGTGCTCGCGCGACAGCTTGCTCGTGGCGTCCGACTCCCCGGCGAGCAGCGGCCGCAGACCTGCGTAGACCCCCTCCACGTCGTCCCTCGTGAGGGGCACCGCGAGCACCGAGTTCACATGCTCCAGGAGATAGTCGATGTCGGCGCTGGACGCCGCCGGATGCGCCTTGTCCAGGTCCCAGTCGGTGTCCGTCGTGCCCACGATCCAGTGCCGGCCCCAGGGGATGACGAAGAGGACGCTCTTCTCGGTGCGCAGGATCAGCCCGGTCGTCGAGTTGATCCGGTCCTTCGGCACGACCAGATGGATGCCCTTGGACGCCCTGACGTGGAACTGGCCGCGCTCGCCCACCATCGCCTGGGTGTCGTCCGTCCACACCCCCGTGGCGTTCACGATCTGCTTGGCCCTGACCTCGTACTCCCCGCCGCCCTCCACGTCCTGCACGCGGGCACCGACAACGCGCTCGCCCTCCCGCAGGAAGCCGGTCACCCGCGCCCGGTTGGCGACCTTCGCCCCATACGTCGCCGCCGTGCGCACGAGGGTCTCGACATAGCGGGCGTCGTCCATCTGCGCGTCGTAGTACTGCATCGCCCCGACCAGCGCGTCCTTCTTCAGGCACGGGGCGACGCGCAGGGCATGACGCCTGCTCAGATGGCGGTGCATGGGCAGCCCGCGGCCATGGCCCCGGGACATCGACATGGCGTCGTAGAGCGCGACGCCCGACCCGGCGTACAACCGCTCCCAGCCCTTGTGCTGCAAGGGATAGAGGAACGGCACCGGCTTCACGAGGTGCGGGGCGAGCCGCTCCAGGAGCAGCCCGCGCTCCTTCAACGCCTCGCGCACGAGGGCGAAGTCGAGCATCTCCAGATAGCGCAGGCCGCCGTGGATCAGCTTGCTGGACCGGCTCGACGTGCCCGACGCCCAGTCCCGTGCCTCGACCAAGCCCGTGGACAGACCGCGGGTCACGGCGTCCAGCGCGGTGCCCGCGCCGACCACTCCCGCTCCCACGACCAGGATGTCCAGCTCCCGCTCGGCCATTTCCGCAAGTGACTCGGCACGCTCCGCCGGCCCCAGTGTCGCTGTCCTCACCGCTGCCTCCCGCTCGGATCGGGTGTGGTCGGACTCACATCATGCCCAGATTTCGTCCGCGCCCGCCGATCTCGACCGCAGCCTGTGGACAACACTCCGGATCTGCACGGGAGTGCAATGCCGCATAACGGTCATATTTACTCCTAGTCTGACATTGCGCTCGTCCACCTTGTCCACAGGGCTTGCGCGCTCGTCCCAGTCCGGCTATTGGGAGGACGGCCCACCGCCATGCCCGCAGATCTCGCCGTCATCGGTCTCGGCCACCTCGGCCTGCCCCTCGCCCAGGCCGCCGTCGCCGGCGGCATCGCCACCATCGGCTACGACCCCGCGCGCGCCACCGACCTGGCGGGCGGCCGCCTGCCCTGCGACGGCGCCGAGGGAACACTCACCGCCGCCGACGTCCGCCGGATGCTCTCGGGGGGCTTCCGGCCGACCACCGACCCGCTCGAGCTGGGCCGGGTCCGCACCGCCGTCATCTGCGCCCCCACGCCACCGGCGGCGGACCGCTCGCTCGACCTGAGCCAGGTGGCGGACGCGGCCCACGCGCTGGCCGCGCGGCTGCGTCCGCACACCACGGTCATCCTGGAATCGCCGGTGTATCCGGGGACCACCGAGGAGTTCCTGCGCCCGATCCTGGAGACGGGCTCCGGGCTGCGCGCGGGCCGCGACTTCCATCTCGCCTACTCGCCCGGCCGCCTCGACCCCGGCAACCGCACCCACGGCTACGCGGGCACCCCCAAGGTCATCGGCGGCATCACCCCGGCCTGCACCGAATCGGCGGCCGCCTTCTACGGCCGCCTCACCGACAAGGTGGTCCGCGCGCGGGGCCCCCGCGAGGCCGAAACAGTCCACCTCCTGGAGACCAACTACCGGCACGTGAACATGGCCCTGGTCAACGAGATGGCCGTGCTCTGCCACGACCTGGGCATCGACCTGTGGGACGTCATCCGCTGCGCCGAGACCAAGCCGTACGGCTTCCAGGCCTTCCGCCCCGGACCCGGCGTCGGCGGCCACGGAGTCCCCCTGGACATCCCGGGCCCGTCCCGCGGCAGCCGCCCCCTGCGCATGGTCGAGCTGGCCCAGCAGGTCAACGACCGTATGCCGCAGTACGTCATCCAGCGCTCGGCCACGCTGCTCAACGAACACGGCAAGTCCGCCCGCGGCGCCCGCGTCCTACTGCTCGGCGTCACCTACAAGCCCGACCTGGCCGACCAGCAGGGCTCCCCCGCCCGCGAGATCGCGACCCGCCTGATGGAGATGGGCGCAGCAGTCAGCTACCACGACCCCTACGTACCGAACTGGAGCGTCCTGGGCCACCCGGTCCCCCGCGCGGACTCCCTCTACGAGGCCGCGGCGGACGCCGACCTCACGATCCTGCTCCAGCACCACCGGACGTACGACCTACAGGGGCTGGCCGTGAAGGCGCAGCTGCTCCTGGACACGAGGGGCGCGACACCGGCGGGGGCGGCGCACCGCCTCTGAGACACGCGAAGGACCCCGGCGCGCAGATGGCAGATAACAGATTTCAACATCCGTCATGTGTCATCTGTCGCGCGCCAGGGCCCTCGGCAGACCTGCGCCCAGTCAGACCATCACCGCTTGTGCTGCGAATCCGCCACCGTGACCTCGACCCGCTGGAACTCCTTGAGCTCGCTGTAGCCCGTCGTGGCCATCGCGCGGCGCAGGGCGCCGAAGAAGTTCATCGAGCCGTCCGGGATGTGCGAGGGACCGGTGAGGATCTCCTCCGTCGTGCCGACCACGCCGAGGTCGACGCGCTTGCCGCGCGGCACGTCCTCGTGGACGGCCTCCATGCCCCAGTGGTGGCCCTTGCCGGGCGCGTCCGTGGCGCGGGCCAGCGGGGAGCCCATCATCACCGAGTCGGCGCCGCAGGCGATGGCCTTGGGCAGGTCGCCGGACCAGCCCACGCCGCCGTCGGCGATGACGTGCACGTACCGGCCGCCGGACTCGTCCATGTAGTCACGGCGGGCGGCCGCGACATCCGCGACAGCCGTCGCCATCGGCACCTGGATGCCCAGGACGTTGCGCGTGGTGTGCGCGGCGCCGCCGCCGAAGCCGACGAGGACACCGGCAGCGCCGGTCCGCATCAGGTGCAGCGCGGCGGTGTAGGTGGCGCAGCCGCCCACGATCACCGGCACGTCGAGCTCGTAGATGAACTGCTTCAGGTTCAGCGGCTCGGCGGCACCGGAGACGTGCTCGGCGGAGACGGTCGTACCGCGGATCACGAAGATGTCCACGCCCGCGTCCACGACGGCCTTGGAGAACTCGGCGGTGCGCTGCGGGGAGAGCGCGGCGGCGGTGACGACACCGGAGTCGCGCACCTCCTTGATGCGCTGCCCGATCAGGTCGGCCTGGATCGGCGCGGAGTAGATCTCCTGGAGGCGACGGGTCGCGTTGTCCGTGTCCAGCTCGGCGATCTCGTCGAGCAGCGGCTGCGGGTCCTCGTACCGCGTCCACAGGCCCTCGAGGTTCAGCACGCCGAGGCCGCCGAGCTCGCCGATGCGGATGGCGGTGGCCGGCGAGACGACGGAGTCCATGGGAGCCGCCAGGAACGGCAGCTCGAAGCGGTAGGCGTCGATCTGCCAGGCGATCGAGACCTCCTTCGGGTCGCGCGTACGGCGGCTCGGGACGACGGCGATGTCGTCGAAGGCGTACGCCCGGCGGCCGCGCTTGCCGCGCCCGATCTCGATCTCAGTCACGTGTGTGGCCTTTCCCTCTGCGTTTCAGCGCCTCCCAGTATCCCCGACACACACGCGAGGGGCGGCCCCGGGAACCCCGGGCCCGCCCCTTGCGGTGTCTTTCGACTGTCAGCGGCTACTTGCTGCGGCTGTAGTTCGGTGCTTCGACCGTCATCTGGATGTCGTGCGGGTGGCTCTCCTTGAGGCCCGCCGAGGTGATCCGTACGAAACGACCGTTCTCCTGGAGCTCGGGAACCGTACGACCGCCTACGTAGAACATCGACTGGCGCAGACCGCCGACCAGTTGGTGCACGACGGCGGCGAGCGGACCGCGGTAGGGAACCTGGCCCTCGATGCCCTCGGGGACGAGCTTCTCGTCGGAGGCGACGCCCTCCTGGAAGTACCGGTCCTTGGAGAAGGAGCGCTGGTCGCCGCGGGTCTGCATGGCGCCGAGCGAGCCCATGCCGCGGTACGACTTGAACTGCTTGCCGTTGATGAACATCAGCTCGCCCGGCGACTCCTCGCAGCCGGCGAGCAGCGAGCCCAGCATGACCGTGTCGGCGCCGGCGACGAGCGCCTTGGCGATGTCGCCGGAGTACTGCAGGCCGCCGTCGCCGATGACCGGGACACCGGCCTCCTTGGCGGCGAGCGAGGCTTCGTAGATGGCGGTTACCTGCGGTACGCCAATGCCGGCGACGACGCGCGTCGTGCAGATGGAGCCGGGTCCGACACCGACCTTGATGCCGTCGACACCGGCGTCGACCAGCGCCTTGGCGCCGTCGCGCGTGGCGATGTTGCCGCCGATGACGTCCACGCCCGAGGCATTGGACTTGATCTTGGCGACCATGTCGCCGACCAGGCGGGAGTGGCCGTGCGCGGTGTCGACGACGATGAAGTCGACGCCCGCCTCGACCAGCGCCTGGGCGCGCTCGAAGGCGTCACCGGCGACGCCGACGGCGGCGCCTACCAGGAGGCGGCCTTCCTTGTCCTTGGCGGCGTTCGGGTACTTCTCGGCCTTGACGAAGTCCTTGACCGTGATGAGGCCCTTGAGGACGCCCGCGTCGTCGACCAGCGGCAGCTTCTCGATCTTGTGGCGGCGCAGCAGCTCCATGGCGTCCACGCCGGAGATGCCGACCTTGCCGGTGACGAGCGGCATCGGCGTCATGACCTCGCGCACCTGGCGCGTACGGTCCGACTCGAAGGCCATGTCGCGGTTGGTGACGATGCCGAGCAGCTTGCCCGCCGCGTCGGTGACCGGGACGCCGCTGATGCGGAACTTGGCGCAGATCGCGTCGGCCTCGCCGAGCGTCGCGTCCGGGTGCACCGTGATCGGGTCGGTGACCATGCCGGACTCGGAGCGCTTCACGAGGTCGACCTGGTTGGCCTGGTCCGCGATGGAGAGATTGCGGTGCAGGACGCCCACGCCGCCCTGTCGCGCCATGGCGATGGCCATGCGGGACTCGGTGACCTTGTCCATCGCGGCGGAGAGCAGCGGAACGTTCACGCGCACGTTCTTCGAGATGAACGAGGAGGTGTCGATCTGGTCCGGCGCCATGTCGGACGCGCCGGGCAGCAGCAGCACGTCGTCGTAGGTCAGCCCGAGCGTCGCGAATTTTTCGGGCACCCCAGTCGAAGAACCGCCGTTTGCAGTCATGACACCTTCCCCAAATGGCCTTGATCGGTGCGGATGTCCATGCTAACGGGAACGGAGGGTGTCTCATTCCACGATCAAGATCATCGGCCATCTTTGTACGTTCGCACGTGAGACAGGGCGTCGAAAGACAGCCGTCGACCACCCACTGATCGTTACTGCTCGGCCAGTGCCCGCAGACGACTCAGCGCGCGGTGCTGCGCCACCCGCACGGCCCCCGGGGACATCCCCAGCATCTGCCCGGTCTCCTCGGCGGTGAGGCCGACGGCGATCCTCAGGAGCAGCAGCTCCCGCTGGTTCTCCGGAAGGTTGGCCATGAGCTTCTTGGCCCACTCGGCGTCACTGCTGAGCAGCGCGCGCTCCTCGGGGCCGAGGGAGTCGTCGGGGCGCTCCGGCATCTCGTCCGACGGCACGGCCGTGGAGCCGGGATGGCGCATCGCGGCGCGCTGCAGATCGGCGACCTTGTGCGCCGCGATGGCGAAGACGAAGGCTTCGAAGGGGCGCCCCGTGTCCTTGTAGCGCGGCAGGGCGAGGAGGACGGCGACGCACACTTCCTGCGCGAGGTCCTCGACGAAGTGCCGTGCGTCACCGGGCAGTCGGGAAAGACGCGTACGGCAGTAACGCAGCGCCAGCGGGTGCACATGAGCCAGGAGATCGTGCGTGGCCTGCTCATCGCCTTCGACGGCGCGAAGGACGAGGGCACCGATCACCGTCGTCTTGTCATCGCGCATCGGACCATGGTGCCTTGGCGCCGACTGATCCGTGGCACCGCGTCCGTAGTTGTGCACCGAAGCGTTATGAGCAGGTGCGCCGGAACTCATCTCCTGCGCCCTCCCCTCCCGCTCGACCGACTTGTCCCCGAGGAACTCCACACATCAAGGATGCGGCATCGGCGGCGAAGCGGCTGCAACCGCTCCCGCACGGAGGCGCGAAGGGCATCCCTCACCCCGCCCACCGGACGGCGGGCGGGGATCGTCGCGCCCCCGCGGCGGCACACTTAACGAACCAGGCCCCAGCGGAAACCGAGCGCCACGGCGTGCGCGCGGTCCGAGGCGCCGAGCTTCTTGAACAACCGCCGGGCGTGCGTCTTGACCGTGTCCTCGGAGAGAAAAAGCTCACGTCCGATCTCGGCGTTCGACCGGCCGTGGCTCATGCCCTCGAGCACCTGGATCTCCCGCGCGGTGAGCGTGGGCGCCGCGCCCATCTCCGCCGAGCGCAGTCTGCGCGGGGCCAGCCGCCAGGTCGGGTCGGCGAGCGCCTGCGTCACCGTCGCGCGCAGTTCGGCGCGCGAGGCGTCCTTGTGCAGATAGCCGCGGGCGCCGGCGGCGACCGCGAGCGCGACACCGTCCAGGTCCTCGGCGACGGTGAGCATGATGATGCGGGCACCGGGGTCGGCGGACAGCAGCCGCCGCACGGTCTCGACGCCGCCCAGGCCGGGCATGCGTACGTCCATCAGAATCAGGTCCGAGCGGTCGGCGCCCCAGCGGCGGAGGACTTCCTCGCCGTTGGCCGCTGTCGTCACGCGCTCGACGCCGGGCACGGTCGCGACCGCGCGGCGGAGCGCCTCTCGGGCGAGCGGGGAGTCGTCGCAGACGAGGACGGATGTCATGACTGTCCTCCGCGGCTCTCACAGCTGCTGCGCGTCACCTTGAGCCTCCAGGCTGGTACATATTCGTCACCTGTGCGGTTGACGCTCTCGGACATCTGCCCGAGCGCTTGTTCTTTCAACCGCCTCGCACTCTCAACGACGGTCACCCGAAAGAGTTACGGGGCGGTCGGCCACCTTCGGCACTCTACGTGAGGGCGCGGACACAGAGCAGACGGCGCTTAAGACCCTCAACCTTTCATCACAAGCCATGCCCCATTTAGCGGCTTTCCTTCCCTTTTGCTGGTGTCTGTGGCTAGATTCGCAATGAGTCATATTTTCATCTCCTTAGACAGTAGATGTACGGTCATCGGCACGTATCCGCGCCAGAACGGCTACCAGGAGACAAGCAATGGCAGATTTCTCCCGCCTTCCCGGACCGAACGCAGATCTGTGGGACTGGCAGCTCCTCGCGGCCTGCCGCGGGGTCGACAGCTCGCTCTTCTTCCACCCCGAGGGCGAGCGGGGCGCGGCACGCAGCGCGCGCGAGAACTCCGCCAAGGAGGTCTGCATGAGGTGCCCGGTGCGCGCGGAGTGCGCGGCGCACGCCCTCGCGGTACGCGAGCCGTACGGCGTGTGGGGCGGCCTTACCGAGGACGAGCGCGAGGAGCTGATGGGGCGCGCCCGCAACCGACTGGTCACGGCGTCGGCGACGGCGTCAGCGGTCGGCGGAAGCGCGGTCTCGCACTCCTGAAGGAACGTTTCTTCGCAAACGCCCGGCTCCGGGCGAGCGCTCAGCGCTCCGGGCGGCTGCTCAGCGCTCCGCGGCCCGCGCGAGGTGGTCGAGGGTGGCGGCCACGGCCGGCACCTGGGCCAGGTCGGGCAGGGTGAGCGCGACGATCTCGCGCTGCACCGCGGGCTCCACCGTCACCGTGCGTGCACCCTTGGGGCGTACCGACTCGATGGCGAGCTCGGGAAGCACCGCCACCCCGAGGCCCGCGCCGACCAGGCCGATCACCGCCGGATAGTCGTCGGTCGCGAAATCGATCCGGGGCACGAAACCCGCCCCCTGGCAGACCTCGACCAACTGCCTGCGGCAGCGCGGGCAGCCCGCGATCCACGGCTCGTCGGCGAGTTCCCCGATGGCGACCGCGTCGGCCTTCGCGAGGCGGTGCCCCTCGGGGACGAGGCCGACGAGCCGGTCGGCGAGCAGCGGGCGTACGACCAGGTCGTCCCACTCCTCGGCGGCGGAAGCACCTTCGTACCGGAAGGCGAGCGCCACGTCGCAGTCGCCCTCGCGCAGCATCTCCACCGAACGCGGCGGCTCCGCGTCGACCAGCGAGACGCGGGTGCCGGGATGCGCGGCGCGCAGGGCGGCGAGCGCGCTCGGCACCAGGGTCGAGCTGCCGCTGGGGAAGGAGACGAGGCGGACGCGGCCCGCCCGCAGGCCCGCGATGGCGGCGACCTCCTCCTCGGCGGCGGTGAGCCCGGCCAGGATTCCGGAGGCGTGCCGGACCAGGGCCTCGCCGGCCTGGGTCAGGCGCATCTCGCGGCCCGTGCGGATCAGCAGCGGTGTGCCGGCGGACGCTTCGAGGGCCTTCATCTGCTGGCTGACGGCGGGCTGGGTGCAGCCGAGTTCGCGCGCCGCGGCCGAGAAGGAACCGGTGGCGGCGACCGCACGCAGGACGCGGAGATGACGGGCCTCGATCATGCATCGAGCATAAGCGACTCTTGGGCCGGGCGCCCAATATTGCGTCGACGCTTTGAGCTCGCCCGCCTAGCCTTGCCTCCATGAAGCTCCTCTCCGTGAACCTTGGGCGGCTCAAGGCCGTCGACTACACCGACGCCCCCTCGGGCGGCACCGGCATCGACAAGCGACCCGTTGAAGGGGCGGGGGCCGTCCGGGTGAGCGCGCCCGGCGAGAAGGGCGTCGGCGGCAGCGGTCTCGCCGGGGACGAGGTCTGTGACCTGCGGCACCACGGCGGGAACGACCAGGCGGTGTACGCCTTCGCCCGCGAGGACCTCGACGAGTGGGAGCGCGTCATCGGGCGCCCGCTGGCCAACGGCGGATTCGGCGAGAACCTCACGACGTCCGGGCTCGACGTGAGCGGCGCGAAGATCGGCGAGCGCTGGCGGGTCGGCCCCGAGCTGCTCCTCGAGGTCACCTCCAGCCGCATTCCCTGTCGTACGTTCCAGGGGCATGTCGGCGAGCAGGCGTGGGTGAAGCGCTTCACCCAACAGGGCGTGCCCGGCGCGTACTTGCGGGTCATCGAGCCGGGTGAGATCCGGGCCGGCGACGCGATCGAGGTCGTGCACCGTCCCGACCACGAGGTCACCGTCGCCTTCCACTTCAGGGCGGTCACGACGGAGAAGAACCTGCTGCCGAGGCTGCTGGCCGCCGGGGCCGCGCTGCACCCCGAATCGGCTGAATCCGCCCGTAAGTACGCGGAGAAGTACGGCTCTTGACGATGGCGGGCGGTGCGGCCGTCCGGGCGACACGGCGGCCTCCCGACCTCATTAGCCTTGGCGCATGACTACGGCTCTGATTACGGGATCGACCGCCGGTATCGGCGCGGCCTTCGCCCGGCGGCTCGCCGGTGACGGCCACAACCTGGTCCTCGTGGCACGCGACACCGACCGGCTGCGGCGACAGGCGACCGAACTGCACGACCGGCACGGCATCGAGGCGGAGGTCCTGACCGCGGACCTCGCCACGGACGACGGGATCGCCGCCGTCGAGAAGCGGCTCCGGGACCGCAGGAACCCGGTCGACCTCCTGGTCAACAACGCCGGGTTCGGCAACAAGGGCGCGTACCTGGAAGTACCGATGGCCGACGAGCTGACGATGCTCAAGGTGCACTGCGAGGCGGTGCTCCGGCTGACGTCGGCGGCCGTGGAGTCGATGCGGGAGCGGGGCCGCGGCGGTGTCGTCAACGTCGCTTCGGTGGCGGCGTTCGTGCCGCGCGGCACCTACGGCGCGTCGAAGGCGTGGGTCGTCCAGTTCACCCAGGGCGCGGCGAAGGACCTGGCCGGTTCCGGCGTACGGCTGATGGCCCTGTGCCCCGGCTTCGTCCGTACGGAGTTCCACGAGCGGGCCGGGATGGGCACGTCCAACATCCCCAAGTGGATGTGGCTGGACGCCGACAAGCTGGTGGCGGCGGCACTGGCCGACTTGGCCCGCGGCAAGACGCTGTCCATCCCGGACCCCCGCTACAAGACCCTGATGGGCGTGGTGAAGGTGACGCCGAGGGCGCTGCTGGGTGGAGTCACTTCGCGTACGGGACGGAAGTACGGCCCGCAGTAGACAGGGGCGCTCCGAAGCACTGCGGGGCAACTGCGCGACAACCCACGACGGGCCCGCACCCGAAGAGACGCACGGAGGCCCGGCACCCATAGCGGGGTGCCGGGCCTCCGTTTCAGCTACGCGTCAGCGCAGGAGCGGGGTCAGTGCGAGTGACCGTGCCCGTGCCCGTGACCGGCCTCAGCCTCTTCCTCGGCCGGCTTCTCGACGACCAGGGTCTCGGTCGTGAGGAGCAGCGACGCGATGGACGCGGCGTTCTCCAGCGCGGAGCGCGTCACCTTGACGGGGTCGATGACGCCGGCCTTGACCAGGTCGCCGTACTCGCCGGTCGCGGCGTTGAAGCCGAAGCCCTTGTCGAGCTCGGCGACCTTCGAGGTGATGACGTAGCCCTCGAGACCGGCGTTCTCGGCGATCCAGCGCAGCGGCTCGACGGCGGCGCGGCGGACGACCGCGACACCCGTGGCCTCGTCGCCGGTCTTGTCGAGGTTGCCCTCGAGGACCTTGACGGCGTGGACGAGCGCGGAGCCACCACCGGAGACGATGCCCTCCTCGACCGCGGCGCGGGTCGCGGAGATGGCGTCCTCCAGACGGTGCTTCTTCTCCTTCAGCTCCACCTCGGTGGCGGCGCCGACCTTGATGACGCACACGCCGCCGGCCAGCTTCGCGAGGCGCTCCTGGAGCTTCTCGCGGTCCCAGTCGGAGTCCGTGGCCTCGATCTCGGCCTTGATCTGGGCGACGCGGCCCTCGACCTCGGCAGCGTTGCCGCCGCCGTCGACGACGGTGGTGTCGTCCTTGGTGATGGTCACGCGGCGGGCGGTGCCGAGCACGTCCAGGCCGACCTGGTCGAGCTTGAGGCCGACCTCTTCGGCGATGACGGTGCCGCCGGTGAGGGTGGCGAGGTCACCGAGCATGGCCTTGCGGCGGTCGCCGAAGCCGGGGGCCTTCACCGCGACGGCGTTGAAGGTGCCGCGGATCTTGTTCACGACCAGGGTCGAGAGGGCCTCGCCCTCGACGTCCTCGGCGATGATCAGGAGCGGCTTCGAGGCGTTGGCCTGGATGACCTTCTCGAGCAGCGGCAGGAGGTCCTGGATGGAGGAGATCTTGCCCTGGTGGATCAGGATGTACGGGTCGTCGAGGACGGCCTCCATACGCTCCTGGTCGGAGACCATGTACGGCGACAGGTAGCCCTTGTCGAAGGCCATGCCCTCGGTGAAGTCCAGCTCCAGACCGAAGGTGTTGGACTCCTCGACGGTGATGACACCGTCCTTGCCGACCTTGTCCATGGCCTCGGCGATGAGCTCGCCGACCTGCGGGTCCTGGGCGGACAGACCGGCGACGGCCGCGATGTCGGCCTTGTCGTCGATCGGGCGGGCGGTGGCGAGGAGCTCGTCGGACACGGCCTTGACGGCGGCGTCGATGCCCTTCTTCAGGGCGGCCGGGGAGGCGCCGGCGGCGACGTTGCGCAGGCCTTCCTTGACCAGGGCCTGGGCGAGCACGGTGGCGGTGGTGGTGCCGTCACCCGCGATGTCGTTGGTCTTGGTCGCCACCTCCTTCACCAGCTGGGCGCCGAGGTTCTCGTACGGGTCCTCGACCTCGACCTCACGGGCGATGGTGACACCGTCGTTGGTGATGGTCGGGGCGCCGAACTTCTTGTCGATGACGACGTTGCGGCCACGGGGGCCGATCGTCACCTTGACCGTGTCGGCAAGCTTGTTGACGCCGCGCTCGAGGGCGCGACGGGCGTCCTCGTCGAACTTCAGGATCTTCGCCATGGGAGCGGTTCAGCCCTCTCGAAAACTCGGGGTGATACGAACTGCGCCCCTCGCCGCCCGGCAATCAGCGGGGTGACCAGGGGCGCAGCTCAAAGCATGCTTCTGCTTCGGGTGAATTACTTCTCGACGATCGCGAGCACGTCGCGAGCCGAGAGGACGAGGTACTCGTCGCCGTTGTACTTCACCTCGGTGCCGCCGTACTTGCTGTACAGCACGACGTCGCCGACCTTGACGTCGAGCGGCAGGCGCTCGCCGTTCTCGAAGCGGCCCGGGCCCACGGCGAGGACAGCACCCTCCTGGGGCTTCTCCTTCGCGGTGTCCGGAATGACCAGGCCAGAGGCCGTGGTCTGCTCGGCGTCGAGCGGCTGGACCACAATGCGGTCCTCGAGCGGCTTGATGGCAACCTTGGAGCTGGCGGTCGTCACGATCCGGTCTCCCCCTTCGGAGATCTACGGGGTTAACAGTCTGGGGTGGCGACCAGGTGGATCCGTCGTCGCGGGTGCCGGACCTGCCCGTCGCTGTTGGCACTCTCCAGTGGTGAGTGCCAGAAGCGAGACTAGGACGGGGATTAGCACTCGGTCAAGCGGAGTGCCAATTCGCTGACGCGGGTCTTAACCGGCGGGGGGTGCCTTGCGTCTCTCGGGGCAACGTTTCTCCGTGGTCCGGGGTTCCGTCTCCCGTGGCCCTTGGCCCTGTTTCAGCTGTGGCCCGGCAGGTGGGGCTGTGCCCACCCTTCCCCAAGCTCTCGACTCCGCTCGACCAGGGGAGACCCCACTCGCCCTGCCGAACGCCTGCCCACAGGCCGGCGACTCCGTCGGCTTCGGCTTCGGGACCTTCTCCGCCGCCTTTCTCCCCAGCCTCTCGATCGGGTCCACCGACTGGGCGCAGCCGGTGAGGAGTGCGGGCGCGAGGACGCCTGCCGTGAGGGCCCCGGCCAGGAATCGCCGCGCCCGCCCGCTCACAGGTAGTCCTCCAGCCTGGCCACCGCGTACCCCTTGTCGGTGACCGTCTTCATGACCTTGCGGATCATGTCCGGCATGGTGCCCTTCCAGTCCTCGCGGCCCCGGAAGTGCGTGAGGATGATGTCGCCGGGGTGCAGGTCCCGGTCCCACTCGCGCCACTCCATGCGGTCGGCGAAGCCCTCGGACGCCCAGAGCGGCACGGCCTTGATGCCGCAGGACTTGGCGGCGCGCAGGGTGGCCTCGTTGTAGTTGCCGTACGGCGGCCGGAAGAGCTCGGGCCGTTTGCCGTACCGCTTCTGGATGGTGTCCTGCATGCCGCAGATCTCGCGGCGCTGACCCTCGTACGAAAGCCCCGGCATATAGCGGTGGTTGAGGGTGTGGTTGTTCAGGACGACGCCACGGCTCTGCATCTTCTTGAAGTAGCCGTAGTCCTCGTTGACCAGGTAGTCGCTGAGGAACGCGGTGTACGGGATCTTCAGGTCGCTCATCATCCTCAGGAACGCCGGGTCCTTCTCGGCGCCGTCGTCGATGGTGAGGAAGACGACCTTCCGCTTGGTCGGGATGGTGGTGAAGACGGGCGGCAGCTTCGACTGCCCCTTCACCTCGAAGCCCTTGCGGGTGGTGATCCGCGGCTTCTTCGCGGGCGCGGCGGGTGCGGCGAGCGGGGTCTTCGCCAGGCCCCAGCGTTTCGCGGCGGCGGCGCGGGCGAGCTGGGCCACGTGCAGCTTCTGGGCGTACGAGTCGAGGGCGCGGGCGGGCGGGTCCTGGAGCCGCTGCTGACCGGGGGCCGGCCGTACGCCGTCCGACTCGCCCCCGATGGCGCAGCCGGAGGCGACGGCGGAGACGGTGAGGACGGCCGCGGTGGCGCGCACCCGGTTTCTCCGCCATCTCCCGTATTTATCGTTTTGTCGTACTAGTTGCATGGCGCCGGATCTTTGCAGCTCAAGGCAGTGATCCGGGGCCGACACCGCCGCCGGGCGCGCACCATCCACCGACTGGCCCACAATGGGCCGGGTGAACGACCTCGACTCCGCCCTGACCTCCTTCGCCGCGCTGCTCACCCCCGAAGGCCGGTCGCTGCTCGATCTCGACGAGGTGCGGGAGGCCGACCCCGCGCGGGAGCTGGCCGTGGCCACCCGGCTGCGCCGCGAGCATCCGGCGGAGCTGGTCTCGGCGGCGCTCGCGCAGGCGCGGCTGCGGCGGCGGGCGGTGGCGAAGTTCGGGGCCGAGGACGCGGGGCGGATGTTCTTCACGCCGAACGGCGTCGAGCAGTCGACGCGGACGAGTGTGGCGGTGCATCGCGCCGAGCGCTTCAAGTCCCTGGGCGTACGGAGCCTCGCCGATCTCTGCTGTGGCATCGGGGGCGACGCGATCGCGCTCGCGCGGGCGGGGATCGCGGTGCTGGCCGTGGACCGTGATCCGCTGACGTGCGCGGTGGCGCGGGCGAACGCGGAGGCGTTGGGGCTCGCGGAGTTGATCGAGGTACGCGAGGCGGATGTCACCGAGGTCGACACGTCCGCGTACGACGCCGTGTTCGTGGACCCGGCGCGGCGCGGGGGGCGGGGCCGGATCTTCGACCCCGAGGCGTATTCGCCGCCGCTGTCCTGGGCCGTCGAGGCCGCCCGCGAGGCGCCGCGGGCGGCGCTGAAGATCGCGCCGGGGATTCCGCACGAGGCGGTGCCGGCCGATGCCGCCGCGGAGTGGATCTCGGACGGCGGGGACGTGAAGGAGGCGGTGCTGTGGTTCGGCACGGACTCCCCCGCCTGGCACCACGCGACGCTGCTGCCGTCGGGTGCCTCGCTGAGCTCCTCGCTCGCCGAGATGCTGCCGGACCCCGAGGTCCGGCCGGTCGGCCGCTACCTCTACGAGCCGGACGGTGCGGTCATCCGGGCGCATCTGGTGGCGGAGGTGGCCGCGCGGGTCGAGGGCGGACTGATCGACGAGACGATCGCGTACGTCACGTCCGACGCCCTGCATGAGACGCCGTACGCGGTGGCGTACGAGATCACCGACCAACTGCCCTTCGGCGTGAAGAAGCTGAAGGCGCTGCTGAGGGAGCGGGAGGTGGGCGTCCTGACGGTGAAGAAGCGGGGTTCGGCGGTGGAGCCGGAGGAACTCCGCAGGAAGGTGAAGCCGCAGGGCCCGAACGCGGCGACGGTGTTCCTCACGCGGGCAGACGGCGCACCGACCATGCTGATCGGCCACCCGGTGACGGCGCATCTCAGCCCGTCCGGCGTTTGAGGACGAACTCGGCGAAGCCGGTGATGACGGCCACCTCACGGCCGGCGGCAGCCGGAAAGCTTCGGGAAGGGGTGGGGTTGGGGAAGGAATCCGCCCCAGCACTACCCGCACCCCTCCGCCCGCCCCAACAACAGCTCCCGCTCCCGCGCGTTCGACGCCAGACCCGCCGCCCGTTCGAACTCCGCACGCGCCTCCGCGCTCCGGCCGAGGCGGGCCAGCAAGTCGCCGCGCACGCTCGGCAGCAAGTGGTAACCCCGCAGGGAAGGTTCGGCCGCCAGTGCGTCCACCAGGGGCAGTGCCTCCGCCGGGCCGGAGGCCATCGACACCGCGACCGCGCGGTTCAACTCGACCACCGGGGACGGGGTACGGGCCGCCAGCAGGCCGTAGAGGGCGGCGATCTGCGCCCAGTCGGTCTCCTCGTACGTATACGCGTGCGCGTGGCACGCGGCGATCGCGGCCTGCAGGGCGTACGGGCCGAGGGAGCCCGGCGACGCCGCCTGCGCACGCGCCAGCGCGGCGAAGCCGCGCCGGATCAGCATCTGGTTCCAGCGCGCCCTGCTCTGGTCCTTGAGCAGCACCGGCTCACCGCCCGGCCCCGTCCGCGCCGCCGAGCGCGAGGCCTGGAGCTCCAACAGCGCCGCCAGGCCGTGCACTTCGGACTCCTTCGGCATCAGCCCGGCGAGGACCCGCGCAAGACGCAGCGCGTCCTCGCAGAGCCCCGGCCGCAGCAGATCGTCCCCCGCGGTCGCCGCGTACCCCTCGTTGAAGATGAGGTAGATGACCTCCAGGACGGACCCGAGGCGGGCCTCGCGGTCAGGGCCGTACGGGACCTCGAAGGCGACGCCCTTCGCCGCCAGCGTCCGCTTGGCCCGCACGATCCGCTGGGCGACCGTCGGCTCCGGGGCCAGCACCGCGCGGGCGATCTCCGGTGTCGTCAGACCGCCGAGCAGCCGCAGGGTCAGCGCCACGCGGGCCTCGGCGGAGAGCACCGGGTGGCAGGCGGTGAAGACGAGGCGGAGCAGGTCGTCGTCGATGTCGTCGGGGTCGGCCGGCTCGTCCAGGTACGGCGGCGCGGACTCCTGGTCGCGCCCCACCTCCGCCAGCTTGCGCGCGTACCGCTCCCGGCGGCGCACCAGGTCGATCGCCCGATGCTTGGCGGTGGCCATGAGCCAGGCACCCGGATTGTCGGGGACCCCCGCGTCCGGCCACTGTTCGAGCGCCGCGACCAACGCGTCCTGCGCCAGCTCCTCGGCGATGCCGACGTCCCGCACGATCCGCGCGACACCGGCGATGATGCGCGGCGACTCCATGCGGAAGACGGTTTCGACGGTGCTGCGGGGGTGCTCCGGCGGATGGCTCACGGCCAACCATCAGAACACCCCGGCACCCGCGCCGCAAAGGCTCAGCCCTCGATCTCCCGGACCTCGGCGGAGATCGTCCAGTAGTCCTCGTGGGTCTTCAGGAACCGCTTGGTCCACTCGACGGCCTCGGCCATGTCCTTGGCCTGGCAGATCGAGTAGCCGCCGATGACCTCCTTGGTCTCGGTGAACGGCCCGTCGGTGGTGGAGATCTCGCCCTTGTCCCAGGTGACGCGGGTGCCCTCGGAGCTCGGCTTCAGGCCCGCGGTGTCGAGCATGACCCCGGCCTTGGTGATCTCCTCGAGCAGCGCGCCCATCCGCTCCTGGAGCTCGGGGCTCGGACCGCCCTCGGGGACGTTGTTCTCGTCGATGCGGATCATCGTCAGGTAGCGCGGCATGGTGGTCTCCCATCGGTGGCGGCGGGGGCTTCTCCTCGCCTCTCACCCCTGCGTCGAACGGGAGACGCCCGTTTCGACATCGTCGCCGAGATTCTTTGAACTTTCTTCCGCGGCGTACGTCGGTGCAGGTCGCGGCGGTGACATCGGTGACGCCGGCGCCCCTCGGCGCCCGTGCAGCACCGCCGTCGCAAGCGCGGCCGCCACCAGCAGCCCCGCCGACACCGCGAAGGCCGCCGCATGCCCGTCCGCGAGGTCCGCGGGCCCCCGCCCGGACCCCGTGGCGCTCGCCGCGACGGTGACCAGGACCGCGAGGCCCAGCGAGCCGCCGAGCTGGCGGGAGCTGTTGAGCAGGCCGGAGGCCATGCCGACCTCCTCGGCGGCCACCCCCGAGGTCGCCGCCGTGCCCACCGGCATGAAGCACATGCCGATGCCGACGCTCGCCACCAGGGACGGGCCGAGGATCGACGAGAGGAAGGTGCCGTCCGCGTCGACGGCGAGCGCGAACCAGCCGAACCCGGCGGCGCCGAGCAGCCCGCCGGTCACGAGCAGCGCCCGCTCCCCCACCTTCGCCACGGTCTTGGTGGCGAGCGTCGACCCGGCGACGACGCCCGCGCAGAACGGCAGGAAGGAGGCACCGGCCGCAGTCGGCCCGTACCCGAGGACCTCCTGGAGATAGAGCGAGGTGAAGTAGAAGGCGGCGAACTGGCCCGATGACATCAGGAGCACGAAGACGTTCGCGGAGAGCACGGGCCGGTGGGCGGTGGACAGCAGCCCGAGCCTGAGCAGCGGCTCGCGCTTGCGGGCCTCGACGGCGACGAACGCCGCGAGCAGCACGGCCGCCGCGCCGAGCGTGCCCAGGGTGGTGCCCGAGCCCCAGCCGTAGGTCTCCGTGCGCACCAGGCCGAGCACCAGCACCGACATCCCGGCCGTGACGAGCAGGGCGCCCGTCACGTCCAGGCGGGGCGCCGGTCCCGTACGCCGGTCGACGGGCACCCCGGAGCGCGCGGCGAGGAGCGCGACGATCACCACGGGCACATTGATCAGCATCACGGAGCGCCAGCCCACCCAGTCGGTGAGCAGCCCGCCCGCCATGATGCCGACCGCGCCGCCGAGCGCCCCCGCTATGCCCCAGAGCCCGAGCGCCCGCGAACGCGCGGCCCCCGCCTCGTAGTTGACGGTGATCAGGGCGAGGGCGACGGGGGCGAGCGCGGCGGCTCCGGCGCCCTGCACGGCCCGCGCGGCGACGAGTTGCCCCGGAGCACCGGCGAGGCCGCCCGCGAGGCTCGCCACGCCGAAGACGGCGAAACCGGCGATGAGGGTGCGCCGCCGCCCCACCAGATCGGCGAGCCGCCCGCCCAGCATGAGCAGGCCGCCGAAGGCGAGCGCGTAGGCGTTGACCACCCAGATCAGTGAATCGGCGCCGAATCCGAGGTCGTCGCCGATGTCGGGCAGCGCGATGTTGACGACGGACATGTCGAGGGAGACGAGGAACTGCACGGTGAGCAGGACCGGCAGCAGCCAACGGCTCCGTTGCGAGGGCATCGGGTCAGCAGTTGTCACCATGCCCAGGCACATTACTATACGCGTATAGAAAATCAACGGGAAAAGCGTGCCGCCGCACGTCGCCCGCCCCCGCCGGGGCGCGACAATGAGCCACGTGGCAGCCAAAGCAGAAGACAAAGAAGGCGCGGCGAAACCCGCCGGGGAGAAGAAGAAGCGCGGCCGCCCCAGCCGCATCGACCTCGGCACGATCGTCGACGTCGCGCGCCGCATCCTCCAGGAGGAGGGCGTCGCCGCCCTGAGCATGCGCCGGGTCGCCAAGGAGGTCGGCACGACCCCGATGGCGCTCTACCACCACGTACGCGACAAGGACGAGCTCCTGATGCTCACCCTGTCCGGCACGGCCGACACCGTCCCGCGCCCCGAACTCCCCGACGACCCGCGCGACCGGATGCTCGCGGTCTCCGTCCATATGCACGGGACGCTGGCCCGACTGCCCTGGGTGGTCGAGGTGCTGAGCCTCGGCGACCTCACCGACAAGGGCGCCCTGTGGATGGTCGAGGAGATCATCGGCTCGGCCATGACGCTCGGCCTCACGCCGGGCCAGGCCGTCGCCGCGTACCGCACGATCTGGCACTGCGTGTACGGCGATCTGGTCTTCCGGCAGGCGATGGCCCGCCGCGCCGAGGAACCGGACCGCAAGCGCCACTTCCCCGGCCTGCTCACGGAGGCGGATGCCGCCGAACTCCCCCATATGACCGCACTCGCCGACCGCTGGCTGGAACTGACCGCGGACTACGACGTGTCCAGGCAACTGGAAGCGGTTATCGACGGGCTTCTGGGGCAGGTGGGACGCACCTGAACACGGCCGGCGAGTACGGGGGATCGGATGGCACTGCTGAACCAAGGCATACGGCAAGGGAGTTCGCGCCGCGCGGCTCCGGAGGCGTCAGCCGCGTATGTGCGGATGGGCGCGCTCGTCGCCCTGTACGCGACGGGGGCCGCCGCCTTCATCGGGTACGAGCTGGAGCAGCGTCATGTGGACGCCGGTGACTTCTTCAAGACGGTGTACGACCCCAGGCTGCCGGCCGTCCCCTGGGCGCAGACCCCCACGGACTGGGCGCTGATCGTGACCGCGCTCGTCTTCGGCGGGATCGCGCTGGCCCGGCGGCGCGTCGCACGCGGCGCGCTGATGCTGCTCGCCGCGCTGCTGATCGGCCTGTCCGCGCGGGAGCTGGTGGGCCTCGCGGTCTCCGAGCCGTACCGGAACATGCTCGACGCGCTCGACCACGGCCAACTCCTCATCGCCTTCCGGGTCCTCGGGCTCCTCGTCGGCATCGCGGTGCTGATCGAGATGGCGCGTGCGGGGCGGTACGACAGCACCCCCGGAGGCGGCATCGCCCCGGGCGCACCCGCCCCGTACGACGCGGTGCCCGGCTACGGCCCGCCTCCCGCGTACGCGCCCGACGGCTTCGGCCGGCCGCCGCTGCCGCCCGGCGCCGCCCGCCCGAGGTTCACCGCGGCGGGCGTGCTCCTCGCGGTGGGCGGCGCGGTGTCGCTCGCCTGGCTGATCTACCGGCTGACCCGGCCCGAGGTGTACGTCGCCAGCGGCTCTCAAGTGCACGAAGGGGCCGGCGCGTTCCTGCGTGACGTGGTCGACGCCTCGTACACCGCGTCGGTCGCGTCCTCGTACCACACGGTGGCCCTCGTGGTGGCGCCGGTGGTGATCGCCGTGCTGCTCTTCGCGGGGCGCCCCGCGGCCCGCGGCGCCGCGCTCGTCCTGACGCTGGTGATGCTCTATCTGGACGTGCGCGGCCTGTACGGGTACGTCGCCGAGGGCGATCTCGACCAGTACTTCGACAGCACGCTCGGCACGCTCGCCCTGCTGTCGACGGTGTTCACCGCGGGCCTCGGCGCCGCGGTCCTCTTCCTGCTGATCCCGGCCCGCGAGGACCACTAAGGTCCGTCGACGCCGACCGACTCGAACCGCCACCTGTGCACCGCCCGCGTCACCAACTCCGGCGCGGGCTCCGGCAGTTCGGGGAGGTCGGCGTCGTACGCGGCGTCCCACCAGGTCAGCACGAGGACCCGGTCCTGCGGGGCACGGAAGCTCTCCCGCCGGACCGGCGCACCGTCCAGGACCTGCGCCCGCGCCCAGGCGAGCAGTTCCTCGCCGCGCCCTTCGGCGGCGCGGGCCTCCCACATCAGCGCGACGGTCACGAGTAGAGGTTCTCCTTGCTGACCTCGTGCACATGGTCGTGGCCGTGCGAGTGGCCGTGGCCGTGATCATGGGAGTGGCCCGGTACATGCGGCTCCGTCACCGGCAGCGAGGAGTCCGCCGAAAGGTCCCAGGACGAGGCCGAGCGGTTCCTGGCCACCATCTCCGCGCCGAGGGCGGCCACCATCGCGCCGTTGTCCGTGCACAGCTTCGGCCGCGGCACCCGCAGCCGGATTCCGGCGGCCTCGCAGCGCTCCTGGGCGAGCGCCCGCAGCCGGGAGTTGGCGGCCACGCCGCCGCCGATCATCAGGTGGTCGACGCCCTCGTCCTTGCAGGCCCGCACGGCCTTGCGGGTCAGCACGTCGACGACCGCCTCCTGGAAGGACGCCGCCACGTCACGCACCGGGACGTCCTCGCCCGCGGCCCGCTTGGCCTCGATCCAGCGCGCGACGGACGTCTTCAGACCGGAGAAGGAGAAGTCGTACGCCGGGTCGCGCGGCCCGGTGAGACCGCGCGGGAAGGTGATCGCGTTCGGGTCGCCCTCGCGCGCGTACCGGTCGATGACGGGACCGCCGGGGAAGCCCAGGTTGAGCACCCGCGCGATCTTGTCGAAGGCCTCGCCCGCCGCGTCGTCGATGGTCGCGCCCAGCGGACGTACGTCGGAGGTGATGTCCGCGGAGAGCAGCAGCGAGGAGTGGCCGCCGGACACGAGCAGCGCCATCGTCGGCTCGGGCAGCGTGCCGTGCTCCAGCTGGTCCACGCAGATGTGCGAGGCCAGGTGGTTGACGCCGTACATCGGCTTGCCGAGCGCGTACGCGTACGCCTTGGCCGCCGAGACACCCACGAGCAGCGCGCCCGCGAGACCGGGCCCCGCGGTCACCGCGATGCCGTCCAGGTCCTTCGCGCTCACCCCCGCTTCCTTCAGGGCGCGGTCGATGGTCGGCACCATCGCCTCGAGGTGCGCGCGCGACGCGACCTCGGGCACGACGCCGCCGAAGCGGGCGTGCTCGTCGACGCTGGAGGCGACGGCGTCGGCGAGCAGGGTGGTGCCGCGGACGATGCCGACACCGGTCTCGTCGCAGGAGGTCTCGATGCCGAGTACGAGGGGTTCGTCAGCCATGGGAGTCGGTTCCTTGCACGGGGTTCACTGAGGTTGAGGGGTCGGTCAGGCGCATCACCAGGGCGTCCACATTGCCCGGCTGGTAGTACCCGCGTCTGAAGCCGATGGGCTCGAAGCCGAAGCGCTCGTACAGCTTCTGGGCCCGGGTGTTGTCGACCCGCACCTCGAGCATGACCTCGGCGCACTCGAAGGCGGTCGCCGCGCCCAGCAGATCGGTCAGGAGCCGGGAGCCGAGCCCCGTGCCCCAGTGGCTGGGGGCCACGGCGATGGTCTGTACGTCGGCCTGCTCGCCGGAGGAGGCGAGCCCCGCGTACCCGACAAGCCGGTCCGCGTCGACGGCCACCACATAGCGGCGGGTGGCCAGCGGCCCGCGGGCGTGGGCGAGTTCGGACCAGAACATGCCGCGCGACCAGGCGTCGTCCGGGAAGAGCTCCTTCTCCAGGACGAAGACGGGATCGATGTCCCACCAGCGCATCTCGCGCAGGACGACTGTCGTCTCGGAGGTCACTTGGGGGTGACCACCTTGTAGTTCTTGGGGACCTGCGCGTCCGGCCGGCGCAGATAGAGCGGCCGGGGCGCGAGCAGCTCCTCGCCCGCGGCGAGCTTCTCCGCGGCGAGCGAGGCGAGCGAGGCGGCGGAGACGTTCTCGGGCGCGCGGGCGTCCGGGAAGGTCTCGGGGTAGAGCACGGCGCCCGCGCCGACGGCGGGCAGCCCGGCGACCGCTTCGGCGATGTCCGCGGGCCGGTCGACGGCGGGCTCACCTTCACGCGTACGGGGGTCCTCGTACCGCGCCCAGTAGACCTCCTTGCGCCGCGCGTCCGTGGCGACGACGAAGGGGCCGCCCTCGATGCCGGCCTCGTGGGCGAGGCCGTCGAGCGTGCACACGCCGTGCACCGGCACGCCGAGCGCGAGGCCGAAGGTGTCGGCGGTCATCAGGCCGACGCGCAGTCCGGTGTAGGGGCCGGGGCCGACGCCGACGACGATGCCGGTCACCGCGTCGAGTCTGAGCCCCGCCTCGGCGAGCACCCGGTCGACGGCGGGCAGCAGCAGCTCGCCGTGGCGGCGGGCGTCCACCTGACTGGAGGCTGCGACGACGGACGACCCGTCGTGCAGGGCGACGGTGACGGCGGGGGTTGCGGTATCCAAGGCGAGCAAGAGCACGCGAACAGCCTACGGCTCCGGCGCCCGGCGCACGGCCGACCCGGGAAGCCGCACACCTGCTGCTACCGTCAACCCGGTAGCCGTACGGAGTACGAAGAGGGTGGAGCGGTTGTCCAGGAGCAGCTCGGGAATCGTGGCCGGGCTCACCGCCGCCGCGGTCGCCGCGGTCGGCTTCCTCGCCTACCAGGCGTCGGCGAGCGCGCCGGACGACCTGGGCGGCGGCAAGCAGGACGCCTCCCCGTCGGCCGCCACGCCGCGCTCCCCCAAGGACAAGTCCGACCCGAAGGCGGTCCCCGCGCAGTCCGGCAAGGGCGAGCGGGTCGTCTACTCCGTGGGCGAGGACCGGGTCTGGCTGGTCAAGGCCTCCGGCAAGGCGGAGCGCACGTACAAGGTCACGCCGAGCACCGTGGACCCGGTGCCGGGCACGTACGCGGTCAGCTCCCGCTCCGGGACGGTCACGGGCACGGACGGCGTACCGATCGAGCACGTCGTGCGCTTCACGAGCGTGGACGGCGTCGCGATCGGCTTCAGCTCGGCGGTGGACGGCTCCACCCCGAAGCCGGACCCGGCCAAGAAGACGGGCGGCATCCGCCAGTCCCGCGCGAACGGCAACGCGATGTGGGAGTTCGCGACGATCAGCGCGAAGGTCGTCGTGGTCCCGTAGGGACTGGTCGCCGGGGGAGCCCCGTGAGGGGCGCGGGGAACTGCGCGAGCAACCACGAGAAACCCGCAGCCGCGAACGGCACCCCCCGAGGCAGACCCCTAGGCGCTCTTGCCGAGGCAGACCCCTAGGCGCTCTTGCGCTCCCGGGCCTGCCGCTCAGGCGCCCGAGGAGGCGTGGAAACCGCCCTGGCGGCCGCGCATGAAGCCAACAGCACGCTCATGGAGACGTCCGAAGGCCCAGGGGCCCGCCCTGCATCTCGATGTTCAGAAGCCGACATGGACGCCTCCTGGGGCTCCGGGGGCAGACGTGGTTAGGTAGACCTAACCAGCACCGGTATCCATGTGAACACGCGCGACGCCCGCCGCGCAACATCTTGCCGACGGCTTGTCGGAACCTTCAGTGGAACGTACGAGACCTCGGGCACCCGGCCGGAGGCTCAGGCGGCCAGCAGCGTGAGGTCGGCCTCCGCCCACCGCGCCCCGACGCCGCTGAGCGTCACTTCCCGCACCTCGTCCGTCGTATCGCCCACGGCCCGGTGGATCAGCACCCGCAGCCGGTCGTCGGAGAGTTCCTCGACCTTGCCGTCGCCCCACTCCACGACGATCACGGACTCGGGCAGCGAGACATCGAGGTCGAGGTCCTCCATCTCGTCGAGCCCGCCGCCCAGGCGGTACGCGTCCACGTGCACCAGCGGCGGGCCGTCGCCCAGGGACGGATGGACGCGGGCGATGACGAACGTCGGGGACGTGACGGCGCCCCGGACGCCGAGGCCCTCGCCCAGGCCGCGGGTCAGAGTCGTCTTGCCGGCGCCGAGCTCACCGGTGAGCATCACCAGGTCGCCGGGGCGCAGCAGTTTGGCCAGGCGGCGGCCCAACTCGCCCATCTGCTCGGGCGAGTTGACGGTGATCTTGAGCGTGTTGGCGGGGGCCGGGCTGTGCGGTGCTTCCATGCAGCCCACGTTAGCCGCTGGAGGTCCGCGCATCCGCCGCCGCCGGCACACCCACCCGTCTCCCGCCACCACCCTTACACTGCCGCGCTGCGCGCCTTTCCCTCTGCCCTCGCCAGCAGATCCGCGAGCCGGTCGGTGACGACCTCGGGGTGCTCCAGCATGACGAGATGCCCCGCGTCCGGTACGAGCACGAACTCGGCTTCCGGCAGCAGATCCGCGATGGCCTCGCTGTGCTCGCTCGGCGTCACCAGATCCTTCTCCCCGGCGAGCACGAGCACCGGAAGCGCCGCGAAGTTCTTCAGCGCCGCCGCCTTGTCGTGCTCGGCGAAGGCCGGATAGAACTCCGCGACCACGTCGATCGGCGTCGACTCGATCATCCGCTCGGCGAACCGCGAGATCGCCGGATCCACGTCCTTCGACGAGAACGAGTAGCGCTTGATGATCCCCGCGAAGAGATCGGCGGTGGCCCGCCGCCCCCGCTCCACGAGATCGGCCTGCGAGCCGAGCGCCTTCAGGACACCCGGCAGCACCCGCCGCACCGCGTTCATCCCGGCCACCGGCAGCCCGAAGTTGACCTGTCCGAGCCGCCCCGAAGACGTACCGACAAGAGCGACACCGGCAACACGCTCCCGAATCAACTCCGGGAACTGATCGGCGAGAGCCATGGTCGTCATGCCGCCCATGGAGTGCCCGACCAGCACCAGCGGCCCCTCGGGCGCGGCGGCATCGATGACAGCCTTGAGATCCCGCCCCAACTGATCAATCGAGACAGCCGTCCCGCCCTCCAGCTGCGCGACCCCGCGCCCGGACCGGCCGTGGCTGCGCTGATCCCAGTAGACGCACCGCACGACACCCCGCAGGGCGGCCCGCTGGAAGTGCCAGGAGTCCTGGCTCAGGCAGTAGCCGTGGCTGAAGACGACGGTGACGGGCGCGGGCGCCTTCCGCCCGAAGAGCCGGCGCCGCCGAGGGGCCTGCGCACCGTCCGACTCCACCTCGTCGACCTCGTACGCAAGCTCGGTCCCGTCGTCCGCAGCGGCCTTGCCCGGCATGCCGCGCAGCGATCCATACGGCCCCGAGGCGTCGAGCGCGAGCCGTGCCTTCTTGCGCATGCCGCGGCCGACGGTGAGCCGCTCGATGGCGACACCGGCCGCGGCACCCGCGGCGACGACGCCTATCGCGGCACCGGCGAGGCCGGCCCTGCGCCAGTTACCGGCCGCCGCGGCGACTTCCGTCACCGCTTCGGCGGCCGCCCCCGTGCTGGTCTCGCTCACGTGCCGCTCCTACTCGGTCGGGTCACTCGTTCACATAGACGCGGGGAACACGCGAACCGATGCGGGTGACGATCTCGTACGCGATGGTGCCCGCGGCCTGCGCCCAGTCCTCGGCGGTCGGCTCGCCCCGGTCGCCGGGACCGAACAGGACGGCCTCGGAACCGACCGCGGGCTCGTCTCCCCCGAGGTCGACCACGAACTGGTCCATGGCGATCCGCCCGGCGGCCGTGCGCCACTTGCCGCCGACGAGCACGGGCCCGCTGCCGGACGCGCTGCGCGGAATCCCGTCCCCGTACCCCACGGGGACGAGACCGAGCGTGGTGTCCCCGGGGGTGATGTAGTGATGCCCGTAACTGACGCCGTGACCCCCCGGAGCGTGCTTCACCAGGGCCAGCGAGGCGCTGAGCGTCATGACGGGGCGCAGGCCGAAGTCCTGCGGGGTGCCGATCTCGGGGCTGGGCGAGATGCCGTACATCGCGATGCCCGGTCGTACGAGATCGAAGTGCGTCTCCGGCAGCGTGAGCGTCCCCGGCGAGTTGGCGATGTGCCGCACCTCGGGCCGGATGCCCCGCGCCTCGGCGGAGCCGACCATCTCGCGGAAGAGTTCGAGCTGAGCCGCGATGGACGGATGCCCCGGCTCGTCGGCACAGGCGAAGTGCGACCAGAGGCCGGTGACCTTCACGAGCCCCTCGGCCTCGGCCCGGAGCGCCCGCGCCACGAGCTCGGCCCAGTCGGCCGGCATACAGCCGCCGCGCCCGAGCCCGGTGTCGGCCTTCAGCTGGATACGGGCCCTGCGCCCCGCCTCGCGGGCTGCGGCGGTGACCTCCGCCAGCGCCCACAACCCGCTGACGGACATGTCGAGATCGGCCTCGATGCCCTCCCGCCACGGGCCGCCCGGAGTCCACAGCCAGCACATGAGCCGCCCCTGGATCCCGGCGGCGCGCAGGGCGAGCGCCTCCTCGGGGGTCGCGGTGCCCACCCAGGTGGCTCCCGCCTCGACGGCGGCCCGCGCGCAGCGGACCATCCCGTGCCCGTACGCATCCGCCTTCACGACGGCCATGAAGGCGGCGTCCGGCGCGTGGGCACGCAAAGTCCGCACGTTGGCCCGGAGGGCGGCCAGGTCGATCTCGGCGCGGGCACGCAGGGGTGCGGTCTCAGTCATATCGCCGACCAGTGTCTCAGAGCCCGCTGACAGCCTCGCAGTCGCGCGGCTCAGGTACCGGGCCTGCGCCCCCACACATAGACGCGATCGCCCTTGCCCAACATCCTCCAGAGAGCCTTCGCGTCACTGATCCGCAGATTCACGCAGCCACGTGAGCCGGGTGGGTTGTAGATGTTCCCGTAGATGCCGTGGAAGGCCTGCCCGCCGCTGAAGAACTGGCTGTAGGGCATGGGGGTGTCGTAGATCGACGACCAGTGGTTCTTGTGCTTCCAGTAGACCTTGTGCCACCCACCACGAGTGACATACCCGGCCCGCCCGCTCCGAATGGGCACGGGTTTGAGCAGCACCCGCTTCCCCTTCTGCACCCACATCAACTGACGGCGCAGATCGACGCAGGCGAGGCGGTACGCGCGCGTGGGGCACTGCTTCGCGGCGTTCGGGTTCTCGCGGGCGGAGATGAGGCGCATGCGGGCCCAGGTGACGGGTCCGGCGAAGCCGATGGCGGGCCGGATGCCTTCCTTCCGCTGGAACTCCCGGATGGCACGGCAGTCCTTGGCGGACTGCCGGCCGTCCACGGGAAGCTTGAGCCACCGCTCGACCTGCCGCTGATGGGGCCCGGTACTCCGGCTGCACCGGTCGGCGGCCTTGGCGACGACTTCCCCCGGCGGCACGAATTCGATGAGCTCTTCGCTTCGGGCGGGCTCCGGCTCGACGGCGTCCTCTTCGGCGCTGGGCGTGTACACGTCCGGCGGCAGGTCCTGGTCCGGGGTGTCCTGCTCCCAGGGGTGCGGGGGCGGAAGCGGGACTCCAGGGACGAGGGCGGAGGGGGCGGCGGGGCGCGGGGGCGGGGGTTCGGCGGCGGCGGGGCCGGCGGGCAGCACGGCAACAACAACAAACAGCAGCCCGACACCCCGCCGGGCGTAATTTCTGACCATGCGACGAGAGAACCTCGGCGGTCGGCCTTGAACGGCAGAGCCGCGCGGGGGATTCACTCAAAGGGCGGGTGCTTGCCCTACCGCTCGGGAGGTGGCGGCACGCCCCACCCCACTGAGGCGACGGGCATCGGCCCCCACGCACGGTCAGCCCGCATCGAGAGGTGAGGGGACGTGTCGGTATGTCCGCACGGAGCACGGTACGCAGGCCTCGCGAACCGAAGCAGGAGAAGAGTCAGCAGGAGATGGCGAGTACGGACATACCGACGCGGCCCCGCCCCACAACCGAGGCGAATCGCACGAGCAACGAGGACGGACCCCGCCGCTAACGACCAGCCCCCCCCCCGCCCTAAACCCCCCGCACATCCCGCCAAGCCGCAGGAATCCCCGCAGCCACATCCTGCGCCCCCACCGGCGCCCCATCCGCCGCATGCCGAGCGGCGAGCCCATGCAGATAGGCCCCCACCGCCCCCGCGTCCGCCGCCGAAAGCCCCGCCGCCAGCAACGCGCCCGCAAGTCCGGACAGCACGTCACCGCTCCCCGCCGTCGCCAGCCACGACGTCCCCGTCGGATTGGCCCGCACCACCCCCGCCGCGTCACCCACCAGCGTCGTCGACCCCTTCAGCAGCACGGTCGCCCCGTACCGCCCCGCCAACTCCCGCACCGCATCCAGCCGCCCCCGCTCCACGGACTCCCGCGAAACCCCGAGCAGCGCCGCCGCCTCCCCCGCATGGGGCGTCAGCAGAGTCGGCGCGGACCGCCCCCGCACCTCGCCCACGTCGACGAGCCGCAACCCGTCCGCGTCGATCAGCACCGGCACATCCGAGTCGACGACATCCCCGAGCCGCCCGGCATCGTCCCCGAGCCCCGGCCCGACGACCCACGCCTGCACGCGCCCCGCCTTGCCCGGCGCCCCGTCGGAGACAAGCGTCTCCGGGAACCGGGCGATGACCGCGTCCCCGGCGGGCCCGACATACCGCACGGCCCCCGCGCCACCCCGCAACGCCCCCGCGACGGCAAGGACGGCAGCCCCCGGATACCGCGCGGACCCGGCGACGACACCCACCACGCCCCGCCGGTACTTGTCGCTCTCCCCGGTCGGCAACGGCAGCAACGAGGCGACGTCGTCGTACTGAAGGGCTTCGACCTGAACCCCAGCCCCCGCCGGCCCCGCCCCCGCCAGCTCCGCCCCGAGCCCGATGTCGACGAACCGCACGACACCCGCGTACTCCCGCCCGGGATCGATCAACAGCCCCGGCTTGTACGCACCGAAGGTGACCGTCACGTCGGCGCGCACGGCGTCCCCGGCCACGACCCCGCTGTCGGCGTCGACACCACTGGGCAGATCCACGGCGACGACAGGCACCCCCGCCTCCCGCACAAGCCCCACGACCTCGGCGGCCCCGGCCCGCAGTCCGCCCTGCCCCCCGATGCCCACGATCCCGTCGACCACGAGATCGGCATCGCACAGCACACCCGAGGCGGATGGATCGACGACCCGCCCCCCAGCCGCGCGGAACGCCGCGAGCCCACTCGTATGCACCCGCTCGGGCGACAGCAGCACCGCGCCGACCCCGGCCCCGCGCCGCGCGAGCCGCGCCCCGGCGTACAGCGCGTCACCCCCGTTGTCCCCGCTGCCCACGAGCAGCACGACCCGGGAGCCGTACACCTTGCCGAGCATCTGGGCACAGACCACGGCGAGCCCCGCGGCGGCCCGCTGCATCAGGGCGCCTTCCGGCAGCCGCGCCATCAACGACCGCTCAGCGGCCCGGACCGTCTCCACGGAGTACGCAGTACGCATGCCCCGAGTGTCTCCTACCCCTCGGCGATGACCACAGCGGAAGCCACCCCCGCGTCATGGCTGAGCGAGACATGCCACTGCCGGACGCCCAGCTCGGCGGCGCGCGCCGCCACCGTCCCGCGCACCCGCAGCCGCGGCTGCCCGCTCTCCTCGACGACGATCTCCGCGTCCGTCCAGCGCAGCCCCGCAGGCGCGCCAAGGGCCTTGGCCAACGCCTCCTTGGCGGCGAACCGCGCGGCCAGCGAGGCGACGCCCCGCCGCTCCCCGCTCGGCAGCCACAACTCGCGCTCCACGAACAGCCGCTCGGCCATCCTCGTCCTGCGCTCCAGCGAGACGGCGAACCGCTCGACTTCGGCGACGTCGATGCCAACCCCGATGATCACGAGCAACCAACCCCAATACTCACAAGCAGCACCCTACGAGCCCACGCCCCGCTCCCCGCCGAAGCCCCGCAGGCCGACGCACCCCCCGCCCAAGCCCCGCAGGGTGACGCACCCCACCCCCCGCCCCGTTCAAACAGCCGTAACAATGGACTGTGATCTCTTCGGTCTCCGTGCCCCCGACGGCACCCCGGAGCGCCCACCGGCACAAGCCGGAGGCGACTCCCTACGTCGACCTCACCCGCGCCGAGTGGAGTGCTCTGCGCGAGAAGACGCCGTTGCCCCTCACGGCGGAGGAGCTGGAGAAGCTCCGCGGCCTCGGTGACGTCATCGACCTGGACGAGGTGCGGGACATCTACCTCCCGCTCTCCCGCCTGCTCAACCTCTACGTGGGCGCGACGGACGGCCTGCGCGGCGCGCTCAACACCTTCCTCGGCGAGAAGGGCTCCCAGTCCGGCACGCCGTTCGTCATAGGGGTCGCCGGTTCGGTGGCGGTCGGCAAATCGACCGTCGCCCGTCTCCTCCAGGCGCTGCTCTCCCGCTGGCCGGAACACCCCCGCGTGGAGCTGGTCACCACCGACGGCTTCCTGCTCCCCACCAAGGAGCTTGAGGCCCGCGGCCTGATGTCCCGCAAGGGCTTCCCCGAGTCGTACGACCGCCGCGCGCTGACCCGCTTCGTGGCGGACATCAAGGCGGGCAAGGACGAGGTCACGGCCCCCGTCTACTCCCACCTGATCTACGACATCGTGCCCGGTCAGCGCCTCTCCGTCCGCCGCCCCGACATCCTCATCGTCGAGGGCCTGAACGTCCTGCAGCCGGCCCTCCCCGGCAAGGACGGCCGCACCCGCGTAGGCCTCGCCGACTACTTCGACTTCAGCGTGTACGTCGACGCCCGCACGGAGGACATCGAGCGCTGGTACCTGAACCGCTTCCGCAAGCTGCGCGCGACGGCCTTCCAGAACCCGTCCTCGTACTTCCGCAAGTACACCCAGGTGTCGGAGGAAGAGGCCCTCGACTACGCCCGCACGACCTGGCGGACCATCAACAAGCCCAACCTGGTGGAGAACGTGGCCCCGACACGGGGCCGCGCCACCCTCGTCGTACGCAAGGGCCCCGACCACAAGGTCCAGCGCCTGAGCCTGCGCAAACTCTGAGCCCGCGAAAGCTCTGCACCGGCGCGAAGACGGCTAACCTGCGCGCATGCTGCATCTGCGCCTGATCACCCCGGCCGACAAGACGGACGACGTGGTGCGCCTGATCGAGAAGACGGTCGGCACCACCCATCTGGCCGTCATGCCGGGCGCGGCCCGCAACCCGGCGGGCGACGTGGTGATGTGCGATGTCGCCCGCGAGGCCGGTGACACCCTGCTCGGCGGCCTGCGCGCGCTCGACATCGACAAGTGCGGCTCGATCGCGGTGGAGAACATCGACCTGTCGATGTCGCGGCGCGCCGACAAGGCGGAGGACGAGGCGCCGGGCGAGGGCGCGGACGCGGTCCTGTGGGAGCAGCTCACGGACGCGACGCACGAGGAGTCGACGCTGTCGATCACGTACGTCGCGTTCATCACGCTCGCCACGATGATCGCGGCGTGCGGTGTGGTGCTCGACAACGCGATCCTGATCGTGGGCGCGATGGCGGTGGGCCCGGAGTTCGGCCCGCTGGCCGGCTTCTGCACGGCCCTGGTCCAGCGCGCGCCCCGCCTGGCCCTGCGCTCACTGATCGCGCTGATCGTGGGCTTCGCGGTGGCGATGGTGGTGACGGTCGGGTTCAGCTACTTCATGGACGCGGTGAACCTGTTCAGCGACAGTGCCCTGAAGTCGGAGCGCCCGAACACGAACTTCATCTACCGCCCCGACTGGTTCTCGTTCGTGGTGGCGGTCCTCGCGGGCGCGGCGGGCACGCTCTCGCTCACCTCGGCGAAGTCGGGCGCCCTGGTCGGCGTCGCGATCTCCGTGACGACGGTCCCCGCGGCGGCGAACGCCGCGGTCGCCTTCAGCTACGACGAGTACAAGCAGGCGTGGGGCTCCACCGAGCAGCTGCTGCTCAACCTGCTCGGCATCGTCCTCGCCGGTACGTTCACGCTGCTGGCCCAGAAACTGCTCTGGGCCAAGCAGCGCGAACGTACCACCAAGCCACAACTGCTCTAGCCCAGCGCGGACTTCACCACGTCGGCGAGGCGTCCGGCCACCGACCGGGCCTGCTCGATGTCGGCGGCCTCGACCATGACCCGCACCAGCGGCTCCGTGCCGGACGAGCGCAGCAGCACCCGCCCCGTCGCGCCCAGCTCGCGCTCGGCCTCGGTGACGGCGGCCGACAGCTCGGCGGAGGTGGTGACCCGCGTCTTGTCGACGTCGGGCACATTGATGAGCACCTGCGGAAGCCGCTCCATGACGCCGGCCAGCTCCGCCAGCGAACGGCCGGTCTCGGCGACGCGCGCCGCGAGCAGCAGGCCCGTCAGCGTGCCGTCACCGGTCGTCGCGTGGTCGAGGATGATCACGTGCCCGGACTGCTCGCCGCCGAGGGCGAAGCCGTGCTCCTTCATCGACTCCAGGACATAGCGGTCGCCCACGGCCGTCTGCACCAGGGACAGGCCCTCGCGCTCCATGGCGAGCTTGAAGCCCAGGTTCGACATGACCGTCGCGACGACGGTGTCCGAGCGCAGCGTGCCGTGCTCCCGCATGGCGAGCGCGAGCACCGCGAGGATCTGGTCGCCGTCGACCTCCGCGCCCGTGTGGTCCACGGCCAGGCAGCGGTCCGCGTCGCCGTCGTGCGCTACACCGAAGTCGGCGCCGTGCTCGACGACGGCGGCCTTGAGCAGGCCCAGGTGCGTGGAGCCGCAGCCGTCGTTGATGTTCAGGCCGTCCGGCTTGGCGCCGATCGTGATGATCTCGGCACCGGCGCGCGTGAACGCCTCGGGCGAGACACGGGCGGCCGCGCCGTGCGCCTCGTCGAGGACGATCTTCAGTCCGTCGAGGCGGTTCGGCAGGACGCCGATGAGGTGGGCGACGTACTGGTCGAGACCCTGGTCGTACGTCGACACCCGGCCGACGCCCGCGCCCGTGGGGCGCTGCCAGGGAGCGCCGGTGCGGTGCTCCTCGTACACGGCCTCGATACGGTCCTCCAGCTCGTCGGCCAGCTTGTGGCCGCCGCGCGCGAAGAACTTGATGCCGTTGTCCGGCATGGCGTTGTGGCTCGCGGAGAGCATCACGCCGAGGTCGGCGCCCAGCGCACCGGTGAGATGCGCCACCGCGGGGGTGGGCAGCACACCGACGAGCTGGACGTCCACGCCCGCGCTCGCGAGACCGGCGACCACCGCGGCCTCCAGGAACTCCCCCGACGCGCGCGGGTCACGCCCGACCACCGCGACCGGCCGATGCCCCTCGAACGTGCCGGCCTCGCCGAGCACATGAGCCGCCGCCACGGAGAGCCCGAGCGCGAGCTCGGCCGTCAGATCCGCGTTGGCGACACCGCGCACGCCGTCCGTGCCGAAGAGTCGTCCCACTGCTGTCCTCCTCCGGACTTACACCCCGGGATCACCGGGGTCCCGCCCCGGCATCACAGGGATCACCAGGGTTCCCGATAAACGAACGCCCCGGCAGCACGCAACGTGCCGCCGGGGCGAACGAAAAGTACAAGCAGGCAGATTAGCGCTTGCTGTACTGCGGAGCCTTGCGGGCCTTCTTGAGACCGGCCTTCTTGCGCTCGACCGCACGGTCGTCACGCTTGAGGTAACCGGCCTTCTTGAGGGCGCCACGGTTGTTGTCGACGTCGGCCTCGTTCAGCGCGCGGGCGACACCGAGACGGAGCGCACCGGCCTGACCGGAGACGCCGCCGCCCGAGATGCGGGCGATGACGTCGTAGCGGCCGTCGAGCTCGAGCACCTTGAAGGGCTCGTTGACTTCCTGCTGGTGGACCTTGTTCGGGAAGTAGTCCTCGAGCGTGCGCCCGTTGACCTTCCACTGGCCGGTGCCCGGAACGATCCGGACACGGGCGATGGCGTTCTTGCGACGGCCCAGGCCGGCGGCCGGCTGCGGGTCGCCGAAGCGCGCGGCGTTCGACTCCGAGGTGTACTCGCCCTCGACGGGCGCCTCGGACTCGGTGGTGTACTGCTCGACGTCAACAACCTCGGTCTCTTCGACCGGCTGCTCAACGGTGGTCTCGGCCACGATTCTCCTCAGATTTCTTTTCGTCTTTGGGGGTGGCCGGAACTACTGCGCGACCTGGGTGATCTCGAACGGGACCGGCTGCTGCGCAGCGTGCGGGTGGTTCTCGCCCGCGTAGACCTTCAGCTTCGAGAGCATCTGACGGCCCAGGGTGTTCTTGGGGAGCATGCCCTTGACGGCCTTCTCGATGGCCTTCTCGGGGCTCTTCTCGAGCAGCTCGTCGTAACGGACGGAACGCAGACCACCCGGGTAGCCGGAGTGGCGGTACGCCATCTTCTGGGTCTTCTTGTTGCCGGAGAGGTGCACCTTCTCGGCGTTGATGATGATGACGAAGTCACCGGTGTCAACGTGAGGGGCGTAGATCGCCTTGTGCTTGCCCCGCAGGAGGGTGGCAGCGGTGGTCGCCAGACGACCCAGGACGATGTCCCGGGCGTCAATGACGTGCCACTGGCGGGTCACATCGCCGGGCTTGGGGCTGTACGTACGCACTTCGTAGCCTTCGCTTCTTCAGTGGATGGGGTCCAGACACACGGCACCCAGGAAGCGATCATGCAGCTGGGGCTCACAATGCTGGGGACGCTGCCCATATGCGAGCCACTGGTAACTGCTCCAGGGAACCTACGTAAGGGCCCTTTCGCGTGAGAACGACGAAGCCAATACGTATCAATCGACGAGAGTACCCGCGCCGCCCCTTACGGGTCAAAACGCGGCCCTGGAGACCGGCGCCGGCGACTCCGCCGCCCGGGGCGGCTCCGCACCGTCCAAGGTAACCGCCCTCGGCCGCAGACAGCACCGGGCGACCGTGCAGGCCAGCACAGAGAGCGTGACGAAATCCCTGAAGGCCCGCCTGGTGCCGGGCTCCAGCCAGGGCCAGGCGAACCCCGGGATCTGCGGCACGAGCGCCAGCCAGAACCACGGCCCCCGCGCCACCGCCCCCGGCACGAGCACCCCGGCGAGCAGCAGCGGCAGCACGACCAGCAGATAGTGGTCGTACGAGGGCCTGGACACCAGGAACGCCGCCAGCATCAGCATCACGGCCGTCTCCACCACCCGCAGCGGCCCCCCGTCCCCGCTCCCCCAGCGCCGCCCGGCGCACCACACCCCCGCGCCCGCCGCCAGCACGGCAAGCAGCGACGCCGCCCCCTGCGGCACTCCCAGGCGCGGCAGGACCGCCGCCGGGGACGCCTCGTAGAGCCGTACGAAACGGTCGTCGCCCCGCAGCAGGAACGGCAGCGTCCGCGTGAAGAACCCCGCCGGGTCCGGCATCAGGAGCGCCGCCCCCGCCGACACCGCCCCCGGCACGAGCACGGCCGCCGCCAGCCCCCGCCACCGGCGCGCGAAGACGAAGAGCAGCACGACCGGCGCGAGCAGCGGCTTCACGGCGACGGCCGCTCCGATGACCAGTCCCGCGGCCACCCACTTCCCCTTCCGTACGAGGAGCAGCGCGAGCGGCAGCGCGGCCGCCGAGGCCACGGTCCAGTTGCCGAGCTCGACGAGGTGCCCGAACGGCGCGAACCCCGCCGCGAGCGCGAGCAGCCCGAGCACCGCGAACCGGCTGCGCCACGGCACCCCGTGGATGCGCAGCGCACAGGCCCAGCCGAAGACGAGCGCGGCGGTGACCCCGCCCGGCACGAGATGGCGCACGAGGGACTGCGGGAGCAGGGCCTGCGGCACGGCGGCGAGCACGGCTCCCGGCAGATAGAGGAAGTGCCGGTCCGCATAAGGGGAGCGCCCGTCCAGCCAGGCCTCGGCGGCGCGCACCACGATCGCGTTGTCCATCCCGCCGTCCGGGCCCCGAAGACCCACCCGGAGCACGCCGGCGACGAGCACCACCCCGAGCGCCGCCCAGGCCTGCCAGGCCGCCGGTCGCAACAACCACCCACTAATCGCCGATTTGCCCGTATCCATACCGATCAGGCTAGGTCGGAAGCCTCTCCCGACCCCGGCTCAACATCCACAACTCCCCGTCTAAGATGCGGCGCATGAGCTTTGGGCAAGGGGGACCTCAGTGGGGTCCGGGCGATTCACAGACTCCTGACTGGGCGGCGCTCGCCGAGGCGTCCGAATCGCGCGCCAAACGCCGGAAGTTGCTGATGATCGGCGGCGGCGCGCTCGCCACGGTCGCGGTCGCCGCGGCCGTCGCGATCGCGGTCGTCTCCGCGAACAGCGACAACTCCTCCGCGTCGAACAAGCCGGCCAGCGAGCTGCCGACGACCGCGGACATCCCCGGCGCGAGCAAGGACACCGGCCCGTCCTTCGAGGCGACCACGCCGCCGCCCCCGCCGGACCCCAAGGAGTTCATCTCCAGCGCCAAGAAGGACAAGGCGCCGCTCAGCGCCGACACCCTCTTCCCCGGCAAGACGCTGACCTCGGGCGACAACGTCTACAAGAAGGGCGCGACGAGCGCCACGAAGAAGTGCGCGAGCGTCACCCAGGCCGCGCTCGGCGCGATCCTCTCCAAGCACGACTGCACCCAGCTCTTCCGGGCCAGCTATGTGAAGGGCAACATCGCGGTGACGGTCGGCGTGGCCGTCTTCGACACCGCGGCGCAGGCCGAGAAGGTCAACAAGGAGGCGGACAAGGGCCTCGTCGTCTCCCTCCCCGGCAAGGGCGTTCCGGGCTTCTGCCGTACGGCGGTCTGCCGCGGCACCTACAACGCGTACGGCCGCTACGCCTACTTCACGACCACCGGCTTCACCAGCGACAGGGACGTCACGAAGAAGGACAGCAAGGTCTACGACACCGGCGACGTCCTGGGCCGCTTCACCTTCCAGCAGATCAACCGGCGGGGCGAGGCCCAGGCCTCCGCAGCGGCAAACGCGCCGGAGTAGCGCCCCGAAGGGGCGCGGGGCAGTGACATATATGCGGCTCCGCCGCGTGGGCGCGAGCAACCACAACGAACCCGCAGGGACAAACCGCCCCCTCGGCGCTCAGCAGCAACCGGCGCCCGGCAGCGTCCGCCTGTTACGCGCCTCTTTGCTGCGCGCAGCAAGCAACTCATCGGCGGGATAGCCCACCTCTTCGAGCGTCAGCCCGTGCGGCCGCACCACATGCACGGCGGAGTCCCGCACCCCGGCGGCCAGCACCTTGGCGGGCCACTCCACGGGCCGGTGCCCGTCGCCGACGAACAGCATGGCCCCGACGAGCGACCGCACCATGTTGTGGCAGAAGGCGTCGGCCCGCACGGTGGCTTCGAGCACCCCATCCGCCCGCCGCTCCCAGCTCAACTGCTGCAGCGTACGAATGGTCGTGGCGCCCTCACGCTTCTTGCAGTAGGCCGCGAAGTCGTGCTCGCCGACGAGCCGTTCGGCGGCGGCGTTCATCGCGTCGAGGTCCAACTCCCAGTCGTGCCACAGCACATGACCTCGCAGCAGCGGATCGACGCCGCCGGGGTGATCGGTCACGCGGTAGGCGTACCGCCGCCACATGGCCGCGAACCGCGCGTTGAACCCGGCGGGCGCCTCGGCCACCTTCCACACCCGTACGTCGTGCGGCAGCCGCCCGGCGAGCCGCCGCAGCAGCTTCTCCTGGTGCTCGGCCCACACGCTCTCCGGCAGATCGACGTGGGCGACCTGCCCACGGGCGTGCACCCCGCTGTCGGTCCGCCCGGCGACGGTCAGCTCGTACGTCTCCTGCGACCGGGTCACGGTCCGCAGCGCGCTCTCGATCTCGCCCTGGACGGTCCGCTGCCCCTGCCGCTGCTTGGCCCAGCCGGAGAAGTCTTTGCCGTCGTACGAAAGATCCAGCCGTACCCGCACGAACCCGGGCTCTACCTCTTCACTCACACCGCAATCCTCTCAGCACCAGGTACACGCGAAAGCGGGCCCGCCCCGAAGGGCGGACCCGCTCACAGCAAGGCAGAGCCTCAGGCGTCCTTCGACTCCTCGGCCGGAGCCTCGGCGGCCTCGACCGGAGCGTCCTCGACGGGCGCGTCCTTCTTGAGGGCGTCTTCCTTGACGGCACGCTTGGTGGCCGCCTCGGCCTCACCGGTGGCCTCCTGGGCCACGGTCAGGGCCTCCACCAGCTCGATGATCGCCATGGGCGCGTTGTCGCCACGACGGTTACCGATCTTGGTGATACGGGTGTAGCCACCCGGGCGGTTCTCGTAGCGCGGGCCGATCTCCGTGAAGAGCGTGTGCACGATGCTCTTGTCGGTGATGACGGACAGCACCTGGCGGCGGTTGTGAAGGTCGCCCTTCTTCGCCTTGGTGACCAGACGCTCCGCGTACGGACGCAGACGACGGGCCTTGGCCTCGGTCGTCGTGATCCGGCCGTGCTCGAAGAGCTGCTTGGCGAGGTTCGCCAGCAGAAGCTTCTCGTGCGCGGCGCTGCCGCCCAGACGGGCACCCTTGGTGGGCTTCGGCATGGTGTTTCTCCTAGTGATCTGCCCCGGCCGTATCAGGTACCGGGGTCAGTGGACCGCGCCCCGTAAGGGGCGCGGGGAACTGCGCGACCGGCCCAAGCCGGTCCGCAGAAAAATCAGTACTGCTCGGTCTCCACGAAGCCCGCGTCCGCGTCGTCGTCGGCGCCGAAGGCGTCGGCAGCAGCGGTCGGGTCGAAGCCGGGAGGCGAGTCCTTGAGGGCCAGGCCCATCCCATTGAGCTTCATCTTGACCTCGTCGATCGACTTCGCACCGAAGTTGCGGATGTCGAGCAGGTCGGCCTCGGAGCGGGCGACGAGCTCACCCACGGAGTGGATGCCCTCGCGCTTGAGGCAGTTGTACGACCGAACGGTGAGCTCGAGCTCCTCGATCGGCAGCGCCAGGTCGGCGGCAAGGGCGGCGTCCGTCGGGGACGGGCCCATGTCGATGCCCTCGGCGTCGATGTTCAGCTCGCGGGCGAGACCGAACAGCTCGACCAGGGTCTTGCCGGCGGACGCCATGGCGTCACGCGGGCGCATGGCCTGCTTGGTCTCGACGTCGACGATGAGCTTGTCGAAGTCGGTGCGCTGCTCGACTCGGGTCGCCTCGACCTTGTAGGTGACCTTCAGCACGGGGCTGTAGATGGAGTCGACCGGGATACGACCGATCTCCTGGCCCACCTGCTTGTTCTGGACGGCGGAGACGTAGCCGCGACCGCGCTCGACGGTCAGCTCCATCTCCAGCTTGCCCTTGCCGTTGAGCGTGGCGAGGACCAGGTCGGGGTTGTGCACCTCGACGCCGGCCGGGGGCGCGATGTCGGCGGCGGTGACCAGACCGGGACCCTGCTTGCGCAGGTACATGACGACGGGCTCATCGTGCTCGCTGGAAACAACCAGCTGCTTGATGTTGAGGATGAGGTCGGTGACGTCTTCCTTGACGCCCGGCACGGTGGTGAACTCGTGCAGGACACCGTCGATACGGATGGACGTGACCGCCGCACCCGGAATCGAGGAGAGAAGGGTCCGACGCAGGGAGTTGCCGAGGGTGTAACCGAAGCCCGGCTCCAGCGGCTCGATCACGAACCGGGAGCGGAATTCGTCGACGACCTCTTCGGTCAACGAGGGACGCTGAGCGATCAGCATGAAGTGTTTCCTTCAGTTCAGGGGCACCCACTATTTGATGCCCTGATGTATTGCAAGGGTACGGGCGGCACGCCTCCGAAGAGCCGTACCGCCCGAAAACCTAAGACAACCGTGCGTCAGACGCGGCGGCGCTTGGGCGGACGGCAGCCGTTGTGCGGCGTGGGCGTCACGTCCTGGATCGAGCCGACCTCAAGACCGGTCGCCTGGAGCGAACGGATGGCGGTCTCGCGACCGGAACCCGGGCCCTTGACGAAGACGTCGACCTTGCGCATGCCGTGCTCCTGCGCGCGACGGGCAGCCGACTCGGCGGCCATCTGCGCGGCGAACGGCGTGGACTTGCGCGAGCCCTTGAAGCCGACGTGGCCGGCGGAGGCCCAGGAGATCACGTTGCCGGTCGGGTCCGTGATGGACACGATCGTGTTGTTGAACGTGCTCTTGATGTGAGCGTGCCCGTGGGCAACGTTCTTCTTTTCCTTGCGGCGCACCTTCTTGGCAGCGCCCTGACGACCCTTGGGGGGCATCTATAACTCCTACGGGAGGTGGTCGGTCCTGCAGCGACAGCTGTCGATAGACCGCTGAGCGAGGACTACTTCTTGCCCGGCTTCTTCTTACCGGCGATGGCGCGACGCGGGCCCTTACGGGTACGAGCGTTCGTGCTGGTGCGCTGACCGCGGACGGGCAGGCCACGACGGTGACGCAGACCCTGGTAGCAGCCGATCTCGACCTTGCGGCGGATGTCGGCCTGGATCTCGCGGCGGAGGTCACCCTCCGTCTGGATGTTGGCGTCCACGTACTCGCGGATCTTGACGAGGTCTTCCTCGGTCAGGTCGCGAACGCGGGTGTTGCGGTCCACACCGGTGGCGTCCAGCGTCTGCTGGGACAGCGTGCGGCCGATGCCGAACACGTACGTGAGGGCAACCTCAACGCGCTTGTCGCGCGGGAGGTCAACACCTTCAAGGCGTGCCATTCAAGGCTCCTGTTGATTTTCGGAGGTCTTCAGCAGGACCGTTCCCAGGTGCCGTATGAGGTACATCCTGGGTCCCCGGCCTCCGACCGGGGGTGTCGCCCTCCATTACCGATGGATCTGAAGAGGGACGGGTCCTGCATATGTGCTTAATTGCGTCGCGCGAAAATCTGCGAACTGCAGTCGTGCGTCAGCCCTGGCGCTGCTTGTGGCGCGGGTTGTCGCAGATAACCATGACCCGGCCGTGACGGCGGATCACCCTGCACTTGTCGCAGATCTTCTTGACGCTCGGCTTGACCTTCATTGGGTGAGGTTCTCCGGGTCAGTGCCTTCACCCCACGCGAATGGGGTGCGGGCAAGATCTACTTGTACCGGTAGACGATCCGGCCACGCGTCAGGTCGTACGGAGACAGCTCCACCACGACCCGGTCGTCAGGGAGGATACGGATGTAGTGCATGCGCATCTTGCCGCTGATGTGTGCCAGGACCTGGTGGCCGTTCTGGAGCTCCACCTTGAACATGGCGTTCGGAAGAGACTCGACGACAGTGCCTTCGATCTCGATGGCACCTTGCTTCTTGGCCACGCTTCGCCCTTCGAATCGACTACCTTGATCGACTTCACGCACCGCATGCAGACACACGGATGCACGAGAGCCGACGCGTCAGTCTACGTCAGGCCACCCGGAAAGACGAATCGAGAAAGAATGCCCCATCGGGAAGATCCTTAAGCAAGCGGGGCATCAGCCCAGCGGGTCGGGCGCGACGGTCACCCCGTACTCCGCCAGCTTCGCCTTGCCCCCATCCGGGGACGTCAGCACGAAGGGGCCCTCCTCCGTCAGCGCGATCGAGTGCTCCCAGTGCGAGGACCAGGTGCCGTCCGTCGTGATGACGGTCCACTCGTCCGACAGGACCTCCGTGCGCGGGGTGCCGAGGGACACCATCGGCTCGATCGCCAGGCAGAAGCCGGGGACCAGCTTCGGGCCCTTGCCGCGGCGGCGCTCGACGTAGTTCAGGAGGTGGGGGTCCATGTGCATCTCCGTGCCGATGCCGTGGCCGCCGTAGTCCTCGATGATCCCGTACTTGCCGCCGCCCGGCTTCGGCTGCCGGCGGATGTACGTCTCGATGGCGCGGGAGATGTCGACCAGCCGGTTGCCCTGCTTCATGGCGGCCAGGCCCGCCCACATCGACTCCTCGGTCACCCGGGACAGCTCGATCAGCTCCGGAGCGTGACCGGTGCCCACGAACGCCGTGTACGCCGCGTCCCCGTGCCAGCCGTCGACGATCGCGCCCGCGTCGATCGAGATGATGTCGCCGTCCTTCAGGACGGTCTTCTCGTCGGGGATGCCGTGGACGACGACCTCGTTGACCGAGGTGCAGATCGTGGCGGGGAAGCCGCCGTACCCGAGGAAGTTGGACTTCGCGCCGTGCTCGGCGATCACCTTGCGCGCGACGTCGTCGAGATCCTTCGTCGTCGCACCCGGCACCGCGGCCTCGCGCGTCGCGGCGTGGATGGCGGCGACGACAAGGCCCGCCTCACGCATCTTCGCGATCTGCTCGGGGGTCTTGATCTGCACCATGGGGCTTCCGCTCTCCGTCATCCGTCCGAGAAACAACCGGGTCTACCTACACAACACTACGGCCGCGGTCCCCCTAGGGGCACCGCGGCCGTAACAGCGTAATGACTACTTGTCGCCGTTGAGCGCGTCCATCGCGCGCTTGGTGACCTCGTCCACCTTGCCGAGCGCCGAGATCGTGACGACCAGGCCCTGGGCCTTGTAGTGGTCGATGATCGGCTCGGTCTCGCGGTGGTACACGTCGAGCCGCTTGCGCACGGTCTCTTCCTTGTCGTCACCGCGCTGGTAGAGCTCGCCGCCGCAGACGTCACAGACGCCCTCGGTCTTCGGCTTGCTGTACGTCACGTGGAAGACGTGGCTCGAATCGTTCCGGCAGATGCGGCGGCCCGCGATGCGCTTGACCACCTCGTCCTCGGGGACCTCAAGGTCAAGAACCGCGTCCAGCTTCTGGCCGTCCGCCTTGAGCGAGTCGTCCAGGGCCTGCGCCTGCGACACGTTGCGCGGGAAGCCGTCCAGGAGGAAGCCGTGCTCGGCGTCCTTCTGGGCCATGCGGTCCTTGGCCATCCCGATGGTGACCTCGTCCGGCACCAGCTGGCCCGCGTCCATGAAGGACTTCGCCTGCTTGCCCAGCTCCGTGCCCTGGCTGATGTTGGCACGGAAGAGGTCGCCCGTGGAGATGTGCGGGATCGACAGGTTCTTGGCAAGGAACGCGGCCTGCGTTCCCTTGCCCGCACCGGGCGGCCCGACGAGGACGATACGCATCAGCGGAGGAACCCTTCGTAATTACGCTGCTGGAGCTGGCTCTCGATCTGCTTCACGGTCTCCAGACCCACACCCACGATGATCAGGATGCTTGTCCCGCCGAACGGGAAGTTCTGGTTTGCGCCGAAGCCCACCAACGCCATTGTCGGCACGAGAGCGATCAGACCCAGATACAGCGAGCCCGGCCAGGTGATCCGGTTGAGTACGTAGCTCAGATACTCAGCGGTCGGACGGCCAGCCCGGATGCCCGGGATGAAGCCACCATACTTCTTCATGTTGTCCGCGACTTCCTCGGGGTTGAACGAGATAGCCACGTAGAAGAAGGCGAAGAACACGATCAGCAAGAAGTACGTCGTGATGTAAATCGGGTGGTCACCCTTGGTCAGGTTCGCCTCGATCCACTGCTTCCACCCCGAGTTGCCCCCCGCGAACTGCGCGACGAGAGCCGGGATGTAGAGCAGCGAAGAGGCAAAGATCACAGGGATGATGCCCGCCTGATTGACCTTCAGCGGGATGTAGGTCGACGTACCGCCGTAGGACCGGCGGCCGATCATGCGCTTCGCGTACTGGACCGGGATGCGCCGCTGCGCCTGCTCGACGAAGACCACCAGACCGACCATGACGAGGCCGACCGCGATGACGGTGCCGAACTCGATCCAGCCGTCGGCGAGCGAGCCCTGCTGCTTGATGGCCCACAGGGCGCTCGGGAAGGTCGCGGCGATCGAGATGAACATCAGGATCGACATGCCGTTGCCGATGCCGCGGTCGGTGATGAGCTCACCGAGCCACATCACACAGGCCGTACCCGCGGTCATCGTGATGACCATCGTGACGGTGACGAAGATCGACTGGTCCGGCACGATCTCGCTGGCGACGGGGCAGCCGGAGAAGAGGGCGCCGGTGCGGGCGGTGGCCACCAGGCCGGTGCCCTGCAGGATCGCGAGCGCCACGGTCAGATAACGGGTGTACTGCGTGATCTTCGCCGTACCCGCCTGACCCTCCTTCTTGAGGGCCTCGAGCCGCGGGATCACCACGGTCAGCAGCTGCAGAATGATGCTCGCCGTGATGTACGGCATGATGCCCAGCGCGAAGATCGTGATCTGCAGCAGGGCACCGCCGCTCATCATGTTGACGAGACCGAACAGCCCCTGGTTGGTGTTCGCGACGTCCATGCAGGTCTGGACGTTCTTGTAACTCACACCGGGAATCGGCACATGCGTACCGATCCGGTAGATCACGATGATGCCGAGCGTGAAGAGCAGCTTCTTGCGCAGGTCGGGCGTCTTGAACGCCCGGGCGAACGCGGTGAGCACGGTGCCTCCTGCGACCCCCGCGCGCGTGCGTCAGAGGTAGTGGTCTGAGGATCGACGAATACGTATCAGTCAGAAAACCGCGCGGGCAGACCGCACGGAGCTTAGACAGTGCACGCCACCTTACCGGCGACCGTGCCCCCCTTGGAACGACCAACCGGGGATGCCCCTTTTGTGGGGCATCCCCGGCTGGGAATCGCTCAAGTCATCGAGTTGCCTGATGAATTCAGACGAGCTCGGTGACGGTGCCGCCGGCGGCGGTGATCTTCTCCTTGGCGGAGCCGGAGACGGCGTCGACCGTCACCTGCAGCGCCACGGTGACCTCACCCTGGCCGAGGACCTTGACGAGGCTGTTCTTGCGAACGGCACCCTTGGCGACGAGACCCTCGACGGTGACCTCGCCACCCTCCGGGTACAGCGCGCTCAGCTTGTCGAGGTTCACGACCTGGAACTCGGTCTTGAACGGGTTCTTGAAGCCCTTGAGCTTCGGGAGACGCATGTGGAGGGGCATCTGGCCACCCTCGAAGCGCTCCGGAACCTGGTAACGGGCCTTGGTGCCCTTGGTACCACGACCAGCGGTCTTACCCTTGGACGCCTCACCACGACCCACACGGGTCTTGGCGGTCTTGGCGCCCGGGGCGGGCCGGAGGTTGTGGACCTTCAGCGGGTTGTTCTCCGCCATCTCAGACCTCCTCAACCGTCACGAGGTGGCGGACGGTGTGCACCATTCCGCGGAACTCGGGGCGGTCCTCCTTGACGACCTGCGTGTTGATGCCCTTGAGACCAAGGGAGCGCAGGGTGTCACGGTGGTTCTGCTTGCTACCGATGTACGACTTCACCTGCGTGATCTTGAGCTGCGCCATTACGCACCAGCCCCGGCACGCGCACGGAGAAGAGCCGCGGGAGCGACGTCCTCGAGGGGCAGACCACGGCGAGCCGCGATCTCCTCGGGACGCTGCAGGCCCTTGAGGGCCGCCACGGTCGCGTGCACGATGTTGATCGCGTTGTCGGAGCCCAGGGACTTCGACAGGATGTCGTGAACGCCGGCGCACTCGAGCACGGCACGCACCGGGCCACCGGCGATAACACCGGTACCGGGGGAAGCCGGCTTGAGCAGGACGACGCCCGCGGCCTTCTCGCCCTGGATCGGGTGCGGGATGGTGCCCTGGATACGGGGGACCTTGAAGAAGTGCTTCTTGGCCTCCTCAACACCCTTGGCGATGGCGGCCGGCACCTCCTTGGCCTTGCCGTAACCGACACCTACGGTGCCGTCACCGTCACCCACCACGACGAGCGCGGTGAAGCTGAAGCGACGACCACCCTTGACAACCTTGGCGACACGGTTGATCGCGACAACGCGCTCAACGTATGCGGTCTTCTCGGCGGCAGCGCCACCGTCGCGACCCTTCCGGTCCCGCCGCTCGCCGCCACCGGCACCGCTTCCGCGGCGCTGGGGTCCAGCCATTGGAATTACCTCTCTTCGATTTCCGCTAGCTACGCAGTGACATCAGTCGCTGCGCGACGGGGACTCAGAACTTGAGCCCGGCTTCGCGGGCGGCGTCCGCCAGGGCGGCGATGCGCCCGGCGTACTGGTTACCACCACGGTCGAACACGACAGCCTCGACACCGGCGGCCTTGGCGCGCTCGGCGACCAGGGCGCCGACCGACTTGGCCTGCGCGGACTTGTCGCCCTCGGCACCACGGATCGTGGTGTCCATGGTCGACGCCGACGCCAGGGTGTGACCCTTAACGTCGTCGATGACCTGGGCCACGATGTTGCGGTTCGAACGCGTCACGACCAGGCGCGGGCGCTCGGCCGTACCCGAGATGTGCTTGCGGATACGGATGTGGCGGCGCTTGATAGCCGCACGCTTGTAAGCGTCGCCCTTAGCGATCTTCTGACCGTATGCCATGGCTTACTTACCCGCCTTTCCGACCTTGCGGCGGATGACTTCGCCTTCGTACTTGACGCCCTTGGCCTTGTACGGGTCGGGCTTGCGCAGCTTGCGGATGTTGGCCGCAACCTCGCCGACCTTCTGCTTGTCGATGCCCTCGACCGAAAGCTTGGTCGCGGACTCCACCTTGAAGGTGATGCCCTCGGGGGCCTCGACCAGGATCGGGTGGCTGTAGCCCAGCGAGAACTCCAGGTTGGAGCCCTTCGCGAGCACGCGGTAACCGACACCGCTGATCTCGAGCTTCTTCACGTAACCCTGGGTCACGCCGGTGATCATGTTCGCCACCAGCGTGCGGGACAGGCCGTGCAGGGCCTTGTTCTGACGCTCGTCGTTCGGGCGGGTGACGTTCAGGACGCCGTCCTCACCCTTAGCGATCTCGATCGGCGCAGCGACGGTGTGGGAGAGGGAACCCTTGGGGCCCTTCACCGCGACCGTACGGCCGTCGATGGTGACGTCCACGCCGGCGGGAACCGTGATGGGGAGCTTGCCAATACGCGACATTAGCTATTCCTCCGTTCCCGACTACCAGACGTAGGCGAGGACTTCCCCACCTACGCCCTTCTTGCCTGCCTGCTGGCCGGTGAGCAGACCGTGCGACGTGGAGATGATCGCCACGCCCAGGCCGCCGAGCACCTTCGGCAGATTGGTGGACTTCGCGTAAACCCGGAGACCGGGCTTGGAGATCCGCTTGATGCCCGCGATGGAGCGCTCACGGTTCGGGCCGAACTTCAGCTCGAGGACGAGGTTCTTGCCGACCTCGGCGTCCTCGACCTTCCAGCCCGTGATGAAGCCCTCCTGCTGGAGGATCTCCGCGATGTGAGACTTGATCTTGCTGTGCGGCATCGCCACGGAGTCGTGGTACGCCGAGTTCGCGTTACGCAGACGAGTCAGCATGTCCGCGATCGGATCAGTCATGGTCATGAATTGGCCTTCGGCCTCTCTCGCCGTGGTTTCCTATCTGCGCCATCCCTCTCCCCACTCAGAGGCGGGACGGGTGCGGCGCGGGGACCTACGGCGTAGTAAGTCGGTCAGGGCGGCAGGCGCCCAACCCTCCTAGCCTAAGCCATGGAGAGGTGGGCCACCTACCGACCAGATACTTACCGAGAGCCTCCGGTAATTCCCAAGTCCCTAAGGACAGAGGGGAATTACCAGGAGCTCTTGGTCACGCCCGGCAGCTCGCCACGGTGAGCCATCTCACGAAGGCACACGCGGCAGAGGCCGAACTTGCGGTACACGGAGTGCGGACGGCCGCAGCGCTGGCAGCGGGTGTACGCACGCACACCGAACTTGGGCTTACGAGCAGCCTTGGCAATCAGAGCCTTCTTCGCCATCTCGCTTACGCCTCCTTGAACGGGAAGCCGAGGTGACGGAGAAGGGCACGGCCCTCAGCGTCGTTGGTCGCCGTGGTGACCACGGTGATGTCCATACCCCGGACGCGGTCGATCTTGTCCTGGTCGATCTCGTGGAACATGACCTGCTCCGTGAGACCGAAGGTGTAGTTGCCACGACCGTCGAACTGCTTGGGGGACAGACCACGGAAGTCGCGGATGCGCGGCAGCGCGAGCGACAGGGTGCGGTCCAGGAACTCCCACATGCGGTCGCCACGGAGCGTGACGTGGCAGCCGATCGGCTGACCCTCGCGCAGCTTGAACTGCGCGATGGACTTCCGGGCCTTGGTGATGGCCGGCTTCTGACCCGTGATGGTGGTCAGGTCACGGACGGCACCGTCCATGAGCTTCGAGTCACGGGCGGCGTCGCCGACACCCATGTTGACCACGATCTTGACGAGGCCCGGCGTCTGCATGACGTTCTCGTACGAGAACTCTTCCTGCAGCTTGGCCGCGATCTCCTCGCGGTACTTCGTCTTCAGACGCGGAGTGGTGGTGGTCGTCATCAGATGTCCTCACCCGTCCGCTTGGCAACGCGGATCTTGTTGCCGTCTTCGTCGAAGCGGAAACCGACACGCGTGACGACCTTCTTGCCGTCCTTCTCCACGACCAGCTGGACGTTGGAGACGTGGACGGGGGCCTCGGTGGTCACGATGCCGCCGGCCTGCGAGCCGCTGGCGGTCGGGCCGGCCTTCGTGTGCTTCTTGACCCGGTTGACACCCTCGACCAGGACGCGCTCGTCGCGCGGGTAAGCGGCAATGACCTTGCCCTGCTTGCCCTTGTCCTTACCGGTGATGACCTGGACCAGGTCGCCCTTCTTGATCTTCATGCTTACAGCACCTCCGGCGCGAGCGAGATGATCTTCATGAACTTCTTCTCGCGCAGCTCACGGCCCACCGGGCCGAAGATACGGGTGCCGCGAGGGTCGCCGTCGTTCTTCAGAATGACGGCGGCGTTCTCGTCGAAGCGGATGTACGAGCCGTCGGGACGGCGGCGCTCCTTGACGGTGCGAACGATGACCGCCTTGACGACGTCACCCTTCTTCACGTTGCCACCGGGGATCGCGTCCTTGACGGTGGCGACGATGACGTCACCGATGCCCGCGTAGCGGCGACCCGAGCCACCGAGAACACGAATGGTGAGAATTTCCTTCGCACCCGTGTTGTCGGCGACGCGAAGTCGCGACTCCTGCTGGATCACGTCTATCTCCTGTTTGTCTGCCGGTTCCCGGCAGGGGCTTCTCTCTTACGAGAGGGCCCCTGCCGAGCCTGGCGGAACGAACTCTGAGGAAGTTCCCTCAGAGAATTACTTGGCCTTCTCGAGGATCTCGACGATGCGCCAGCGCTTGGTGGCGGACAGCGGACGCGTCTCCATCAGGAGGACGCGGTCGCCGACACCGGCAGCGTTCTGCTCGTCGTGCGCCTTGAGCTTGTTCGTACGGCGGATGACCTTGCCGTACAGCGCGTGCTTGACCCGGTCCTCGACGGCGACGACGACGGTCTTGTCCATCTTGTCGCTGACGACCAGACCCTCACGGGTCTTGCGGAAACCGCGGTCGGTGTTCGTCTCAGTCACGTTGCTCTCGCTCATCAGGCGCTCTCCACCGTCTCGATGCCCAGCTCGCGCTCACGCATCAGGGTGTAGATCCGCGCGATGTCCTTACGGACGGCCTTCAGCCGACCGTGGTTCTCGAGCTGACCGGTCGCCGCCTGGAAGCGGAGGTTGAACAGCTCTTCCTTGGCCTCGCGGAGCTTGTTGAGGAGCTCCTCGTTGCCCAGCTCGCGCAGCTCGGACGCCTTGGTACCGGCCGACATCACGACTCACCTGCCTCGCGCCGGACGATGCGGCACTTCATCGGAAGCTTGTGAGCAGCGCGGGTGAGCGCCTCACGAGCAGTCTTCTCATTCGGGTACGACAGCTCGAACATGACGCGTCCGGGCTTGACGTTCGCGACCCACCACTCCGGCGAACCCTTACCGGAACCCATGCGGGTCTCGGCAGGCTTCTTGGTGAGGGGGCGGTCCGGGTAGATGTTGATCCAGACCTTGCCGCCACGCTTGATGTGGCGGGTCATCGCGATACGCGCCGCCTCGATCTGGCGGTTGGTGACGTACGCCGGCGTGAGCGCCTGGATGCCGTACTCACCGAACGCAACCTGCGTGCCACCCTTGGACATACCGCTGCGCTTCGGGTGGTGCTGCTTGCGGTGCTTGACCCTACGGGGGATCAGCATTTCGGTCAGGCCTCCGTTCCGGTGCTCTCAGCCGGAGCGGCAGCGGCGGCGGGAGCCTCGGCCTTGGGGGCCTCGGCAGCCGGCGCGGACTGCTGCTGCGGCTTGCGACCGCGACCGCCACGCTCGCCACCACGGCCACCACGGGCCGGGCGGTCGTTGCCGCCACGGGCCGGACGGTTGCCGGCGCGGGCTGCGGCGTTCTCGGCGCGAACCTCGGCGATGTTCTTGACGTCGCCCTTGTAGATCCAGACCTTCACGCCGATACGGCCGAAGGTCGTCTTGGCCTCGAAGAAGCCGTAGTCGACGTTCGCGCGGAGCGTGTGCAGGGGCACACGGCCCTCGCGGTAGAACTCCGAGCGGGACATCTCGGCGCCGCCGAGACGGCCACCACACTGGATCTTGATGCCCTTGGCGCCGGCCTTCATCGACGACTGCATGCTCTTGCGCATGGCACGACGGAAGGAGACGCGGGAGGACAGCTGCTCCGCCACGGCCTGGGCCACGAGCTGAGCGTCGACCTCGGGGTTCTTGACCTCGAGGATGTTCAGCTGGACCTGCTTGCCCGTGAGCTTCTCGAGGTCACCGCGGATGCGGTCGGCCTCGGCGCCACGGCGGCCGATGACGATGCCGGGACGAGCGGTGTGGATGTCCACACGCACGCGGTCACGGGTGCGCTCGATCTCAACCTTCGAGATGCCGGCGCGCTCCATGCCGGACGTCATCATCCGACGGATGGCGACGTCTTCCTTGACGTAGTCCTTGTACAGCTTGTCGGCGTACCACCGGGACTTGAAGTCCGTGGTGATGCCGAGCCGGAACCCGTGCGGGTTTACCTTCTGGCCCATTACCGGGTTCCTTCCTTGCTGCTGACGACCACGGTGATGTGGCTGGTCCGCTTGCGGATCCGGTAGGCACGGCCCTGGGCACGCGGACGGAACCGCTTCAGGGTCGGACCCTCGTCCACAAACGCCTCGCTGATGAACAGCGAAGAGGCGTCCGAGTGGTCGTAGTTGTGTGCAGCGTTGGCGATGGCGCTGTCCAGCACCTTGCCAACCGGCACGCTCGCGGCCTGCGGGGCGAAACGCAGGACCGCCTGAGCCTCCGTGGCATCCATGCCACGGATGAGGTCCACCACGCGGCGGGCCTTCATGGGCGTGACGCGGATGTACCGCGCCTGGGCCCTGGCTTCCATGGTTGTCCCTTCGGTGTAAGTCATAGTCGTTCCACCCCGCGTTAGCGGCGCTTCGACTTCCGGTCGTCCTTGACGTGGCCGCGGAAGGTGCGAGTCGGCGAGAACTCGCCGAGCTTGTGGCCGACCATCGCCTCGGTGACGAACACCGGGATGTGGGTCTTGCCGTTGTGCACCGCGATCGTGTGTCCCAGCATGGCCGGGATGATCATCGAGCGACGGGACCAGGTCTTGATGACGTTCTTGGTACCGGCTTCGTTCTGAGCGTCCACCTTCTTTACGAGGTGGCCGTCAACGAAGGGTCCCTTCTTGAGACTGCGCGGCATCTAAACCCGCTCCTAGCGCTTCTTGTTCGACTTGCGGCGGCGGACGATGTACTTGTTGCTCGCCTTGTTGCGATCACGAGTACGACCCTCCTTCTTGCCCCACGGCGAGACCGGGTGGCGACCACCGGAGGTCTTGCCTTCACCACCACCGTGCGGGTGGTCAACCGGGTTCATGACGACACCACGCACGGTCGGGCGGACGCCCTTCCAGCGCATGCGGCCGGCCTTGCCCCAGTTGATGTTCGACTGCTCGGCGTTGCCGACCTCGCCGATGGTGGCGCGGCAGCGGACGTCGACCAGGCGGATCTCACCAGACGGCATGCGGAGGTGGGCCATGGAGCCCTCCTTCGCGAGCAGCTGCACGGAGGCACCCGCGGAGCGGGCGAACTTCGCGCCGCCGCCGGGCCGCAGCTCGATGGCGTGGATCGTCGTACCGACGGGGATGTTGCGCAGCGCCATGTTGTTGCCGGGCTTGATGTCGGCGCCAGGGCCGTTCTCAACCCGGGCACCCTGACCAAGACCACGCGGGGCCAGGATGTAGCGCTTCTCGCCGTCGGCGTAGTGCAGGAGCGCGATGCGCGCGGTGCGGTTCGGGTCGTACTCGATGTGCGCGACCTTCGCCGGCACGCCGTCCTTGTCGTGACGACGGAAGTCGATCACGCGGTAGGCGCGCTTGTGTCCGCCACCCTGGTGGCGAACGGTGATCCGACCGGCGTTGTTACGGCCGCCCTTGCTGTGCAGCGGGCGAACCAGCGACTTCTCCGGCGTGGACCGCGTTACCTCGACGAAGTCGGCGACGCTGGAGCCACGACGGCCCGGCGTAGTCGGCTTGTACTTGCGGATTCCCATTTCTCAGTCCTCGTCCGATATTCGGACCAGGGCACTCCGTTAGGAGGCCTGGCCGAAGATGTCGATACGGTCGCCCTCAGCAAGGGTCACGATGGCGCGCTTGGTGTCGGCACGCTTGCCGAAACCGGTGCGCGTACGCTTCCGCTTGCCCTGACGGTTGATCGTGTTGACTCCGGTGACCTTGACCGAGAAGACCGCCTCGACGGCCTGCTTGATCTGGGTCTTGTTGGAGCCGGGAGCCACGATGAACGTGTACTTGCCCTCGTCGAGCAGCGCGTACGACTTCTCGGAGACGACCGGCTTGACGAGGACGTCGCGCGGGTCCGAGAAGGACTTGCTCAGCGGGGTGGGCTCAACAGCGATCTTGCCCTCGGTCGCGATGCGCTTCGCCTTGGCGACGCGCGCGGCCTTCGCGGCCTTCGCAGCCTTGGACGCGATGCTCTGGTGACGAATAGCCATCAGGCTTCGCTCCCTTCGGTCTCATTGGCCTTGGGGCCAGACACGAAGGACTCGAAGGCGGCCTTGGTGAAGACCACGTCGTCCGAGACGAGAACGTCGTACGTGTTCAGCTGGCCCGGCTCCAGGATGTGCACCTGGGGCAGGTTGCGGGCGGAGAGCAGCGAAGCCTCGTCCGCGCGGTCGATGACCAGGAGCACGTTCTTGCGCTCGCTGACCTTGCCGAGCAGCGTCTTCGCGGCCTTCGTGGAGATCTCGCCGTCGACCACGTTGGTGACAACGTGGATGCGAGCGTTGCGGGCCCGGTCGGTGAGGGCGTGGCGCAGGGCCGCGGCCTTCATCTTCTTCGGGGTCCGCTGCGAGTAGTCACGCGGCTGCGGGCCGTGCACGACGCCACCGCCGGCGAACTGCGGCGCACGGGTCGAACCCTGGCGCGCGCGGCCGGTGCCCTTCTGGCGGTAAGGCTTCTTGCCACCACCACGGACTTCGCCGCGGCGCTTGGTCTTGTGCGTGCCCTGACGGGCAGCGGCCAGCTGGGCGACGACGACCTGGTGGATCAGCGGGATGCTGATCTTCTCGACGTCGAAGATCTCCGCGGGGAGCTCGACGGTCCCGGCCTTGTCGCCTGCCGGCGAAAGGATGTCAATGGTGCTCATGGGTTACCTCAGGCCCCCTTGGCCGCGGTACGGACCAGGACGAGGCCGCCGTTCGGACCAGGAACTGCGCCCTTGATGAGCAGCAGACCCTTCTCCGCGTCAACGGCGTGGACGGTCAGGTTCTGGGTGGTGACCCGCTCGCTGCCCATGCGACCGGCCATGCGCTGGCCCTTGAACACACGGCCAGGCGTGGCGCAGCCACCGATGGAACCGGGCTTGCGGTGCACGCGGTGGGCACCGTGGGAGGCCTTGCCACCGGCGAAGTTGTGACGCTTCATGACACCGGCGAAGCCCTTGCCCTTGCTCTTGCCGGTGACGTCGACCTTGATACCGGCCTCGAACGTCTCGGCAGTCAGCTCCTGGCCGAGGGTGTACTCGCTGGCACCAGCGGTACGGATCTCGACGAGGTGGCGGCGGGGGGTCACGTCGGCCTTGGCGAAGTGACCCTTGAGGGGCTTGTTCACCTTGCGCGGGTCGATCTCGCCGAAGGCGATCTGGACCGACTCGTAGCCGTCGCTGTCGTTCGTACGGACCTGGGTAACGACGCAGGGTCCGGCCTTGACCACGGTCACCGGGACGACACGGTTGTTCTCGTCCCAGACCTGGGTCATGCCGAGCTTCTCGCCCAGGATGCCCTTGATCTGCTTGGTCATCTTCTCCGCGCCCTTCAGAGCTTGATCTCGATGTCAACGCCGGCCGGAAGGTCCAGGCGCATCAGCGAGTCAACGGTCTTGGGCGTCGGGTCGAGGATGTCGATCAGGCGCTTGTGCGTGCGCATCTCGAAGTGCTCGCGCGAGTCCTTGTACTTGTGCGGCGACTTGATGACGCAGTACACGTTCTTCTCAGTGGGCAGCGGCACCGGGCCCGCGACCGACGCACCAGTACGCGTCACCGTCTCGACGATCTTCTTCGCCGAGGAGTCGATGACCTCGTGGTCGTAGGCCTTGAGCCGGATGCGGATCTTCTGTCCCGCCATGGCTACTTGGTAGTCCTGTCTGTAGAAACGCTCTGGAACCTGGGGGCCCTGTTTCACACTTCCTCCGACCCACGCGGTCGGGCGTGTCGCAGTCCCGCTGACAGAAATCCAGAGAGATTTCCCTGCCGAGGGCTGCGGCCGAAGCCACGTGGACTGGGGGAAGAAACCCACCAGGCGCCTGGCTGAACCCCGCGCTGACGCTTCCCGGAAGATTCCCGTACGTCCGCCCCAGCGCTGCCGCAGAACGGCAGATAGGGCGACGAGTACTGTGGGACTCGCTTCCGGTCCTCCCGGCGGGAGGCGCGCAGCATCGGCACTCAACCGAGCAACCTGGACAGTGTGCCATACGTGGGACGCCGAAGGCCAATCGAGCCGAACTGTCAAGCTGCCACGGCCGGAATCCCGTACTCCATCGCGTACGCAAAACGCAACGCAAAGAGCCCCGCCCACCAGAACGGTGAACGGGGCTCTTCGCTGCGCTCAGTTCAGAGCGACCGGGTCTCCCCGATCTTCAAGCAAGCGAAGCTTACTTGTTGATCTTGGTGACCTGGCCGGCGCCGACGGTCCGGCCACCCTCACGGATGGCGAACTTCAGGCCCTCTTCCATGGCGACGGGCTGGATGAGCTCCACCTTCATCTCGGTGTTGTCACCCGGCATGACCATCTCGGTGCCCTCGGGGAGGGTCACGACGCCGGTCACGTCCGTCGTACGGAAGTAGAACTGCGGACGGTAGTTGTTGAAGAACGGGGTGTGGCGGCCACCCTCGTCCTTCGACAGGATGTAGGCCTGGGCCTCGAACTCGGTGTGCGGCGTGACCGAACCGGGCTTGATGATGACCTGGCCGCGCTCGACGTCCTCGCGCTTGATGCCACGGAGGAGCAGACCGACGTTCTCACCGGCCTGGCCCTCGTCGAGCAGCTTGCGGAACATCTCGATGCCGGTGACCGTGGTGGTGGTCTTCTCGGTCTTGATGCCGATGATGTCGACGGTCTCGTTGACCTTCAGGACACCACGCTCGATACGACCGGTGACGACGGTGCCACGACCGGTGATCGTGAAGACGTCCTCGATCGGCATCAGGAACGGCTTGTCGACGTCGCGCTCGGGCTCCGGGATGGACTCATCCACGGCCTTCATGAGCTCGAGGACCGAGTTGCCCCACTCCTTGTCGCCCTCGAGCGCCTTGAGCGCCGAGACCTTGACGACCGGCAGGTCGTCGCCCGGGAACTCGTACTCGGAGAGGAGCTCACGGACCTCGAGCTCGACGAGCTCCAGGATCTCCTCGTCGTCCACCATGTCGGCCTTGTTCAGGGCGACGACGATGTACGGAACGCCGACCTGGCGGGCCAGGAGCACGTGCTCCTTGGTCTGCGGCATCGGGCCGTCGGTGGCGGCGACCACGAGGATGGCGCCGTCCATCTGCGCGGCACCCGTGATCATGTTCTTGATGTAGTCCGCGTGACCGGGGCAGTCGACGTGGGCGTAGTGACGCGCCTCGGTCTGGTACTCGACGTGCGCGATCGAGATCGTGATACCGCGCTGGCGCTCCTCGGGAGCCTTGTCGATCTGGTCGAAGGCCGAGGCCTCGTTCAGGTCCGGGTACGCGTCGTGCAGCACCTTGGTAATGGCGGCCGTGAGGGTCGTCTTACCGTGGTCAATGTGACCGATGGTGCCGATGTTGACGTGCGGCTTAGTCCGCTCGAACTTCGCCTTCGCCACTGGGTCCTCCTGTGGAGTGGTTCTGTACGCCTTGCTTCATCGGCGCCAGGTGATCTTTGCTGGGAAGCCAGCCGCCGGGATTCTTGCCCTGTGGGGATCGAACCCCGGCGGATGGTGTCAAGCCTAAAGCGTGAACTCGGGTGAGTTACTCGCCCTTGGCCTTCGCGATGATCTCCTCGGCGACGTTCCGCGGAACCTCGGCGTAGGAGTCGAACTGCATTGAGTAGCTTGCGCGACCCGACGTCTTGCTGCGGAGGTCTCCGACGTAGCCGAACATCTCCGAGAGGGGCACGAGGCCCTTCACGACGCGAGCGCCGCTGCGCTCCTCCATGGCCTGGATCTGGCCACGGCGGGAGTTGATGTCACCGATGACATCGCCCATGTAGTCCTCGGGCGTGGTGACCTCGACGGCCATCATCGGCTCGAGCAGCACGGGCTTTGCCTGCCGCGCGGCCTCCTTGAAGGCCTGCGAGCCGGCGATCTTGAAGGCGAGCTCGGAGGAGTCGACCTCGTGGTAGGCACCGTCGAGAAGCGTGACGCGGACGCCCGTCATCTCGTAGCCGGCCAGGATGCCGAACTGCATGGCCTCCTGCGCACCCGCGTCCACCGACGGGATGTACTCCCGGGGGATGCGGCCACCGGTGACCTTGTTCACGAACTCGTACGAAGCGTCGCCGCTGTCGATCGGCTCGATCGCGATCTGCACCTTGGCGAACTGACCGGTACCACCGGTCTGCTTCTTGTGGGTGTAGTCCACGCGCTCGACGGCCCGACGGATCGTCTCGCGGTACGCGACCTGGGGCTTGCCGACGTTCGCCTCGACGCGGAACTCGCGCTTCATGCGGTCGACGAGCACCTCGAGGTGAAGCTCGCCCATACCACCGATGATGGTCTGGCCGGTCTCCTCGTCCGAGTGCACCTGGAAGGAGGGGTCCTCCTCCGAGAGGCGCTGGATGGCGACACCCAGCTTCTCCTGGTCACCCTTGGACTTCGGCTCGATGGCGACCTGGATGACCGGCGCCGGGAAGTCCATGGACTCCAGGATGACCGGCTGCTTGTCGTCACAGAGCGTCTCGCCCGTGGTGGTCTGCTTCAGACCCATGACGGCGACGATGTCACCGGCGCCCACCGACTCGATCTCCTCACGCTTGTTCGCGTGCATGCGGTAGATCTTGCCGATGCGCTCCTTCTTGCCCTTGACGGAGTTCAGCACCGCGGTGCCGGAGTCAAGGCGACCGGAGTAGATCCGGACGAAGGTGAGCTTGCCGAGGTGCGGGTCGCTCGCGATCTTGAACGCGAGGGCCGACAGCGGCTCGTCGTCGGACGGGCGGCGCTTGACGACCGTCTCCGGGTCCTTCACGTCGTGGCCCTCGATGGCCTCGACGTCCAGGGGGGACGGCAGGTAGCGCACGACCGCGTCGAGCAGGGGCTGAACGCCCTTGTTCTTGAACGCGGTGCCACAGAAGACCGGGGTCACCGTGGTGTCCCCGCCCTTGCCGGACGCGATGGTGATACGACGGATCGCGGCGTACAGCTGCTCCTCGGTGGGCTCCTGGCCCTCCAGGTACAGCTCCATGATCTCTTCGTCGTTCTCGGCCACGGCCTCGAGCAGCTTGCCGCGGTACTCCTCGGCAGCCTCGGTGTGCGTGTCCGGGATGTCGACGATGTCGTAGGCCTCGCCCATCTTGGTCTCGGCGGACCAGACGAAGGCCTTCATCGTGACGAGGTCGACGACACCCTTGAAGTCAGCCTCTGCGCCGATGGGCAGCTGCATGACGATCGGGGTCGCACCGAGGCGGTCGACGATCATGTCGACGCAGCGGTGGAACTCGGCACCCGTACGGTCGAGCTTGTTGACGAAGCAGATGCGCGGGACGCCGTAGCGGTCCGCCTGACGCCACACGGTCTCGGACTGCGGCTCAACACCGGCGACGCCGTCGAACACCGTCACGGCACCGTCGAGCACGCGGAGCGAACGCTCCACCTCGACGGTGAAGTCGACGTGGCCCGGGGTGTCGATGATGTTGATGGTGTGGTCGACGTCGTTCAGCGGCCAGTGACAGGTGGTGGCAGCAGAGGTGATCGTGATGCCACGCTCCTGCTCCTGCTCCATCCAGTCCATCGTGGCGGCGCCGTCGTGGACCTCGCCGATCTTGTACGACACACCGGTGTAGAACAGGATCCGCTCGGTGGTCGTCGTCTTGCCCGCGTCGATGTGGGCCATGATGCCGATGTTGCGCACCTTGGCCAGGTCAAGTGAAGTGGTAGCCATGTCGGCTCAGTCTTCTCTCGGTCTCGATGTGGGTAGCGACTACCAGCGGTAGTGCGCGAAGGCCTTGTTGGACTCGGCCATCTTGTGGGTGTCCTCGCGCTTCTTCACAGCGGCACCGAGGCCGTTGGAGGCGTCGAGGAGCTCGTTGAGCAGACGCTCGGTCATGGTCTTCTCGCGACGGGCGCGGGAGTAACCGACCAGCCAGCGCAGGGCGAGCGTGTTCGCACGACCCGGCTTGACCTCGATCGGGACCTGGTAGGTCGCGCCACCGACACGGCGGGACTTGACCTCGAGGGTCGGCTTGATGTTCTCAAGCGCGCGCTTCAGCGTGATGACCGGGTCGTTGCCGGTCTTCTCGCGCAGGCCCTCCATGGCGCCGTACACGATGCGCTCGGCGGTGGAGCGCTTGCCGTTCAGCAGCACCTTGTTGATGAGGGAGGTCACCAGAGGAGAACCGTAGACCGGGTCGATGATGACCGGGCGCTTCGGGGCGGGGCCCTTACGAGGCATTCTTACTTCTCCTTCTTGGCGCCGTAGCGGCTGCGGGCCTGCTTGCGGTTCTTGACACCCTGGGTGTCAAGCGAACCGCGGATGATCTTGTAGCGAACACCCGGCAGGTCCTTCACACGGCCACCACGCACGAGCACGATGGAGTGCTCCTGCAGGTTGTGTCCCTCACCCGGAATGTAGGCCGTGACCTCGATCCCGGAGGTCAGACGCACACGCGCGACCTTACGGAGGGCCGAGTTCGGCTTCTTCGGGGTGGTCGTGAACACACGCGTGCAGACGCCGCGGCGCTGGGGCGAACCCTCGAGTGCGGGCGTCTTGTTCTTCTCGACCTTGTCCTGCCGGCCCTTCCGGACCAGCTGCTGGATCGTAGGCACTACTTCTCCGGTTTCTGTGTGCCGAGTAGTAAAGCTAACCTGGAACGTCGCCGACCCACGCGGTCGGGTGTGTCGAATGCTGCAGACTCCCGCCGCAAGGCGGAAAGAGGCGCAGATTACGGTGGCCGTTCTCGGACTCCCGCAGCGGCAGAGGACACGCGCGCGAGCCCAGGCACACCCCAGGCACAAGGTCTGAGCGTACCTACCTCATCGAGTTCGGTCAAAACAAATGCGGTGGGGGGCGACACGCCGGGCTTTTCGCTCGCGGAACCCGGCCAATCTGACGCGATTTCAGCCGTTCAATGGCCTCGGGCAACCGCTTTCAGCCGTTCCCGGGCGCAGGTCAGCCGGTTTCACTACGTTCGTCGGTCGGCTCGACGATCGGGGGACCCATGACAGCTGCGCAGCCACCCGGCGACGGAGGCCTAGATGACCGGGTGCCGTTCCTCGCCCGTCTGGAGCGGGAGGAACGGTCCGCGCTGCTCGGGCTCGGCAGCCCGATGCCGTTCGCGACCCGAGCCACGCTGATCCGCCAGCACGAGCCGTCCTCACACATCCTGCTGATCCTGCACGGCTGGACCAAGGTGACCGCGGCCGCCGCCAACGGATACGAGGCGCTGCTCGCCCTGCGCGGCCCGGGCGACATAGTCGGCGAGTCCGCCGCGCTGACCGGGCGCCCACGCTCGGCGACGGTCACCGCCCTGGAGCCGGTGCAGGCGGTCGCCGTCGAGCTACGCCAGTTCACCGGCTTCCTCGCCCGCTCTCCCACGGTCTCCTTCGCCCTTCTCGGCCTCACCTCCGACCGGACGCGGGCGGCGGACCGGCGCCGCCTGGAGTTCGCGTCGATGACGGTGCGGGAGCGCTTCGCGGCGCTGCTCCTCGACCTGGCCCGCACTCATGGCGTACGTACGGACGAAGGCATCGAGCTCGCCGTCCCGCTGAGCAAGCAGGAGCTTGCCGGGTCCGTGGGCGCGTCCCGCGAGATGGTGCAGCGGCTGCTCAAGGAGCTGCGGGACCGGGAAGCCGTGGCCACAGGACGGCGTGAGCTGGTGATCAGGCGGCCGGATGTGCTGCGCATGATCGCTCGGGCGGGACAAGCGGGGGCCCGCTGACGCACACCGGACAGGAGCTTCCCGGCCCGGCTCTGTGCACACGGTCACACTTCGAGTGCGTCATCCGCCCTCACGACGGGGACCGCTGCGCCTCCACGCTGCTGGTCAGTCCGGATCCCCGATCGAAGGATGAACATGGCCGAGTCCGTGAGCCGCACGATCCTGCTGTTCGACATCGAGCAGTTCGGCACCAGAGACGATGTCGAGCAGGCCTTTCTCCGACGCATGCTCTACGACGTCGCCGACGGCACCCTCGCCGCGGCCGACGTCAGCGAGACCGCTCGGCTCCGCGCCGACCGGGGTGACTCCGTCGTCGAACTCATCGACGCGAACGTTCCGGTGCCCGGGCTGCTGAAGGCGCTGCTCACCGAGACCCCGATGCTGCTGCACTCCAAGAACCGGCTGATGGCGGGCACCGCGCAGATGCGGCTGCGCATCGTGCTGGCCGCCGGATACGTCACCGTGGACGAGAAAGGGTGGGTCGGCGGGGACCTGAACCACGCCTTCCGCCTGTTGGATGCCGAGCCACTGCGCGCGGCCCTGCGGGCGGGCGCCGGCAGCAGCGTGCTCTGCGTCTCCGACACCGTCTACCAGGGCGTGGTACGCCACGGTCACCACGGCGTACGTCCTGAGGAGTTCCACAAGGTAGCCGTGGAGACCAAGGAAGGGCCCGCCACCGCCTGGCTGCACCAAGTGGCGACGCCCGAGCGGGGCGGCGGCGAGGGCCCCCCGACCGCCGGGGCCTCCTCGCCAGGGCCCTTCTCCTCCGGGCCATCCTCTCCCGGCACCCAGATCATGGGCTCGCAGTACGGAGTGACCGGCGGCCACGTCAACGGCGGCATCACCTTCAACCTGCCCGGCGGAGAGCCGGGTGATCGCAGGTGAGTCAGGAAGAGGCCGCCAAGCCGGCGAAGCCCCCGAAGGGCGAGCGCCCCGAGAAGAGCGAGAAGACGGACAGTGACGCCACCCCGGCGGAGGAGGGTGCCACCGAGGGCGGCAAGGGCCAGGAGCCGGAGCAGGAACCCGAAGAACGGCAACCTGCCTGGGCCGCCCGCCGCGACCTGATCGACCATGCCCCCGACTTCGTCGGCAGCCTGGTCCACGGCGACCAGCTAGGGGTCACCGGCGGCCACATCGCGGGCAACGTCAACATCAACCTCGGTCCGCGAGGCTTCGGAACGGGCTCACGTTCGGTGTCCGGCCAGGTCCGCCGCGAGGGCGTCGAGCGGCTCGCGACCGTCTTCCGGACCTGCCCGAGCTTCGACGCGGCGCTGGAGCGGCTCCGGGACGACCATGTCGTCGTACTCAAGGGCAGCCGCGGCACCGGTCGCGAGTCCGCGGCGCTCATGCTGCTGCATCGGCTCGGTGCGCACCCGATCCAGTCGTTCGAACCAAGCACCGCCCCGGCGGCGCTGCCGGACGCTCTGGAGGACTCACCCGGCTTCCTCCTGCACGAGCTGTCGACCAGCCGCAGCCGTCCGCTCCTCGAACCCCACCTACTGAGCATGCGGGAGAAGCTGCTGCGGCACGGCCGACGGTTCGTGATCACTGTGGACTCGTCGGCGGTACTGGGTGACATCCCCTTCGTCCCATGGGAACCGCCCCCGGTCGAAGACGTTCTCGGTGCCCATGTGACGGCCCTGGTGGGACATGAGGCATGGGAGCGGCTGTGTCGGTTCCCACCGGTCGAGGACTTCCTTGCCCGTACGCACCAACCGGGCGAGACCGAGAAGTTCGCACAGCAGCTCGCCGCCCACCACCGAGGGGAACTCGACGAGGAGGCACTGGCCGACTTCGCGCAGTCGGCTCTGGCGGACCGGGTCTCCGGGTGGCTCACGTCGCCCGAGAAGGAGGGCGGGGACGAACTGCGCGACAAGACGTTCCTCATCGCACTCGCCGTCTTCGACAAGGCTCCGTACGCGATCGCCGCGGAACTCGGCGACAGCCTCTTCGTCGAACTCCAGACGACGGCCAACCCTCATGAGCCGCCCAAGATTCCGATCTTCGGCAGTTCCACGGCATCGCGGCTCGAATTCGCCCACGCCGTCGGCAGTACGCAGGACGAGGTGACCGAATGGGGCCCGGTCTCCCAGTACAGGGCCGAGTTCCAGGACGCGCAGACCGCACGCGTGCTGCTGCACGAGGTCTGGACCGTGCATCCCTCGGCGCGCACCGCCCTGGTGCGCTGGCTCCAGCAGCTCGCGAAGGACGGGCGTCCGCTGGTCCGTACCCGAGCCGCCGCGGCCACGGCGCTCCTCGCCGAGGCCGATCTGCCGTCCACCATGGCGCATCTGATCGAGCCCTGGGCCGGCGGCAGGTCCTACAACGGCTGGCTGACCGCCGCCAACACGCTCAGCCTGGCCAGCCTTCTCGAGGTGCGGGGCGTATCCAGGATTCTGCACTCCTGGTGCACCGGCGATCATCCGAGCCGCCGCTGGACCGCGATCCGCGTCTACGGACTCCTCGGCCCGATGCAGCCGGTGGAGGCGCTGGACGCGCTGCTCGACACCGTACGCCTGGAGAACGACGAGGAAGAGGAGGTGAACCAACTCGCCGAAGCCACCCAGCTGTTGCTGCTCGCGGCCCACGGGCCGGTGCTCCCGCGGCTGGCCCCGCTGGTCCAGGACGACCGGGCGCCGCACGACGAGGCGCTGCACGACCACGCGCTGCGTGCCTTCGGCCTGGCCTGCCGTGAGTCCGAGGAGGGCACGGACCGCCCCCTCGTCCTGAAGTGGTTCGCCGATGCCCGTTCCTCGCCCGACAACGACGAGGACGCACTCGTCGCCGGCCTCTGGCGTGCCGGGCTGCGCGATCGCGCCCACACCGACACGGCTCGGGAGACCTTGCAGCAGTGGGTTCGAGCGGCGGAGCACGACCTGTACACCGAGCAGTCCTTGACGCCGCTGCTGGCCGCCCTCGCCGATACCGACACCGACCGGCAACGCGTCGACCACCTCCTGCGCACGGTGCTCGACGCCGACGGCAGCCCTCTGAACGTCGCTCGCCGCCTGATGACAGCTGTCACAGCGCACTCATGACCTGGAAAGGAGGCCCGCCATGACGAACAGCCGGGACCATCTCGAAGCCCAGGCACTCCGGTGGCTCCGCGAGGCGTCGACGCCACCCGAGACGTCCCATGCCCCCGCCTCACGTGAGCCGCAGCCCCAGCCCCACCTGAACGAGTGGCCGGGCCCCGACCACATGAACGACCTGGGGAGCCGTCCAGGCCAGACCAGCCAGCCCACCGGGCTGATCGATCCCGTGCTCGCCGTGCGCCGGCTGTCGCGCTACGAGATCCCCGGCCGCCGATATCTGGGGCGCGCCGACTGCGCTCTCGTGGTCGCCGGGGCCGACGACGCGTACGAGACATACCTGCCGCCCCGGCGGCCCTTGAGCCTGCGCGGCCGAACCGCCGTGTACGAGGTCGATCTGGGGGTTCATCCGCTGCGCCTGCGCACCCGTCTGCCCAGCGAGATCGACACGTTCGAGTTCGACACCACCTTCGACCTCACCTGGCAGGTGACCGATCCGGAGTCCTTCGTCGTCAGCCAGGAACGCGACATCCCGGCCTTACTGAACCGTGTGCTCCACCGCTTGCTGCGACCCGTGACCCGGGGGTTCGCCATCTCCTCCAGTGCTGCTGCCGAGGCCACCGTCCAGCAGGTGCTCGACTCATCCGGCGACCACGTGTCACGCCAGGGAGTCCGGTTCGGCGGCACGGTCCGGCTGCGGCGCGATCCCGACGCGCGTGCGCAACAGGGGCGCCTGCGCGCGGCGGAGTACAACGCCGCGGCCGCGTGGTCCGAACACGAGGTGGAGCGGCTCCGGCTGGAACAGCAGCAACAACTCCAGGCGCAGAAAATCGAGTTCTACCGCCACCATCTGGCCAAGGGAGGGCTCGACGCCCTTCTCCTCCATCTGTCCGAGCACGCGCAGGACACTCACTTGGTCGTCGAGAATCTGCGCGCCGACGAGAAGAGGACGATCGAGAACCAGCTTGAGCTCATCGACCGGGTCCTGCCTGACGAGACCCTGGAGAAGTACCAACGGGAGGAACCCCAGCAGCTGGTGCTCGCGCTGTTCAGGTCCATCTTCACACAAGCGATGGGGGACCCGGCTTTCGCTCGGCAGGAGAATCCGCCGGCCAAGGCGACCAGCATCTCCGTCGAGCATCCCGACTCCCCGGCGGCGTCCGCGTGAGCGCCGAGGAGTCCAGATCCGGTGCTCGGCTGCTCTCCGAGATCCGGGCCGAGATCGGCCGCGCCGACAGCAAGGCCGCCGTGTTGATCGGTGCCATCGCCATGGCGGTGGGGCTTCTCGGTGGTCTCGTCGTCGCCCGTGGCTGGGACCCGGCTCGGCTCTCCCTCCCCTGGGCCGTCGTCTGGTGGAGCGGGATCTGCGGGTTGACGGCATCCCTGCTCTCGACGCTCGTCGCGGTCCTGCCGCGCTACGACAAGAGCGTCTGGGAACCCGGCCTGCCTCTCGGCTACTTCGGCGACGTCCGGCGCGCCGCCGATTCGGGCGCCCTGGCACAAGCCCTGAGGGAGGCCGACCGCAACCCGACCCCCCTGCTCGTGACCGCCCTCGCGGCGACCAGCCGGATCGCCGCACACAAACACCTGTGGATACGCGTCGGACTCGTGGCCCTAGGGGCGGCGACTCTGCTGCTGCCGGCGGCCCTGCTGCTCGGCTGAGGAATCCCGTGCCGATGGAAGGAGCACCATGTCCCAGCCGTACGAACCGGAGTACCCCGAACACGATCCGGCGGCGTCACCCCGCTACCCCGAGCCGCTCTCCGCACCATCGCCGCGCCCACCCGATGCCTTGCGGACACCGGCAGCGCATCCGGCGTCACAGGCTCCGCAAGCACCCCGAATACCCGATGCCTCAGAGATACCGGCGACCGTGCGCGCCCAGGACCCCGAGGCCCACGTCCCGCACACCGGTCGTGTCCACATAGCGGCTCGCCGCGGGGGTACCGACGCCCTCGCCGTCGGATCGCTGGCACTCCATCTGCCGCATGCCGCGGCCAGCCTCTTGGTCGTGGCATGCCTGGCCTACGCGCTGGAGGGCGCGACCGGCATTCCGCTCTGGGCCACGGTCGCCGGGTGGCTGCTCAGCGGTGCTCTGGTCTTCCACCGCCCGACAGAAGCGTTCCTGGCCCGCCATGTCTTCGGCCACCGTCCACCATCCCTCGTCGAGAGTGGTCAACTGGAGCCGCTCTGGCGCGACGTCACGGCCCGCTTCGGCGCGGACGCGGCCACGTACCAGCTCTGGATCGCCGAGAGCGAGGATCTCAACGCGGAGGCCGCAGCGGGACGCATCGTGACCGTCACCTCGGCGGCACTGCGGCTACCGCCCGGCCAGCTCGCGGCAGTGCTCGCCCATGAACTCAGCCACCATGTCGCGGGACACTCCTGGTCCGCGCTCCTGAGCAACTGGTACGCCCAGCCCGGGCGGCTGCTCTGGCGGGCGCTGCGGGCCCTGCACCAGCTCACGCTTCCCCATCGGCACCACGAGGCCAAGGAAGCCAACCGCCGGCTCATCCTGCTGGCGATCCTGATCGCACTGGTACTGCTCTATCTGTTCCCCTGGCTGCTGCTGCCGGCGCTCACTCCATGGCTGCTCGCCGCGGTGAACAGGCGTGCCGAACTGCGCGCCGACCGGGCCGCGGCCCTGCGCGGCTTCGGCCCCCAGCTGGTCACGGTGCTGCAGCGCTTCATCACCGACGAGGAAGCCTCGAAGCGGCCCACCCCGGCCCACCGCTCCGGCCGTCTTCTCCCGGCGCCTTCCCTGCTCTCCTCCAAGCCGGACCACCACACCCGGCTGCAGCAACTCCAGCGCTATCTCCAACAACCCGGCCACTGAAGAACGCCGAAGGGCGGCCACCCCGCAAAAGCGAGGTGACCGCCCTTCAACAAACCCAGGTCTTACTGGTTGTAAGGCCCGTAGTCGTAGTCCTCAAGCGGAACAGCCTGACCCGACCCCGTCCCGAAGGGCGAGTAGTCGATGTCGTCGTAGCCGACCGCCGAGTACATCGCGGCCTTGGCCTCCTCGGTCGGCTCCACCCGGATGTTGCGGTAGCGGGACAGGCCCGTACCGGCCGGGATGAGCTTACCGATGATGACGTTCTCCTTCAGGCCGATCAGGGAGTCGGACTTGGCGTTGATCGCCGCGTCCGTCAGGACCCTGGTCGTCTCCTGGAAGGAGGCCGCGGACAGCCACGACTCCGTCGCCAGCGAGGCCTTGGTGATACCCATCAGCTGCGGACGGCCGGAGGCCGGGTGGCCGCCTTCCGTGACCACACGACGGTTCTCGGTCTCGAACTTCGAGCGCTCGACGAGCTCGCCCGGCAGCAGCTCCGCGTCGCCGGACTCGATGATCGTCACGCGGCGCAGCATCTGCCGGATGATGATCTCGATGTGCTTGTCGTGGATCGACACACCCTGCGAGTTGTAGACCTTCTGGACCTCGCCGACCAGGTGGACCTGGACCGCGCGCTGACCGAGGATCCGCAGCACGTCGTGCGGGTTGGTCGCACCGAAGGTGAGCTTCTGGCCCACCTCGACGTGGTCGCCCTCGTGCACCAGGACCTTGGCACGCTTCGAGATCGGGAACGCCGTCTCGTCGCTGCCGTCGTCCGGGGTGACGACGAGCTTCTTGGTCTTCTCGGTCTCCTCGATACGGACGCGGCCCGCCGCCTCCGAGATCGGGGCGACACCCTTGGGCGTACGAGCCTCGAAGAGCTCGACGACACGGGGCAGACCCTGGGTGATGTCGTCACCGGCCACACCACCGGTGTGGAAGGTACGCATCGTCAGCTGCGTACCGGGCTCACCGATGGACTGGGCGGCGATGATGCCGACCGCCTCACCGATGTCGACCAGCTTGCCGGTGGCGAGCGAGCGGCCGTAGCAGAAGGCACAGGTGCCGACCGCCGACTCACAGGTCAGGACCGAGCGGGTCTTGACCTCCTCGACGCCGTTGGCGACCAGGGCGTCGATCAGGACGTCACCGAGGTCGACATTCGCCGGCGCGATGACCTTGCCGTCGATGACGACGTCCTCGGCCAGCATGCGGGCGTACACGGACGTCTCGACGTTCTCCGTCTTGCGGAGCACGCCGTCCTCGCCCTTGACCGCGATCTTCAGCTTCAGACCGCGCTCAGTGCCACAGTCCTCCTCGCGGATGATCACGTCCTGCGAGACGTCCACCAGACGACGGGTCAGGTAACCCGAGTCGGCGGTACGCAGGGCCGTGTCCGCAAGACCCTTACGGGCACCGTGCGTCGAGATGAAGTACTCGAGGACGGAGAGGCCCTCACGGAAGGACGCCTTAATCGGACGCGGGATCGTCTCGTTCTTCGCGTTCGACACCAGACCACGCATACCGGCGATCTGACGCATCTGCATCATGTTTCCTCGGGCACCCGAGTCAACCATCATGAAGATGGGGTTCGTCTTCGGGAAGTTCGCGTTCATCGCCTCGGCAACCTCGTTGGTCGCCTTGGTCCAGATCGCGATGAGCTCCTGCGTGCGCTCGTCCTTGGTGATCAGACCGCGCTCGTACTGCTTCTGGACCTTCTCGTCCTGGGCCTCGTAGCCCGCGACGATCTCCTTCTTGGCCTCGGGGACCACGACGTCGGAGATGGCCACGGTGACGCCGGAACGGGTCGCCCAGAAGAAGCCCGCCGCCTTCAGGTTGTCGAGCGTCGCCGCCACGATGACCTTGGGGTAGCGCTCGGCCAGGTCGTTGACGATCTCGGAGAGCTGCTTCTTGCCCACCGAGTAGTCGACGAACGGGTAGTCCTCGGGCAGCAGCTCGTTGAAGAGCGCACGGCCCAGCGTCGTACGGAGACGGAAGCTGTCGCCCTGCTGGTACTCCTGCTCCCCCTCCTCGACGGCCGGCGGGGTCCAGCCGCGCGGCGGGATGGTGCCCACCGGGAAGCGGATGTCGACCTTCGCCTGGAGCGAGAGCTCCTTGGCGTCGAACGCCATGATCGCCTCGGCCGTCGAGCCGAAGGACCGGCCGTCGCCGATGACCTTGCGCTCTTCCTCGTCCGTGGTGAGGAAGAAGAGGCCCAGGACCATGTCCTGCGTCGGCATGGTGACGGGGCGGCCGTCTGCCGGCTTCAGGATGTTGTTCGAGGACAGCATCAGGATGCGGGCCTCGGCCTGCGCCTCCGCGGAGAGCGGCAGGTGCACGGCCATCTGGTCACCGTCGAAGTCCGCGTTGAACGCGGTGCAGACGAGCGGGTGAATCTGGATGGCCTTGCCCTCGACCAGCTGCGGCTCGAAGGCCTGGATGCCGAGGCGGTGCAGCGTGGGCGCACGGTTCAGCAGAACCGGGTGCTCCGCGATGACCTCTTCGAGGACGTCGTACACGACCGTGCGGCCGCGCTCGACCATCCGCTTGGCCGACTTGATGTTCTGCGCGTGGTTCAGGTCGACCAGGCGCTTCATCACGAACGGCTTGAAGAGCTCCAGCGCCATGGCCTTCGGCAGACCACACTGGTGCAGCTTCAGCTGCGGACCGACGACGATCACGGAACGCGCGGAGTAGTCCACACGCTTGCCGAGCAGGTTCTGACGGAATCGACCCTGCTTGCCCTTGAGCATGTCGGACAGCGACTTCAGCGGACGGTTGCCGGGGCCCGTCACCGGGCGGCCACGACGGCCGTTGTCGAAGAGCGCGTCGACGGCCTCCTGGAGCATGCGCTTCTCGTTGTTCACGATGATCTCGGGGGCACCGAGGTCGAGAAGGCGCTTCAGGCGGTTGTTGCGGTTGATCACGCGGCGGTACAGGTCGTTCAGGTCGGAGGTCGCGAAGCGGCCACCGTCCAGCTGCACCATCGGACGCAGGTCCGGCGGAATCACGGGGACACAGTCGAGCACCATGCCCTTGGGGCTGTTGCTCGTCTGCAGGAACGCGGAGACGACCTTGAGGCGCTTGAGCGCACGGGTCTTCTTCTGGCCCTTGCCGGTACGGATGATCTCGCGGAGGCGCTCGGCCTCCTCGTCGAGGTCGAAGGACTCCAGGCGCTTCTGCAGCGCCGCGGCACCCATCGAACCGTCGAAGTACGTGCCGAAGCGGTCACGCAGCTCGCGGTAGAGCAGCTCGTCGCCCTCGAGGTCCTGGACCTTGAGGTTCTTGAAGCGGTTCCAGACCTCGTCGAGACGGTCGATCTCGCGCTGCGCACGGTCACGCAGCTGCTTCATCTCACGCTCGGCACCTTCGCGCACCTTGCGGCGTACGTCGGCCTTGGCACCCTCGGCCTCGAGCTCGGCCAGGTCGGTCTCGAGCTTCTTGGCGCGGGCCTCCAGGTCGGAGTCGCGACGGTTCTCGACCTGCTGGCGCTCCACGGAGACGTGCGCCTCCAGGGAGGGCAGGTCGCGCGTACGGCGCTCCTCGTCCACGAACGTGATCATGTACGCCGCGAAGTAGATGACCTTCTCGAGGTCCTTCGGGGCGAGATCGAGCAGGTAGCCGAGGCGCGACGGGACGCCCTTGAAGTACCAGATGTGCGTGACGGGGGCGGCCAGCTCGATGTGGCCCATCCGCTCACGACGCACCTTGGCGCGAGTGACCTCGACGCCGCAGCGCTCGCAGATGATGCCCTTGAAGCGGACACGCTTGTACTTACCGCAGTAGCACTCCCAGTCCCGGGTCGGACCGAAGATCTTCTCGCAGAAGAGTCCGTCCTTTTCGGGCTTGAGGGTGCGGTAGTTAATGGTCTCGGGCTTCTTGACCTCGCCGTGGCTCCACTGACGGATGTCGTCAGCGGTGGCCAGACCGATCCGGAGCTCATCGAAGAAGTTGACGTCGAGCACTATGCGTCAATCCCTCTCAGGGTTGTAAGTCTGTGGTCTGAAACGGGGGTCTTGGGGCCGGTGGAGCCCAGCGGTGCCGGGCTCCACCAGACTCCCGTCAGACCTCTTCGACGCTGCTCGGCTCGCGCCGCGACAGGTCGATGCCGAGCTCCTCCGCAGCGCGGAAGACGTCCTCGTCGGTGTCACGCATCTCGATGGACATGCCGTCCGAGGACAGCACCTCCACGTTGAGGCACAGGGACTGCATTTCCTTGATGAGGACCTTGAAGGACTCAGGAATGCCGGGCTCGGGGATGTTCTCGCCCTTGACGATGGCCTCGTAGACCTTCACGCGGCCGGTCACGTCGTCGGACTTGATCGTCAGCAGCTCCTGGAGGGCGTACGCGGCGCCGTATGCCTCCAGCGCCCACACCTCCATCTCACCGAAGCGCTGACCACCGAACTGAGCCTTACCACCCAGCGGCTGCTGGGTGATCATCGAGTACGGACCGGTCGACCGGGCGTGCAGCTTGTCGTCGACCAGGTGGTGCAGCTTGAGGATGTACATGTACCCGACCGAGATCGGGTCCGGGAACGGCTCGCCGGAGCGACCGTCGAACAGCCGCGCCTTGCCGGACGGCAGGACCATGCGGTCGCCGTCGCGGTTCGGGATGGTGTGCTCGAGCAGACCCGACAGCTCGTCCTCGCGCGCGCCGTCGAAGACCGGGGTCGCGACGTTCGTCCGCGGGGCGACCTGGTCGGCGCCGATGCGCTGCAGGCTCTGCGCCCACTGCTCGCTGAGACCGGAGACGTCCCAGCCCTGGCTGGCGAGCCAGCCGAGGTGGATCTCCAGGACCTGTCCCGGGTTCATTCGGGACGGGACACCCAGCGGGTTGAGGATGATGTCGACCGGGGTGCCGTCCTCAAGGAAGGGCATGTCCTCGATCGGGTTGATCTTGGAGATGACACCCTTGTTGCCGTGACGGCCGGCGAGCTTGTCACCGTCCGTGATCTTGCGCTTCTGCGCCACGTAGACACGAACCAGCTGGTTCACGCCCGGCGGCAGCTCGTCGCCCTCTTCACGGTCGAAGACGCGTACGCCGATGACCTTGCCGATCTCGCCGTGCGGCACCTTCAGCGAGGTGTCACGGACCTCGCGCGCCTTCTCACCGAAGATCGCGCGGAGCAGGCGCTCCTCGGGGGTCAGCTCGGTCTCGCCCTTGGGCGTGACCTTGCCGACGAGGATGTCGCCGGCGACGACCTCGGCACCGATCCGGATGATGCCGCGCTCGTCGAGGTCGGCGAGGACCTCCTCGGAGACGTTCGGGATGTCCCGGGTGATCTCCTCCGGGCCGAGCTTGGTGTCACGGGCGTCGACCTCGTGCTCCTCGATGTGGATCGAGGAGAGGACGTCGTCCTGCACGAGGCGCTGCGACAGGATGATCGCGTCCTCGTAGTTGTGACCCTCCCACGGCATGAACGCCACGAGCAGGTTCTTGCCGAGGGCCATCTCGCCCTCTTCGGTCGCGGGACCGTCGGCCAGGACCTGGCCCTCGATCACGCGGGCGCCCTCGTCGACGACAACCTTCTGGTTGACGGAGGTGCCCTGGTTCGACCGGGAGAACTTGGCGATGCGGTACGTGGTGTACGTGCCGTCGTCGTTGGTGACGGTGACGTAGTCCGCGGAGACCTCCTGGACCACACCCGCCTTCTCGGCCTTGATCACGTCACCGGCGTCGACCGCGCAGCGGTACTCCATGCCGGTGCCGACGAGGGGGGCCTCGGCGGTGATCAGCGGCACGGCCTGACGCATCATGTTCGCGCCCATGAGGGCACGGTTGGCGTCGTCGTGCTCGAGGAACGGGATCATCGCGGTCGCGACGGACACCATCTGGCGCGGCGAGACGTCCATGTAGTCGACGTCGTCGCCCGGGATGTAGTCGATCTCGCCGCCACGACGGCGGACGAGGACGCGGGACTCCGTGAAGCGCATGTCGTCGGAGAGCGTCGCGTTCGCCTGGGCGATCACGAAGCGGTCTTCCTCGTCAGCGGTCAGGTAGTCGACCTCGTCGGTGACGACACCGTCGACGACCTTGCGGTACGGCGTCTCGACGAAGCCGAACGCGTTGACGCGGCCGTAGGAGGCGAGCGAACCGATCAGACCGATGTTCGGGCCTTCAGGCGTCTCAATCGGGCACATGCGGCCGTAGTGGGACGGGTGCACGTCACGGACCTCGAAGCCGGCCCGCTCACGGGACAGACCACCGGGACCCAGCGCCGAGAGACGACGCTTGTGCGTCAGACCCGACAGCGGGTTGTTCTGGTCCATGAACTGCGACAGCTGCGAGGTGCCGAAGAATTCCTTGATCGACGCCACGACCGGGCGGATGTTGATCAGGGTCTGCGGCGTGATCGCCTCGACGTCCTGGGTCGTCATGCGCTCGCGGACGACGCGCTCCATACGAGCCAGACCCGTGCGGACCTGGTTCTGGATGAGCTCGCCGACGTTGCGCAGACGACGGTTGCCGAAGTGGTCGATGTCGTCGGTCTCGACGACGATCGACGTGCCGCTGTCGCCAACGGTCTCGGTCTCACCGGCGTGCAGCTTCACCAGGTACTTGATCGAGGCGATGATGTCCTCGACCGTGAGGATGCCCGCGTCGAGCGGAGCGTCCGCACCCAGCTTCTTGTTCACCTTGTAGCGGCCGACCTTCGCGAGGTCGTAGCGCTTCGGGTTGAAGTAGAGGTTCTCGAGCAGCGTCTGCGCGGCCTCACGGGTCGGCGGCTCGCCCGGACGGAGCTTGCGGTAGATGTCGAGCAGCGCGTCGTCCTGACCCTGGGTGTGGTCCTTCTCCAGGGTGGCGCGCATGGACTCGTACTCGCCGAACTCCTCGAGGATCTGCTCGGTCGTCCAACCGAGAGCCTTGAGCAGAACGGTGACCGACTGCTTGCGCTTGCGGTCGATGCGGACACCGACCATGTCGCGCTTGTCGATCTCCATCTCCAGCCAGGCACCCCGGGACGGGATGATCTTGGCGGAGAAGATGTCCTTGTCGGACGTCTTGTCGATCGAGGAATCGAAGTAAACGCCGGGCGAACGGACCAGCTGCGACACGACGACACGCTCGGTGCCGTTGATGACGAAGGTGCCCTTGTTCGTCATGAGCGGGAAGTCGCCCATGAAGACCGTCTGGGACTTGATCTCGCCGGTCTCGTTGTTGGTGAACTCGGCCGTGACGAAGAGCGGGGCGGCGAACGTGAAGTCGCGCTCCTTGCACTCGTCGATGGAGTTCTTCGGAGGCTCAAAACGGTGGTCGCGGAACGTCAGCGACATCGACCCGGAGAAGTCCTCGATCGGAGAGATCTCCTCGAAGATCTCCTCCAGACCGGACTTGGTGGGGACGTCCTGACCGGACTCCAGAGCCGCCTCGACCCGACTCTGCCAGGCGGTGTTGCCGAGCAGCCAGTCAAAGCTCTCGGTCTGCAGCGCGAGCAGGTTGGGAACCTCGAGGGGCTCCTTGATCTTTGCAAAGGAGATGCGCAGCGGGGCGGTGCTTGCGCCGTTGTTCGTATTCGCGGTCGAGGCAGTGCGCGAGGCGGCCAAGAGGGGGTCCTTCCGAGGGCTCGGACTCACTACGCGCGTACCGGTCCCAGGCCGTGCACAGGGACAGAACTCCCAGGTCAGGGAAGGTCCGGTCCACGGTGCTCAAGCATGGGCATGCCCCTGGTGACGGGCAGGAGGCAGCTAACAGGCAGCGCAAAGGGTCAGTGTAGCCACTCGGCCCACTGATGTCCAGTGCGGGTTTTTGAAGACCCTCGTTGTTCTCAACCCCTGCTGCAAGCTGCGCCCTCGATGCACATCGATACTGCCCTCTTCGCCGCCGATCCATGCCTCGGATGCGGATCGTTGTGACGACGCGTCCTGAGAATTGCGCGCTGCGTGCGGTTCGTCAAGGCCCCCCTGCCGTGACGTGGCCCCGACGTGGCCCTGAGACCGTCACCGTCACGGGGCGTCCCTGGGCACAACGAAGATCACCATACTCGTCGGGACCGACAGCGCAAGGCAGCCGTCACGGGTGCGCCGGGGAACGCCGAAGGGCGACCACCCAGATGGGTGATCGCCCTTGGCAAGCGCTGCTGACGACACTCGCAGAGTGCGCCGTCAGCGCTCAGAGAGAGTCAGACGACTCGCGAGGTCACTTGACCTCGACGGAGGCGCCGGCGCCCTTGAGGGCCTCGGCGGCCTTCTCCGCGGCGTCCTTGGCGACCTTCTCGAGGACCGGCTTCGGGGTGCCGTCGACGAGGTCCTTGGCCTCCTTCAGACCCAGGGAGGTCAGCTCGCGCACGACCTTGATGACCTGGATCTTCTTCTCGCCGGCGCCCGTGAGGATGACGTCGAACTCGTCCTGCTCGGCCTCGGCCTCGGCCGGGGCGGCAGCGGCGCCACCAGCGGCAACGGCGACCGGAGCGGCGGCGGTGACGTCGAACTTCTCCTCGAAGGCCTTCACGAACTCGGCGAGCTCGATGAGCGTGAGCTCCTCGAACTGGGCAAGCAGGTCTTCGGTGCTGAGCTTCGCCATGATGGGCGATCCTTCCACTAATTCGGCTGGTGCCGGGTGTATATGAAGGCGGGCGTACGTTGGGCCCGCTGCGACCGGCGCCCTAACGGGCGTCGATCAATGCGCGAGCCGAATTACTCGGCACCGCCCTGCTCGGCCTTCTTGGCACGAAGCGCCTCCGCGGTGCGGACGAACTTCGAGGGGAGCGCCTGGAAGACCGCGGCAGCCTGGGACTGCTTGGCCTTCATGGCGCCCGCCAGCTTGGCGAGCAGAACCTCGCGGGACTCGAGGTCCGCGAGCTTCTTGATGTCGTCGGCGGACAGCGCCTTGCCGTCAAGGACACCGCCCTTGATGACGAGGTTGGGGTTGTCCTTGGCGAAGTCACGAAGACCCTTCGCCGACTCCACCGGGTCACCGGTGACGAAGGCAACCGCCGTCGGACCCGCGAAGAGGTCGTCCAGCGTGTTGATCCCGGCTTCGTTGGCCGCGATCTTGGTCAGCGTGTTCTTCACCACGGCGTACTCGGAGTTCTCACCGAGGGCACGGCGCAGCTGCTTGAGCTGGGCCACGGTGAGACCCCGGTACTCGGTCAGCACAGCGGCGTTCGAGCTGCGGAACTTGTCCGTGAGCTCGGCTACCGCGGCAGCCTTGTCGGGCGTCGGCATAGAGCGTCGGCCTCCTTCCGGGTGATGAGGACCGCTCAGAAGGTGCCGGCAAAACAAAACGCCCCGGCGCAGGCGCACGGGGCGTGAGCTCGACCCGACGGAATCCGTCCGGGAGCACTTCCACAGTCACCTGCGCGGGTCGTCCGCAGTTTCAGCGGATCCTTCGGCCACCGCGCTCTCTTGCGAGCGCACGGCAACGACCAGCGGTCTTTGGCTTCTGTGGAAGAGTACGCGAACGGGTTCGCGTCAAGCAAATCGGTCAGAAGCCGCCGGACTCACCGGCACCGCCGCCGGCCTTGCCGAGCTCCTTGAACATCTCCATCAGGTCGAAGGTCTGACCGGCCGGGGGCGCGCTCACCTTGGCGGCGGCGCCGTAGTCGGAGAACTTCTGCGAGGTCTTCATCGTGCCCTCGGGCGTCTTGACGTCGATGTCCATGCGGACGGGGTAGTCGTCCTCATTGACCCAGACCTCGGTGTCGTACCCCTTGATGCCCGACTTCTCGATGTTCTTGAGGAGCTTCTCGCGCTCGCTCTTGCCGAGCACCTCGTCGAGGCCCTCGTTGCTCTCCATCATCTCCTTGACGGTGAGCCGGCCCTTGTAGCGCTGGGTCTGTACGCCGTCGACCTTCGCGGAGCCGAGGTGCTTCAGGTTCGGCGAGTCCAGGAGCATCGCCAGCTGCTGCGCCGGGTCCTGGTTCATGCTGTCCAGGCCGCCGGTCATCTGCTTGGCGAGCTTCTCGTCACCGGCCTGCTCGGCGATGGAGTTGAGGTCCATCTTCATCCAGCGCTTGCCGTCCATGTCCTTGGCCGCGGCGGCGCCCATGTCCATGTACATCACGTTGTCGAGCCAGCGCAGCCGGACGTTCTTGGGAGCCGACGGGTCACCCTTGGTGAGTGCCGAGCCCGACATGGTCATGTCCATCACGGTCGGGTCCCAGCCCATGACACCGGACATCTTCATGTCGCCGCTGTCGGCACCCATCGACGCGGGCGCCGACATCGTCATCTCGACCTTGGCCGACTTCGCCTTCGCCGTCTTCTCGTACGCCGCCGTGATGACCTCGGTCACCTGCGACCGGGACTGGGTCTCCCCCGAGCCCGTCCCCTTGGCCTTGCCCTCGGTGTCGGAGCCCTGGCAGGCCACCGCGCCGGTGCAGAGCAGCGCGGTGGCGAGCACGGCGCCCGCCACTCTCTTACGTCCCTTGTCCCCACGTACGGAAACAACAGTCATGACCCCACCCCTAGGAACACATGAACGACATATTTCGTGGCGAGACTACCCGAAATCCGAGGTCAGGCCTGCGGCTGCCGGTTCATGAGGTCCTTGAAGCTCAGCGTGTCCGAGGCCGGGGGCTTCTGGACGTCCACCGGGGTGCCGTAGTCGCTGTAGTAGACCGTCTGGGAGAAGGCGCCCGTCTTCATGTTGGCCTTCTCGGTCTTCTTGACCAGCAGGTCGTCCTCGTTCACCCAGATGTCGATCGTCTCGGTGCTCATCCCGGCCTGCTCGAACTGCTTCTTCAGCTCGGCCAGTTGGCCCGCGTCGAGGTCCGAGTTCTTGCCCGTGAAGTCGGCGACGTCGACCTCTCCGGAGTAGTGCGTCGTCTTGGTGCCGCGCACCGTCTCCTCGCCGACGCGCTTCACGTCGCCCGAGGCGAGCAGCATCTTCACCGACTGGTTCGGGGTGGTGTTCTGCATCTGGTCCTTGAAGGCGTCGCCGGCGGCACCGCCCATCTCGGCCAGCGTGGCGTAGTCGTACTCGATCCAGTGCTTGCCGCCGCCCGCCTGGGACGCGAACTGGTCGCCCATGTTGGCGTAGAAGCCGTTCTTCAGATAGCGGTAGTCGATCTTCGACTGCCCCATCTGCTTCATCTGCTCGGCCTGCGTGCCGCCGGTGAGGGTCGCCGTGACGTTGCCGGTGATGCCGTCCTTCCAGGCCATGGCACCGTCCATGTCCATCGACATCTGGGTGCCCATGACCGTCTTGCCCTCGACCTTGGCCGAGTTCGCGTCGTCGGTCTTGGTCTCGATGCTGCGCAGGGCGGCTATCGGGCTGAGCGCCACCGAGCCGCCCTTGTCCTTGCCGCCGCCGTTCCCGCCCCCGGAACCGCCGGAGGAGCCACAGGCCGCCACTCCGGTCAGCGCGGCGGCCACCGCGATGGAGAGACCCGCGCGTCGCATGGTCGTGCCGTTCATGACGTCCCACCCCTTGTACTCGTGTGAAGCCTGCACGCTAGCGCAGTCCTCTGACAGCGCTGAAGAACATGTGCCCATACGAAGACGGGCCCCGCACCTCGAAAGGTTGCGGGGCCCGTCCACAGAACGCGTGCGCGACGCGGCTGCCGTCAGTTTCAGACGGCGGCCGGGTCCTCCTCGACGAGGAGGTTGCGGGTGCGGTTGCTGTCCAGCGGAATGCCGGGGCCCATCGTGGTGGTGATGGCGGCCTTCTTGATGTAGCGACCCTTGGCGGCCGACGGCTTCAGACGGAGGATCTCCTCCAGCGCCGCGGCGTAGTTCTCCACCAGCTTGGTGTCGTCGAAGGACACCTTGCCGATGATGAAGTGCAGGTTCGAGTGCTTGTCGACGCGGAACTCGATCTTGCCGCCCTTGATGTCGTTGACAGCCTTGGCGACATCGGGGGTGACGGTGCCGGTCTTCGGGTTCGGCATCAGACCACGCGGACCGAGCACGCGGCCGAGGCGGCCGACCTTGCCCATGAGGTCCGGGGTGGCGACGACGGCGTCGAAGTCCAGACGGCCCTTCGAGACCTCGTCGATCAGCTCGTCGGCGCCGACGATGTCGGCCCCAGCGGCTTCCGCGGCCGCAGCACGGTCACCGGTCGCGAAGACCAGGACCCGGGCGGTCTTGCCGGTGCCGTGCGGGAGGTTCACGGTGCCACGGACCATCTGGTCGGCCTTGCGCGGGTCGACGCCCAGACGCATGGCGACCTCGACGGTGCCGTCGAACTTGGTCGCGGAGGTCTCCTTGGCGAGACGGACGGCCTCGAGCGGGGCGTACAGCTTCTCCCGGTCGATCTTGGCGTCCGCAGCGCGGAGAGTCTTGCTGCGCTTCACTGCTGCTCCTGGTGGTTCAGGTATGGAGTCGTGGTGCGGACCAGCGCTTGGCCCTACCACTGAGAAAGGTCAGACGGGGGAGGTGATCAGCCCTCGACCGTGATGCCCATGGAACGGGCGGTGCCAGCGATGATCTTGGACGCGGCGTCCAGGTCGTTGGCGTTCAGGTCTTCCATCTTGGTCTGCGCGATCTCGCGGATCTGCGCCTCGGTGACCTTGGCGACCTTGGTCTTGTGGGGCTCGCCGGAGCCCTTCTCGACACCAGCGGCCTTCAGGATCATCTTGGCGGCCGGCGGCGTCTTGGTGATGAAGGTGAAGGAGCGGTCTTCGTAGACCGTGATCTCCACCGGGATCACCCAGCCACGCTGCGACTCGGTCGCGGCGTTGTACGCCTTGCAGAACTCCATGATGTTGACGCCGTGCTGGCCCAGCGCGGGGCCGACCGGCGGGGCCGGGTTGGCGGCACCAGCCTGGATCTGGAGCTTGATAAGCCCCGTGACCTTCTTCTTCTTGGGAGGCATTGCTCTCTCCGGGTCCTAGTGAGAGTTTTCAGCCGACCATCCGGTCATCCGGATGGAGGCATACCGCACAACGATAACGGGTATAGTCGCGCAGCTAAAAACCGAGCAGGTCAGACCGGCTTTGACAGCCCGTCTGACCTGGTCGGAAGCGTGTGTTCCAGCGGAACCGGCGGAGGCTAGTTCTTCTGGATCTGGTCGAAGCTGAGCTCGACCGGGGTCTCGCGGCCGAAGATCTCGACGAGGCCCTTGACCTTCTTCGAGTCGGCGTTGATCTCGTTGATCGTCGCCTGCAGCGTCGCGAACGGGCCGTCGGTGACGGTGACCGAGTCGCCGACCTCGAAGTCCAGGACCTGGACCTCGACCTTGCGCTGCGGAGCGGGCTTGCCCTCGGCCTCGGCGGCCTCGCGGGCGGCCTTCTCCTCGGCCTCCGGGGCGAGCATCTTGACGATCTCGTCCAGGGTCAGCGGGTACGGGTCGTAGGCGTTGCCCACGAAGCCGGTGACACCGGGGGTGTTGCGGACGACGCCCCAGGACTCGTTCGTCAGGTCCATGCGCACCAGGACGTAGCCGGGGAGCTTGTTCTGACGGATCGTCTTGCGCTCGCCGTTCTTGATCTGGGCGACCTCTTCCTGCGGCACCTCGGCCTGGAAGATGAAGTCCTCGACGTTGAGCGAGACGGCGCGCTGCTCGAGGTTGGTCTTCACGCGGTTCTCGTAACCCGCGTAGGTGTGGATGACGTACCACTCGCCGGGGAGGGTGCGCAGCTCGTCGCGGAGGGCGACGATCGGGTCGACCGGCTCGGCCTCTTCCTCGGGCGCCTCGTCCTCGGCGGCCTCGGCGACGGCTTCCTCGTCGTCGGCGTCCCCGGACTCCTCGCCCTCGGACTCGTCCTCGCCCTCCACGTGGATGGCGGCTTCCTCCGCGGGCTGACCCGCGGCGGCGTCGGCAGCCTCGGCCTGGTCCGGGTCCACGGCGTCCGCCGACTCGACGATGTCGAGCTGGTCCTCCACGGACTCCGCGAGTTCAGCGCGAGGCTCAACGGCGTCGTTCAGGTTCGGGTCAGACACGGTGGCTGCTTCTTCCTGGATACAGAGGGGTGGAACGCGCGAAACGGGCGCCGGGAACGGCGCCCTTCGCTCTCGGCTCAGCCGAAGACGTACTTGACGGCCTGGTTGAACCCATAGTCAATCACGGTCACGAGGCCGATCATGATGACGACGAAGACAATCACCACGGTGGTGTACGTCGTGAGCTGACTGCGAGTCGGCCAGACGACCTTGCGGAGTTCCGCGACGATCTGGCGGTAGAAGAGCGCGAGACGGCCGAAGGGGCCCTTCTTGCCGCGCTTGCCGCCCTTGCGGGCCTTCTTCTTGGACTCCGGCGCCTCGTCCTGGGCATCAGGCATGTCGATGGAGCCCACGGCGTCCGTCACTCGTCCTCACCTGATTCCGGGTCGTGGCCGTGCCGCGCCCGGTTGAGCCGCACGGCGGTGCATTGCAGTACGTACATGCGCACACATCCTGGCGAAAGGTGTGTGTAGCAGGGCCGGAGGGACTTGAACCCCCAACCGCTGGTTTTGGAGACCAGTGCTCTACCAATTGAGCTACGACCCTTTGATTTCCCCCAACCTACCGCATCCGACCCGGTGCACAGAGTGCGCTGAGAGGGTGCGGCCGTTGAGGGCCAACGAGCAGTGAGTGTACGTGCTCAGCGGCGCCCCGTCGAACAGCTTCAGATCCGGTGGTCATGGAAACGGGTGTGCCGGGGCGGTTTCGGGTCTGGAACGATGGGCCCATGAGCGCTGCCACTTCTCCCACCGAGCGCCGGGTCTCCGCCCGCATCGGCGCGATCTCCGAGTCCGCGACCCTCGCCGTAGACGCCAAGGCGAAGGCCCTCAAGGCCGCAGGACGGCCGGTCATCGGCTTCGGTGCCGGCGAGCCCGACTTCCCGACGCCCGACTACATCGTCGAGGCCGCCATCGAGGCCTGCAGGAACCCGAAGTACCACCGCTACACGCCGGCGGGCGGGCTTCCCGAGCTCAAGGCCGCGATCGCCGCGAAGACGCTGCGCGACTCCGGGTACGAGCCCGAGGCCTCCCAGATCCTCGTGACGAACGGCGGCAAGCAGGCCATCTACGAGGCGTTCGCCGCGATCCTCGACCCGGGCGACGAGGTCATCGTCCCGGCCCCGTACTGGACGACGTACCCGGAGTCGATCCGTCTCGCGGGCGGTGTGCCGGTCGAGGTCGTCGCCGACGAGACCACCGGCTACCGCGTCTCGGTGGAGCAGCTCGAGGCCGCGCGCACGGAGCGCACGAAGGTCGTCCTCTTCGTGTCGCCGTCCAACCCGACGGGCGCCGTCTACAGCGAGGCCGACGCCGAGGCGATCGGCCGCTGGGCCGTCGAGCACGGGCTGTGGGTCCTGACGGACGAGATCTACGAACACCTCGTCTACGGAGACGCGACGTTCACCTCGCTCCCGGCGCTCCTGCCCGAGCTGCGCGACAAGTGCATCGTCGTCAACGGCGTCGCCAAGACGTACGCGATGACCGGCTGGCGGGTGGGCTGGATCATCGGCCCGAAGGATGTCGTCAAGGCCGCGACGAACCTCCAGTCGCACGCCACGTCGAACGTCTCCAATGTCGCGCAGGTGGCCGCCATCGCCGCGGTCTCCGGCGATCTGACGGCCGTCGAGAAGATGCGCGAGGCCTTCGACCGGCGCCGCAAGACCATCGTGCGGATGCTGAACGAGATCGACGGCGTGTTCTGCCCGGAGCCGGAGGGCGCCTTCTACGCGTACCCCTCGGTGAAGGCCCTGATCGGCAAGGAGATCCGCGGCAAGCGCCCGCAGAACTCGGTGGAGCTGGCCGCGCTGATCCTGGAGGAGGCCGAGGTCGCGGTCGTCCCGGGCGAGGCCTTCGGGACGCCGGGTTACCTGCGTCTTTCGTACGCCCTGGGTGACGAGGACCTCGTCGAGGGCGTCTCGCGGATCCAGAAGCTGCTGGCGGAGGCCCGCGACTAGGACGTACCGATTTCGGTAGGTGCCACGCGCGCGTGCGGGCCGTCTCCCCTCATCCGGGGAGGCGGCCCGTTTCTTCGTTCGGGGAAGGCCACGAAGGGGGAAAGTGGCTACCGGGACGCCATCTGCGTACGGCAAGATCCTTGGATGGAGCGTGTACGTGACGTAAGAGAGCTGCCGAAGGCCCATCTGCATCTGCACTTCACGGGGTCCATGCGGCCCAGGACCCTGCTGGAGCTCGCCGACAAGTACGGGGTGCGGCTGCCCGAGGCGCTGACCGGGGCGGAGCCGCCGAAGCTGCGGGCGACCGACGAGCGCGGCTGGTTCCGCTTCCAGCGGCTCTATGACGCCGCCCGTTCCTGTCTGCGGGAGCCCGAGGACATCCAGCGCCTGGTGCGGGAGGCCGCGGAGGAGGATCTGCGGGACGGCTCGGGGTGGCTGGAGATCCAGGTCGACCCGACGTCGTACGCGCCGCGCCTGGGCGGGCTCATCCCGGCCCTGGAAATCATCCTGGACGCCGTCGAGAGCGCCTCGCGGGAGACCGGCCTCGGGATACGCGTGCTCGTCGCCGCCAACCGCATGAAGCACCCGCTGGACGCCCGCACGCTGGCCCGGCTCGCGGTGCGGTACGCGGACCGGGGCATCGTCGGCTTCGGGCTCTCCAACGACGAACGCCGGGGCATGGCGCGGGACTTCGACCGGGCCTTCGCGATCGCGCGGGACGGCGGGCTGCTCGCGGCGCCGCACGGGGGCGAGCTCACGGGGCCCGCGTCTGTGCGGGACTGCCTGGACGATCTGCACGCGGCGCGGATCGGGCACGGGGTGCGGGCCGCGGAGGACCCGCGGCTCCTGAAGCGGCTCGCGGACCGCGGGGTGACCTGCGAGGTCTGCCCGGCGTCGAACGTGGCCCTGGGGGTCTACGAGAAGCCCGAGGACGTGCCGCTGCGGACGCTGTTCGACGCCGGGGTGCCGATGGCGCTCGGGGCCGACGATCCGCTGCTCTTCGGGTCGCGTCTTGCCGCCCAGTACGAGATCGCGCGCAGGGACCACGGCTTCTCGGACGCCGAGCTGGCCGAGCTGGCGCGGCAGTCGGTGCGCGGCTCGGCCGCCCCCGTCGACGTACAGGAGAAGCTGTTGGCGGGGGTCGAGGACTGGCTCAGCGGCTGATGCCCGCGAGGAGGGTGCGGGCGAGGGAGGCCGCGAACTCGTCCACGGGCTGCGGGGGCTGCTTGCCGATCGTGGCGTCGTAGGCGAACGCGCGCTGGGCGCAGGCGCCCAGGAGCAGCGAGGCGGCGGCGAAGGTGTCGGCTCCGGGGGCGATCCGGCCGGCGTCGCGTTCCGCGCGGAGGTAGGCGTCGAGGGCCTCGATGGGCATGTGCGGGCCCGTGCCCATCTCCCGCATGGAGTCGTCGTGCCGGCGCTTGAGCTTGGTCTCGGCGTACAGGGACGCGGCGATCGGGAAGCTCTGGGCGTAGAAGTGGCTGGCCAGGCGGGCGATCTCGGCGAGGTTCTCCTCTACGGAGCGCTCCCCCGGGTCTTCGGCGAGGCGGCGGAGGAGCGGGCCGAGGCGGGGCAGCCGCTCCTGGAGGACGCCCACGAACAGCTCCTCCTTGCTCGCGAAATGCTTGTAGAGCGCCGCTTCGGAGCAGCCCGCCGCCTTGGCGATCTCCTTCGTGGTGGCACGGGAGAGCCCGACGGTGAGCATGAGGTCGCGGGCCGCGTCGAGGATGCGGGCGCGGGTGGGCTTCTGCTGCATGTGCCGTCCAACCAACCTTGACGAAGAGGTGAGCGGATACTCACCCTAGGGGTGAGTGAATACTTACCCACCCGGGGAGGCTGCGCAATGAAGCTCACGGTGTTCGGTGCGACCGGTGGCGTCGGCGGCGAGATCGTCCGGCAGGCACTCGCGGCGGGCCACGAGGTCACGGCCGTCGTACGTGATCCCTCGCGGCTGCAGGCGACCGGGGAGGGCCTGGAGACGTTCCGGGCCGACCTGGCCGACCCCGAGGCGCTGCGGGCGGCCGTGGCCGGGCGGGACGCGGTCCTTTCGGGGCTCGGCGCGCGCGGCTCGGCGGACGCCCGGGCGGCGGTCGCGACCACGCTCACGCGCTCGGTGCTGCGCGCGATGGAGGCCGAGGGGGTGCGCAGGCTGGTGGTGGTCAGCGCGGCGCCGGTCGGCCCGCCGGCCGAGCGGCAGCCGGTGCTTGACCGGGTCCTGGGGGCGCTGGTCAGCCGGATCCTGAAGCCCGTGTACGACGATCTGCGGACCATGGAGGCGGACCTGGCGCGCAGCGCGACGGACTGGACGTCGGTACGCCCGCCGCGGCTGCAGGACAAGCCGGCGACGGGCGTCTACCGCAGGGTCGTCGGGGGCACGCCGGTGAGCGGACGGTTCATCGCCCGGTCCGACGTGGCGCACGCGATGCTGGGGGCGATCGACGACCTGTCGACGGTGCGGCAGGGCGTGGGGGTCGCCTATTAGGGCTCTACGGAGAGGGCGTTTACAGAGGCCCCCTCCCTAGAGGGCGTCTACAGGCTGACGCCCACCGTCACCGGCTCGTTGACCAGCGTGACCCCGAAGGCGTCCCGTACGCCGGCGACGACCTCGCGGGCCAGGGCCAGCAGGTCCTCCGTGGTGGCGCCGCCGCGGTTGGTGAGGGCGAGGGTGTGCTTGGTGGAGATGCGGGCGGGGCCTTCTCCGTAGCCCTTGGTGAAGCCCGCCTTGTCGATCAGCCAGGCGGCGGAGGTCTTCACGCGGCCGTCGTCCGTCGGGAAGGCGGGGGGCGCGACGTCCGGGCCCAGGCGGTCGGCCACGCGCGCGTGGAAGGCGGTGAACTCGTCCTCGGAGAGGATCGGGTTGGTGAAGAAGGACCCGGCCGACCAACTGTCGTGGTCCTCGGGGTCGAGCACCATGCCCTTGCCCGCGCGGAGCTTCAGGACGGTCTCCCTGGCGACGGCGGCCGGCACCCGGTCGCCCGCCTGCACGCCGAGCGTGCGGGCCGTCTCCGGGTACTTCAGGGGAGCGCTCATGCCCTGCGCGTCCTCGAGCGCGAAGCGGACCCGCAGGACCACGAAGCGGTCGGGATCGGCCTTGAAACGACTGTGACGGTACGAGAAGTCGCACTCGGCGTTCGGAATGGCGACCGTCTCGTGGGCCTTCCTGTCGTAGGCGATCACTTCGGTGATCGTCGACGAGACCTCCTGGCCGTACGCCCCCACGTTCTGGATCGGCGTCGCACCGGCGGAGCCGGGGATTCCGGCCAGGCACTCGATGCCCGCGAGACCGGCCTCCACGACGCGGGCCACCGCGTCGGTCCACACCTCGCCGGCCGCGAGCTCAAGCCGCGTACCGTCGAGCTCGAAGCCCTCGGTGGCGATGCGCAGGGCCGTGCCGTCGAAGCCCTTGTCGCCGATGACCAGGTTCGATCCGCCGCCGATGAGCAGCAGCGGGGTCCCGGAGTCGTCGGCCTCGCGGACGGCGGCGATCACCTCGGCGTCGGTCGTCGCGGTGATCAGACGGGTCGCGGGGCCACCGAGACGGAAGGTGGTCAGCGGGGCGAGGGGGGCATCGTGGAGTTCCTGCACGTGCTCAAGAGTACGAGAACGGCCCCGCCGGTCAGGGCGGGGCCGTTGCCGTGTGCGGCCGCGTGGGCGTTCTCGCCCGGCCAGGTGAGCGTTCCCACGTGGCCACATGGGCGCTCTCAGGCGGCGATCAGCTCGTCCTGCGGCTTCGGGGCGGGCGCCTCGGGCTCCCCCGGTGTCGCCCGCCGGGAGGGCATGCACAGCGCCGCCACCGCGGCGAGGGCGACCACCGCGGCGCCCGCCCAGAGCGCGGGCTCCAGGCCGTCCACGAAGGTCTGCGGGGTGCCGTAGCCGCCCTGCGCCGAGAAGATCGAGGACATCACGGCGATGCCGAGGGCGCCGCCGACCTCGCGCAGCGCGTTGTTGGCGCCGGACGCGATGCCCTGCTCGTGCGGCCGGACGCCGGACATGACCAGGTTGGAGGCCGGCGCGAAGAACAGGGACATCCCGATGCCGCTGACGATCAGGGCAGGCAGCTGTGCGGCGTACGTGGCGTCGGGCGCCACCACGGAGGCGTACCAGGCCAGGCCCAGGGCCTGCAGGAAGAGTCCGGCCGCGACGACCGGACGGCCGCCGATCCGGTCGGAGAGATAGCCGGCGAGCGGCGAGACGAGCATCGGCATGGCGGTCCAGGGCAGCATGCGCAGCCCCGCCTCGGTGGGCGAGTAGCCGAGGACGCCCTGCATGTACTGGCTGAGCAGGAAGATCGAGCCGAACATCCCGAGGAACATCAGCAGGCTCGCGGCGTTGATCCCCGAGAACGCACGACTACGGAAGAGGCGCATGGGGAGGATCGGCGCCTTGTTGTGGATCCCGTGGTGGATGAAGCCGCCGAGCAGCGCGGTGCCCGCGATCAGGCCGGTGAGGACGGTGGCGCTGGTCCAGCCGTCGATGGGCCCGCGCACCAGGGCGTACACGATCCCGAAGAGGCCGCCGCTGGCGAGTACGGTGCCCGCGATGTCGAGGCGCGCTCCGGAGCCGTACGACTCGGAGAGGCGGAGGCGTGCGAGCGGCAGCAGCGCGAGGCCGATCGGGACGTTCAGCCAGAAGATCCACTGCCAGGAGACATGCTCGGTGAGGCTGCCGCCGATGAGCGGACCGCCGGCCACCGCGAGGCCGTTGACGGCGCCCCATATGCCGTACGCCATACCGCGCTTGGCGGCGGGCACGGCCGCCGTCAGCAGGGTCAGCGTGAGCGGCATCATGACCGCGGCGCCGACTCCCTGCACCGCGCGGGCGGCGATCAGCGCCTCGATGCCGGGCGCGAGGGCGGCGGCGCCGGAGGCCGCCGTGAAGACCGTGAGACCCGCGACGAAGAGCCTGCGGCGGCCGAAGCGGTCACCCAGGGCGGCGCCGAACATCAGCAGCACGGCGAAGGTCAGGGTGTAGGCGCTCACCGTCCACTCGAGGTCGTGCAGCCCTCCCCCGAAGTCCTCGCGGATGGCGGGCAGGGCTGTGGTGACGACGAGGTTGTCGAGTGCCGCCATGAATCCGGCGGCGCTGGTGATGACGAGGGCCCAGGCCGCTCCCCCGCGCCGTGCTGTCTGCTGTGACATTGCTTCCCCTGAGGTTAGTTATTGATGACTAACTTTCGTGGGCGCAAAAGTGCGCACCCCCGTGACACGCATGACTCACTTCTTGGGCTGCACCGACTCATAGAAGCCGGTCCACACCCGGTGATCGGGCTGAAAACCCATCGACACCAGGACGTTGATCAACGTCCCGTACGCGAGGAACTGGGTCGTCTCGTCGACGTCCGCCGCCATCGCGATGCGCACGGTGTCGTACATCTCCATCCAGGCCGCCCGCAGCGCCTCGCCGAACTCCTGGTCCCCGGACGACTCCGCGGCGGCCACGGCGACGTACATCTGCATCTGCATGAGCAGCTTGTCCGGGTCGTCGGCGATGAGGGACTGATAGGCCTGCCCCATCGCATGCACGGCCTCCTCCCCCTCGACGCCCTCCGCCGCCCGGCCGAATGCCTGGGTGATCTCCTGGCAGCAGCGCCGGGCCGCGGCGAGGAACATGGCCTGCTTGCCCGGGAAGAGCCGGAAGAGATACGGCTGCGAGACACCCACGCGCTTGGCGATCGCCTCGGTGGAGGTGCCGTTGTAGCCGCCGCGGGCGAATTCGATCATCGCCGCGCGGATGACGCTCTCGCGCCGCTCCTCTGCGCTCATCCTGACCATGCGAGAAAGTTAGTGGCCAATCACTAACTACGTCAAGGGGTGGGGCAACGGTAAGGGGCACCCGCCCACGGCGGATGCCCCTTACCTCGTCTTGCCTGGTCCTACGTCGCCGCTCCGGAGGCGGCTCAGCCGAGCTGGACCACCGCGCGGGACATCCCCAGCACCTTCTGGCCGGCGCTCGTCGCCACCAGGTCGACCCGCACCCGCTTGTCGTCGAGCTTCTGGGCGACCTTGCCGCTGACCTCGATGAGCGCGCCCTTGTCGTCGTTCGGGACGACGACCGGCTTGGTGAAGCGCGTGCCGTACTCGACGACGGCGGCGGGGTCACCGGTCCAGTCCGTCACGACGCGGATCGCCTCGGCCATGGTGAACATGCCGTGCGCGATGACGTCGGGCAGACCGACCTCGACCGCGAACTTCTCGTTCCAGTGGATGGGGTTGAAGTCCCCCGAAGCGCCCGCGTACTGCACGAGCGTGGCGCGCGTCACGGGAAAGCTCTGGGCCGGCAGCTCGGTGCCGACCTCGACGTCGTCGTACGAAACCTTGGCCGTCATCGCCTAAGCCCCCTCTGCCGCGCGCGCGACGAGCTTCGTCCACGCGGTCACGACGTGCTCACCGGCCTCGTCGTGGACCTCACCGCGGATGTCCAGGATGTCGTTGCCCGCCATCGACTTGATGGCCTCGATGGTCGAGGTGACCGTGAGCCGGTCCCCCGCACGCACCGGGCGGGTGTACGCGAACTTCTGGTCGCCGTGCACGACGCGGCTGTAGTCGAGCCCCAGCTGCGGGTCCTCGATCACCTGACCCGCGGCCTTGAACGAGATGGCGAACACAAAAGTCGGCGGGGCGATCACGTCGGCGTGGCCGAAAGCCTTCGCCGCCTCCGTGTCCGTGTACGCGGGATTCGTGTCACCCACGGCCTCGGCGAACTCTCGGATCTTCTCCCGGCCGACCTCATAGGGGTCGGTGGGCGGGTAGGACCGCCCCACGAAGGACTGGTCGAGCGCCATGGACTCGGTACCTCCTGCAAGGTCTATGGGCTGCAAGGTCTGTGGATTGAGCGCCACGTCTGCACGTCTTCGTCTACACGTCTTCAGGTAAACGACACGAGGCCGCCCCCAGGAATCGGGGACGGCCTCGTGTACGAGCCTGTGTTTAGCGCGTTTCGCGGTGCGCAGTGTGCGCGTTGCAGCGCGGGCAGTGCTTCTTCATCTCAAGACGGTCCGGGTTGTTACGCCGGTTCTTCTTGGTGATGTAGTTCCGCTCCTTGCACTCCACGCAGGCCAGCGTGATCTTCGGGCGGACGTCGGTGGCAGCCACGTGAGTGCTCCTTGACGGACGGATGGACGGATGAACGCATAAAAGAGTAGCCGATCGAAGGACCGACCCCACAATCGGCTACCAGTAGTAGCGGTGACCGGACTTGAACCGGTGACACAGCGATTATGAGCCGCTTGCTCTACCGACTGAGCTACACCGCTGCGATGCCGGATCCCCCCGCCCGAAGGCGGGGATCACTCGACATCAGAGCCCCAATGCGGAATCGAACCGCAGACCTTCTCCTTACCATGGAGACGCTCTACCGACTGAGCTATTGGGGCGAGCGATGAAGACATTACACGGTTGGTCGCCGATCGCCCAAATCCGTTTCGCCGGGGCTGTCCGGGGGCATCGCGACAACCGCCCCAGGCGTCTCACCACGTCACATCGCAGCCCCTCGGCGGCGCCGCCGGACGGCCCACACCACACCGGTACGACTATTGCGCTCCTCCTCGAAGAGGGCCGGTCGTCGCCCTAGGCTCGACCTACGCTGCGTGATCTTGGACAGCCGGTCCGTACGCCGTGCCGCAGGTCCGCAGCCGCCCCCGAACCTCAGGAGCGCGATGCCCGACAGCCAGCCGCAGCCCCATTCCTCCGGCTCGTCCGGTTCCGGCTCCTCTTCCGGCTCCTCCGGTGACGCCGCCGACAGCACCGCGGTGCTGCTGTGCGGCGCCCGGCTGACCGACGGCCGCACCGTGGACGTACGACTCGGGTCCGGGCGCATCGAAGCGGTCGGCACGGCGGGCAGTCTCACCGCGCACGCGGCGCGCGTGGACCTCGGCGGCTATCTCCTGCTGCCGGCGGCCGCAGAGCCGCACGCGCACAGCGACACGGCCCTGTCGGCGGAGGCGGACGGCCCTGTCTCGTACGACCTTCCGGATGTCCAGCGGCGGGCCACCGAAGCCGCCCTGCTGCAGCTCGGGCACGGTGCGACGGCGCTGCGCTCGCACGTGCGGATCGGCGACGTGCAGGGCCTCACGTCGATGGAGGCGGTGCTCCAGGCGCGGCGCTCGCTGCGCGGCCTGGTCGATCTGACGGCGGTGGCCGTGCCCCGGCTGCTGACCGGGGCGGCGGGCGCCGAAGGCCTGGCGATGCTGCGGGACGCGGTGAAAATGGGCGCCTCCGTAGTGGGCGGTTGCCCGGATCTGGACCCCGATCCGACCGGGTACGTGGAGGCGGTGCTCGAAGTCGCCGCGGAGCACGGCTGCCCGGTCGACCTGCACACGGACGGCAGCGATCCGGCGCGCCTCGGGCGGCTCGCCGCGATGGCGGGCGGGCTGCGCCCCGGAGTGACGATCGGCCCGTGCGGCGGGCTCGGCCGGCTGCCGTCGGACGTGGCCGCGCGGACCGCCGACCAGTTGGCGGCGGCCGGGGTGACCGTGGTCTGCCTGCCGCAGGGCGGGTGCGGCAGCGTGGACCGGCGCGGCGCGGTCGCTCCCGTACGGCTGCTGCGGGCGGCCGGTGTGCGGGTGGCCGCGGGCAGCGGGGCCATGCGGGACGTGTCGAACCCGGTGGGGCGCGGCGATCCCCTGGAGGCCGCCTACCTCCTCGCGTCGCGCTGCGGGCTGCGCCCGGAGGACGCGTACGGGGCGGTGAGCGGGGCCGCCAGGGCGGCGATGCGGCTCCCCGAGGTCCGCGTGGAGGCGGGCTTCCCCGCTGAGCTTCTCGCGGTGCGCGGGGACCGTCTCGCGGGCGCGCTGTCGCTCGCGTACAGCCGCATCGTGGTGCACCGGGGGCGCGTGGTGGCGCGGACCAGCGCGGTGCGGGAGTACTGCGACTCGGCGGCCGCCGTTGCGCTGGATCTGCCGCGCCAGGGACGGGCGAAGGGGACGGGTCCGGGTCCGGGTCCGGGTCCGGGGCCGGGGCGGCCCAAGGGCGGCGAAGCTTCCTGAGGGCGGGTGTGCCCGCGCGACGCATGGGCGAGTGGGTGTGCTCGCGCGACGCATGGGCGGGTGGCGGCGCCTGGGTCGGTCATTTCGCGGCGCACGTGTGAGTCCCCGCATGTGCTCCCGCGTGCGCGGGGCGATCAAGCGGAGGCTGCCGTACGGTCGAAGACATGCGCATTGTCATCGCTGGGGGTCATGGTCAGATCGCGCTGCGGCTCGAGCGACTGCTCGCCGCGCGGGGTGACGAGCCGGTCGGGCTCGTCCGCAAGGCCGGGCAGGACGCCGACCTGAGGGCGGCGGGCGCCGAAGCGGTGCTGTGCGACCTGGAGTCGGCGTCCGTCGACGAGGTCGCACGGCATCTGGAGGGCGCCGACGCGGCCGTGTTCGCGGCGGGCGCGGGTCCGGGCAGCGGGGCGGACCGCAAGACCACCGTGGACCGGGACGCGGCCATGCTCTTCGCGGACGCGGCGGAGCGCGCCGGGGTGCGCCGCCACGTGGTCGTGTCGTCGATGGGCGCGGACCCCGCGCACCAGGGCGACGAGATCTTCGACGCGTACCTCCGCGCCAAGGGCGAGGCGGACGCCTCGGTACGCGGTCGCGCGGGCCTGGACTGGACGATCCTGCGCCCCGGCATGCTGACGGACGACGCGGGCACGGGCCTGGTCCGCCTGGAGGCGTCGACGGGGCGCGGCCCGATCCCGCGCGACGACGTGGCCGCGGTCCTCGCCGAGCTGGTCGACTCGTCGGCGACGGCGGGCCTGACCCTGGAGCTGGTCAGCGGCTCCACGCCGGTGTCGGTGGCGGTCAAGTCCGTTGCGGGGAACTGAGTTCGGCCAACCGGGGCGGCGACGCCCTGAGCGCCCGTGTGAGCGCCTCAGAACAGCGGGAGCTGCCCGGGGAACTCCGGAACCGCGTAACCGTCCAGAGCGGGCTGCGCGGCCCCTAGCTGGGCCTGCCTGCGCGAACCCGGACAGGAGACCAACTCACCGCTGCCGCGCGGCCCCGGCGGATCGTGCCGGGCGAACCGGCCTCCGACGACGGCGATTTCACGACGGCACTCGGGGCAGTTCCTGCGGCGGGACGACATGGCATCAGCGTACGAAAAGGCCCTTGCCGTCCTGCGGTTCCGCAAGACGGCAAGGGCTTCGCGTGTTCTTTCTAACGGGCGGTCACTTGTGCTTGACGCAGACCATGAAGCTCTTGGCGAAGGCGTCCGACTTGTTGCCGATGTACGCCACCGCTGACACGTCCACGCGTTCGCACACCTTCTTGCCCTGCTTTTCGGGCATCTGCCAGGCCTTGAACGTGACCGGCGCCCCCGAGTTGTACTGGAAGTAGGACGAGGCATTCTTGGTGTACGTCGTCGACCGAATGGCGCGGCGGACGGTGCCACAGGTGCGGGAGCTCCCGACGCTTGCGCCCCAGGGCACACTCACGGAGATGCTCGAACTCGTCGAGCAGGCGCGTTCGTACCACTTCTGCGACAGCTGCATCTTGCCCACCTTGCGCGGCACGCTGCGGCCGCACCGGTTCGACGTGCTGGCGATGACCTTCGGCTTGATGAGCTTGACCCTCGTGACCATGACCCTGGGAAGGCCGCCACCGATGGGTTTCTCCGTGGTGTAGTAGCGCATCTTGCCCGTGATCTTGACGCTCACGCACCTCTTGAGGGGCTTGGACCAGCCCGAGAACGCCCTCTTGTAGCCCGCGGATTTCCACTTCCCCTCCGCCTTGGCACTCACGCTCCCGCCGTCGCTCTTCGCGGCCACGGCACCACCCGCGGGAGCGTCCGACTGTGCTTGCGCGGCCCCTACGGTGCCGCCGGCCAGGCATGAGACGAGTGCGACGACCATCGCACCGCGCTGGATCACTTGGCGCATCTCGGCGCCCCCCGTTCTGACGTCCTGAGTCGCATGACTGCCACACCCTCCGCCCGCTGGCTTGCAAGGAACGGCTGGCGCACGACGACCCTAGGGAGAAAGGAAAGCGCGGGAAATTGTCTCTTTGGGCATGGCGACCGCCCGCCCCGAAGGGGGCCCGCCGGATACGACGAAGCCCCCGATGAGCTGCGAATTCGCAGTTCACCGGGGGCTTCCCCAAGTGTGGCGGCGCCAGGATTCGAACCTGGGAAGGCTGAGCCGGCAGATTTACAGTCTGCTCCCTTTGGCCGCTCGGGCACACCGCCAAGGTTGCTGCCCCTGTTCCGCTTGCGCGGCGCTCCGTGGCAACGACGTAAACGATACCTGATGGACAGGGGTGCTTCGCCACCCGATTGATCGGCACCCGGCGCGGGGGCGGTGGCTAGGCTTTGCGGGTGCGGCCGAGGACCGACGGCCGTGCACCAGCTGAGTACGCAGACCCCGATACAAGGAGCCACAGGACATGGCCGACTCCAGTTTCGACATCGTCTCGAAGGTCGAGCGGCAGGAGGTCGACAACGCCCTCAACCAGGCCGCCAAGGAGATCTCGCAGCGCTACGACTTCAAGGGCACGGGCGCCTCGATCGCCTGGTCCGGCGAGAAGATCCTCATGGAGGCGAACGGCGAGGAGCGGGTCAAGGCGATCCTCGACATCTTCCAGTCCAAGCTGATCAAGCGGGGCATCTCGCTGAAGTCGCTGGACGCGGGCGAGCCGCAGCTGTCCGGCAAGGAGTACAAGATCTTCGCCTCGATCGAGGAGGGCATCTCCCAGGAGAACGCCAAGAAGGTCGCGAAGACCATCCGCGATGAGGGCCCCAAGGGCGTCAAGGCGCAGGTCCAGGGCGACGAGCTGCGCGTCAGCTCGAAGAGCCGGGACGACCTGCAGGCCGTGCAGGCGCTGCTCAAGGGGCAGGACTTCGACTTCGCGCTGCAGTTCGTGAACTACCGGTAGTTCGCGGTGGGCGGTGCTTCACCGTCGTACGTACGACTGCGGAGGGCGGGCATCCCGGGTGGGGTGCCCGCCCTTGCTGCTGGCCGCAGATCGGGGGAAGCGGGGCGCTCGACGGCCCCTCCGTGGCGCTCAGCGGCGTGAGTGGCCGAAGAGGATGCGGTAGCCGACGAGCAGGACAAGGGAGCCGCCGATGGCCGCCGCCCAGGTCGCTCCGTCGTAGAAGTCGTTGACGATCGGGCGGTCGAGGTAGCGGGCGGAGAGCCAGCCTCCTATGAAGGCACCCGCTATGCCGATGACGGTCGTGCCGATGAAGCCGCCCGGATCGCGGCCGGGCAGCAGCAGTTTGGCGACGGCGCCGGCCAGCAGCCCCAGAACGATCCAGCTGATGATGCCCATAACGGTGACCCGGCCTTTCTCGCGCGGTGAACTTTTGTGCGCTGTTGTCCTGGAGGACGTCACTACGGAGTGGCCCGGTTGCGGTGATCCGTAAGGTGCGGCGTATGACACAACAGCCCGAGCTGCGGCGAACGCTGGGCGTCTTCGACGCGGTGGTGATCGGGCTCGGCTCGATGGTGGGGGCGGGGATCTTCGCCGCCCTCGCGCCCGCCGCCGAGGCTGCGGGGTCCGGGCTGCTGCTCGGGCTCGGGGTCGCGGCCGTGGTGGCGTACTGCAACGCGACGGCGTCCGCGCGGCTGGCCGCCCGCTATCCGGCTTCTGGCGGGACGTATGTGTACGGGCGGGAGCGGCTCGGGGCGTTCTGGGGGTATCTCGCGGGCTGGGCCTTCGTCGTCGGCAAGACCGCCTCGTGCGCCGCGATGGCGCTGACCGTGGGGGCGTACGTCTGGCCGGGGCAGGCACATGCCGTGGCCGTGGCGGCCGTGGTGGCGCTGACCGCCGTGAACTACGGAGGCGTCCAGAAGTCGGCGCGGCTGACGCGGGCCGTCGTGGCGGTCGTCCTCGCCGTGCTTGTGGTGGTCGTGGCGGTCTGTCTGGGGTCGGGGGCCGCCGATGCCGGGCGGATCGATGTGGGGCTCTCGGGCGGCGTGCAAGGGGTGCTCGGGGCCGCCGGGCTGCTGTTCTTCGCCTTCGCCGGGTACGCGCGGATCGCGACGCTCGGCGAGGAGGTACGCGATCCGGCACGGACCATTCCGCGCGCGATCCCTCTGGCGTTGGGCATCGCGCTGTGTGTGTACGCGGCCGTGGCGGTGGGCGTGCTCTCGGTGCTCGGGGTCGGCGGGCTGGCGGACGCGGCGGCGCCGCTGGCCGATGCGGTGCGGGCGGCGGGTGTGCCGGGGCTCGTCCCCGTGGTGCGGGTGGGCGCGGCGGTGGCGGCGCTGGGTTCGCTGCTCGCGCTGATCCTGGGGGCGTCGCGGACGACGCTGGCCATGGCGCGGGACCGGCATCTGCCGGGGGCGCTGGCGGCCGTGCATCCGCGCTTCCGGGTGCCCTACCGGGCGGAGCTCGCGGTGGGGGCGGTGGTGGCGGTGCTCGCGGCGACCGTGGACGTGCGGGGCGCCATCGGCTTCTCCTCCTTCGGTGTACTGGCGTACTACGCGATCGCCAACGCTGCCGCCTGGACACTGAGTTCGTCCCTCCGAAGCCGCGCACTGCCGGCGCTCGGCGGGATCGGCTGTGTGGTGCTCGCGTTCGCGCTGCCGGTGACTTCGGTGGTGTCGGGTGCGGCGGTGCTCTGTGTGGGGGCCGGGGCATATGAGGTGCGGTGGAGGGTGGGGCGGGCGCCGAAATGACGGCGGGCGGGGGCCAGTGGCGGGTGGGCGCCAATAGCGGACGCTCTAAAGAGGCTGGCGCTCAGGCCGGTATGCGGGCCTCGTGGGGCCACGGAGGTAGGTCCATGTCGTCGTTGTCCTCCTCGTACCAGCCGGTGCCGTCCAGCCAGGTCGTCAGCCAGTCGGCGAGGCTCGGGGCGTCCATGAACCAGGCGTGGTCCGGATCGCCGCCGTTCGGGTCGAAGAGCAGGACCTGGGTGGACTCGCCCCGGCAGTCCACGCACGCGTACATCCCGCAGCCCCAGTGGGATATCGGGAGGACGCCCGCGGGCCAGCCCTCGTCGGAGTCGCGCATCCCCGCGTACTTCTCGACGGCGGACGGCTCGCCCCCGGACGAGTTTCCGTCGAGCAGGGGCAACAGGCCGTACTCGGGGCCGAATCCGCCGTCGCCTATGCGGGTGTAGAGCGCGGCGAGGAGCGGCGGGACGGCGAAGCCGAGGGTGGCCTCCGCCCGGGCCAGGGTGCTCGCGGCCGCGGGAGCGGGCAGCGCGTCCCAGCCCCAGGGCCTGGTGGTCCGGGCCTCGGCGGCCACGCGGTCCAGCAACTCCTCGATGTCCGTCATGTGTTCATGGTGGACCACGGCACTGACAATCGAGCCCCGCGCGACCGCCTCAGGGCTCCCGCCGCCCCGCGATCCGCCCTAGCGGGCGGCGAACGGCTGGTCCGTGCGCACGATTTCGCGGCCCAGCGGCATCAACGACACCGGAATGAGCTTGAAGTTGGCGACGCCGAGCGGGATGCCGATGATCGTGACGCAGAGGAGGAATCCGGTGACGATGTGGCCGATGGCCAGCCACCAGCCCGCCAGGATCAGCCACAGCACGTTGCCGACGCAGGACGGCGCGCCCGCGTCTCGGCGCTCAACTGTCGTGTAGCCGAAGGGCCACAGGGCATAGCGGCCGATCCGGAAGCTGGCGAGTCCGAACGGGATGCCGATGATCGTGATGCACAGGAGCAAGCCCGCCACCAGATAACCGAGGAACATCCAGAACCCGCACAGGACGAGCCAAATGATGTTGAGGATTGTCTTCACTGCTGGCGACCTGCCATCTGTTCGAGCCGGGCGATGCGCTCCGCCATCGGCGGATGCGTGGAGAACATCTTGGACATGCCCTGCCCCGGACGGAAAGGGTTCGCAATCATCATGTGACTCGCCGTCTCCAGGCGTGGCTCCGGAGGCAACGGAAGCTGCTTCGTGCCTGCGTCGAGCTTGCGCAGGGCGCTCGCGAGGGCCAGCGGATCGCCGGTGAGCTGCGCGCCGGACGCGTCCGCCTCGTACTCCCTGGAGCGGCTGATCGCGAGTTGGATGACCGAGGCGGCGAGGGGGCCGAGGAGCATGATCAGCAGCATGCCGAAGATGCCTGGCCCTTCGTTGTCGTTCGAGCGGCCCACGGGGATCAGCCAGGCGAAGTTGACCAGGAACATGATCACCGAGGCGAGTGCGCCCGCGACGGACGAGATCAGGATGTCCCGGTTGTAGACGTGGCTGAGCTCATGGCCGATGACGCCCCGCAGCTCGCGCTCGTCCAGGATCCGCAGGATCCCTTCCGTGCAGCAGACCGCGGCGTTGCGCGGATTGCGGCCCGTCGCGAACGCGTTCGGCGCCTCGGTCGGCGAGATGTAGAGCCTGGGCATGGGCTGGCGGGCCTGGGTGGAGAGCTCGCGGACCATGCGGTACAGCTCAGGGGCCTCGAACTCGCTCACCGGGCGCGCGCGCATGGCGCGCAGGGCGAGCTTGTCGCTGTTCCAGTACGCGTACGCATTCGTGCCGAGCGCCACGAAGAGCGCGACGATCAAGCCCGTACGCCCGAAGAAACTGCCGATGACGAGGATGAGTGCGGACAGTCCCCCGAGGAGTACGGCGGTCTTCAGCCCGTTGTGCCGGCGGTGCACGGTACGCCCTCCTGGTGGTGCGTGGGGGAACCCTCTGTCTACTGGTGCTTCCACTCTTCAGTGGACCCTCCCGTACTGGTCAACGCCAGGCGGGGAGCACTAGTTCCCTTGTGCGCGCAGGAGCGGTGTGGGCCGCCCGGGTGACGCCCCGAGCGGCCCCCAGAGGCCGGGCCTCGTCAGAAGAGGCCGGTGTCGGAGAACCTCAGGACGAGTTGGGGCGCTCCGGAGAGGGCGATACCGAGGACGGCGGTCAGGGCGATGGCCGCAGTGAGCGGGGCCGGTACGCGGTGCTTGACCGGCTCGCCCTCGGGGGCGCGGAACAGCAGCGCGGTCCACTGGAGGTAGTAGAAGAGCGCGATCACCACGTTCACGGCCATCACCACGGCGAGCCAGCCGAGGCCCGCGTCGACCGCCGCCGAGAAGACGGTGACCTTCGCGAAGAGGCCGATGATGCCCGGCGGCAGGCCCGCGAGGCAGAGCAGGAAGAAGCCGAGCACCAGGGCGGACAGCGGGCTGCGCGCGTACAGGCCGCGGTAGTCGCTGACCCGGTTGAGGCGCTGCGTACGGCCCACGAGGGCCGCCACCGCGAAGGCTCCGAGGTTCACCGCCGCGTACATCAGGGCGTACGCCACGGTGGAGCCGATGGCCTTCTCGGCCTCCGCCGGGTTGTCCGCGTAACCGGCGGCCGCGATCGGCACCAGGAGGTATCCCGCCTGGCCGACGGAGGACCAGGCGAGCAGGCGGACCGCGCTGTACGCGCGCGTGGCCTGCTGCCGCAGCGCCGCCACGTTGCCAGCGGTCATGGTGAGCGCGGCGAGCACGGCGAGCGCCGGGCCCCACACGTCCGCGTACGCCGGGAAGGCGACGACGGTGACGAGGATCAGGCCGGTGAAACCGACCGCCTTGCCGACCACGGAGAGGTAGGCCGCCACCGGCAGGGGCGCGCCTACGTAGGTGTCGGGCACCCAGAAGTGGAAGGGCACGGCCGCCACCTTGAAGGCGAAGCCGACGAGGGTGAGGGCGACGCCGGTCTGGGCGAGCGTGTCCAGCTGTCCGTCCACGCCCCGGAGTTCGGCGGCCATCTCGGTGAGATGCAGGGTGCCGGTCGCCGCGTACACGAAGCTGACGCCCAGCAGCGTGACGGCGGTCGCGGTGACCGAGGACAGGAAGAACTTCAGGGCCGCTTCGGAGGACCGCTTGTCGCCGTGCCGGAGGCCGACGAGCGCGAAGGCGGGCAGCGAGGCGACTTCCAGGGCCACGACCAGCGTCGCGAGGTCGCGCGATGCGGGCAGCAGCGCGGCGCCCGCGGCGGAGGACAGCAGCAGGAACCAGAACTCCCCTTCGGGGAGTTCCCTCTTGGTGCCGCCCGCGTCCTTGAGGGCGCTCATCGAGAGCAGCGCGGCCAGCAGGGCGCCGCCGAGCACGAGGAGCTGGATGACGAGCGTGAAGCGGTCGGCCGTGTAGCTGCACGCCTGCGTGCCGCTGCCGGTCAGGCAGAAGGTGGACCGGTCGTCGTTCAGGATCGGCAGCAGCGACAGCGCGGCCGCGGCGAGGCCCGCCACGGAGATCCAGCCGAGCAGCGCCTTCTTGGAGTCGCCCACGAAGAGGTCGGCGACGAGCACCAGGAGACCGACGACCGCCGCGATGGTGGGCGGGGCGATCGCGAGCCAGTCGACGGACTGGACGACACTGGCGGCGCTTTCGGCGGCCACGGTCACGACTTGCCTCCTGCGAGGAGCTGCTGCACGGCCGGGTCGGTGAGGCCGAGCAGTGCGGCGGGCCAGAGTCCGGCGAGGACGGTGAGGGCGACGAGCGGGGTCCAGGCGGCGAACTCATAGCCCTGGACGTCGGCGAGCGCCGGGGTGTCAGTCTTGGCGGCGCCCTGTGGCATCGGGCCCATACAGACACGGCGTACGACGATGAGCATGTACGCGGCGGTGAGCAGGGTACCGAAGGCGGCGATCGCCATGAACGTGAGGAAGGCGGGGCGGCTGAGGTCGTCGGCCGGCCTGAACGCACCGAACAGCGCGAGCATTTCACCCCAGAACCCGGCGAGACCGGGAAGGCCGAGCGAGGCGACCGCGCCGAAGGCGAGCAGACCGCCGAGGCGGGGCGCCTTGCCGTAGAGCGCGGCGCCGGATTCCTGCGCGAGGGTGTCGAGGTCGCTGGTGCCCGTGCGGTCCTTCAGCGCGCCGACGAGGAAGAAGAGGAGGCCGGTGATGAGGCCGTGCGCGATGTTGGCGAACAGCGCGCCGTTCACGCCGGTCGGGCTCATCGTCGAGATGCCGAGCAGCACGAAGCCCATGTGGCCCACGGACGAATAGGCGATGAGGCGCTTGAGGTCACCCTTCGCGCCCTGCTTGGCGAGCGCGAGGCAGGCGAGGGATCCATAGATGATCCCGACGACCGCGAAGGCCGCGAGGTACGGCGCGAACTCCCGCATTCCGTCGGGTGCGATGGGGAGCAGGATGCGGACGAACCCGTACGTGCCCATCTTCAGCAGCACGCCGGCCAGCAGGACCGAGCCGACGGTGGGCGCGGCGGTGTGCGCGTCCGGCAGCCAGCTGTGCAGCGGCCACATCGGCGTCTTGACCGCGAGCCCGATCCCGATCGCCAGAACGGCGATGACCTGCACGGATGTGGTCAGCTCACGGCCGTTGTCAGTGGCGAGTGCCACCATGTCGAATGTGCCGGATTTCAGGCCGATGAGGAGGAGACCGAGCAGCATCACGACGGAGCCGAGCAGCGTGTAGAGGATGAACTTCCAAGCGGCTTGGGTCCGTTGTTCACCGCCCCAGCAGGCGATGAGGAAGTACATCGGGATGAGCACCATCTCGAACGCCAGGAAGAACAGCAGCAGGTCGAGGACGGCGAAGGTCGCGAGGGTGCCGGACTCGAGCACGAGGATCAGCGCGACAAATGCCTTGGGAGACGGGCCCGCAGGCATTTTGAAGTAGGAGTACAGCGCGCAGAGGAAGGTCAGCAGCGCGGTCAGGACCAGAAGGGGGAGGGAGATGCCGTCGATGCCGAGATGGATGCGCACGTCGAGTGCGGGGATCCAGCTGATGTCCGTCGTGGCCTGCATCTTCGACGGCTGGTCGTGGTCGAATCCGAGCGCGAGGACGATCGCGGCGATGAGCACCGCGCCGGTCACGGTCACGCCGTGGCGGAGCACGGCCTGGTCGGGCGACTTCCCCTTCAGCCCGGGCGGGGCGGGGAGAAGAGCGGCGACGGCGCCGATGAGCGGGCCGACGACGATCAATGCGAGAAGGAACTGCATCACGGACTCACTGATACCGATCACGGCTGCTCACGCTCCGACGGTGGCGACGAGGACGGCGGCGACAGCCAGGACGACGGTGCCTGCGAGCAGCGCGCTCAGATAGGTCTGCACATTGCCGGTCTGCGCGCGGCGGACGGCCGTGCCGAGCCAGCGGGGTGCGGTGCCCGCGCCGCGTACGTAGGTGTCGATGACCTCGCGGTCGAGGAACCGGACGAGGCCCGCGGCGGCCTGGACGGGGCGTACGAACAGGGCGGCGTAGACGGCGTCGAGGTGGAAGCCGACGGCGGCGTGGCGGTGCAGCGGGCCGAGCAGGAGGCGGCCCGGGTCCGCCGGGTCGTGGGCGGCGGCCACATCTCCGTACGCGGGGGCGTGCGTGGCGATGGCCTCGGCCTCGACCAGGCCTCCGTCGGCGCCCGCGTCGGCGGCGACCGCGCCCATCGGGACGCGGGCGGCGAGCGCGGTGGTGTGGCGCCAGGCGCCGTAGGTGACGAGGCCGCCGACGAGGGCGACTCCCGTACCCAGAACGGAGGTGGTGAGGGTCGGGGTGAGCGAGTGGCCGTCGAACCAGTCCGGCAGGACGCCGACAGTGAGGCCGAAGGCGAGTGAGGGGACGGCGAGCACCCAGAGCACGGCGGTCATCGCGACGGGCTGGCGGGGTGGGGTCTCCCCTGCTCGAACCGAGTTGAGAGCTTGGGGAAGGTCCGGGGCCTCGGCTCCCCTGCCGTTGAAGGCGAGCAGCCACAGGCGGGTCGCGTAGGCGGCGGTGAGGAGGGCGGTGAGCAGGCCCGCGACGAGGACGATCCAGCCCGCCGAACTGGGGGCGGTCTCGGAGTGGCCGGTGGCCGCGTGCTCGGCGGCGCCCAGGACGGCTTCCTTGGAGAAGAAGCCGCTGAACGGCGGGATCGCGGCGAGCGCGAGGAGCGCCACGGTCATCGTCCAGAAGGCGTCGGGGACGCGGTCGCGCAGGCCCCGCATGCGGGACATGGCGGCCAGCGAGTTGGTGCCGGCGGCGTGGATGATCACGCCCGCCGCGAGGAACAGGAGCGCCTTGAAGGCGCCGTGCGAGAGGAGGTGGAAGACGGCGGCACCGCGGTCGCCGACGGCGAGGGCGCCGGTCATGTAGCCGAGCTGACCGATCGTCGAGTACGCGAGGACGCGCTTGATGTCGTCCTGGGCGAGCGCGGCGAGGGCCGAGCCGGCCATCGTGACGGCGGCCATGACGGCGAGGACGACGAGGGCCGCGGCGGAGGCGGCGAAGACGGGGAGGAGCCGGGCCACGAAGTAGACACCGGCGGCGACCATCGTCGCGGCGTGGATCAGCGCGGAGACGGGCGTGGGGCCCGCCATCGCGTCGGGGAGCCAGGTGTGCAGCGGGAACTGGGCGGACTTGCCGGCCACGCCCGCGAGGAGCAGCAGGGCGATGAGCGTGGGGTGGTCGAGCCCGCCGACCTCGACCTTCGTGAGGATGGTCGTGATGCGGAACGACCCGGCGTCGACGGCCAGCGCGAACAGACCGATCAGGAAGGGGACGTCGCCGAGCTTGGTGACCAGGAAGGCCTTGAGGGAGGCGGCGCGCGCCTCGGGCGTCTCCCAGTAGTGGCCGACCAGGAAGTACGAGCAGATGCCCATGATCTCCCAGCCGACCAGGAGCACCATCAGGTCGCCGGAGTAGACGACGAGCAGCATCGCGGAGGTGAACAGGGAGACGAGAGCGGCGTACGAGGGGTAGCGCGGGTCGTCGCGGAGGTAGCCCGTCGAGTAGATCTGCACGCAGGACGCGACGACGCCGACGAGGACGGCGACCAGGGCGGCGAAGCCGTCGATGTGCAGGGCGAGTTCGATGGGGACCGAGCCGGTCGGGGTGAGTTCGGTGGCGGCGTCGACGGACGTCTCCCCGCCCTGGCGGACCGCCACGAGTACGGCGAGGACCAGGGCCGTCAGCGTCGGCAGGACGGCAAGGGGGCGTACGAGACCGGGGATCCGGCGGCCGAACAGCAGGCCCGCGACCGCGCCGAGGAACGGCAGGAGGGGGACGAGTACGGCGAGGGTGGTCGTGGTCACGCGGTGGCCTCAGCCTTCTGCGACTGCTGGGCCGGGGCGGGCACTTCGGCGGCCGCGCCCTCGGCATCGTCATCGTCGTCGTCATCGGGGTCGTCGGTGCCCTCGGCGGTGTCGCGGAGGTCGTCGACGGCGGAGGAGCCGCGGTTGCGGTAGACGGCGAGGACGATCGCGAGGCCGATGCCGATCTCGGCGGCGGCGATGGCGATGACGAAGAGGGTCAGCGCCTGGCCGGCGTGGAGGGTGTCGCGCAGCCAGACGTCGAAGGCGACGAGGTTGAGGTTGACGGCGTTGAGCATCAGCTCGACGGACATCAGGACCAGGATCGCGTTCCGGCGGGCGAGTACGCCGTACAGGCCGACGCAGAAGAGGAGGGCGGCGAGGACCGCGGGATAGGCGAGGTGCATCAGCGCTGCTCCTTGTCGCCGGGGGCGCCGGTCGGGCGGCTGTCTGCGGAGGCGCCGTTCAGGCGGGTCATGCGGGCGTTCCTGCGGGAGAGGACGATCGCGCCGACCAGGGCGGCGAGGAGCAGGACCGAGAGCGCCTCGAAGGGCAGCACCCAGTGCCGGAAGAGGAACTTCCCGGTCACGGCGGTGGAGCCCTGGGCCTCGTCCGCGGCACGGTCGAGGTCGATCCAGGTGGTGCGGAAGGCGTCGACGACGACCCAGACCAGGGCGCCGGCCGCGGCGACGGCCACCGCGAGCGCGACCGGACGGTTGCCCGAATCGGCGTCCGGGGAGCGGCCGATGGGGGCCCGCGTGAGCATCAGACCGAAGAGGAGGAGAACGACGACGGAACCGACGTAGATGAGGACCTGGACCCAGGCGATGAACTCGGCGGTCAGCAGGAGGTACTCGACGGCGAGCCCGCCGAGCGCGACCACCAGCCACAGGGCCGCGTGCACCAGTTGCCTGGTCGTGACGGTGATGATCGCCGCGCCGAGGGTGACGAGGCCGACGAGGAGGAAGGCGATCTCCACGCCCGTCGGGGAGAGGAAGCCATGGGTTTGCGCGGCGATGTTCACGACTCCCCTTCCCGCTCACCGGACGGGGCCGCCTGTGCGGCCTCCGCGGCCTCCGCGGCCTCCGCGGCCTCCGCCGCCGCCAGCTTCTCCGCCGCCTTGCGGGCGGTGGCGATCTCCTTGGGCTCCTCGGCGGCGGGGACCAGGGCGGGCGGGGCCGGGACGGTCCACATCCAGTCGCGGAGCTTGTCGCGCTCGTGGGTGAGTTCGCGGATGTCGGTCTCGGCGTACTCGAACTCCGGGGACCAGAACAGGGCGTCGAAGGGGCAGACCTCGATGCAGATGCCGCAGTACATGCAGAGGGAGAAGTCGATGGCGAAGCGGTCGAGGACGTTGCGGCTGCGCTCGCGTCCGCCGGGGGCGGCGGGCGGCACCGTCTCCTTGTGGGAGTCGATGTAGATGCACCAGTCCGGGCACTCGCGGGCGCACAGCATGCAGACCGTGCAGTTCTCCTCGAAGAGGCCGATGACGCCGCGGGTACGGGGCGGCAGTTCGGGCTGGGCTTGCGGGTACTGCTCGGTGACGGTCTTCTTCGTCATCGTGCGGAGGGTGACGGCGAGGCCTTTGGCGAGGCCTGACCCAGGGATCGGGGGCATCAGTTGATCGCCACCTTCACGATTCCGGTGAGCGCGATCTGCGCGAGAGCGAGCGGGACGAGGAGGGTCCAGGAGAGCTTCTGGAGCTGGTCCTCGCGGAGACGGGGGTAGCTGACGCGCAGCCAGATGACCACGAAGGCGAGGACGCCGGTCTTCAGGAGGGTCCAGACCCAACCGAGGCCGTCGGCGCCCCACGGGCCGTGCCAGCCGCCCAGGAACAGGACGGTGGTGAGGCCGCAGAGGACGACGATTCCGGCGTACTCGGCGAGCAGGAAGAGGGCGAAGCGCAGGCCCGTGTACTCGGTGTACGCGCCGAAGATGATCTCGGAGTCGGCGACCGGCATGTCGAAGGGCGGGCGCTGGAGTTCGGCGAGGCCCGCGACGAAGAAGACGAGGGCGCCGACGATCTGCCAGGGCAGCCACCACCACTCGAAGGCGTTCAGGATGCCGGGCAGCGACACCGTCCCGGCGGCCATCGCGACCGAGGCGGCGGCGAGCAGCATCGGGAGTTCGTACGCGAGGAGCTGGGCGGCGGTGCGCAGGCCGCCGAGCAGGGAGAACTTGTTGGCGCTGGCCCAGCCCGCCATGAGCGAGCCGAGCACGCCGACGCCCATGACCGCGAGGACGAAGAAGATGCCCGCGTCGACGACCTCGCCGACCGCGCCCTCGCCGGGGCCGATCGGGATCGCGACGAGAACCAGGAGGTAGGGCAGGAGGGCGATGGCGGGGGCGAGCTGGAAGATCCGGCGGTCGGCGTCGGCCGGTACGACGTCTTCCTTCTGCGCGAACTTCACGCCGTCCGCGACGAGCTGGGCCCAGCCGTGGAAGCCGCCCGCGTACATCGGGCCGAGGCGGCCCTGCATATGGGCCATCACCTTGTGCTCGGTCTGGCCGATGACGAGGGGCAGGACGAGGAAGACGGCGAAGACGACGAGGAGCCGCAGGGCGACGTCGAGTACGTCGGTCACTCCGTGCCTCCTGGGCGATTGTCTTCGGTGGTGTTCGTGGGCTCCGGGGACTCCGGGGACTCCGGGGACTCCGAGGTCCCCAAAGAATCCGGGGTCTCCGGTTCACCCGACGGCTCCGGCTTCGGGTTCTCCGGCTCGCCCGACGGCTCGGCCGGCTCCTCGAACGCCGGGCGGTCCTGGTGCCACGGGGCGTCGGAAGCGGGCGGTGCGGCTTCGGGCTTCGGCTCCGGAGCCGGGGCCGGGGCCGGACGTTGCGACGCCGAGCCCTGGCTCACGCTGCGGGACCGGCGGGGACGGGGCGCTGCTTCCGAGCCACCGGGGGCAGCGTCCCCGGCGGTGCGGGCCGCTGCGGCGTCTCCCGCGGTCCGGGTACGGCGGGCAGGACGCGCCGGGGCCGCGGGGAGTTGGCCCTTCAGGGGGCCCCACTCGTTCGGGTCGGGTACGCCCGGCGGCAGCATCTGGCGGCGCTTGGGGCCGCCGTGCTCGGACTCGCCCGGCTCCTTCGCGCCGGGCCACGCCTTGGCGACCCGCGCCGCCAGGACGAAGTCCTTGCGCAGGGGGTGGCCCTCGAAGCTGTCGGGCAGGAGCAGCGGCACCAGGTTCGGGTGGCCCTCGAAGCCGACGCCGAACATTTCGTGCGTCTCGCGCTCGTGCCAGGCGGCGCCCGCGTAGACGTCGACCGCGGTCGGCAGGACCGGGGCGTCGTGCGGGACGGTCGTACGGACGAGGAGGCGGCGTACGGGAGTCAGGGCGACGACGTGGGCCGAGACCCGGAAGCCGGTGCCCGGCTCGTCGACGGCGCTCAGCCAGTCGAAGTAGGTGCAGCCCAGGGTCGTGCGGGCCGTTTCGAGCGCCGCGATCCAGGAGGCGGGCGGGACGTCCACCGTCAGGAGGTCGTACGCCTCCTCGGCCGTCGCGTCCGCGCCGAAGAGCTCCTCCACGGGGCTCGGGAGCCAGCCGCTCATGCCTGTCCCTCCCCCGAAGCCGGAGACGGAGAAGCCGAAGGAACCGGCGGCTTCACCAAGCCGCTCCGCAGCGCCGCCGTCGAGGGCCGCGCGCCGTTCCCGTAACGCTCGCCCAGCGACTCCCGGGCGATCTTCTCCTGGAGCTTGAGGATGCCCTGGAGGAGGGCTTCCGGCCGGGGCGGGCAGCCGGGGACGTACACGTCGACCGGGATGATCTGGTCGACGCCCTTGGTGACGGAGTACGAGTCCCAGTACGGGCCGCCGCAGTTGGAGCAGGCGCCGAACGAGATGACGTACTTCGGCTCGGGCATCTGCTCGTACAGCCGCTTCACGGCGGGGGCCATCTTGTCCGTGACCGTGCCGGACACGACCATCAGGTCGGCCTGGCGCGGGCCGGGCGCGAACGGGATGACGCCGAGCCGGATGAAGTCGTGGCGGGCCATCGACGCCGCGATGAACTCGATGGCGCAGCAGGCGAGGCCGAAGTTGAAGACCCAGAGCGAGTAGCGGCGGCCCCAGTTGAGGACCACCTTCATCGGCTCGGGGGCCAGGCGCGAGAGCACGCCGAGCTTCTTCGGCTCGGGGAGCAGCGTCGGCTCCGGCAGATCCACCGGAGCGGCCGCGGAGTCGGGGGTCACGTCCATGTCAGGACGCCCTTCTTGTATGCGTACAGCAGACCCACGGTCAGGAAGCCGAGGAAGATGAACATCTCCACCAGCGTCGTCGCACCGTAGCCGGGCGCGGCGAAGACCGTCGCCCACGGGAAGAGGAAGATCGAGTCGACGGCGAAGATGACGTAGAGGAACGCGTAGACGTAGTAGCGGACCTGGGTGTGGGCCCAGCCCTCGCCGACCGGGTCGACTCCGCACTCGTAGGTCAGGAGCTTCTCTGGGGTCGGCACGACCGGCCGCAGCAGCCGCCCGGCGCCGAACGCGACGGCGACGAACAGCACGCCCACGACGGCGAGCAGTCCGACGACGGAGTACGACTGGTAGTAGCTCGCCGCGACGTTCGTCACGTCCACGTCAGCCCCTCACTCCCTGACCGCCCTCTGACACAGTCACTGATCACTGTTCGACGATCTGTACGCACGGGAGTCTAGGGCCTGCTAAAGACGAGGTAAGCAGAGCGTCACGTATCGGTCAGGAGACTGGGGTCTGTCTGGGGTGGGGATATCCCCCGCCCTGGTTGGCGGTCAACCTCATGGCGCGGGAGGGGTCGGCCAGGCAGGCTGGCACGTATGACCGCACGCGCCCTGTCTTCTGCCCCGCACGCCGCACTGCCGCCCGCGCGTTTCGCGGCGTACGACGGGCAGACCTGGAAGGAGATCGCGCATCTCCTCGCCAATCTGCCGCTGGGCGTGGCCGGTTTCGCCTATGTGACGGTGGCGCTCGCGGCGGGTCTCGGGCTCTCGGTGACGGTGGTCGGTCTGCCGCTGCTCGCGGGCGCGCTGCTCGGCGCGCGGCTGCTCGGCAAGGCGGAGCGGGCGCGGGCCAGGGGGCTGCTGGGGCTGCGGATCGAGGAGCCGAGCCCGATGCCGAAGCTGCGGGGGCACGGTTTTCTCGGCTGGCTGCGGTCGAGCCTGAAGGATCCGGTGGCCTGGCGCACGATGCTGTACGAGTTCATCCGGCTGCCCTGGGGCGTGGTGACGTTCGCGATCGCCTTCACCGGGCTCTTCGTGTTCTGGCCCGTGCTCCCCTACATAGCGCGCGGGCTGACCAACGCCGACCGGGCGATGGTGCGCGGGCTGCTCTCGCCCTCCGACGAGTTGGAGCGGCGCATCGCCGAGCTGGAGTCGGACCGGGGCGTCGTGGTCGACACGGCGGCGGCGGATCTGCGGCGTATCGAGCGGGATCTGCACGACGGGGCGCAGGCCCGCCTTGTCGCGCTCGCGATGGGGCTCGGTCTGGCCAAGGAGAAGCTCCTGGAGGATCCGGATGCGGCGGCGGCGATGGTCGACGAGGCGCACGGCGAGGTGAAGCTGGCCCTCCAGGAGCTGCGTGACCTGGCTCGCGGCATCCATCCGGCGGTCCTCACCGACCGCGGTCTGGACGCGGCGCTGTCGTCCGTGGCCTCGCGGTGCACGGTGCCGGTGAAGGTGACGGCCGATCTGCCGACCCGCCCGGCCGCCGCGATCGAGGGCATCGCGTACTTCACTGTCTCCGAGCTCCTGCAGAACGTGTCCAAGCACAGCGGGGCGCGCACGGCGTCCGTGGAGGTGTGGCGCTCGGAGCAGCGGCTGCTCATCCAGGTGTGGGACGACGGGCGGGGCGGCGCGAGTCTCGACGGCGGCTCGGGCATGGCGGGGCTCGCCGACCGGCTCGGCGCGGTCGACGGCCTGTTCGTCATCGACTCGCCGCAGGGCGGCCCGACGACGATCACGGCCGAGCTGCCGTGGCGGGACCGGGAGCAGGACAAGGGGCAGGACAAGGAGCAGGACAAGGGGCAGGACAAGGGGCAGGACAGGGACCGGGACAAGGGGCAGGACCGGGAGCGGGACGGTCGGGAGGCGGCTCGGGAGTAGGGAAAACCCCCGGTCCAAGACACCAACTCACCACATGGTCCGGATCGGCCCCGGCGAGGACGCTGGAGGTACAGGGCGCACGACCGAGCAGAAACGGACGACAGCGATGGCCACGGAGTACGGACAGGAGTACGGACGCATGGACCGTTCGGAGTTCCGGGGTTCCGACCTCGACGAGCGGCGCCGCCGTGTCCCCGCCGGGCTGCGCGCGCCGTTCGAGGCCCGCGCGTGGAAGGAGTTCGGCTATGTCCTGCTGAGCCTGCCCATCAGCATCGTCACGTTCACGTACGCGATCACGATGCTGTCGCTCGGCGCCGGCCTTCTGATCACGTTCATCGGCATCCCGGTGCTCGCCGCGGGCCTGGCCGGCTGCCGCGGCATCGGCGCCCTGGAGCGGGTGCGGGCGCGGTCGCTGCTCGGCCTGGAGGTGGCGAACCCCGAGCCGCTGCGGCCCAAGGGCGGCGGCGCGCTGGCGTGGATGGGCGCCGTCCTCAAGAGCGGTGTCTCCTGGCGGCACTTCCTCTACTCGGTGCTTCACATGCCGTGGGCGATCTTCTCGTTCACCGTGTCGGTGGTCTTCTGGTCGTACGGCTGGACGATGCTGACGTACCCGCTGTGGCAGTGGACCTTCCCGATGTACGGCGGGCAGGGCGGCATCCAGCTCTACGGCGACGACAACCACCGCGTCTACCTGGACAACCCCTTCGAGATCGGCGTCGTCGCCCTCACCGGACTGCTGATCACGCTGGCCACGCCCTGGATCATCCGGGCCCTGACCACCGTCGACCGCGTCATGGTGGCCGGTCTGCTCGGCCCGTCGAGCCTGGCGACGCGCGTCGTCGAGCTGGAGTCGGACCGGGGCGTCGTCGTGGACACCGCGGCGGCGGACCTGCGGCGCATCGAGCGGGACCTGCACGACGGGGCGCAGGCCCGACTGGTCGCGCTCGCCATGGACCTGGGGCTTGCCAAGGAGAAGCTGGCGGAGGACCCGGAGGCCGCGGCGCGCATGGTGGACGAGGCGCACGGCGAGGTGAAGGTCGCCCTCCAGGAGCTGCGCGACCTGGCCCGCGGCATCCATCCGGCGGTCCTCACCGACCGCGGTCTGGACGCGGCGCTGTCCGCGCTCGCCGCGCGGTGCACGGTTCCGGTGCAGGTCGAGGTGGATCTGCCCGCGCGTCCGGCCGCCGCGATCGAGGGCATCGCGTACTTCACGGTCTCCGAGCTCCTGCAGAACATCTCGAAGCACGCGCGGGCGCAGCGCGGCTCGGTCGACGTCTGGAAGGTCGAGGACCGGCTGATGCTCCAGGTCACCGACGACGGCGCGGGCGGCGCGGACGTGACCGCGGGCTCCGGCCTCGCGGGGCTCGCGGAGCGGCTCGACGCGGTGGACGGAATCCTGGTCGTGGACTCGCCGGTGGGCGGTCCGACGATGGTGACGGCGGAGCTGCCCTGGCGGGCGTAGCCCGCACCAGCAGACCGCATCAGCAGCACACATCAACAGCCCGCATCAACAGCCCGCATCAACAGTGCCTCGCCTCCCCCGAGTTGGGTACCTTCTGGCTGATCGGCCACAGGGGAAGTTCTCGGGGGAGGCGCGTCATGCAGCGAGGGCGGTCCCGTCTGCGCGAGCGGATACAGCAGCGGCTGCGGGGCGCGGAGCCCGTCGCGGACTCCGGGGGCGGCGGGCAGGACGCGGGCAACGGGCTGCCGTTCGACTACCGCGTACGCGTCCTCGTCGAGATCCAGGAGGACCCCGATGAACTGGCGCTCGCCGAGAGCCAGTTGACCGCCCGCGGCTGGCCGGTCCGGGAGCCGAAGCCGGGCGAGTACGCGCCGGACGAGGTGACACCGTCGTACGTACCGAGAATCGTCGAGGTCCGCCTCATCGGCGCTCGCGAGGGCGCGGCCCAGCATGCGCTGCACCAGGTCATGGACCTGTCGTACGCGAGGGAACTCGCCCTGCACGTAAGGGACGCGGCGCTGATCCAGCACCGGCCGGACCCGCACATCACCTGGCGGGTCCATTCGCGGCGGGTCCCAACGCCGCGCGAGCGGCTGAGGGGCTTGCTGGGCCTTCGCACCGCCGAATCGACGGAGGATCCGCAGCCCGAGCGCGTGATCCGGATCCCGGAGGACGCACCCGAGGCGGACGCGCTGGCCGCGGCGGCCTCGCACTCGCCGGCCTGGCCGCCGTTCGACCCCCGGCAGCACGAGGTGCGGCCCGCGCGGATCAACCAGGCGTCGCCGATGGCGCTGGCGCACTGCGTCATGGCCGGCGCCGCGGTCCTCATCGCCTCGCACGCCATCCTGTCGATGCGCAAGCCGTTCGACTCCTACTGGTGGCTCGACGGACGCGTCCTGTGCGTCATCGCGCTCACCGTCCATCTCGGCATCGGCGTCAAGTGGCTCTACTTCCAGTCCCCTTCCCTGCGCACCATCCTGCCCTGGGTGCTCCCGGTCGTCCTGCCCGCCGCGTTCGCCGCGGTTCCGCAGGTGGGGCAGTCGGTGTACGCGGGCTATCTGTCGGCCTTCGGTCTGTCCGGCGAGGTCTCGGCGGGGGCGTGGCCGGACGGCCTGATCGCCGGGCTCTGGGTGTCGCTCGCGTTTCTGTACGGACTGCTGGCGGGCCTGGGTGCGAGCGGCTGGGTGTTCCGGACGACCGCACGTTCCGGCTCCGCCCTCAGCATCACCGTGGTGCTGGGCGTGTACCTGGGCTGTGCCGCGGGCCTGTTCGTCCTCGCCGGCGCCGTGGTCGAACGCGCCGGCGACTCCGGCGACCGGGCCCTCGCCGCGGCGAAGGAGTACAAGACGCCCGGTGCCTACTACGGACTGAAGGCCGACTTCATCTGCGTACATCCGAAGGACAAGGACACCCCCGTCTACGGCGGCACCCTCCCCCAGGACCGTCCCCTCCTCACCTTCGGACCCAAGGGTGACCGCGTGACCCTCTGGGATCCGAAGACGAAGCGCGCTCTCAGCTTGCGTCTTGAAGACGCCTCCTTCGTGCCCGCCAAGAGCGAACACAAGAAGGCGGTCTGTCCACGAACCAGGTAACGCCCGCGCGCACGCGCGATACTGAGGTGCCGGGGGACGCAGGAACCAATATGCCGGGGGGCCATGGACGTGGAGGACAGAGTGCGGGTCGTCATCGCCGAGGATTCGGTGCTGCTGAGGGAGGGGCTGACCCGGTTGCTGACCGACCGCGGGCATGACGTCGTCGCGGGGGTGGGCGACGCGGAGGCGCTGATCAAGACGGTCGACGAGCTCTCCGCGGCGGACGCGCTGCCGGACGTGGTGGTGGCCGACGTGCGGATGCCGCCGACGCACACCGACGAGGGGGTGCGGGCGGCGGTGCGGCTGCGCCAGCAGTATCCGGGGCTCGGGGTGCTGGTCCTTTCGCAGTACGTCGAGGAGCAGTACGCCACCGAGCTGCTCGCCGGGTCCAGCCGCGGGGTCGGCTACCTGCTCAAGGACCGGGTCGCCGAGGTGCGTGAGTTCGTGGACGCGGTGGTGCGGGTCGCGCAGGGCGGCACCGCGCTCGACCCGGAGGTCGTGGCGCAGCTGCTCGGCCGCAGCCGCAAGCAGGACGTGCTGGCGAACCTGACGCCGCGCGAGCGCGAGGTGCTGGGCCTGATGGCCGAGGGGCGGACGAACTCGGCGATCGCCCGGCAGCTGGTGGTGAGCGACGGCGCCGTCGAGAAGCACGTCAGCAACATCTTCCTGAAGCTCGGCCTCTCGCAGAGTGACGGGGATCACCGACGGGTTCTGGCCGTGCTGACCTATCTCAACTCCTGAGGAACTGACACCCTGTCAGTTATTTAGCGGGCAACAAGGGTGCCACTAGGTCGAAGCTAGTTCGAGGGGTGACCATGACTCCGGCCAGGCACTCGCAAGGACGAGTACAGGAAGCAGCACACAGAGCACAGTCCTAGAACCAAAGGATGAGTGGGAGCGTCTTCCATGAGGGACCGGGGGGCGAGGCAGAACATGGCAAATCAGGGCAATTGCGCGTCTCAAAAGCACGTCCATCATGCGAGCGAGCCCGGGAAGGCGACCCTTACCGACGTAGGGTGGGCCTTGGGAAGGCTGGTCTTTCCGGCCTTTGCCGCTCAGCCGCCTCGAGGAGGTCCAGTTCAGTGACCAGCCAGGTCAGTAGCCCAGCCGAGCAGGCCGACGGGGCAGTCGTCGGAGAGCAACGCAAGCCCGCTGGTGAGAAGGATGTCCGTCGTCTGGACCGGGTGATCATCCGCTTCGCGGGTGACTCCGGGGACGGCATGCAGCTCACCGGTGACCGGTTCACTTCCGAGACGGCGTCCTTCGGCAACGATCTCTCGACGCTGCCGAACTTCCCCGCCGAGATCCGTGCCCCCGCCGGGACGCTGCCGGGCGTCTCCTCCTTCCAGCTGCACTTCGCCGACCACGACATCCTCACGCCGGGTGACGCGCCGAACGTCCTGGTGGCGATGAACCCGGCCGCGCTGAAGGCCAACATCGGCGACGTGCCGCGCGGCGCGGAGATCATCGTCAACACGGACGAGTTCTCCAAACGGGCGATGCAGAAAGTCGGCTACGAGACCAGTCCGCTGGAGGACGGCTCGCTGGACGGTTACAACGTCCACCCGGTGCCGCTGACCACGCTCACGGTCGAGGCGCTCAAGGAGTTCGACCTCTCCCGCAAGGACGCGGGCCGCAGCAAGAACATGTTCGCGCTGGGCCTGCTGAGCTGGATGTACCACCGGCCGACCGAGGGCACCGAGAAGTTCCTGCGGACGAAGTTCGCGAAGAAGCCGGACATCGCCGAGGCCAATATCGCGGCCTTCCACGCGGGCTGGAACTTCGGCGAGACGACAGAGGATTTCGCGGTCTCGTACGAGGTCGCCCCGGCCGCCAAGGCCTTCCCCACCGGCACCTACCGCAACATCTCGGGGAACCTGGCCCTGTCGTACGGGCTGATCGCGGCGGGCCGGCAGGCGGATCTGCCGCTCTACCTGGGCTCCTACCCGATCACCCCGGCCTCGGACATCCTGCACGAGCTGTCGAAGCACAAGAACTTCGGCGTGCGCACCTTCCAGGCCGAGGACGAGATCGCGGGCATCGGCGCGGCGCTCGGCGCGGCCTTCGGCGGCTCGCTCGCCGTGACCACGACATCGGGCCCCGGCGTCGCCCTGAAGTCCGAGACGATCGGCCTCGCGGTCTCCCTGGAGCTGCCACTCCTTGTCGTGGACATCCAGCGGGGCGGGCCCTCCACCGGTCTGCCGACCAAGACGGAGCAGGCTGACCTGCTGCAGGCGATGTACGGGCGCAACGGCGAGGCGCCGGTGCCGATCGTGGCGCCCAGGACGCCGGCCGACTGCTTCGACGCGGCCATCGAGGCGGCCCGGATCGCGGTCACCTACCGCACCCCCGTGTTCCTCCTCTCCGACGGCTATCTCGCCAACGGCTCGGAGCCCTGGCGGATCCCGGACACCGATGAACTCCCGGACCTGCGCGTGCAGTTCACCTTGAGCCCGAACCACACCGAGGAAGACGGCACCGAGGTCTTCTGGCCCTACAAGCGCGACCCGCAGACGCTGGCCCGCCCCTGGGCGATCCCCGGCACGCCCGGCCTCGAGCACCGCATCGGCGGCATCGAGAAGCAGGACGGCACGGGCAACATCTCGTACGACCCGGCCAACCACGACTTCATGGTCCGCACCCGCCAGGCCAAGGTCGACGGCATCCAGGTCCCCGACCTGGAGGTCGACGACGCGACGGGCGACGCCGAGCTGCTCGTCCTGGGCTGGGGTTCGACCTACGGCCCGATCACCGCGGCGGTCCGCCGGCTGCGCGCGGCCGGCGAGAAGGTGGCCCAGGCCCATCTGCGCCACCTCAACCCCTTCCCGCGGAATCTGGGCGAGGTCCTGAAGCGTTACGACAAGGTGGTGATTCCCGAGATGAACCTCGGGCAGCTCGCCACGCTCGTCCGCGCCAGGTTCCTGGTGGACGCGGTCTCGTACAACCAGGTCAATGGAATGCCGTTCAAGGCCGAGCAGCTCGCCACGGCTCTCAAGGAGGCCATCAATGGCTGACACGAAGACCGAAGGCACCGGGAGCACGATCGAAGCGCTTTCGCTGGTGCCCAAGGCCGAGGCCAAGCAGTCCATGAAGGACTTCAAGTCCGACCAGGAGGTGCGTTGGTGCCCCGGCTGCGGTGACTACGCCGTCCTGGCGGCGGTGCAGGGCTTCATGCCCGAGCTGGGCCTGGCGAAGGAGAACATCGTCTTCGTCTCGGGCATCGGCTGCTCGTCCCGCTTCCCGTACTACATGAACACGTACGGGATGCACTCGATCCACGGCCGCGCCCCGTCCATCGCCACCGGACTCGCCTCGTCGCGGCGGGACTTGAGCGTGTGGGTGGTGACCGGTGACGGCGACGCGCTGTCGATCGGCGGCAACCACCTGATCCACGCGCTGCGGCGCAACGTGAACCTGAAGATCCTGCTCTTCAACAACCGGATCTACGGCCTCACCAAGGGTCAGTACTCGCCGACCTCCGAACTCGGCAAGATCACCAAGTCGACGCCGATGGGCTCGCTCGACGCCCCGTTCAACCCGGTCTCGCTCGCCATCGGCGCGGAGGCCAGCTTCGTGGCGCGGACGGTGGACTCGGACCGCAAGCACCTCACGTCGGTGCTGCGCGAGGCGGCCGAGCACCCCGGCACGGCGCTGGTGGAGATCTACCAGAACTGCAACATCTTCAACGACGGCGCCTTCGAGGTCCTGAAGGACAAGCAGCAGGCCGAGGAGGCGGTGATCCGCCTCGAACACGGGCAGCCGATCCGCTTCGGGACCCCCCTGGAGAACGGGCTCGGCGCCAAGGGGGTCGTGCGGGACGCGGCGACCGGCGATCTCAAGGTTGTCCCGGTCACGTCTGAGACCGAGTCTCAGATTCTCGTCCATGACGCGCACTCGACCTCACCGACGCAGGCCTTCGCGCTCTCCCGGCTCGCGGACCCCGACACCCTGCACCACACGCCCATCGGTGTCTTCCGCGACGTCGAGCGCCCGGTCTACGACACGCTCATGGCCGACCAGCTCGACACCGCCATCGAGCAGAACGGCAAGGGAGATCTTGCCGCGCTGCTCGCGGGCGGGGACACGTGGACGGTTGTGGGCTAGGGCCTGTCGCCGCCTGCCTCCTCCGAAGCCCGGCCCTGATGCTTCAGGGCCGGGCTTCGTCGTACTGCCGACGTACTGCCGACGTGATCCCGACCTGATCCCGACGTGATCCCGACGTGCCGCACGTCATGACCGTCTTCGCGATACGGGCATGACACGAGGGTGTCCGTACCGCTACCTTCTTGAGGGCAGCGTGGGGCTGCGGAGCACCAAGGAGGGGCCGTGGACAGCGCAGCAGCGGAGCAGTCGAAGGGCGAGGCGCGCATAGGACTGCTGAACGGCTTCGCGGCCTACGGAATGTGGGGCCTGGTCCCGCTCTTCTGGCCGCTGCTCAAGCCCGCGGGGGCCGGCGAGATCCTGGCCCACCGGATGGCGTGGTCGCTGGTCGTGGTCGGCGTCGCCCTGCTCTTCGTACGCCGCTGGGCCTGGGCCGGCGAGCTCCTGAGGCAGCCGCGCAGGCTGGGCCTCATCACGATCGCCGCGGCGGTCATCACCGTCAACTGGGGCGTCTACATCTGGGCCGTGAACTCCGGCCATGTCGTCGAGGCCTCGCTCGGCTACTTCATCAACCCCCTCGTCACCATCGCCATGGGCGTCCTGCTGCTCGGCGAGCGGCTGCGGCCCGTGCAGTGGACCGCCGTCGCCATCGGCCTCGCAGCGGTCCTCGTGCTCGCCATCGGCGCCGGACAGCCGCCGTGGATCTCGCTCTGCCTGGCCTTCTCCTTCGCCACGTACGGACTGGTGAAGAAGAAGGTGGGCCTCGGCGGCCTGGAGTCGCTCGCCGCCGAGACCGCGATCCAGTTCCTGCCGGCGGTCGGCTTCCTGGTGTGGCTGGGCACGCAGGGCGAGTCCACGTTCGGGGCGGAGGGCTTCGGCCACGCGGCGCTCCTTGCCGCCACCGGCGTGGTCACCGCGGCCCCGCTGGTCTGCTTCGGGGCGGCGGCGATCCGGGTGCCGCTCTCCACGCTGGGGCTGCTCCAGTACCTCGCGCCCGTCTTCCAGTTCCTGCTCGGGATCCTGTACTTCCACGAGGCGATGCCGCCGGAGCGGTGGGCCGGGTTCGGGCTCGTGTGGCTGGCGCTGACGCTGCTGACCTGGGACGCGTTGCGCTCCGCTCGGCGTAACGCGGCCCGGCTTGCCGCTGCTCGGAAGGCTTCCGCGGGGTCGGCGTCCGCCGCGGAGCGGGAGAGCGAAGCGGCGGTTTGACCTCCGGGGGAACCGCCTTCGGCTGCGGGTGCGCTGTGGCTGGTCGCGCCGTTCCCCGCGCCCCTTACGGGGCGCCCCCTCAGCCCCACGCCCCCGAAGCCGCCGCCGCCTTCGCGTACACGCCGAAGTCCCTCGGCTCCCTGCCCAGCACCTCGCGTACGCCGGGCGCGGGTGCCGCGTTGTGGCCCTCCGCCAGCCACGCCAGTACGTCGGCCAGGGCCCGGGCGTCGGCGGTGGGGACGCCCGCATCGGTCAGCTCCCCGACGTATTCGTCCGGCGAGACGTCCTCGAAGCGCATCTCGCGGCCCGACGCCTGTGCCAACTCCGCCACCGCCTGTGCGAAGGACATCGCACGCGGACCCGACAGTACATAGACGCGGCCCGTGTGCCCGTCCTCGGTGAGCAGCGCGGCGGCCACGTCCGCGATGTCGTCCACGTCGATGAACGGCTCCGGCACGTCGCCGACCGGCAGCGCCAGGCGGCCCGCGACGAGGGGCGCGTGGAAGATGTCCTCGTCGAAGTTCTGGGTGAAGTTGTTGGGGCGGATCACCGTCCAGTCCACGCCCCGGTCCCTGACCACCCGCTCCGCCTCCGCCATCGACGGCTCGAAGGTGTCGCCGTACACCTCGACGCCCCGCCCGGAGAGCACCACGAAGCGGCGTACGCCGGCGGCCACCGCCTGGTCGATGAAGTCGGCGACCGGCTCGGCGCTCGGCGGTCCCACGAAGTAGAGCGCGGTCACGCCTTCGAGGACGGGCGCCCAGGTGGCGCGGTCGGTCCAGTCGAAGCGGGTCTCTCCGGAGCGGGACGCCGCCCGCACGGTGTGCCCCTGGTCCCGCAGCCGGGTCACGATACGGCGGCCGGTCTTGCCGGTGGCACCGAGGACCAGGATGTTCGGGTTCGACGTCTGCGCGGCCTGCGCCGTCTGAGCTGCGTTGTTGTCGGTCATGGGTTCAGGAAACCCTCCGGCGGGCCGCCGGGACATGGGCATCCGTCTCGCTCGGATGGGAGTACGTCTACGGGCCGCCCCGTCCGTCTACCGTGGGGGCATGGACGCATTGGGGGATCTGCTGCGCGGCGTACGCGCGGACGGGGCACTGTTCAACCGGGCCGTGCTGAGCGGGCGTTGGGAGTCCGAGCACGGCGAGGGCTCCGCGCTGACGCTGGTCGCGGTGGTGCGCGGCGCCGCGCGGATCGCCGCCGCCTCCGGTGAGCCGCACACGCTGCGGGAGGGTGACGCGGCCGTGGTGTGCACGACCGCCCCGTTCCGGCTGACCGCCGACGACGACCACACGGAGTGCGAACTGGTCACCGGCGCCTACCGGTTGGGCAGTTCCGTCGGCCGCCGCCTGATCAGCACGCTGCCGCCGCTCCTCGTGGTACCCGGCGCCGACGACTGCACGCCCATCCTGGAGCTGATCGCCGCCGAGGTGGCCGCCGACCGGCCGGGCCGCCAGTACGTGATGGACCGGATGCTCGACTGGATGCTGGCCTGCACCCTGCGCGAGTGGTTCGACCTGCCCGAGGCCTGCCCGCCCGCCTGGTACCGGGCGCTCGGCGACGACGTGGTCGGCCCCGCCCTGCACGCCATGCACGACGAGCCGTCGCGCCCCTGGACGGTGGCGTCCCTGGCCGCGCGCGCCCAGGTGTCCCGCGCCGCCTTCGCCCGCAACTTCGCCGAGCTGGTCGGCAAGCCCCCGATGGCGTACCTCACGGAGTGGCGGATGACGCTCGCCGCCGAGCTGCTCGCCGAGCCGGGCGCGACAGTCGCCGCCGTGGCCGGTCAGGTCGGGTACGCGGACGGGTTCGGCTTCAGCGACGCCTTCAAGCGGATCCGGGGCATCGCACCGAGCGGCTACCGCGCCTCGCTGACGGCGGGGCGGCCGGACTCGGCGGCGCTCCGGGCGGCGGGCTGACCGCCGCCCGCGACGGGCCCGCCGCCGCGCCGGCGACCGCGCAGGCCGAACGCGGAGACGACCGCGCCGAGCAGCACCATCAGGAGCGGTACGACGAGGGCCACCCGGAAGGCGGAAAGACCCGACGCGCCGGTCGCGGACTCCGCGATGCCGTGCACCGCCGTGACACCCGAGACGCCGATCGCCGCGCCGAACTGCAGCGCCGTCTGCAACAGGCCGCTGGCCAGGCCCTGTTCGCGTTCCGCGACGCCGTCCGTCGCCGCGATCATCAGCGGGCCGAGGGCGAGCGCGAACGCCGTCCCGGCCAGGACCAGCGTCGGGAACATCGCCGCGTACGTCCAGTCCATGCCGACCGGCAGGAAAAGACCGTACGCCGCGATGGCCAGCAGGAACCCGCCGAGGATGACCCGCGCGTTGCCGAACCGCGCGACCAGGCGCGGGGTGAGCGTCGGCGCGAGGATCACGTCGCAGCCCATCACCACCATGGCGATCGCGGTCTGCCAGGACGACCAGCCGCGCAGCTCCTGGAGGTAGAGCGTCAGGACGAACTGGAAGCCCATGAACGCCCCGACGAACAGCAGCGCCCCGAGCCCGGCCCGCACCACCGACCCCGTACGCAGAATCCCCAGCCGCACCAGCGGCTGCGCGACCCGCCGCTCGATCCGCACGAAGGCGGCGCCGAGCAGCAGCCCCGCACCGGCCGCGCCGAGCGTCAACGGCCAGCCCGCCAGGCCGTGTTCGAGGCGTACGACTCCGAAGGCGAGCAGCAGCATCGCGCCGGCCACCGCTCCCGCGCCCCCGAGGTCGAACCCGCCCGCGCGCCCCCGCACCCGCGCCGCCTCCTTCGGGATGAGCCGCACGGCCGCCGCGAGAACCGCCCCCGCGAGCAGCACCGGCGCGAAGAACACCCACCGCCAGCCGAGCCCGGCCAGGAGTCCGCCGATGACCAGGCCGAGCGAGAAGCCGCCCGCCGATGTGCCGGCGAAGACGAGCAGCGCCTTGTTTCGCTCGGGGCCCTCGGCGTACGAGGTGGTGATGATCGACATCGCGGCCGGGGTCATGAAGGCGGCGGCGAGGCCCGTCACGAAGCGGGCGACGATCAGCATCCAGCCCTCGGTGGCGAGTCCGCCGAGCCCGGAGAAGACGACGAAGACGCCGAGCCAGGTGAGGAACATCCGCCGCCTGCCCAGCAGATCGGCCGCCCGGCCGCCGAGCAGGGTGAAACCGGCGTACCCGAGGACGTACGCACTGAGGACCCACGCCGCGGTGCCCGTGGACAGGCCGAGATCGGCCCGGATCGCGGGGATCGCGATCGCCAGCATCGCGATGTCGGCACCTTCGAGGAAGATCGTCCCGCAGAGGACGAGCAGCAGTGCCCAGGCCCGTGCGCCCATGAGTGCTCCCGGTGAAGTCGGCGGTTGCTCCGGTTACTTCGGCCGGATGCTTCGGCCGGCTCGCCTGTTCCGGTTACCCGGAAGAGGGTCGGTTCCCTCTTGTAACCAATGGCAGCCTGCGGCACGATCGGCACGTACGGAAGAAGGCACTTTGAAGTCACCGAGTAACCCCGGAGGCACCGTGAGCGCGGGCGTGGGCGTGGACTACGGCGATGCCGATCCCTTCCAGTGGGACACCCGCGAGGACTGCCAGGTGCGGCAGATCCTCGACCGGGTCGCCGACAAGTGGTCGCTCCTGACCATCGCCCTCCTGGAGCACCGCACGCTCCGCTTCACTGAGCTGCGGCGGGAGATCGACGGCATCAGCCAGCGCATGCTGACGGTCACGCTGCGCCAGCTGGAGCGCGACGGCCTGGTGAAGCGGACGGTGCATCCCGTGGTCCCGCCGCGCGTGGAGTACGAACTCACCCCGCTGGGCGGCACGTTGCACCACACCATCCAGACCCTGGTGACGTGGACGGAGCAGCACCAGAACGAGATCGCGGCGGCGCGGGAGGCCTACGACGAGCGGGCGGCGGAGGAGGCGGGCTAAGCCTTCGACGAGGAGTCGGGCCAAGCCTCCGGAGAGTCGGTCCGGGCCGCCGACGCCTCACCCCGCGCCCGGTGCGTCCGCACCTTCTGGCGGTTGCCGCACCGCTCCATCGAGCACCAGCGGCGGCGGCCCGGCCGTGAGGTGTCGACGAAGAGCAAGTAGCAGTTGTGGGTGGCACATTCGCGTACGCGGTCCGCGTGCGGCCCGGTGAACAGGTCGACGGCGTCGCGGGCGACGGTCGACAGAAGTCGGGTGCCGGTGGCGCCCGCCGCCCACGCGCGCGTGCCGTCCGGTTCGATGCGGGCGGCGAGCGGGGGCTCGGCCGCCGCGGCGTTCACGACGGACAGCTGACCGGGGTCGAGCGGGCGCCCGTGGGCCCGGTCGGCGGCGAGCAGGAACAGCGCGTCGCGGAGCTCCCGTGCGGCGGCCAACTCGCCCTCGCCGACCTCGATCTCATGGCCCGGCGGCATCCCGAGCCGGCACTCCCCCGCCCAGCGCGCCAGGTCGGCGGGCTGGTGGAGCACCTCGAAGCGGCGGAACTCGCCCGGACCGCCGGTCGCCACCAGCTCCAGGCAGAGGGTGCCGGGGTCGAAGTGGAAGGGGCGCCCCGTGGGCGGGATCAGCAGCAGCCCCGGTCGTTCGGCCTGTCCCCTGGCACTCTCCATCATGTAACCACTATAACTGGTTACATGACACTGCACTGGAAGCTCGTCGTCGACGCCAACGATCCGCACGCCCAGGCCGCCTTCTGGGCCGAGACCCTGGGATACGAGGTCGAGGACAACAGCGCCCTGATCACCCGCCTGCTCGGCTTCGGCGCCCTCGCCGAGTCCGACGTGGTCGACTTCCGGGGCCGGCACGCCTTCCGCGATCTGGTGGCCGTGCGGCATCCCGACGACCCGTACGACGAGGACAGCGGCACCGGCCTGGGCCGCCGGATCCTCTTCCAGCGCGTACCGGAGACGAAGAGCGGCAAGAACCGGCTGCACATCGACGTCCACTCCGCGCCCAACGAGCGCGAGCGCGAGGTCGCCCGCGTCGAGGCGCTCGGCGCGGCCGTACTGCGGCGCGAGAAGCAGCCGGGCGGCGAGTGGGTCGTGATGACAGACCCGGAGGGGAACGAGTTCTGCGTCCACTAAGGGCGCGGGCGCGGGTGCGGGTCCGGGTCTCCTGGCGCCGAGCTCACAGCAGCAGGCGCGTCACCATCTCGTCGATCAGCCGCTCGGGCCGATGCGGCGCCAGGAGCTCCGGAATGGTCAGGTCGTCGACCATGAAGCCGAACATGGCCAGATAGAGCAGCACCATGCCCATGCTGTCGCCGGGCAGCCGGTTCTCCAGGTGGAAGCTGATGTTGCCTGCCAGCTCGGCGCTGAAGAAGCGGGTCAGCTCGGCGTGGAGTTCGGGGCTGCGCGTGGCCATCAGCCGCAGCTCCAGCATGGCCAGATGGCTGCTGCGGTCCTGGTGCATCCGCTCGACGATCTGGTGCATGAAGGTCTTCACCAGCTCGTGCGAGGGCTCAGCCTTGAGCATCTCGGCGACGTCCGCCGGATCGGGCGTCAGCCGTTCGCGCGTACGGCCCATGATCTGGCCCAGCATGTCGGCGCGGTTCGTGAAGTAGTTGGACGCGGTGCCGGTGGGGACGCCCGCCTCGGTGTCGAGCGCGCGGAGGGTCAGACCGCGCGAGCCCTCGCGGGCGAGCACCTCGATGGCGGCGTCCAGCAGGGCGGTGCGGCGGGCGGGGTTCTGACGCATGAGGTTCCGTTCTCCGAAAACGATTGACACCACTGCAAGTGAAGTACTACCTTCAAACCACTTCAAGCAGAGTACATCAGCTGAAGCGGCCGGCCTGGCCTCACTCGGCCGCATCCGGCCCGACCTGATCGCCCTACCCTGGAGCCCTTTTGCGAGTTCACCCCACCGGCCTGTCCCGCACCTCCGCCACCGCCCTGCGCTTCAACGACCGGCGCTCCCCGAAGCCCCGCTCGATCCCGCGCCCCCGCCCGCTGCCCAAGCCGGGCACGCGCCGCTAGCCGGGCACGCGCCGCCGGCCGAGTACGCGTCACCAGCCGAGCACGCGCCGCCAGCCGCCGGAATTCACCGTGTCGGCCAACCGATCCTTCGATTCCGGCGTCAGTATCACTACATTCACTGCATTCAACCGAAAGTGACCACATGTGACCGAGCGACAGCTCGACGCTCCGCCATCCCCTGACAGGAGACCAGCCGGATGACCGGCCAGCAGCTCGTCGTGCAGTTGATCGCGGCGGCGTCGAGAACCGTCTGACCATGGCCGACGCGCGGCGTCTCGTGGGGGCGCGTGCCGAGCTGCCCGTGCCGCGCGGGCCTGCGCGGTGGCCGCTCGTCGCCGTCTGCGCCGCGTTCGCCGTGCTGCCACTGGCGCTCGTGCCGATCACGCTGCCGCTCGGCTGGGACGAGATCGTCTACGCGAGCCGGTTCGAACCGTACGGTCCCGCCACACCGTTCAGCGCGCCCCGCACGCGCGGCGTCCCGCTGCTCATCGCGCCCGTCGCCTACTGGAGCGACTCGGTCGTGCTGCTCAGGGTGTGGCTGACCGTACTGTCGACCGGCGCGCTCTATCTGGGGTTCCGGCCCTGGCTGCGGGTGTTCGACCGGCGGCCCGCCACCGTCGCGGTCGCCGCGGGGCTGTACGGCAGCCTCTGGTTCGCCCTGTTCTACGCGGGCGCCGCCATGCCGAACCACTACACCGCCATGGGGGCGGTCGCAGCCGTCGGGCTCTTCCTGCGCCTCCGGCCGACTCCCTTTACGTACGCGGGAATCGGCGCGGCCATCGCCCTCGCCACGCTCATGCGGCCCAACGACGGTGCCGCCGTCGCCGCCCCGCTCCTCCTCGCCTCGTTCGGGGTGCTCACCCCGCGCTCCCCCGCCCGTGCCGCAGCCGCCCTCGGCGGTGTCCTCGCCGGAGCCCTGCCGTGGGTGATCGAGGCGTACGTCAGGTTCGGCGGCGTACGCGAACGGCTCGGCGACGCGAGTGACGTGCAGGGCGGGCTGCGGCCGCTCGCCGCGCTCACCGCGCAGTTCACCGTCGCGGACGGCCCGTTGCTCTGCCGGCCCTGCGACGCCGACAGCGTCAGGGCGGTCGCCCTGGAGTGGTGGGTGCTGCTCGCGCTGCTCGTGGCCGCAGGCCTGTGGGCGGCGCGGCGGACGGACCGGGGCGCACGGGTGCTCTGGCTCGCGGTCGCCGTGGGCAGTACGGCGGCGCTCCCCTACCTCCTGCTCGTCCCCTACGGGGCACCGCGCTTCCTGCTGCCCACCCACGCCCTGCTCGCGCTCCCCGCGGCCGTGGGGCTGCTCGCCCTGGCCGACCGGGCGCTGGCCGCACGCCGGCGCCGCGTCGCGGGCGGCGTGCTCCTCGCCGTACTCGCCTGCCATCTCGCCGTCCAACTCCCGCTCGCCCACGGCAACGGCCGCATCCAGGCCGGCGCCCGCGGCGACTGGAGCCGCGTCACCGAGGTCCTGCGTGCGCAGGGCGTCCGCCCGCCGTGCGTGATCCAGGGCAACACCTCGGTGATTCCCGTCGCGTACGTCTCCGGATGCGTGGCCGCCGATCGCGGTGACCGGCGGCGGCCGACCGCGCTGGTGCTGCGGGAGGGGACGGTGCCGCGCTGGGCCCGCGACTGGCAACGCCGTCCGGTGCCGGACACGTACGCGCCGGGCTGGACCGTGCTGGTGCCGCCGAGCGCCGCGTCGTCCGAGGCTTAAGCCACTGCGTCACCCACCGCACCGACCGCTATGCGGAACGAAGCGACCGATACGCGCTCTTGACGCACGGTCAACCTCACCCCCACCATCAGGCACGCCAATCCCGTTCAGATTTCACGGAATTCGGAGCCCCCCACATGAAGCTCTCTGTTCCCGGACGTGCCGCGGCAGCCGCCGTCATAGCCGTCACCGGGCTACTCGCCACCACCGCCATATCCAACGCGGCCCCCTCCCCCACGGCGGCCGCGCCCGACATCTCCGTCGCCAACGTCCAGGGTCATCTCGCCCAGCTGCAGTCCATAGCGGAGGCCAACGGCGGCAACCGCGCCCATGGCAGCGCGGGCTACAAGGCCTCCATCGACTACCTGAAGGGCAAGCTGGACGAGGCCGGATTCAACACGACCGTCCAGGAGTTCACCTCCGGCGGCAAGACCGGCTACAACCTCATCGCCGACTGGCCGGGCGGCGACGCCGACCAGGTCGTCATGGCGGGCTCGCACCTCGACAGCGTCGGTTCGGGCCCCGGCATCAACGACAACGGCTCCGGTTCGGCGGCCGTCCTGGAGACCGCGCTGACCGTGGCCAAGGAGCAGTACAAGCCCGCCAAGCACCTGCGGTTCGCCTGGTGGGGAGCGGAGGAGCTGGGTCTGGTCGGCTCCTCGGACTACGTCGAGAAGCTGCCGGCGGACGAGCGGTCGAAGATCAAGGGCTATCTGAACTTCGACATGATCGGCTCGCCGAACCCGGGGTACTTCGTCTACGACGACGACCCCACCATCGAGAAGACCTTCAAGGACTTCTACGGCGGCCTGAACATCGCCACCGAGCCGGACGAGGAGGGCGACGGCCGCTCCGACCACGCCCCGTTCAAGGACGCGGGCATCCCGGTCGGCGGGCTGTTCAGCGGCGCCGACTACGAGAAGACGGCCGAGCAGGCGCAGAACTGGGGCGGGACGGCGGGCGAGCCGTTCGACAAGTGCTACCACTCGTCGTGCGACACGACGTCGAACATCGACGAAAAGGCCCTGGACCACAACAGTGACGCGGTGGCTCACGCGGTGTGGGGGCTGTCCGCCTAGGCGCCCTCAGGGCACTCTCCTGTAGACGCGATTACCTGCGCGTGCATATAGTGCATGCGCAGGTAATCGCTGTTCGCGCTGTTTCGGCGCGCCACCTCCAGGGGGATTCCCATGACCGACCGCAGCTTCCTCTTCGTACTCGGCAGTGCCCGGCCCGACGGCAACTCCGAGACCCTGGCCCGCAAGGCCGCCGAGCAGCTGCCGCCCGGCGTCGAGCAGCGCTGGCTGCACCTCGCCGACCATCCGCTGCCCGACTTCGAGGACCTGCGGCACGACGAGAGCCGCCCCCGCGCACGGCCGCGCCCCAGCGGCGACCACGAGGCGCTGCTCCTGGACGCGACGCTCGCCGCCACGGACATCGTCATCGTGTCGCCGCTGTACTGGTACTCCGTGTCGGCCACGACCAAGCGCTACCTCGACTACTGGGACGCGTGGCTGGAGGTCCCGGAGGTCAAGTTCAAGGAGAGCCTGGCGGGCCGCACCCTGTGGGGCGTGACGGCCCTCGCCCACCAGGAGGAGGAGGTGGCCGCCCCCCTGATCGGCACCCTGAGCAACACCGCAGCGTTCTTCCCGATGCACTTCGGCGGCGTCCTGCTGGGCAACGGCTCCCGCCCCGGCAACGTACTGGACGACACGGCGGCACTGGCCCGGGCGAAGAAGTTCTTCGACCAGGAGCCGGCGCTGGCGCGGTACTCGTATGAGGGCTGAGGGCTGAGGCCGGGCCTTCGCGGCGGGCCTGTGGTGCGCTGGGCCTTCGGCTGGGGTGCGCTGCTGATCGGCGTCTGGGCGGGACGGGCCTGCTGGGCGCAGGCGCCTGCCGACTTGCTGTGCGCCGGTGCCTGCCGCACGCATCCACTGAGCGGCTACCCGGCGGGCACCCGCGTTCAGCCCCGGCACCCCGGCACAGCACCCGCGCAGGGTCCGACAGATGCCCCGTACCCCCGCACCCTCAGGCAGTGATGTCCTTCCCCCCGAACCTCGCCCAAGCCGCCGAGCCGAACACCACCGCGTACAGGCCCTGCAGGCCCAGGTTCTTGGTCAGTTCGTCCCAGTAGATCGGCTCTCGCATCAGGTCCGCGAAGGACAGCCAGTAGTGCGAGAAGAAGTACGGCTGGATCGCGTGCAACTGGGGGATCTGGTCGAGGATCTGGACCGTGATCAGCAGCCCGACCGTCGTCGCCATCGCCGCGATCCCGCTGCTGGTCATGGTCGACACGAAGAGGCCCAGCGCCGCCACCCCGATCAGCGACGCCGCGACGACCAGCGCGATCAGCAGGGCCCGCAACAGGCCCTCGCCGAAGCCGATCCGAGTGCCGGAGATCGTCGTGACCTCGCCCACCGGGAACAGCAGCGCCCCGACAGCCAGCGCCGAGACCGCCACCACCAACGTCGCCACCAGGCAGAACGTCAGCGTCGTCGCGTACTTGGCCAGCAGCAGGCGGGTGCGTCCCGCCGGTGCCACCAGGAGATAGCGCAGCGTGCCCGCGCTGGACTCGCCCGCTATGGAGTCCCCCGCCACCACACCGATCGCCATCGGCAGGAAGAACGGCAGCGTCGCCGCCAGCGCCGTGAAGACCAGGAACAGCCCGTTGTTCGTGACCTGCGCGATGAACGCGGGGCCCCCGCCCTCGCCGCCCCCGCCGATCGTCGAGCCGTCACTCGTCTCGATCTTGACGGCGACACCCACCAGGATCGGCACCGCCGCCAGCACACCGAGCAGCGCGAGCGTCCGCCAGCGGCGGAACGTCACGGACAGTTCGCTGCGGAAGAGACCGAGGCTCCAGATCCGCCGGACCTCGCGCGGTTCGCCTGCCGTGGATACGTCCATGACCTCAGCCCGCGACATCGAAGCCCTCCCCCGTCAGCGCCACGAACGCGTCCTCCAGCGAGGCCCGTTCGACCCCGAAGCCCCTGACCCGCACGCCCGCCCCGACCAGCGCGGCGTTCAGCTCGGCGAGTTCCGTCCCCGGCGGTTCGCCCGTCACCCGGTCCTCCGTCACGACGAGATCGCCCACGCCCAGCTCCTTCAGGACACGCGCCGCGTCCCCCGTGTCCGGCGTCGTCACCACGAGCCGCCCCCGCGCACCGGCCGCGAGTTCGGCCACGGGCCCCTGCGTGATGAGCCGCCCCTGGGCCATCACCGCCGCATGCGTACAGACCTGCTCGATCTCGTCCAGGAGGTGTGAGGAGAGGAAGACCGTCGTACCCTCCGAGGCCAACTCCCGTACCAGCGTGCGGATTTCGCGCATGCCCTGCGGATCGAGACCGTTCGTCGGTTCGTCCAGGACGAGCAGCCTGCGCGGCTGGAGCAGGGCCGCCGCCAGGCCGAGGCGCTGCTTCATGCCCAGCGAGTACGCCTTCGCCTTCTTGCCGGCCGCGGCCGTCAGCCCCACCCGGTCCAGCGCCGCCTCGGCGCGGGCCCGGCGGGTGCGGGGGTCGGCGGTCGGGTCGGCGGAGTCATAACGAAGCAGGTTGTCGCGGCCGGAGAGGAAGCCGTACAGGGCCGGGCCCTCGATGAGGGCGCCCACGTGCGGCAGCACCTTGCGGGTCGCCTGGGGCATGGCGTGGCCCAGGACGCGCGCGTGGCCCGAAGTCGGCTCGATGAGGCCCATCAGCATGCGGATGGTGGTGGTCTTGCCGGAGCCGTTGGGCCCCAGGAACCCGAAGACGCTGCCGCTGGGGACGGTGAGGCTCAGCCTGTCCACGGCCAACTGCTTGCCGTATCGCTTCGTCAGCGCGGCAGTTTCGATCACGCCGGGCCCTGGGCTGCCGTTGCTGGGCGGCACCTTGTCCTCCCTCACCGTTGCGGCGGGCTCAGGGTTCGATCCCTGAGCCCGCCGCTTGTACGTCGTCTCCGAGTGCGTCGTGGCTTGTCGCGCAGCCCCCCGCAGGGTTTAGTCGGCCGCGTTCGCCGCCTTCACCAACGCGTCCTTCGTCACGGCCCCGGCGTAAACCTTCCCGTCGTCCGTGATCAACGCGTTGATCAGTCGCGTCTTGAACACCGTGCCCTCGCCGAACTCGCCCGTCACCTTGTCCCCGAGCGAGTCGAGGAGGCGCTGGGCGTCCTGCGGCATGTCCTCGGACCCGGACCCGGAGCCGCCCGTCGGGAGGCCCTGGCCGCCCGGCAGTTCCAGTTCGGCGATGGAGTTCCAGCCCTCGCCGATGACGTTCAGACCGTTCGGGCCCTCCTCGCCCTTGAAGTCCTCGAACTCCTTGCCGTCGCCCTTGAAGCCGTGCTTCTCGGCCTTGGCGTCGTCGGCCTCGGTGACCTTCGCGCCCTTGGGCGGCGTGAAGTCGAAGGTCGACGCCGCCGGCTTGGCGAAGTCCACCTTCGTGAAGCCCGCGTCGACGACCGCGCTGCCGCCGCCCGCCGGGGTGAGCGTGAACTTCAGCGGCGTACCGGTCTTGGCGTCCACGGCGACCGTGATCTGACCGACCGTCGAACCGGACTGCTTGGGCTTGATGACCAGGCGGTAGGCGTCCCGGCCCGCGACCTGCGCCGTGCCGTCGACCTTCACCGACGTCGTGTCGTCGACCGCCTTCAGGGCTTCGTCGGCCAGCTCCTTGGGCGTGGACGGGACGTCCTTGGGGAGGTCTCCGGCCTTGCCGTCGGATTCCTTGCCGTCGGATGCCTTGCCCGCCGACTTGGAGTGGTAGACCTCGTTCGACTTGCTGTCGTAGGCCCAGACGTCGTCGCCGTCGTGGATCAGGCTGTACTCGGCCGCGTCGTCCAGGACGGACAGCTTCTGCCTGTCGGGGCCGTCGGCCGCGACCCGCAGCGTGTGCGTGCCGGACGCCAGTTCCATGAGCTTCGACTGCGGGTCGGCGGCCGAGCCCTTGCCGTCCTCGCCCCCGCTCTCGCCCGAGCCGCCGCCCGGGGCGAAGCCTCCGGTCATGCCGCCGCCGAGGGACGGCAGGCCCAGGTCGGTGCTGATCTTCACGGTGCCGGAGAGCTGCTCGGTGTCCGACGCCGCGATCTTCTCGATGAGTTCCTGTGCGGTGATCTCGGGCAGCTTGGGGTCGCCCGACGTGGCGAGCGCCGGGACGAGCCCGATGGTCGCCGCCGCCACCCCCGCCACCGCGACCGGGACCGCGTAACGCGCCGCCTTGCGGCGGCCGACGCGCTGCTCCCCGGCCTCATTGGTGTTCTGCTCCGGTTCGTACGGTGCCATTGTGTGCCCTACCTCCGTGGTCGGCGGCGGCCTTCCCTGTACGTGCCTGCGTCCACCCCGCGCCGCCATTCTCACCCGAATAGGTCAGGAGTGGTTGTTCTTGCTCGACCTTGCTGGTCTCCATACGACCAAATCGGCCAGCCAGAAGCGTCAGACCCCGGGAGCAACTCCACGTACTGCTGTGGGATGACAACAGGATGCGGCGCCTCCCCCATCCCGTAGGGGAGACGCCGCTCGGACGGTTGAAGCAGGGCTCAGCGCTGGACGAACACGTAGTCCGCCTTGTACGGCACCTTCGCGATGGCCCCCGGCTCGCAGTCGCCGGCCGGCGCGACCCCGCCCACCGTGTTCAGCCGCAGGATCTCCACCGTCTCGGCGAGCAGCCCGCGCGGCTTGCCCGACTGGGTGGCGGCCAGGTCGAGTTCGGGGATGTTGGCGGTGCCGTTCGGCGTCCTGGAGATCAGCTTGCCGGTGACCGCGCTGCCGTCGGGGGCGATCCACTGCGGGGTGCCGGAGCCCGGCGCGGTGAAGCTGTGCGCGATGTTGCCGCCGAGCCGGGCACGTACGTCGCGCTGGGCGAAGGCGAACTTGCCGGAGCCGTCGTCGGCCTTCTTGCACTCGTAGATCTGCTCGCCCCGGATCACGGACGCCTGGAAGCCGTCCGCCGCGTCCCGGAAGTCGACGGGGGCGGTCACCTTGTGGAGCTGCCCGCGGACGGCGCCGCCCGGGAACTCGGCGGTGTGCAGGTTGGCGTAGAAGCTGTTGGGGTTGTTCTTCAACTGGTCGAGCAGCGCGGCGTCGTCGACCTTGACCGTGCCGCTGACTCGGTTGCCCTTGCCGCCGCCGTCGAGCAGCTTGGTGAAGTCGATCTTGATGCCGCCGTTGGTGCCGCGCTCGCCCTGGTGGATGTGGAGCGCGGTCGGCTTTCCGGTGCCCCGCCACTTGACGGTGACCGACACCTTGTCGCCCTTGACCCGGACGAACTCCAGCGCCTTGCCGTCCTTGTCGCCCACTGCGGGCCCGCCCTGCACCGGCACCTCGTTGGCGCCGTTCATGGCGGCCGCGAAGACGGTTCCGCCGGTGCCGCCCGAGGCGCCGCTCTGCACCTCCACGGACTGGCCGCCGTGCGCGGCGCCGTGCGCGGCACGCCCTGCGCCGCTGCTGCCGCTGCTGCTCGCCACCGCGGGAATGACCGCGACGGCCACGCCGGCCGCGGCGGCGACCGCGACCCCGGAGACGAGCAGGGTGCGGCGCCGCTTCTTCCCCGAGGCGTCGGCGACGGACGTATCAGAAGTGTCGAAGGTGCCCATGACTGGAAATCTCCCCGTACCTGAGCCAACGCCCCCTGCGTCAGCTTCTGGGCGTAGGTACGGAGCGGATCTCAGCCTGGACTCAATCCAATCTAGGCCAGTTCATGTGACCTGTGTCACATGCGCATGTGGGGCCTCAGCCCGCCCGGTGCACCACCAGATCGCAGAGCTCGACCAGCCCGACCTTCGCGTCGCAGTCCCGCAGCGGGGCCAGCGTGGCCCGCGCCTCCTCCGCGTACCGCACGGTGTCCTTGCGCGCCTGCTCCAGGGCCGGGTGGACCCGCAGCCGGGCCAGCGCCTCCGCGTGCCGTGCGTCGTCCGTCAGGTCCGAGTCCAGCAGCTCGCACAGGGCGATGTCCTCGGGCAGCCCGAGCTTCGCCACCCGCTCGCGCAGCCGGAGCACCGGAAGCGTGGGGATGCCTTCCCGCAGGTCCGTGCCCGGCGTCTTGCCGGACTCGTGCGAGTCGGAGGCGATGTCCAGTACGTCGTCGGCGAGCTGGAAGGCGACTCCGAGCCGCTCGCCGTACTGGGTCAGGACGTCCACGACGGTCTCGTCGGCGCCCGACATCATGGCGCCGAAACGACACGCCACGGCGACCAGCGAGCCGGTCTTGCCGCCGAGCACGTCCAGGTAGTGGTCGACCGGGTCGCGGCCCTCGGTCGGCCCAGCCGTCTCCAGGATCTGGCCGGTGACCAGGCGTTCGAAGGCCTCGGCCTGGATGCGGACGGCGTCCGGGCCGAGGTCGGCCAGGATGTACGAGGCGCGGGCGAAGAGGAAGTCGCCGGTCAGGACGGCCACCGAGTTGCCCCAGCGCTGGTTGGCGCTCTCGACGCCGCGGCGCACGTCCGCCTCGTCCATCACGTCGTCGTGGTAGAGCGTCGCGAGGTGCGTCAGCTCCACGACCACGGCGGAGGGCACCACGCCCGGCGCGTACGGATCGCCGAACTGCGCGGCGAGCATCACGAGCAGCGGCCTGAACCGCTTGCCGCCCGCGCGCACCAGATGCTGTGCCGCCTCCGTGATGAAGGGGACCCCGCTTTTGGTGGCGTCGAGCAGACCTTCCTCGACGGCCGCCAATCCGGCCTGGACATCGGCTTCGAGAGCCTGGTCCCGCACGCTGAGGCCGAAGGGCCCGACGACGGTCACGAGGGGTTCTCCTGTCTGCTGACGATCACAAGTCGGTACTCGGTCGATCATCACTCTGTCGATCACTGTGTGATGGCCGGATCCATGACACGGTGGTTCGCCGGGTCGATGACACGGTGGTTTGCCGGGTCGATGACGCGGTTTGTCGATGTGTCGCTGCCATCACTCAAGTCAGCGTATCCGGTCGCCTTTCGATCACAGTGGGCACCCGCCTGTGCAATGCCGCCCAGGCGGCACGCGATCACCACCGGTATGTTCTTGATCAGCTCATACGCCCGAGAAGACCGTATCGTCCCAGAACTGTCCGTCCACGACCCGATCATCCCCGACCCGACGGAACTACCGGGAGCAGCTCCTTGTCCCGTACCGAGTCCGAAGCCGAACCGCCCCCGGATCCCGCCACGGAGCCGCCGCCGGGCGACGACCACGCCTTCTTCGGGCAGCCGCGCGGTCTGCTCACCCTCTCGGGCCTCGAGGTCTGGGAACGCTTCTCGTTCCTCGGCATGCAGGCCATCCTCGTCCTCTACTTCGCCGACTCGGTCGCCGACGACGGCATGGGGATGGACGCCGGAACCGCCGCTTCCGTGTCGGCGGCGTACGGAACGCTGGTCTATCTGGTGTCCGTGGCGGGCGGCTGGCTCGCCGACCGCATCCTCGGCTCGTACCGCGCGGTCCTGTGGGGCGGCATCCTCATCGCCTGCGGGCACTACTCGATGGCCGTACCGACCGCGACGATGACCTGGGTCGGGCTCGGCCTGATCAGCGCGGGCACCGGGCTGCTCAAACCGAACGTCGCCTCGATGGTCGGCAAGCTCTACCGCACCGACGACGACCGGCGTGACGCGGGCTTCGCGCTCTACTACATGGCGATCAACGTGGGCGCCTTCGCCGGACCGCTGATCACCGGCTGGCTCGGCGACCACCGGGGCTGGCACTGGGGCTTCTCGGCGGCCGCGATCGGCATGACGTTCGGCCTCATCCAGTACGTGTGGGGGCGGCGGCACCTCGCCGGGCGCAAGGCGGCCGCCGAGTTCGCGCTGCCCAAGGACGCGATGCGGCGGGCGGTGCTGCTCATCGTCGTGGGCATCGTGGTCGTGGCGGCGATCGGCGGGATCCTGGCCGGCGTCGGCTGGCTGACGATGGACCGTTTCGTGGACCTGCTCACCCTGATCTCGGTGATCGCGCCGGCCGTCTACTTCGCCGTCATGTTCCGCAGCCCGCGCGTGACGGCGGAGGAACGCGGCCGGCTGAAGCCCTACATCGTGCTCTTCCTCGCCTCGGTCGTCTTCAACTTCATCCTGTTCCAGGCCTACTCGACGATGATCCTGCTGGCCTCGACGAACGCCGAGACGTCGATCCTCGGCTTCACCTTCCCCGCCAGCTGGTACGCCTCCGCGCTCGGCGCCTTCGAGGTCGGGCTCGCCCCGATCGTCGCCACCGTCTGGGCGAAGATGGGCCACGGCCAGCCGCACGCCTCCAACAAGATCGCGTTCGGTGTGATCCTGGGCGGCCTCTCGTTCCTCCTGATGGTCCTGCCGGCCTCGGGGCACGGCGACGACACGTACAAGATGGCGGTCTGGTGGATCGTCGGCTCGTATCTGCTGCTCGGGCTCGGCGACATCCTGGTGGAGACGTCGGGCATGTCGGCGACGACGAAGCTCGCCCCGAAGGCCTTCGCCAGCCAGACGATGTCCCTCTGGTTCCTCTCGCTGGCCCTCGCCAACGGCATCCAGGCGCAGACCGTGAAGCTCTACGGAGAGGTCTCCAACCCGGCGTACTTCGGCGTGAACGGCGCGATCGCGGTGGCCGCGGGTGTCGCCGTCATCGCGCTCGCCCCGTGGCTCCGCCGCACCATGCATCCCGTCCACTGAGGTTCCCGGCACCCCGTCCACTGAGGTTCCCGCCATGCAGATCCGCTCCTCCTTCCCGTACGAGACGACCCGCGAGGACGTCCGGGTACCCCTCCCGGACGGGACCAAGCTGTACGCGCGCGTCTGGCGCCCGGTGACGGACGAACCCGTCCCCGCGCTCCTCGAGTACCTCCCCTACCGGCTCAGCGACTGGACGGCGCCCCGCGACTGGCAGCGCCACCCCTGGTACGCGGGCCACGGCTATGCCTCCGTACGCGTGGACGTGCGGGGACACGGCAACGCGGAGGGCATGCCGGGCGACGAGTACTCGGCGGTCGAGCTGGCCGACGGGGTCGCGGTCGTCAACTGGCTCGCCGCACAGCCCTGGTGCTCGGGCAAGGTCGGCATGTTCGGCATCTCCTGGGGCGGCTTCAACTCCCTCCAGATCGCGGCCCTCGCGCCCGAGCCGCTCAAGGCGGTCGTCACGGTCTGCTCGACGGACGACCGCTATGACAACGACGTGCACTACATGGGTGGTTCCGTCCTCGCGGTGGACATGCACGCATGGGCGGCGACGATGCTGGCGTTCGTGTCCCGCCCGCCGGACCCGCTGTTCGTCGGCACCGCCTGGCGCGAGATGTGGCTGGCCCGCCTCGAAGCGGTGGAGCCCTTCATCCACACCTGGCTCGACCACCAGACCCGGGACGACTACTGGCGGCACGGCAGCGTCTGCGAGGACTACTCCGCGATCGGCGCGGCGGTGCTCGCGGTGGGCGGCTTCCACGACCCCTACCGGGACACGGTCCTGCGCCTGGTGGAGCATCTGCCCGACGACCGGGTACGGGGACTGATCGGACCCTGGTCGCACCAGTACCCGGACCGGGGCCTTCCGCCGGGCCCCGCGATCGGTTTCCTCCAGGAGACCCTGCGCTGGTGGGACCACCATTTGAAGGACGTCGACACGGGAGTGATGTCCGAGCCGAGACTCCGCTCCTGGATCAGCGATTCACACCGCCCGGCGACGGTGTACGAGGAGCTGCCGGGCGGCTGGGTGGGCGACCCGTCCTGGCCGTCCCCGCACGTCACGCCGACGGTGTACGCCCTCCAGGGCGCCCCGCTGATCGTGAACTCCCCCCAGCACACGGGCCTGGACGCCGGCCGCTTCTTCCCCTTCGGCAACGACGCGGACCTGCCGCCGGACCAGCGGGACGAGGACGCGAAGTCGGCGTGCTTCGAGTTCGAGGTGCCGTCCGCGGTACGCATCCTGGGCCGCCCCAAGGTGAATCTCCGTCTCCGCATGGACGTACCGAAGGGCCAGGCGGTCGCCCGGCTCTGCGACGTGGCCCCGGACGGCTCATCAACCCTGGTCACACGGGGCGTGCTGAACCTCTCCGCCCGCCACGGGAGGGACCGCGACGACGCCTGGCCGGTGGGCGACACGGAGGACGTGACCTTCGAGCTGAACGCCATCGGCCACACGTTCCCGCCCGGCCACCGCATCCGCCTCGCGGTGTCGTCGGCGTACTGGCCGTGGATCTGGCCGCAGCCGGGCTCGGCGGGCTTCGTCCTGGACCCGGCGGGCAGCTCCCTGGAACTGCCCGTACGGGAAGGAGAATTGGACCCGTCGATCACCTTCGAACCGCCCGAGCAGTCGGAGCCGCTGGAGGTGGTGTACCCGGCGACGCTGGACGAGGAGCGTCCCGAGCGCCTGGTCGTACGCGATGTGGCGAAGGGCGAATGGCGCCTGGAGGTGGACCCGCGCTACGGCGGCACGCGGGTCTACCCGGACGGCCTGGAGTTCACGGAGGACGCGCTGGAGACGTACACGATCAACGAGTCCGACCCGCTGTCGGCCCGCACCCGCTCCGACTGGTCGATCCGCCTGCACCGGCCCGAACTGGCGTGGGACGTAAGGGTGGAGACGCGCTCCGAGATCACGTGCGACGCGAAGGACTTCATCACGTCGAACGAGGTGGTGTGCAAGGACGGGGAGGAGGTGGTCTTCCACCGCACGTGGGAAAGGCGAATCCCCCGAACAACAGGCTGAACGCCTTCCCTCTATCCCTCTCCCTGCCCCTCCATCCCTCTCCCTCTCCCTGTCCCCCTATCCCTCTGCCAGCAACCGCTCAAGCACCAGGGCAACCCCGTCGTCCTCATGGGACGCGGTGACCTCGTCGGCGGCCGCCTTGAGGTCGGGATGGGCGTTGGCCATGGCAACACCACGGGCGGCCCACACGAACATCGGTACGTCATTGGGCATGTCGCCGAAGGCGATGGTGTCCTCGGCGCTCAGCCCGAGCCGCTCGGCGGCCAGCGCGAGCCCGGTCGCCTTGGTCACCCCGCGCGGCTGGAGCTCGACGGTGCCGGGCCCGGACATCGTGACGGTGGCGAGGGACCCGACGGCATCGCGGGCCAGGGCGGCCAACTCGTCGTCGGTCAGCTCTGGATGGCGCAGGAGCACCTTGCTGATGGGCTCGCTCCACAGGTCGTCACGCCCCGGCACGCGCACGGCAGGCAGCGTGGGGTGCGGCATCAGATACCCGGGCTCGATGAGAGTGAGCCCGTCAACCCCATCCTGGTCGACGGCGGCGAAGACCTGCCCCGCCTCCGCCTCGATCTTCCCGAGCGCGGCTTCGGCCAGCTCCCGGTCGAGCGTGACCGACCAGACCATGCGATCGCTCTCGGCGTCGTACAGCTGCGCCCCCTGCCCGCAGACGGCGAGCCCCCCGCCCCCCAGATCGTCGAGCAACGGCTTCACCCGCGGCGCGGGCCGCCCGGTCACCACCAGATGCCGCGCTCCCGCGGCGGCCGTCGCGGCCAACGCGTCCCGCGACCGGTCGGAGACGGTGTCGTCGCCGCGGAGCAGCGTTCCGTCCAGGTCAGTGGCAATGAGTGAATATGCGATCGGAGCGGCCATGATCGAGAGAATACGGACCCACGGCGATGCCGTAACCGCAATGACAGGCCGCACGGGTTCACGCGACGGGTTCACCTGGGTTCAGGGGGACGGGAGAGCGCTCGAATCGGTGAGGGGCCGTGCGGCGGGACCGGCCGGAACACCGCCATACCCGGCCCGTGACGGAGGAGTTCGTGATGCGCCTGGACGGCCCGCACAGGCACAACGTACGCATCCGGTAACCAAATGCCCTCGGCTCTCCTCTTCATCTGCCGACCCAGTAAATTTGCATCCCGCACGAGATCGTTGGCAGCAAAGTCGCGGCGGGGGTTACGGGGATGGCGGGGAATCGACCGGCGGATTGGCATGTCCTGGACCTGGACAAGGACCCGACTCCGGGCGATCCGGACCGGGTCCGCAGCCTCGCCAAGAACCTGCACGACTTCGCCGACGACGTGTCGAAGGTCCTCCGGGACATCAAGGGGATGGCGGGCGAGGACGCCATCCTGACCTGGGCGGGCAAGACGGCGGAGTCCTTCACCGCCGAGTTCGAGGACGCCCCCGGCAAGCTGAAGAAGCTCAAGAAGAGCTACGACATGGCCGGCGACGCGATGGCGGCCTACTGGCCCGAGCTGGAGCGCGCCCAGGCGCTGGCCGACAAGGCGCTGGCCAAGGGCCGTGAAGCGCAAGGGGACTTGTCCTCCGCGCAGACCCGTCTCACCTCCGCCGACTCCTGGGTGGACCGGGCGGGCAAGGAAGCCGACAAGTACAAGGACGACGACGACGGCGGCGGTTCGAAGGCGGGCAAGGACGTGCCCAAGCCCGACCCCGACAAGGTCAAGGCCGCCACCCGCAACGCGACCGCCGCCGAAAAGGCCCAGTCCGACGCCAAGTCGGACGTCTCCAACGCCCAGGGCAATCTCGACGCGGCGAAGAAGATGGCCGAGGACGCCCGCAAGATGCGGGAGAACGCCGCGGGCACGGCGAAGAAGAAGCTCGAAGAGGCCTCCGACGCCGGTATCCAGAACCGCAAATGGTGGGAAGAGGTCGGCGACTGGGTCTCCGACAACTGGGACACCATCGTCGCCGTCTGCAAAGTCGTCGTCGCCGTACTCGGCGTCATCGCCATGATCGTCGGCGGACCCATCCTCGGCGCCATCGTCCTCGTCGCCGCCCTCGTCGTCCTCGCCGACACCCTCCATAAATACGCCAACGGAGAAGCAGGACTCCTCGACGTCGCCTTCGCCGCCCTCGACTGCATCCCCGGCATGAAAGGCCTCACCTCCCTCCGCGGACTCGCCAAGGGAATGATGGGCCTCAAGGCCGGGATGAAGGGCCTGTCCCTCGGCGTCAAGGGGCTCGGCAAGGGCGTCCGTGCGCTCGGCCGTCCGATGAAGAAGCTCTTCACCTGCGGCGACCCCATCGACATGGCCACCGGCAACATGGTCATGTCCGAGACCGACGTGGACCTGCCGGGCGTCCTCCCGTTGGAACTCGAGCGGCATCACCGCACCGGACTGCGGTCCGGCCGCTGGTTCGGGCCCAGTTGGGCGTCCACCCTCGACCAACGCCTGATCCTCGACCAAGGCGGGGCCCGGTTCACCTCGGCCGACGGAATGGTCCTCTACTACCCCATACCGGACCCCGATGCCCCCGTCGATCCCGTCGAAGGCCCGCGGTGGCCTCTGGAATGGGACGGCGAGCTGGGCGGTGCCATGCGCGTACGCCAGCCCGAGTCCGGTCTCGTCCTCCAGTTCCGGCCGCTCCCCGGCCGCCCCCCGGCCGAGCTCCCCCTAGAAGCCGTCATCGACCGCAACGGCAACGAAATACGCCTGGCGTACGGCGCGGACGGAGTGCCGCGCGAAGTGAACCACTCCGGCGGATATCGCATCGGGCTCACCACGGACCAGGGCCGGATCACGGCCCTGACGCTGCTCAATGACCCGGACCGGCCCGTGCTCCTGCGGTACGGCTACGACGCCCTCGGCAACCTGACCGAGATCTACAACTCCTCCGGCCTGCCGCTGCGGCTCAGCTACGACGACAAGCGCCGGATCACCGGCTGGGAGGACCGCAACGGCACCTGGTACCGCTACGTGTACGACGGTGACGACCGCTGCGTCCAGACCAACGGGACCGACGGCATCCTCGACTACTCCTACACGTACGACGCCGAAGAGCACCGCTCCCTGGCGACCAACTCCCTCGGCCACACGACGACTTACCAGTTCAACGACGCCTTCCAGCTGATCGCAGAGACCGACCCCCTGGGACACACCACCGCCCGCACCTGGGATCGCTACGACCATCTCGAATCCCTCACGGATCCCCTCGGTCGCGTCACCTCGTACACGTACGACGAGAGCGGCAACACCACGAGCGTCGTTCACGCGGACGGCAGCAGTTCCTCGTACGCATACGACGGTGCGGGGTCACTGATCTCGGCCACCGAACAAGACGGCGCACATTGGCGGTACGAGCACGACGCCCGCGGGAACATCGTCGCGGCCACCGACCCCGCGGGGGCCGTCACCAGATACACGTACGACGCACACGGCGCCGTGGCGACGGTCACCGACCCGCTCGGCCATGAAAGCCGCGTCGAGAGCTGCCCGGCAGGACTCGCGACGACCGTCACGACGTCCCTCGGCGCGGTCACCCGCTTCGAGCACGACGCCTTCGGACGCGTCAGCGGGGTCCACGAGCCGGACGCGACGACCACGAAGGTCCAGTGGACCGTCGAAGGGCTCCCGGCCCGGCGCGAGTACCCCGACGGCACCACCGAAAGCTGGGTGTACGACGCGGAGGGCAACACCCTGGCGCACACCGACGCGAAGGGCGCCGTCACCCGCTTCGACATGGCTCCCTTCGACCGGAGCGCCGCTCAGATCGCGCCCGACGGCACCCGGATCGAGTTCACCTACGACACCGAACTCCGGCCGCTCGTCGTGACGAACGCCCAAGGACAGACCTGGTCCTACGAGTACGACGCCCAGGGCAACGTCGCTCGGGAGACCGACTTCAACGGTCGCACCGTGACGTACCGGCACGACGCCGTCGGCCACATCACGGAGCGCGTCAACGGTGCCGGCCAGACCGTCCGCTACGTACGCGACCTCCTCGACCGGGTCATCGAGCAGTGCGACTCGGAGGACAACGTCACCCGCTTCGAGTACGACCGGGGCGGAGCCATCGTCGGGGCGGCCAACCGGGACGCCGAGCTCACGTTCACCTATGACGTCCACGGCCGCGTGCTGTCCGAGAACTGCAACGGCCGAATCCTGACCAGCACGTACGACAACGCGGGACGCCGCCTGCGGCGGCGCACCCCCCGAGGTGTCCTCAGCGAATGGACGTACGACGCCGAGCACCAGCCGGTCGAGCTGCGGGGCTCGGGCCGCACGGTCCGCTTCGGCTACGACCCCGCGGGCAACGAGACCAGCCGCGAACTCCCCGCCGGCACCTCACTCGTCCATGAGTGGAGCGCCGGGCACCGCCTGACGTCCCAGGCGGTTCGCGGCAACGGGGAGCGGGAGCCCGGTGTCGACCGGCGCTACGCATACCGTGCGGACGGGCTCATCCGGTCCATCACCGACGCCGCGGCGGGCACCTCGGCCTATGAGCTCGACGTGAACGGAAGGGTCACGGCCGTGGCCGCGCCGGGCGGAAGCGAGAGCTACGCCTACGACAGCCTGGGAAATCTGGTCCGCTCGGAGTCGACGGGCAGCCACGAGGCCGGCGTCCAAGGACCCCTCACGTACACCGGCACCCTCGTTCGAACGGCCGGCAGGTCCCGGTACGAGCACGACGGACAGGGCCGCGTCGTCCGCCACACCCGTGCCCTCCTTTCCGGTGGGTCCCGCACCTGGCTCTTCGACTGGGACGCGGAGGACCGGCTGCGCGAGGTCACCACCCCGGACGGGCGGCGTTGGCGGTACCGCTACGACCCGCTCGGCAGGCGCATCGCGAAGGAGCTGCTCTCCGCGGACGGCGCATCGGTGATCGACCGCACCGACTTCGTCTGGGACGGCACGCGTCTGGCCGAGGAGACACGCACGACGCACGGCCAGGGGGACGGGGGCCAGGGCGGTCAGGGCGGTCAGGGCGGTCAGGTCACCACCTGGGACTGGGAGCCGGGCGGCGATCGCCCGATCGCCCAGCGCACCCGGGACGAGGTGGACGAGCAGTTCTACTCCATCGTCACGGACATCGTCGGGACCCCCACCGAACTCGTCGACGAGTCGGGGCGGACGGCCTGGCGGTCCCGGACATCTCTATGGGGCCTGCCTCTCCAGGACACCGCCGAGGCGGTCGACTGCCCGCTGCGATTCCCCGGCCAGTATTACGATGCCGAGACCGGGCTCCACTACAACCATTACCGCTATTACGACCCCAGCACCGCCCGCTATCACAGCCCTGACCCGCTCGGCCTCGATCCGGCGCCGCACCACCACAACTACGTCGTCAACCCGCTGACTTGGATCGACCCGCTCGGTCTCGCGCCTTCTTGCAAGGCCGTCATCCGGCATTACACGGACAAGAACGGCTACCAGAAGATCATGAGTGGCGGCAGCAAGGACGCGATCACCCTCAAGGTCCCGAAGAGTTCCAAGGGAAAGAACGCGTCCGCGGTCTATGTGTCGCCCATGAGCCCTGCCGATGTCGCCAAGAAGCCCGGTGGTTTCAAGTCGTACCTCGGCCTCACCAGGGAGAAGAGCGAGTACATGATCGAGTTCGAGGTCGAGAAGAAGCTGTTCTCCGGCCGCCTCCCGGGCAGCAGGAGCCACGTCTGGTTCTCGAACAGCGATGTCAGCATCCCCAAGGACGCGATCAGGTACCACGGCCCCACGTCAGGGTGGAAGGCCTGACCCGGATCGCCGGCAGCACTAGGCGCACAAGCGAGGAATCATGGAAATCACCGGGCATTCGAGCGACTTCATCGTGGACACGACGTTCCCCTCGATGGTGAAACAGTTCGCCATTCGCCAGCACAACCGGTGGCCCGGACTTTTCCTTTTCGGGGAGCCGGTCGGCGCTGAATCCCTGGCGGGCTGGAAACTCCCGGAAGTCGCCGACGAAGATGACGAGAACGAGGACGAGGACTATTCGGGAATCGTCACCTTCTCGTCGGGTCAGGAGATGGAAGAGTTCTGGGAGGAGAACGGCTACGCCCTCGACGGCATGGGGGAAGGCCCCTTCTCGGTCTTCTACCGGCGCCATGCGCGTCCGCTGCACGCCGGCCGGGTGACCGGCGTGCGGTGCGCGGACCCCGAGGCCGCGACGGCCATGGAGGGCACGGGACTTCTCCTCGCCGGGTGGTACGCCGTCAGTCTCGTCACACCGGACGACCCGGCTACCGACCCGTTCTCGGCGCGTGTCCTCGCGGACTTCGTGGAGTCAATCGGCCACCCCTCCCCGTGACCGCCCTCGCGCCGTCTCGGGCCTACGACACGTCAGCCGTGCACCCACACATCAGCCGTGCACCCGAGCCAAATGCCCCGCCAGCCGCGGCGAGGCGAACTCCGTGCCGCAGACGAAGCGCATGATCGGGCCGAACGACGAGCCGCCCAGCATGCCCGTGAAATAGAGGCCGGGGACCGATGAGACGTAGCCCGCGCCCAGTTTGGGGGTGCCGCGGCTGAGGGCCAGGCGGGCGCGGAGTCCGTGGCCCAGGAAGTCCATCGCGGCCACGTCCACGCGGTAGCCCGTCGCCGAGATCACATGGTCGGCGGAGAGTTCCTCGATGCGGCCGCCGGGGGTCTCGACGCGCAGGACCGGGCGGTCGTCCCGCGCCTCCGCCCTGATGATCCGCCGCACCTCGCGCGTGCCCACCTTGCCCTCGAAGCGGTCCCGCAGCCACCAGGCGCCGAGCGGGCCCAGTATGCGGCGGACCAGGAAGTGGCGGGCCTGCGGCGGGAGATAGCGGTACGGATCCGCGTGGTAGCTGATCGCGTACAGCGACCAGGCGCGGCCGAACGGCGACTCCGGGCGCAGCTTCGGCTGGTCCCACGGCGGGTCACCGAACGCCACCGCGCCCCTGCCGCGCGCCACCACGCGTACGTGCGCCCCCGCCTCCGCCGCCAACGCCGCCGTCTCCAGGGCGGATTGACCGGCGCCCACGACGATCAGCTCGCGGCCCGAGAAGCGCGAGAGGTCGTGGTGCTGGGCGCTGTGCGAGACGGGCCCTGTGGGGGTGGGTCCGTCCGGAGCGGCCGCGGCGAGTTCGCGCGGCACATGGGCGAGACCGGACAGGCCCGTGGCCACGACGACCGCGCGGGCCGTGAACTGCTCCCCGGAGTCCAGCTTCAGGTCGAAGCCCCCCGTCCCCCTGCGGTCGACCGACACCACCCGCACCCGCTCCAGTTCGGGCACGAGCTTCTGCTGGAACCACTCCCCGTACGCCACGAACGTATCGACCGGAACGATGTCCTCGTCCGTGACGAGGCGCGGAATGCCGGCCGCGTCGCAGTAGTCGACCAGACGGTGGCCGCGCTGCGGCGCGTCGATGTTCGAGGCGACCGGCGTCGACTTCAGGAGCATCCCCGCCGGCATGTGCGAACGCCAACTCACCATCGGGTCACCGAAGATGCGTACGGGAATGCCACGGGCCCGCAGATGGGCCGCCGTGGAGAGGCCGTAGGGCCCCGCCCCGATGACTGCTACTGGCTGAATCACGAAGTCCCTCCCCAGGACGTCACGAAGCGCTTGTGCCTGCTTCGTGGGCTTGCCTATCTCTTCGTGCTTCCGCGGCGGTTCGTCCGCCACAGCTGGTACAGATGCTTCGCCCCCGGTCTGACGAATCTCGCGAGCATCGTGAAGAACGGCTTCATGTCGTCCGCCGCCAGCCACGCCAGCTCCGTGCCGCTCGCGCGCACCGGCGCGTGCGGCGTGGTGTATCCGCTGCGGCGGTAGGCGAGGAAGGCGGGCAGGTCGATGTTCTCCACGACGTACCGCTGACCGGCGCGCTGCTCCCCCTCCGGGACGGCGCGGCCCGTCAGATGCAGATGCATCGCACGGACGACGTCGATTCCGCTCTCGCTCTCGAAGAGCCGGAACTGCGCGCCCATGCGCGGGTTGAAGTCGAGCAGCTTGTACTGGCCGTCGCGCCGGTCGAAGCGCAGGTCCAGGTCGATGATGCCGGTGAAGCCGACCTGCTTGATGAAACGCGCGGCGAGGTCCGCCAGTTCCGGATTGTCGACGACGTACGCATTTGCCGTCATCCCCGCGTGCGGCGGCCAGGACCGCACCTTGACGCCCGTGAACATCGCGAGCGGCGTCGAGTCCGCGTCGAAGTAGGCGTGCACGATCCAGTCCTCGGCCTGCTCGCGCGGCAGATACTCCTGGAGGATCACACCGGGCCGCCCGCCCCAGTCACGGGCCAGGGCGAGCAGGCCCTCGGGGGTCTCGATACGCGTCGTGCCGTTCACCGCCGGTCTGCTGCGGCGGGTGAACGCCTCGCGGTTCTTGGCGACCACGGGAAAGACCGCCGCCGCGGCGAACTCCTCTATGTCTCCATACGTCTCGGGAAACGACGCCGCCGGTGAGGCGATGCCGTGCTCCACGCACAGCTCGTGCAGTCCCTGCTTGCTGGCCAGGCGGCGCGGCAACTCCGGTTCCACGCGCGGGAAGAGGAAGCCCGCGGCGCCGAGCGGATCCTGATGTTCCGCGATGAGGACGGCCGCTTCCTCGTCGGTCGGGATCAGGACCGTCGGTCTGCCGATCCTGCGGGCGACGCGCAGCAGCCCGTCGACCAGGTGCGCCGGCTCCTCCGCCCCGGTGGTCGGCCAGGGAAACGCTCCGGTGAGGTGCCGCGAGAGCGCGGCGGGCGTGAAACGGTCCTCGGTGATCGCATACATGGGTACGCCCAGCCTGCCCAGGCTGCGGATCGCGCCCACTCCTCCGTGGTGCAGCGGATAGTCCCCGAACTTCACGATCAGGCCGGGAACTTCCCGGTCCGCCGCGACACAGTCGTTCGTCCTGGCCACGGGTCCCCCCACGTGTCCCCTCCGTCTGACCCGGACCCACCCCGTCCGCGTCCCCCAAAGGACGCTAAGCCGGAATTGACCACTCCAGCAAGGCTTATTCGGACATTGCGAACTCTTTAGGCACTGCCGCAACGGGGGACTTCCCACGTAACGTGTGGCACACCCAATGGAAAGCGAGGCAGGTACGCATGTCCGAGCAGACCCCGCTCGAGCCGGCCGGGAGCGACCCTTCCGGGAGCGCCCCTTCCGTGCGCTCCGAAGGCGGCGACCCCTTCGCCCTCTCGGAGAGCGACCCCTTCGGGCCGCACAACCTCCCGTACGGCGTGTTCTCTCCGGCCGCCGACGCCGAGCGCAGGGTCGGCGTACGACTCGGCGATCACGTCCTCGACGTGGGCGCCGCCGCCGCCGCCGCGCTCGGCTCGCCCTATGTCTCGCTGCTCGCCAGGCCCACGCTGAACCCGCTGCTCGCCGCGGGCCGCACGGCCTGGTCCGACGTGCGGCGCGCGATCACGGCGTGGGTGACGGTCCCGGCCCACCGCGATGTCGTACGCCCGCTGCTGCACCCGCTGTCCGACGTAACGCTGCACCTCCCCTTCGAGGTCGCCGACTATGTGGACTTCTACGCCTCGGAGCACCACGCGACACACCTGGGGCAGATCTTCCGCCCCGACTCGCCGACTCCGCTGACCCCCAACTGGAAGCATCTGCCGATCGGTTACCACGGCCGCTCCGGCACGGTCGTGGTCTCCGGCACGGACGTGGTCCGCCCGACGGGTCAGCGCAAGACGCCCGCCGACACCGCGCCCGTCTTCGGCCCCTCCGTCCGGCTCGACATCGAGGCCGAGGTCGGCTTCGTCGTCGGTACGCCGTCCGCGCTGGGCACGGCCGTGCCGCTCGCCGACTTCCGCGAGCACGTCTTCGGCCTGACGCTGCTCAACGACTGGTCGGCGCGGGACATCCAGGCCTGGGAGTACGTCCCGCTCGGGCCGTTCCTCGGCAAGTCCTTCTGCACCTCCGTCTCGGCGTGGATCACGCCCCTGGAGGCGCTTGACGCGGCGCGCGTCACGCCGCCGGCGCGGACGCACGAGCTGCTGCCCTATCTGGACGACTCGGCCGAGTCCGTCGCTGACGAGCCGGGCGGCTACGACCTGCGCATCACCGTGACCCTGAACGGCCACGTCATCTCCGAGCCCCCCTTCTCCTCCGTCTACTGGACCGCCGCCCAGCAGCTGGCCCATATGACGGTGAACGGCGCCTCGCTCCGCACCGGTGACCTGTACGGCTCCGGCACGGTGAGCGGCCCCGAGGAAGGGCAGTACGGGTCTCTGATCGAGATCACCTGGAACGGGCGTGATCCGCTTGTCCTTCCGGACGGGAAGCGGACGTTCCTGGAGGACGGGGACGAGGTGACGCTCTCGGCGTGGGCGCCGGGTCCGGACGGGACGCGGGTCGGCCTCGGGGAGGTCACGGGAAGGATCGCTGCGGCGCGCTGAGGCGCGCCCGGCAGGGGCGCGGGGAACTGCGCGACCAGCCAAGACGCACCCGCAGTCGGCGTTCAGGGGTCGGGGGTGAATTCACCCCCGGCTCCTTCGCCCGCCGCTCAGAAGTCCTCCGGCGGCTCCGGCCACTCCTCCTCCGGCGGCTGCGGGGCCTCTGGAGGAGCGGCAGCACCCTCCAGGCCCGCGAGGACCTCCAGCACACCCTCACCGTACGTGGCCAGCTTCTTCTCGCCGAGCCCGCTCACACCCCCCAGCTCCGCGAGCGACGACGGCCGCAGGGACGCGATCTCCCGCAGCGTCGCGTCATGGAAGATCACATACGCCGGGAGGCCCAGCTCCTTGGCCTGCGCCCCGCGCCACGCCCGCAGCGCCTCGAACACCGGCACCGCCTCCGCGGGCAGCTCGGCCACGGCAGCCGCCGCCTTCGCCTTGCGCTCACCCTTGCCGGCACGGGCCGCCGCCGCCGCCCGCTTGGGCTCCTTGCGCAACCGCACCTCCCGCTGCCGGCCGAGGACGGAACCGCTCTCCTCGGTCAGCACCAGCGTGCCGTACTCCCCCTCTACCGCGATCAGCCCCTGTGCGAGCAACTGCCGGACCACGCCCCGCCATTCGGCCTCCGCCAGCTCCTCGCCGATGCCGAAGACCGAGAGCTGGTCGTGGTCGAACTGGATGACCTTGGCGGTCTTCCTGCCGAGCAGGATGTCGATGATCTGGCCCGTGCCGAACTTCTGGCCGCGCTCGCGCTGGAGCCGGACGACCGTGGACAGGACCTTCTGCGCGGCCACCGTGCCGTCCCAGGTCTCCGGAGGCGTCAGGCATGTGTCGCAGTTGCCGCAGGACTGGCCCTCCGCCTCCTGGCCGAAGTACGTCAGGAGCTGGGCCCTGCGGCACTGCGCGGTCTCGCACAGCGCCAGCATCGAGTCCAGGTGCGAGGCGGCCCGGCGGCGGAACGCCTCGTCGCCCTCGCCGCCCTGGATGAGCTTGCGCTGCTGGACGACGTCCTGGAGGCCGTACGCCATCCAGGCCGTGGACGGCAGGCCGTCACGGCCCGCGCGGCCCGTCTCCTGGTAGTACCCCTCGACCGACTTCGGCAGGTCGAGGTGGGCGACGAAGCGCACGTCCGGCTTGTCGATGCCCATGCCGAAGGCGATCGTCGCGCAGACGACCAGGCCCTCCTCACGGAGGAAGCGTGACTGGTGGGCGGCGCGCGTCCCGCCGTCCAGGCCCGCGTGGTACGGCACGGCCTCGATGCCGTTCTTACAGAGGAACTCGGCGGTCTTCTCCACCGAGTTGCGCGACAGGCAGTACACGATGCCCGCGTCGCCCGCATGCTCCTCCTTCAGGAAGGACAGGAGCTGCTTCTTCGGCTCGGCCTTGGGCACGATGCGGTACTGGATGTTGGGCCGGTCGAAGCTCGCCACGAAGTGCTTCGCGTCCGGCATGCCGAGCCGCTCGGTGATCTCCCGGTGCGTGGCGTGCGTCGCCGTCGCCGTCAGGGCGATGCGCGGCACGTCCGGCCAGCGCTCGCCGAGGAGGGAGAGCGCCAGATAGTCCGGGCGGAAGTCGTGGCCCCACTGCGCCACGCAGTGCGCCTCGTCGATCGCGAAGACGGAGATCTTGGCGCGGGAGAGCAGGTCCAGCGTGGCGTCCAGGCGCAGCCGCTCCGGCGCCAGATAGAGCACGTCGAGCTCGCCCGCGAGGAACTCGGCCTCCATCACGCGCCGCTCGTCGAAGTCCTGCGTGGAGTTGATGAAGCCGGCCCGCACGCCGAGCGCCCGCAGGGCGTCCACCTGGTCCTGCATAAGCGCGATGAGGGGCGAGATCACCACGCCCGTGCCGGATCTGACCAGCGCCGGGATCTGATAGCAGAGCGACTTGCCGCCGCCGGTGGGCATCAGGACGACCGAGTCACCGCCCGCGATCACATGCTCGATGATCGCTTCCTGCTCGCCGCGGAAGGCGTCGTACCCGAACACCCGGTGCAGCGTGCGCAGCGCGTCACTCTCCGCCACCGCGCTCGGTGCGGTCACCTCGCTCATGCCACTGATCCCATCCATCGCCCTGCCCCCGTACGTCGCCCTTCGACCACTGCCTCCACGATAGGGCTCAGCACCGACAGCCCTCGAAGTTGTCCACAGGCCCTGCCTCCCGGACGCCACCGCCCGGCACCCCAGTCGAACAGGGTGCCGGGCGGCGTACGGAAGGAGACGGCTGTCGGACGGAGACTGCTAGCGGACGAAGACCCCCGCCTGGTTCGCCAGATCCAGGAAGTACTGCGGGGCCACACCGAGCACCAGCGTCACCGCGACGCCCACGCCGATCGCGGTCATCGTCAGCGGCGAGGGCACGGCCACGGTCGGTCCGTCCGCCTTCGGCTCGCTGAAGAACATGAGCACGATCACACGGATGTAGAAGAACGCGGCGATCGCGGACGAGATCACACCGACCACGACCAGCGCGCCCGCACCGCCCTCCGCCGCCGCCTTGAATACCGCGAACTTCCCGGAGAACCCGGAGGTCAGCGGAATGCCGGCGAAGGCGAGCAGGAAGACCGCGAAGACCGCCGCGACCAGCGGCGACCTGCGACCGAGCCCCGCCCACTTCGACAGGTGCGTGGCCTCGCCGCCCGCGTCCCGCACCAGCGTGACCACCGCGAACGCGCCGATCGTCACGAAGGAGTAGGCCCCCAGGTAGAAGAGGACCGACGAGATGCCGTCCGGGGTCATGGCGATGACACCGGCGAGGATGAAGCCCGCGTGGGCGATCGAGGAGTACGCGAGCAGCCGCTTGATGTCGGTCTGGGTGATCGCGACGATCGCGCCGGCCAGCATCGTGAGGATCACGACGCCCCACATCACGGGCCGCCAGTCCCAGCGCAGGCCTGGCAGGACCACGTACAGGAGCCGGAGCAGCGCACCGAAGGCGGCCACCTTCGTCGCCGCCGCCATGAAGCCGGTCACCGGGGTCGGAGCGCCCTGGTAGACGTCCGGGGTCCACATGTGGAACGGCACCGCGCCGACCTTGAACAGCAGGCCCATGACGATCATCGCGGCGCCGATCAGGAGCAGCGCGTCGTTGCCCATGGTGTCGGCGAGTGCCGGGCTGACCGTCTGGATGCTGCCGTCGACGACCTTCGCGATCGTTCCGTACGACACCGAGCCCGCGTACCCGTAGAGCAGCGCGATGCCGAAGAGCAGGAACGCGGAGGCGAAGGCGCCGAGCAGGAAGTACTTGACGGCCGCTTCCTGCGACATCAGACGCTTGCGGCGGGCGAGCGCGCAGAGCAGGTAGAGCGGCAGGGAGAAGACTTCCAGCGCGATGAAGAGCGTCAGGAGGTCGTTGGCCGACGGGAAGACGAGCATTCCGCCGATCGCGAAGAGCGCCAGCGGGAACACCTCGGTGGTGGTGAACCCGGCCTTCACGGCGGCCTGTTCGCTCGCGCTGCCCGGCACGGCACCGGCCTGCGCGACGAACGAGTCGACCTGCTTGCCGTGCGCCGCCGGATCGAGGCGCCGCTCCGCGAACGTGAAGATCGAGACGAGTCCCGCCAGGAGGATCGTGCCCTGGAGGAACAGCGCGGGTCCGTCGACGGCGATCGCGCCCATCGCGGCGATCTGCGCCTTCGTCGTCCCGTACCCGGAGGCGGCGAGGCCGACCACCGCGGCGAAGGCCGCGGTGAGGGCGACGACCGCCACGAACACCTGCACGTAGTAGCGGGACTTACGCGGCACGAAGGCCTCGATGAGGATCCCGAGGACCGCCGCGCCGATGACGATCAACGTCGGCGACAACTGCCCGTACTCGATAGTGGGGGTGTCGATCTTGTCGATCGTGTCCTGGGGCGCCGCGGCCGACGCCATTGTCCACAGGTTGTGGACAGCCGATGCGCTCACTTGGCCGCCTCCACGTCGGGCTTCGGGTCCTTCTGCTGTACGTCGGACATGGTGTGCTCGACCGCCGGGTTCACCAGCTCGGTGAGCGGCTTCGGGTAGACGCCGAGGCCGATCAGGAGCGCGATCAGCGGGGCGACGACCACGAGTTCACGCACGCGCAGGTCCGGCATGGCCGAGACCTCCGGCTTCACCGGGCCCGTCATCGTCCGCTGGTAGAGGACGAGGGTGTAGAGCGCGGCGAGCACGATGCCGATGGTCGCGATGATCCCGACCACCGGATAGCGCGCGAACGCGCCGACCAGGACCAGGAACTCGCTGACGAACGGCGCGAGTCCGGGCAGCGAGAGCGTCGCGAGACCGCCGATCAGGAAGGTGCCGGCGAGCACCGGGGCGACCTTCTGCACGCCTCCGTAGTCGGCGATGAGCCGCGAGCCGCGCCGCGAGATCAGGAATCCGGCCACCAGCATCAGCGCGGCGGTCGAGATGCCGTGGTTGACCATGTAGAGCGTCGCGCCGGACTGGCCCTGCGAGGTCATCGCGAAGATGCCGAGGATGATGAACCCGAAGTGCGAGATCGACGCGTACGCCACCAGGCGCTTGATGTCGCGCTGGCCGACCGCGAGCAACGCTCCGTAGACGATGCTGATCAGGGCCAGTACGAGGATGACCGGCGTCGCCCACTTGCTCGCCTCGGGGAAGAGCCCGAGGCAGAACCGCAGCATCGCGAACGTGCCGACCTTGTCGACGACTGCCGTGATCAGTACGGCGACCGGGGCCGTGGCCTCGCCCATCGCGTTCGGCAGCCAGGTGTGCAGCGGCCACAGCGGCGCCTTCACCGCGAAGGCGAAGAAGAAGCCGAGGAAGAGCCACCGCTCGGTGCTGGTCGCCATGTCGAGCGTGCCGTTGGCGCGGGCCTCGGCGATCTCCTGGAGCGAGAAGTTCCCCGCCACCACGTAGAGCCCGATCACCGCGGCCAGCATGATCAGGCCGCCGACCAGGTTGTAGAGCAGGAACTTCACGGCCGCGTACGAGCGTTGCGCCGATGCGTTCTCGTCGCTGCCCGCGTGGGCGCGGTCTCCGAAGCCGCCGATGAGGAAGTACATCGGGATGAGCATGGCTTCGAAGAAGATGTAGAAGAGGAAGACGTCGGTGGCCTCGAAGGAGATGATCACCATCGCCTCGACGGCGAGGATCAGGGCGAAGAAGCCCTGAGTCGGCCGCCAGCGGGACGACTTCGTCTCCAGGGGGTCGGCGTCGTGCCAGCCCGCCAGGATGATGAAGGGGATGAGCAGCGCGGTGAGCGCGATGAGGGCGACACCGATGCCGTCGACCCCGAGCTCGTACCGCACTCCGAAGTCCGCGATCCAGGACCGGGATTCGGTGAGTTGATAGCGGTCCCCGTCCGGGTCGAACCGCACGAGCACGGTCACGGCGAGCGCGAGCGTGGCGAGCGACACGAGCAGCGCGAGCCACTTGGCGGCGGTCCGCCGGGCGGCGGGCACGGCCGCCGTGGCGATCGCGCCGACCGCGGGCAGGGCCGCCGTCGCTGTCAGCAGAGGAAAGGACATCGGTATCAGACCGCCCTCATCAGCAGGGTCGCGGCGATGAGTACCGCAGCGCCGCCGAACATCGAGACCGCGTAGGAGCGGGCAAAGCCGTTCTGCATCTTGCGCAGCCGTCCGGAGAGCCCGCCGACCGAGGCCGCCGTGCCGTTGACGACTCCGTCGACCAGGGTGTGGTCGACGTAGACCAGGGAGCGCGTGAGGTGTTCACCGCCGCGCACCAGGACGACGTGGTTGAAGTCGTCCTGAAGGAGATCGCGCCGGGCCGCGCGGGTGAGCAGCGAGCCGCGCGGGGCGGTGACCGGGACCGGCCTGCGGCCGTACTGGACGTACGCGAGAGCCACACCGATGACCAGGACGACCATGGTGGCGCCCGTGACCGTGGTCGCGCTGAGCGGCGAGTGGCCGTGGTCGTGCTCGGTGACCGGCTCCAGCCAGTGCATGAAGCGGTCGCCGACGCTGAAGAGCCCGCCCGCGAAGACCGAACCGAAGGCCAGCAGGATCATCGGGATCGTCATCGACTTGGGCGACTCGTGCGGGTGCGGCTCGTTGCCCTCCGCATCCGGCTGCCAGCGCTTCTCTCCGAAGAAGGTCATCAGCATCACGCGCGTCATGTAGTACGCGGTGATGGCCGCGCCCAGGAGCGCCACCGAGCCGAGGATCCAGCCCTCCGTGCCGCCCTTGGCGAACGCCGCCTCGATGATCTTGTCCTTGGAGAAGAAGCCGGACAGACCGGGGAAGCCGATGATCGCGAGATATCCGAGCCCGAAGGTCACGAAGGTGACCGGCATGTATTTCCGAAGGCCGCCGTACTTCCTCATGTCGACCTCGTCGTTCATGCCGTGCATGACCGAGCCGGCCCCGAGGAAGAGCCCGGCCTTGAAGAAGCCGTGCGTCACCAGGTGCATGATCGCGAAGACGTAGCCGATGGGACCGAGTCCCGCGGCCAGGATCATGTAGCCGATCTGGGACATCGTCGAGCCTGCGAGGGCCTTCTTGATGTCGTCCTTCGCGCAACCGACGATCGCACCGAAGAGGAGCGTGACCGCACCGACGACGGTGACGGCGAGCTGCGCGTCCGGCGCCGCGTTGAAGATCTCTCCGGAGCGGACGATCAGGTACACGCCCGCGGTCACCATCGTCGCCGCGTGGATCAGGGCCGAGACCGGGGTCGGGCCCTCCATCGCGTCGCCGAGCCAGGACTGCAGCGGCACCTGGGCGGACTTGCCGCACGCGGCGAGCAGCAGCATCAGGCCGATGGCGGTGAGCTTGCCCTCCGACGTCTCACCCGTGGCCTCCAGGACCGGCCCGAAGGCGAAGGTCCCGAAGGTGGTGAACATCAGCATGATCGCGATCGACAGGCCCATGTCGCCGACCCGGTTGACCAGGAAGGCCTTCTTCGCGGCGGTGGCCGCGCTGGGCTTGTGCTGCCAGAAACCGATCAGGAGGTACGAGGCGAGACCCACGCCCTCCCAGCCGACGTACAGGAGGAGGTAGTTGTCGGCGAGGACCAGGAGGAGCATCGCCGCGAGGAACAGGTTCAGATAGCCGAAGAAGCGGCGGCGCCGCTCGTCGTGCTCCATGTACCCGATGGAGTAGATGTGGATCAGCGTGCCCACACCGGAGATCAGCAGCACGAACGTCATCGACAGCTGGTCGAGCTGGAAGGCGACGTCCGCCTGGAATCCCTCCACGGGGATCCAGCTGAACAGGTGCTGCGACAGCGAGCGCTCCTCGGCGCCCTTGCCCAGCATGTCGGTGAAGAGCACGACACCGACGGCGAAGGAGGCGGCCGCGAGCAGCGTGCCGAGCCAGTGGCCCACGCGGTCCAACCGCCGCCCGCCGCACAGCAGTACGGCCGCTCCGAGCAGAGGCGCCGCGACGAGCAGCGCAATCAGGTTCTCCACTTTTCAGCGACCCCTTACAGCTTCATCAGGCTGGCGTCGTCGACCGAGGCCGAATGACGGGAGCGGAACAGCGACACGATGATCGCGAGGCCGACCACGACTTCCGCCGCGGCGACGACCATCGTGAAGAAGGCGATGATCTGGCCGTCGAGATTGCCGTGCAGCCGGGAGAACGCGACGAGAGCGAGGTTGCACGCGTTGAGCATCAGCTCGATGCACATGAACACCACGATCGCGTTCCGCCTGATCAGTACGCCCGTGGCGCCGATCGCGAACAACAGCGCCGCGAGATACAGATAGTTCATCGGATTCACTTCGACGCCTCCTCGGCCTCGGGCGACCGCTCCAGGCGCTCCGCGGAGCGCTGCTCCAGCGCCCGCAGATCGTCCAGCGCCTCGTCCGACACATCACGGATCTGGCCCCGCTCGCGCAGGGTCTTGTTGACCGTGAGCTCCGACGGGGTGCCGTCCGGGAGCAGGCCCGCGATGTCCACTGCGTTGTGCCGGGCGTACACACCGGGAGCCGGCAGCGGCGGCACGTGGCTGGAGCGCACGCGCTCCTCGGACATCTCGCGCTGCGTCTTGGCGCGCTCCGTGCGCTCGCGGTGGGTGAGCACCATCGCGCCGACGGTGGCGGTGATCAGGAGCGCGCCGGTGATCTCGAAGGCGAAGACGTACTTCGTGAAGATGATCTCGGCGAGACCCTCCACGTTGCCGCCCGCGTTCGCCTTGCTGAGCCCGGTGAACTCGTTCACCGAGGCGTTCCCGATCCCCGCGAACAGCAGGATCGCGAAGCCGAATCCGCACAGGGCGGCCAGCCAGCGCTGGCCCTTGATGGTCTCCTTCAGCGAGTCGGCGGCGGTGACGCCGACGAGCATGACCACGAAGAGGAAGAGCATCATGATCGCGCCGGTGTAGACGACGACCTGGACGATGCCCAGGAAGTACGCCCCGTTGGCCAGGTAGAAGACCGCCAGGATGATCATGGTCCCGGCGAGGCAGAGCGCACTGTGCACGGCCTTCTTCATGAGGATCGTGCACAGGGCGCCGATCACGGCGACCGTGCCGAGCACCCAGAACTGGACGGCCTCACCGGTGGACGTGGTGTAGGCGGCGAGCTCGCTCATCCTGCCGCCCCTTCCGCGTCGGGGGCCTTCTCGCCCTTGCTGACGGCCACTTGGGGAACCGTGCCGGGCGCGGCCTCGGTGACCAGGCCGCGGTAGTAGTCCTGCTCGTCCGTGCCCGGGAAGATCGAGTGCGGGGACTCGACCATGCCTTCCTCCAGGCCGGCGAGCAGCTGCTCCTTGGTGTAGATGAGGTTCGCGCGGCTGCTGTCGGCCAGCTCGAACTCGTTCGTCATCGTCAACGCGCGCGTGGGGCACGCCTCGATGCACAGACCGCACAGGATGCAGCGGGCGTAGTTGATCTGGTAGACGCGGCCGTACCGCTCGCCCGGGGAGTAGCGCTCCTCCTCGGTGTTGTCCGCGCCCTCCACATAGATGGCGTCCGCCGGGCAGGCCCAGGCGCAGAGCTCACAGCCGACGCACTTCTCCAGGCCGTCCGGATGGCGGTTGAGCTGGTGCCTGCCGTGGAAGCGGGGAGCGGTGGTCTTCTCCTGCTCCGGATACTGCTCGGTCAGCCGCTTCTTGAACATGGCCTTGAAGGTCACGCCGAAGCCCGCCACGGGGTTCTGGAACCCCTGCTTCGATTGGTTCGACTCGTTCGTCGAGTCCTCGTTCGGCTCAGCCATCGGACGCCTCCTTTCCGTCACTTTGAGTATCGGGGCCACCACTGACAATCAACTCCCGCTCCTGGCGCGAGCGTCGGCGCGGCACGGGCGGCAGACTCTGTCCGGGCAGCGGCGGGACCGGGAATCCGCCCGCCATCGGGTCGAAGGCGACCGGCTCTTCCTGGACCGCCGCCTCCTTCTCGCGTTTGTCGCGGAAGATGTCGACGACGACGGAGAGCAACAGCAACGCGATGACTCCGCCGCCCACATAGAGCGCGATCGAGGTGAAGTCGTACTCCTCGTTCCGCATCACCCGGACCGTGGCGACGAGCATCAGCCAGACGACCGAGACCGGGATCAGGACCTTCCAGCCGAGCTTCATCAGCTGGTCGTAGCGGACGCGTGGCAGCGTGCCACGCAGCCAGATGAAGAAGAACAGCAGCAGCTGGACCTTGATCACGAACCAGAGCATCGGCCACCAGCCGTGGTTCGCGCCCTCCCAGAAGGTGCTGATCGGATACGGGGCCCGCCAGCCGCCCAGGAAGAGCGTGACCGAGACCGCCGAGACGGTGACCATGTTGACGTACTCGGCGAGCATGAACAGCGCGAACTTGATGGAGGAGTACTCGGTGTTGAAGCCACCGACGAGGTCGCCCTCGGACTCCGGCATGTCGAACGGCGCGCGGTTGGTCTCGCCGACCATCGTCACGATGTAGATCAGGAACGAGACGGGGAGCAGCAGGATGTACCAGCGGTCCGCCTGCGCCTCGACGATCGCCGACGTCGACATCGACCCCGAGTAGAGGAAGACCGAGGCGAAGGCCGCGCCCATCGCGATCTCGTACGAGATCATCTGCGCGCAGGAGCGCAGACCGCCGAGGAGCGGATAGGTGGATCCGGAACTCCAACCCGCGAGCACGATGCCGTAGATGCCTACGGAGGCGACCGCGAGGATGTAGAGCATCGCGATCGGCAGGTCCGTGAGCTGCATCGTCGTGCGCTGGCCGAAGATCGAGACTTCGTTGCCCGCGGGCCCGAAGGGGATCACCGCGATCGCCATGAACGCCGGGATCGCCGCGACGATCGGGGCAAGGATGTAGACCACCTTGTCCGCGCGCTTGACGATCACGTCTTCCTTGAGCATCAGCTTGATGCCGTCCGCGAGGGACTGCAGCATGCCCCAGGGGCCGTGCCGGTTGGGGCCGATGCGCAGCTGCATCCAGGCGACGACCTTGCGCTCCCACACGATGGAGAAGAGCACCGTCACCATCAGGAACGCGAAGCAGAACACCGCCTTGACGGCGACCAGCCACCAGGGGTCACGGCCGAACATGGACAGGTCTTCCGCCGCAAGCGGCACCACGGAGTGCATCACGACGTCACCTCCGGGGCCTCAGTGGACTCCGGCAGGAACGCCGGGCCGATGCGGACGAGTTCGCCGGGGTGCGCGCCGGTGTCCGAAGTGACGCCTCCCCCGGTCGAGTTCAGCGGCAGCCACACCACGCGGTCCGGCATGTCCGTCACCAGGAGCGGCAGCTCGGTGGCGCCCGCGGGCCCGGTGACGGCGAGGGTGTCGCCGTCCTTCACGCCGGCCTCGGCCGCCGTGGCCGCCGAGAGCCGGGCGACCGCCGCGTGCCGCGTGCCCGCGAGCGCGTCGTCGCCCTCCTGGAGGCGGCCCTGGTCGAGCAGCAGCCGGTGCCCCGCGAGAACGGCCTCTCCGGAGGCGGGCCTCGGCGGCTGGACCGCCGTCTCCAGGGGCTCGGTGGCGTGCGGCCCGTCCCAGGCGCCGAGCCGGTCCAGCTCGCGCCGCGCGGTCGTCAGGTCCGGGAGACCCAGGTGTACGTCGCCGGCGTCGGCCAGCATGTGCAGGACGCGGGCGTCGCTGGGCGCGAGCCTGCGCGTCATCTGGTCGGGCTTGAGCGCGGCGGCGAAGAGCCGTGCCCTGCCCTCCCAGTTGAGGAAGGTGCCGGGCTTCTCGGCGACCGCGGCCACCGGGAAGACGACGTCGGCGTGCTCGGTGACCTCGCTGGGCCGCAGTTCGAGCGAGACCAGGAAGCCGATCTCGGCGAGGGCTTCACGCGCGCGTGCCGGGTCGGGAAGGTCCGCGACCTCCACGCCCGCCACCAGGAGCGCCCGCAGCTCGCCGGTCGCGGCGGCCTCGACGATCTGGCCGGTGTCGCGGCCGTAGCGGTGCGGGAGTTCGGCGACGCCCCAGGCGGACGCGACCTCTTCTCGCGCGCGCGGGTCGGTGGCCGGACGCCCGCCGGGCAGCAGCGAGGGGAGCGCGCCCGCCTCGACGGCGCCGCGCTCCCCCGCCCTGCGCGGGATCCACACCAGCTGGGCGCCGGTCGCGGAGGCGGCCCGGACGGCGGCGGTGAGCCCGCCGGGCACCCCGGCGGCCCGCTCGCCGACGACGATCACGGCGCCCGAAGTGCGCAGCGCCTCCGCCGCCTTGGCCCCTTCGCCCTCCAGGCCGACCCCGGCCGCGAGCGCGTCGAGCCACTCCGTCTCCGTGCCCGGAGCGGCCGGAAGCAGCGTGCCGCCCGCCTTCTCCAGCCCCCGGGTCTGATGCGTGGCGAGGGAGTAGGTCCGCTGGCCGTGCTTGCGCCAGGCCTTGCGAAGGCGCAGGAAGACGCCGGGCGCCTCCTCCTCGGACTCGAATCCGACGAGCAGGACCGCGGGCGCCTTCTCCAGTGCCGCGTACGTGACTCCGGTGCCGTCGAGGTCGCGGCCCCGTCCGGCGACGCGCGCCGCGAGGAAGTCGGCCTCCTCGCTGCTGTGCACGCGCGCGCGGAAGTCGATGTCATTCGTGTCGAGCGCCACGCGCGCGTACTTGCTGTACGCGTAGGCGTCCTCCACGGTGAGCCGCCCGCCGGTCAGCACGCCGGCGCGGCCGCGCGCGGCGGCGAGTCCGGTGGCCGCGGCCTCCAGGGCCTCGGGCCAGCTGGCGGGCTCCAGCTCGCCCGTCTCCGTGTTCCGCACCAAGGGAGTGGTGAGCCGGTCCGGCTTCTGCGCGTAACGGAAGCCGAAGCGCCCCTTGTCGCAGATCCACTCCTCGTTGACCTCGGGGTCGTCCTGCGCGAGGCGCCGCATGACCTTGCCGCGCCGGTGGTCGGTGCGGGTCGCGCAGCCGCCCGCGCAGTGTTCGCACACGCTCGGCGACGACACCAGGTCGAAGGGCCGGGAGCGGAAGCGATACGCCGCCGAGGTCAGCGCGCCGACCGGGCAGATCTGGATGGTGTTCCCGGAGAAGTACGACTCGAAGGGGTCACCCTCACCGGTGCCGACCTGCTGCAGCGCGCCCCGCTCGATCAGCTCGATCATCGGGTCGCCGGCGATCTGGTTGCTGAAGCGGGTGCAGCGCGCACAGAGCACGCACCGCTCACGGTCGAGAAGCACCTGCGTGGAGATCGGCACCGGCTTCTCGTACGTCCGCTTCTTGCCCTCGAAGCGCGAGTCCGGGTCGCCGACCTGCATCGCCTGGTTCTGCAGCGGGCACTCGCCGCCCTTGTCGCAGACCGGGCAGTCCAGCGGGTGGTTGATGAGCAGCAGCTCCATCACACCGCGCTGGGCCTTCTCGGCGACCGGCGAGGACAGCTGCGACTTCACGACCATGCCGTCGGTGCAGGTGATGGTGCAGGACGCCATCGGCTTGCGCTGGCCCTCCACCTCCACGATGCACTGGCGGCAGGCGCCCGCCGGGTCGAGCAGCGGATGGTCGCAGAAGCGCGGGATCTCGATGCCGAGCAGCTCGGCGGCCCGGATCACCAGGGTCCCCTTGGGGACGCTGATCTCGATGCCGTCGATCGTCAGCGAGACGAGATCTTCCGGCGGAACCGCCGCCTCGCCGCCCCCGGAGGGAGCGCTATTAGTGGTCACTGTCATGCGTTCACCTCCGAATGTGCGCCGGGCCGGTCGGCCCAGAGAGTCGACTTGGCCGGGTCGAAGGGGCAGCCCCTGCCGGTGATGTGCTCCTCGTACTCCTCGCGGAAGTACTTGAGCGAGGAGAAGATCGGCGAGGCGGCACCGTCGCCGAGGGCGCAGAAGGACTTGCCGTTGATGTTGTCGGCGATGTCGTTCAGCTTGTCGAGGTCGGCCATGACGCCCTTGCCGGCCTCGATGTCGCGGAGCAACTGGACCAGCCAGTACGTCCCTTCGCGGCAGGGCGTGCACTTGCCGCAGGACTCATGGGCGTAGAACTCGGTCCAGCGGGTGACGGCCCGCACGACGCAGGTCGTCTCGTCGAAGCACTGCAGCGCCTTGGTGCCGAGCATCGATCCGGCGGCGCCCACACCCTCGTAGTCGAGCGGGACGTCCAGGTGCTCGTCGGTGAACATCGGCGTCGAAGAGCCGCCGGGCGTCCAGAACTTGAGCCGGTGTCCGGCCCGCATCCCGCCGCTCATGTCGAGCAGCTGGCGCAGCGTGATGCCGAGCGGCGCCTCGTACTGACCGGGGTTGGTGACGTGCCCGCTGAGCGAATACAGCGTGAAGCCGGGGGACTTCTCGCTGCCCATCGACTTGAACCAGTCTTTTCCGCGATTCAGGATCGCGGGAACCGACGCGATGGACTCGACGTTGTTGACAACAGTGGGGCATGCGTAGAGGCCCGCGACGGCAGGGAAAGGGGGACGCAGTCGCGGTTGGCCACGGCGGCCTTCGAGCGAGTCGAGCAGCGCGGTCTCCTCACCACAGATGTACGCGCCCGCGCCCGCGTGCACGGTGAGTTCCAGGTCGAGTCCGCTGCCCAGGATGTCCTTGCCGAGGAATCCCGCCTCTTTCGCCTCACGCACGGCCTCGTGCAACCGCCGCAGCACGGGGACCACTTCACCGCGCAGATAGATGAAGGCATGCGAAGAGCGGATCGCGTAACAGGCGATCACGATGCCCTCGATGAGGCTATGCGGGTTGGCGAACAGGAGCGGGATGTCCTTGCAGGTCCCCGGCTCCGATTCGTCGGCGTTGACAACTAGATAGTGCGGCTTCCCGTCGCCCTGCGGAATGAACTGCCACTTCATTCCGGTGGGGAAGCCCGCGCCGCCCCGGCCGCGCAGGCCGGAGTCCTTCACGTACGCGATGAGGTCGTCGGGCGCCATCGCCAGGGCCTTGCGCAGGCCCTCGTACCCCTCGTGCCGCCGGTAGGTGTCCAGCGTCCAGGACTTCTCCTCGTCCCAGAACGCCGAAAGGACCGGCGCGAGCAGCTTCTCGGGGCTCGTCTCGTGGTCGATCTCGGCTGCCAAGGTCATCACTCCCCCTCCTCGGTGCCCGTGTCGGACGGCGACTCGTCACGCGGGTGGACCACCCGGGGAAGCGCCAGTTCGCCCTTGGCCAGGCGCAGTCCGATCAGCGATGCGGGGCCCGCGCCGCCGGTCGCCTCGACGGCTCCGGGCCGCTCGTCGGGGAAGCCCGCCAGGATCCGGGCGGTCTCCTTGTACGTGCAGATCGGCGCCCCGCGAGTGGGCTCCACCGCCACGCCCGCGCGCAGGTCGTCGACGAGCTGCTTGGCGGACTGGGGGGTCTGGTTGTCGAAGAACTCCCAGTTGACCATCACCACAGGGGCGAAGTCGCAGGCCGCGTTGCACTCGATGTGCTCAAGCGTGATCTTGCCGTCCTCGGTGGTCTCGTCGTTGCCGACGCCGAGGTGCTGCTTGAGCTCGTCGAAGATCGCGTCGCCGCCCATGACCGCGCACAGGGTGTTGGTGCATACCCCGACCTGGTAGTCACCGGACGGCTTGCGCCGGTACATGGTGTAGAAGGTGGCGACGGCCGTGACCTCGGCCGTGGTCAGGCCCAGCATGTCCGCGCAGAACTGCATGCCCGTGCGCGTGACGTGCCCCTCCTCGGACTGCACCAGGTGCAGCAGCGGAAGGAGGGCCGACCGCGAGTCCGGGTAGCGGGCGATGACTTCCTTGGCGTCCGCCTCAAGCCGGTCCCGGACATCGGCCGGGTAGGCGGGGGCGGGGAGTTGGGGCATGCCCAGGCTGACGCCCGCGCCCTGCTTGGAAGGTGTGGTGGTCACCGGTCGACGCCTCCCATCACGGGGTCGATGGACGCGACGGCGACGATGACGTCGGCGACCTGGCCGCCCTCGCACATCGCCGCCATGGCCTGCAGGTTGGTGAAGGACGGGTCGCGGAAGTGGACCCGGTAGGGGCGGGTGCCCCCGTCGGAGACGACATGCACCCCGAGCTCGCCCTTGGGCGACTCGACGGCGGAGTACGCCTGGCCGGGCGGGACCCGGAAGCCCTCGGTCACCAGCTTGAAGTGGTGGATGAGGGCCTCCATGGAGGTGCCCATGATCTTCTTGATGTGGTCGAGCGAGTTGCCCAGGCCGTCCGGGCCGAGCGCCAGTTGGGCGGGCCAGGCGATCTTCTTGTCGGCGACCATGACCGGGCCGGGTGCGAGCCGGTCCAGGCACTGCTCGACGATGCGCAGCGACTGGCGCATCTCCTCCAGGCGGATCAGGAAGCGCCCGTAGGAGTCGCAGGTGTCGGCGGTCGGGACGTCGAAGTCGTACGTCTCGTAGCCGCAGTAGGGGTCGGTCTTGCGCAGGTCGTGCGGGAGGCCCGCCGAGCGCAGGACCGGTCCTGTGGCGCCGAGGGCCATGCAGCCCGCCAGGTCCAGATAGCCGACGTCCTGCATACGGGCCTTGAAGATGGGGTTCCCCGTGGCGAGCTTGTCGTACTCGCCGAGGTTCTTCTTCATCTTCTTCACGAACTCGCGCATCTGGTCCACCGCGCCGGGCGGCAGGTCCTGGGCGAGTCCGCCGGGCCGGATGTACGCGTGGTTCATGCGCAGGCCGGTGATCAACTCGTAGATGTCGAGAATGAGTTCACGATCACGGAAGCCGTAGATCATGATCGTCGTCGCGCCGAGCTCCATGCCGCCGGTGGCGATGCAGACCAGGTGCGAGGAGAGCCGGTTCAGCTCCATGAGGAGCACGCGGATGATCGAGGCGCGGTCCGGGATCTGGTCCTCGATGCCGAGGAGCTTCTCGACCGCGAGGCAGTACGCCGTCTCGTTGAAGAACGGCGTCAGATAGTCCATGCGCGTGACGAACGTCGTGCCCTGCGTCCACGTGCGGTACTCGAGGTTCTTCTCGATGCCCGTGTGCAGATAGCCGATGCCGCAGCGGGCCTCGGAGACCGTCTCGCCCTCGATCTCCAGGATGAGCCGGAGCACGCCGTGCGTGGAGGGGTGCTGCGGCCCCATGTTGACGATGATGCGCTCGTCGTCGGACCGGGCGGCGGACTGGACGACCTCGTCCCAGTCGCCGCCGGTGACTGTATATACAGTCCCCTCGGTCGTCTCACGGGCGGAGGAAGCGTGGGAAGTTCCCTGAGTTGCAGACATCAGCTGTACGACCTCCGCTGGTCCGGAGCCGGGATCTGGGCGCCCTTGTACTCGACGGGGATGCCGCCGAGGGGGTAGTCCTTGCGCTGCGGGAAGCCCTGCCAGTCGTCCGGCATCATGATCCGCGTAAGGGCCGGGTGGCCGTCGAAGATCAGGCCGAAGAAGTCGTACGTCTCGCGCTCGTGCCAGTCGTTGGTCGGATAGACCGTGACCAGTGAGGGGACGTGCGGATCGGCGTCAGGGGCACTGACTTCGAGCCGGATCAGCCGGTTGTGGGTGATCGAGCGCAGGTGGTAGACGGCGTGCAGCTCGCGGCCCTTGTCCTCCAGGAAGTGCACTCCGGAGACGCCCGTGCAGAGCTCGAAGCGCAGGGCCGGGTCGTCGCGCAGGGTCTGGGCGACGCGGAGCAGATGCTCGCGCGCGATGTGGAAGGTGAGCTCGTCGCGGTCGACGACCGTCTTCTCGATCGCGTTCTCCGGGACGAGTCCCTGCTCCTCCAGGGCCCCCTCCAGCTCGTCCGCGACCTCGTCGAACCAGCCGCCGTAGGGACGCGTGGCGGCGCCCGGCAGGGTGACCGTGCGCACGAGCCCGCCGTAGCCGGACGTGTCACCGCCGTTGTCGGCGCCGAACATGCCCTTGCGTACGCCGATGACCTCGCCGGCCGCGTCGCGGGGGGAGGGAACGCCGTTGCCGTTCGCGCTCCCGTTCCCGTTCCCGTTCAGGTGCTCGTCGCTCACCGCAGCAGCCCCTTCATCTCGATGGTGGGGAGCGCCTTGAGCGCCGCTTCCTCCGCCTCGCGGGCCGCCTCCTCGGCGTTGACCCCGAGCTTGGAGCCCTGGATCTTCTGGTGGAGCTTGAGGATGGCGTCCATCAGCATCTCGGGCCGTGGCGGACAACCGGGCAAATAGATGTCAACGGGGACAATGTGGTCCACGCCCTGAACAATCGCGTAATTGTTGAACATCCCGCCCGAGGATGCGCAAACCCCCATGGAAATGACCCATTTGGGGTTGGGCATCTGGTCATAGACCTGCCGCAGGACGGGCGCCATCTTCTGGCTCACCCGTCCGGCCACGATCATCAGGTCCGCCTGGCGCGGTGAACCGCGGAAGACCTCCATGCCGAAGCGCGCCAGGTCATAGCGCCCGGCCCCGGTCGTCATCATCTCGATGGCGCAGCACGCGAGGCCGAAGGTCGCGGGGAAGACGGATGACTTGCGCACCCAGCCCGCGGCTTGTTCGACGGTGGTCAGCAGAAAACCGCTCGGCAGTTTCTCTTCGAGTCCCATGCTCTTTGGCCCCTCAGACCCTTAGTCCCATTCCAGGCCGCCGCGCCGCCATACGTACGCGTACGCGACGAAGACGGTGAGCACGAAGAGCAGCATCTCCACGAGCCCGAAAATCCCCAGCGCGTCGAAGGTGACGGCCCAGGGGTAAAGGAAGACGATCTCGATGTCGAAGACGATGAAGAGCATCGCCGTCAGGTAGTACTTGATGGGGAATCGCCCGCCGCCGGCCGGAGTCGGCGTCGGCTCGATTCCGCACTCATACGCCTCGAGCTTGGCGCGGTTGTACCGCTTTGGACCGATAAGCGTGGCCATGACCACGGAGAAGATCGCAAAGCCTGCCCCGAGGGCTCCCAGCACGAGGATGGGCGCATAGGCGTTCACGCTCCTCGCTCCTCTCAGTCGGCACTGACTGTTGGCGGTTGCGTCGGACCGATCCCCGATTCCCGTCGCGATCCCGTTGAAGATCGCTTACATGTGAAGCAGGTCACAAGCCCAACTGCCCCGCATCCTATGCCCGCCGGTCTGTGATCTGCGACACGGGGTACGACAACGGCTTTGTGATCTCCACCACCTGACGAAGGATCATGAAGTCGGATGAGCGGTGATCTTCATACGCGAAGCACCTGAGTGATCACCAGAGGTGACATCTCAGCGCGTCACCCCTGGTCGAAGGGGTGTCGCCCTATCAAGGGACGACACCCGCAAGCAAATTGGCGCTGGACACATCTGCTTGATAGAGGGCCCGCGTTCACACTTTGGCGGGAGAGGTGTGGACGTAAGTGGACGCGTGCACCGATTCACGAGCAGCGCGCACCGATTCACGAGCGGCACACCCCGACTCGCGAGCGGCACACCCCGACTCACGGGCCCTCCGTCGCGTGCGGGGATTCCGTGACCGGCGGACGGGGATTCGGTGCCGGGCAACACCCCCGAAATCCACGGGAGATCTCAGGAAGGTCTCGGCGGGATCTCAGGGAGATCCCCTAGGGCCCCAACTGTGACCTGCGCCACAGGGCGCACCGCGCCCAAGAAGCCGGGCTTGGCCAACGGCCTCAACGGGTGGTAGTCCATGGGCAATTCGGGCGTATCACTGAAAACCCATGATCACAGGCGTGATCACCGTTGTCCGCATTGCCCGTTACGGCGTCAATAAGAAGTGACACGCCCGGGATTCAGGGCCGCCGGGAGCAACTGTGGCGCAGCACACGTTTCTTGATGGGAACCCTGACTCCCTGATAGCGGTTGTTCTCATGTCCCACACCGCTCACATACCCAGCCACCGGAAGCCCCGTCGCAGCGCCACGAAGCAGGCCCTGCGCGCCGGAGTTGCCGGTGGCGTCCTCAGCACCCTGGCAGTGGCCGCGGCCGCTGGCACGGCGAACGCCGCCGAGCCGGTGACCGAGACCATCGAAATGCCTACGCTCACCACGGATCTGTCCACGCAGATCGCGCAGTCCGCGGACGCCACGCAGCAGGCCGCCGACAGCTACGAGCTCCGTGCGGAGCAGGACGCGGCCGCCACCAAGGCCGCGAAGCAGGCCAAGGAAGACCAGGCCGCCGCCGAGAAGAAGGCGGAGGCCAAGGCGAAGGCCGAGGCCGCCGCCAAGAAGAAGGCGGAAGAGGAGCGCGCCTCGCGCGCCGCCGAGCGCACCACGCTCAGCGCCTCCGCCGGCGGCTCCAGCGCTTCCGCCGATGTGGCCGCCCCGGCCAGCGGCAGCGTCGCCACGGTCGTCAACTTCATGAAGGCCCAGCTCGGCGACGCGTACGTCATGGGTGCCTCGGGCCCGAACGCCTGGGACTGCTCCAGCCTCGTCCAGGCCGCGTTCAAGCAGGCGGGCGTGGACCTTCCGCGCGTCTCGCAGGACCAGTCGACCATGGGCACCGAGGTCGGCACCTCGAACCTTCAGGTCGGCGACATCCTCTACTGGGGTGGCAAGGGTTCCGCGTACCACGTCGGTGTGTACATCGGTAACGGCCAGTACCTCGACGCCGCCAACCCCAGCAAGGGCGTCGTCATCCAGGACCTGTCGGGTTACCCGGCCTCGGGCGCCGTCCGCGTCCTCTGAGGGCCCACACAGAGCCATACGGAAGGGCCGGAACCCCCTGGGGGGTTCCGGCCCTTCCGCGCGCGCCCAGACGGCGCTGAGGCCTCGCGTTCACGCCTCCTCGGGCGACAACTCCGACATCGCGGACCAACCGTCCTGTGCGATCTCCGTGTTCACGATCTGCGGCACCGCGGCGATCAGCTCGCCCATCGTCTCCATGGCGGCCTTGAAGTGGTCGGAGCCGACGTGCGCCTCGCCGGCCTCCTGGCCGGCGAAGCCCTCCACGAGCACGAACTGGTTCGGGTCGTCGACGGAGCGGGACCACTCGAAGAAGACGTTGCCCGGCTCCGCGCGGGTGGCGGCGGTGAACGCTGCCGTCCGCTCGATCCAGCTGTCGCTGAACTCGGGGCGGACGGTGAACTTGACGACGATAAATATCATGCGTCCATTTTGCACCAGTACCACCGCGCGCACCGGCCGACTACGCCTTCGGAGCCACCTGGCTCACGCCTTCGGAGCCACCTTGCTCAGGCCGTTGATGATGCGGTCCATCGCGTCGCCGCCCGTCGGGTCGGTCAGGTTGGCCAGCATCTTCAGCGTGAACTTCATGAGAAGCGGGTGGGTGAGCCCCCGCTCCGTGGCGATCTTCATGACCTTCGGGTTGCCGATGAGCTTCACGAAGGCGCGGCCCAGCGTGTAGTAGCCGCCGTAGGTGTCCTTGAGGACCTTCGGGTAGCGCTGCAGCGCCAACTCCCGCTGGGCGGGGGTCTGCCGGGCCTGCGCCTGGACGATGACGTCGGCCGCGATCTGCCCGGACTCCATGGCGTACGCGATGCCCTCGCCGTTGAACGGGTTCACCATGCCGCCCGCGTCGCCCACCAGGAGCAGGCCCTTGGTGTAGTGCGGCTGCCGGTTGAAGGCCATCGGCAGGGCCGCGCCGCGGATCGGCATCGTCATGTTGTCCGGGGTGTAGCCCCAGTCCTCCGGCATCGAGGCGCACCACGCCTTCAGGACCTCGCGCCAGTCCAGCTCCTTGAAGGCGGCGGAGGAGTCGAGGATGCCGAGGCCGACGTTGGACGTGCCGTCGCCCATGCCGAAGATCCAGCCGTAGCCGGGAAGCAGCCGGTCCTGCGGGCCGCGCCGGTCCCACAGCTCCAGCCAGGACTCCAGGTAGTCGTCGTCGTGGCGCGGCGAGGTGAAGTACGTGCGGACGGCGACGCCCATCGGGCGGTCGTCGCGGCGGTGCAGCCCCATCGCGAGCGACAGACGCGTGGAGTTGCCGTCGGCGGCGACCACCAGCGGGGCGTGGAAGGTGACCGGGGTCTTCTCCTCGCCGAGCTTGGCGTGCACGCCGGTGACGCGGCCCGTGCGGTCGTCGATGATCGGAGCGCCCACGTTGCAGCGCTCGTGAAGCCGCGCACCCGCCTTCTGCGCCTGCCGGGCGAGCTGCTCGTCGAAGTCGTCGCGCTTACGGACCAGGCCGTAGTTCGGGTAAGAGGCGAGTTCCGGCCAATCGAGCTGGAGCCGTACGCCGCCGCCGATGATGCGCAGGCCCTTGTTCCGCAGCCAGCCGGCCTCTTCGGAGATGTCGATCCCCATGGACACCAGCTGTTTCGTGGCGCGCGGCGTCAGACCGTCGCCGCAGACCTTTTCCCTTGGGAACGCGGTCTTCTCAAGAAGAAGTACGTCCAGGCCGGCCTTCGCGAGGTAGTACGCCGTCGTGGAGCCGGCTGGCCCGGCCCCGACGACGATCACATCAGCGGTGTGTTCGGTGAGGGGCTGGGGCTCGGTCACGGCGGGTTCTCCCCAAGGCTCGAAATCTGTGTGCCGGCGGGCACGGGATATGGGCAGTCTATGCAGCGGTACTGATCCATCAGCCGAAGGGCCACCCGTGACAAAGCAGGCACCGCCGACGAAGACCCTGCCCGCCGTACAGCTGCGGGTCCCGACCCACGAGGACGCCTTCGTCTGGCACCGGCTGTTCGACGACCCGGACGTGATGGAGTTCCACGGCGGTGTGTCGGCCGAGCTGTCCGTGTACGAGGAGCTGACCGCCCGGCAGCGCAGACACGACGCCGAACTGGGCTTCTGCTTCTGGACGTTGCTCGACGCGGAGGGCGAGCCACTGGGCTTTGTCGGGGCGCAGCCGTGGCCGCACGAGTGGGGTCCGAAGGGAAAGATCGAGATCGGCTGGCGCCTTGGCCGCGCCGCTTGGGGGAAGGGGTACGCGACGGCCGCGGCGCGGGAGACCCTGGACCGGGTGCGGGCCGCGGGGATAGCGGATGTCGTGGCCATGGTCGACGTACGCAATGAGCGGTCCGTGGCGGTGACGCGGCGCCTGGGGATGCGGCTGGAGGAGACGTATTCGCTCTCGGGGGGTGCGCGGCAGGGGCATCGCTTCGGGCTGGTTCTTTAGCCCGCCGAGTGCTTCGCTGGGGATGCCACGGGGCGCGTACCACTGGGGGGAGTGACAGCCATGCCGTCGGACACACCCAGTCCTCCCGAAGTGCGCGTACCGCGGCTCGTCGGGCTCATGGCCGCCGACGCGCGCGAGACGGCCGCGCGGCACGGTGTGCTGCTCGTGGCGCCGGAGCTGCCGGACTTCCGGCTCGCCGTCACCGACTACGTGGTGCGGCAGTACCCGCTCCCCGGCACCTGGATCCCGCGCGACGCCGTCGTCACCGTCTGGTTCGAGCTCGGTCCCGACGAGGGCGACGGCGGCGCGGGAGTCCGTGAACCGCGCCGCCCCGCCCCGCCGGACGGCGGACTGCTCCGGGAACTGGACGAGCCGGGGCCCGTCAGCCGTTGATCCGCCAGTGCTCCAGGGCGATCCGGTGGATCTTCGCGCCCTCGCCCTCCGGCCAGAAGTCCGCGCGCCAGGAGAGCTGGATGGCGTACTCGGTGCCGTTGTCGGCGACGTAACTCTGGTTCAGGGCATGGATCTCGCGGCCCGCCGTGTCGGTGTAGGTGTACTCCCAGATCGCGCCGTCGCGCCCCTGGAAGGTGTTCGACTCCAGGCGGATCCGCTCGTAGTCCGACTTCTCCGGGTCCTTCTCGGCGTCCTTCTCGATCGTCGTGAAGTTCTCGTACGAGGTGTAGGTGGCGTTCGGCACGACGCCGACGAGGAACTCCTCCCGCCCGGTCGACCCCGCGTACACGATCTGCCCCGGCCGGTCCTCGCCCTGCCGGGTCCAGCCCTCGGGCACGGCGAACTCGAAGCCGCTGACATCGCTGACGAGCTCTGATCCGGCGGGCACCTGGGCGCCGCCGTCGTCCACCGGCGTGGGGCTCTGAGCCGGGTCCTCGGTGGTGGGGGTGGGGCTCGGGTCCGGCGACTGGGCGGGGTCCTCGGAGCGGCTGACGGAGGGCTTCTCGTTCTTGTCCGCGTTGTCGGCCTTGCCGTCCCCCTTGTCCTGCCAGAGCAGCACGCCGGCGGCGGCGCCACTGCCGATGAGGAAGGCGGCGGCGAGCGTACCGACCCAGAGGCCGGTGCGGCGGCGGGGCTTGGAGGGCTGCTGGTGACCGAGGTGGAAGGTGTGGGGGTCGTATACGGGGCCTGCGGCTGCGGGGGTTTGGGCGGGGGTGGCCGCGGGGGTTTGGGCAGGGGTGGCCGCGGGCGGGGCTGCGGGTGTGCCGGCAGGGGGTGTGGCAGGCGGCGCGGCCAGAGCAACTCCCGCCTCCGGAGCGGCAGTCGGCAGACCAGTCGGCACGCCAGTAGCCGCTCCCGGCGCCCCGGCCGGCGTACCGGGCATCGGCGGCATCGGCAGCACCGGCGCCGCGACGCCCCCCGCGGGCTGCCCCAGCAGCAGCAACAGGAACGGCGCGACCACCGCCGCCCCCGCGATCCACAGCAGCCCGAACAGCAGCGCGTCCGGCACGCTCACGCCCGCCTCGAAGCTGCCGTTGCCCGAGCCGCCCATGCCACCGCCGCCGAACTCCGCCGACGCGCTGCCGGTCGCCTCGATCCCGAAGCCGCCGAGCCCGGCGAGCAGCAGGAAGAGCACGAAGAAGACACCGGCGGCGAGGAGTTGCTCCCCCCGGTGCGCGGAGCGGCGCGCGGCGAGGATGCCGAGGGTCAGCGCACAGACGAGGCCGAGCACCAACGCACCCACCACCGCCCAGGAGTTGGTGACATCGCCCAGCTCGGAGAGCCCGAACGAAGCGCCCTCGGACCCGCCGCCGTACATCGAACTGCTGCCCTGCACCGACGCCTCAAGCGGCGCGCCCCAGCCGAGGCCGAGCAGCGCGGCACCGAGGTTCGGCAGCACGAGCAGCGCGACAAGGAGCGGGGACACGTCGGTGTCGTCGAGGTCGGCGAATTCGGCGAGGTCGTCGATCTGGGTGAGGCTGATGAACGCGACGACGGAGCAGAGCACGAGCACGATGCCGAGCGCGCGCAGCGCGGTGCCGGTGGCCCGGAACGCCGTCTGCCAGCCGGGCCGCGCGGCCAGCCACTGGCCCAGGTCGTGCCGTTGCAGCACCCCGCAGGAGACGGCGAGCGCGAGGATCAGCGCGCCGAGCGCGGCGAGCACCGGCGACGAGGAGATCTCGACGCCCTGGATCTCGGGCTGCGCGAAGAGGCTGAGCACGAGGATCGCCGCGGTCACCAACAGGCTGACCCGCACGGCCGCTTCGAGCCCGGCCGTGCCGCCGCCGTGGCCTCCGCCGCGTACGAGGACACGGTTGCGCAGGATGCGTACGCCGATGAAGAGGGCCCCGATCCACAGGGCGGTGGCGGTCAGCGGGATCAGGCTCAGCGTGGCGCTGCCGTCGAAGGCGACGTCACCGCCGGAACTCCCGCCGAACACCGACTCCTGACGCTCGCCCCCGGAGATCTCGAAGCCGCCGCCGACGGCCTGGAGCAGCAGCGCGAGCGCGATCCGCAGCCGGTCGCTGAACCCGACGACGACTTCCCCGCTGTCCTCCTGCCCGTAGGAGGGCACGGCCATCGCGACCGCCGCCACGAGCACGAGCCCGATGGGCCAGAGCGCGGCCTGCGCGGAACCGGCCCAGTCGCCGCGGAAGACGCGGCCGAAGAAGGCGCCGGTGGGGGAAGGAGCGCCGGGAACTCCAGGGGCGGCGCCCCCGGGAACGTACGCAGGAGGAGGCGGCGATGCAGGCGCGGCGGGCACCCCCACAGGCTCAGCGGCGGGCACCCCCACGGACTCGGCGGCAGACGCCTCGGCACCCACGCCCGTGGGAGCACCCAGCTCCGCGTCCGGCGGCGCGCCCGGCCCCGCGTCCACGGACGTGTCCCGCGGCCGCTCCTTCCCGCATTTCATGCAGAAGCGGGCCTCATCAGGGATGGGTGACCCGCAGTGCGGGCAGTGCGACGCCATGGGAATGCTCCGTCATTGGGGAGATGACAAGACGAACCGACCGACCCGTCGACCGAGCTCGCAGCGTCCGAGGCTCTGACGGAGTCTTAACAACGGACACATCTTGCCCCGTGGCCGGTTCCCGTCAACTCCCGTTAAAACGGGCCCGCGTGGTCCCGTTGAAACGGGACCGCGTGGCTACGCCTTGAACCCCCTGTGCAGCGCCACCACGCCGCCCGTCAGGTTCCGCCACGCCACCTTCGACCAGCCCGCGTCCTTCAGCCGTGCGGCGAGGGCCGGCTGGTCCGGCCAGGAGCGGATGGACTCCGCGAGATAGACGTACGCGTCGGGGTTGGACGAGACGGCCCGCGCCACCGGCGGCAGCGCCCGCATCAGGTACTCCTCGTAGACCGTGCGGAACGGCCCCCAAGTCGCGTGCGAGAACTCGCAGATGACGACCCGGCCGCCCGGCTTCGTCACGCGGTACATCTCGCGCAGCGCCTGGTCCGTCTCCTGTACGTTGCGCAGCCCGAAGGAGATCGTCACGGCGTCGAACGTGTCGTCCTTGAAGGGCAGCTTCGTCGCGTCCCCCGCCGTGAACGGCATCCAGGGGTGGCGGGCCTTGCCGACCTGCAGCATGCCGAGCGAGAAGTCGCAGGGCACAACGTACGCTCCCGCTCGGGCGAAGGGCTGCGAGGAGGTGGCGGTGCCCGCCGCGAGGTCGAGCACCTTCTGCGCGGGGCGCGCGTCGACGGCCTTCGCGACCTCCTTGCGCCACAGCCGGGCCTGGCCGAGCGACAGCACGTCGTTGGTCAGGTCGTACCGTTCCGCGACGTCGTCGAACATCGAGGCGACTTCGTGCGGCTGCTTGTCCAAGGAGGCTCGGGTCACCCGGCCCATTGTGTCAGGCCGGTCCTCTTTACCTTCGGGCGCGTCTGCGTCTGCCGTGTCGCGGATCTTTGGCGAGTGCGGGTCCGTTTGTGGTTGCTCGCGCAGTTCCCCGCGCCCCTTACGGGGCGCCTGCCCTCACCGGCGGCGGAACACCAGGCGCCCCTCGAGCACCGTTGCCACGCACGTCGATGCCCCCCGTCGCACCAGCTCCCCCCGGTCCGCCACATCGAAGACCGCGAACCGCGCCGGCCCGCCCGCCGTCAGGGGCGGCAGCAGCACCAGCGGGGTCGGCGAGAGGGACGGCGGGCCCGGAAGCCGGGGCGGGCGTTGGCCGACCGCCAGACCCGCCCTTCTGACCGCGTCGAGGACCGGGCGGGCCCGCAGCTCGCCCGCCACCGCCACCGTGCCGTGCGCGAAGAGCCGCTGGACGCCGCGCCGCGCGCTGGCGCCCAGGCGGGACGGGTCGGCGCGGAAGATCGCGGCGGCCCGCTCACCGCCGATCGGCTCGGTGCCGAGGGCGTCGGCCTCGCGCGGGTCGGGGTGGTACGTCGCTTCGAGGAGTTCGGGTCCGTACGGGTTCAGCAGGCCCGGCGTGAGGATGCCGGGCCAGCGGCGGACGCGTACCGAAGGTTCCGCCGCCGCCAGTTCCTCGTACGGACCGACGGCGGCGACGCTCGCCCCGTCGACCAGGACCGCCGCCTCCGGGGACGCCTCGGCGAAGTGAAGTGTGCGCAAGACAGCCCCAGTTGGCTCAGCCGGATCAGTTGGATCAGTTGGAGGCGAGGAGCTTCAGCTCGGGGTGGGCCGTACCGCCCTCGATGGCCGTGGACGAGATGTGCGAGGCGACGCGGTCGTCGGTCGGGTCGTTCGCCGGGTCGTCGTGCACGACGAGGTGCTCGTACGTCGTGGCGCGCTGGGCCGGGACGCGGTCGGCGCTGCGGATCATGTCGATCATGTCGCGCAGGTTGTTGCGGTGCTTGGCACCGGCCGACGAGACCACGTTCTCCTCCAGCATCACCGAGCCGAGGTCGTCCGCGCCGTAGTGCAGGGTGAGCTGGCCCGCCTCCTTGCCGGTGGTCAGCCAGGAGCCCTGGATGTGCGCGACGTTGTCGAGGAAGATCCGCGAGATCGCGATCATGCGGATGTACTCGAAGATGCTGGCCTGCGTCCGGCCCTTGAGGTGGTTGTTCTCGGGCTGGTACGTGTACGGGATGAAGGCCCGGAAGCCCCCGGTCCGGTCCTGTACGTCGCGGATCATCCGCAGGTGCTCGATGCGCTCGGCGTTGGTCTCGCCCGTACCCATGAGCATGGTCGAGGTCGATTCCACGCCCAGGTTGTGGGAGATCTCCATGATCTCCAGCCAGCGCTCGCCGCTCTCCTTGAGCGGGGCGATGGCCTTGCGCGGCCGGGCGGGGAGCAGCTCGGCGCCGGCACCGGCGAAGGAGTCGAGCCCGGCGGCGTGGATCCGCTGGATGGCCTCCTCGACCGACACCTTGGAGATCCGCGCCATGTGCTCGACCTCGGAGGCCCCGAGGGAGTGGATGACGAGCTGCGGGAAGTCCTTCTTGATGGCGGCGAAGTGCTTCTCGTAGTACTCGACGCCGTAGTCCGGGTGGTGCCCGCCCTGGAACATGATCTGGGTGCCGCCCAGCTCGACGGTCTCCGCGCAGCGGCGCAGGATGTCGTCGAGGTCGCGGCTCCAGCCCTTCTTGGTGTCCTTCGGGGCGGCGTAGAAGGCGCAGAACTTGCACGCCGTCACGCAGACGTTCGTGTAGTTGATGTTCCGCTCGATGATGTACGTCGCGATGTGCTCGGTCCCGGCGTAACGGCGACGGCGCACCGCGTCGGCGGCGGAGCCGAGCGCGTGCAGCGGGGCGTCGCGGTAGAGGTCGAGGGCCTCTTCCGGGGTGATCCGCCCACCGGCGGCGGCACGGTCGAGGACGGCTGTGACATCAACAGAGGTGAGGTCGGCCTTCTCGGTCACCGGGGGTCCCTTTCGTAAGGGTTGCGGACGGACTGATCCAGCGTACGCCAGCCCTTTCGGCCACCCGACGTCAGGCGGCGTACGCCCCGATCAAGAGCCCCACGAACGCCCCGCCGACCAGGAACGGGCCGAACGGGATCGCCGTCTTGCGACCGGCGCGGCGGGCGACGACGAGGGCCCCTCCGTAGAGGGAGGCGAGGACGAAACCGGCGAAGGTGCCGAGCAGGAGCACGCCCCAGCCGTACCAGCCGAGTACGGCCCCCAGGCTCAGCGCCAGCTTCACGTCGCCGAAGCCCATGCCGTTCGGGGAGATCAGGAACAGCACGAAATAGCCGCCGCCGAGCGCCAGCGCGCCGTACAGCGCGTGCAGCCACGAGCCGCCGTGCTCCGGCAGCAGCGCGGCCCCGCCGAGCAGCGCGAGGGCCGCTGCGGCGAGCGGCAGCGTGAGGACGTCCGGCAGCCGGTGGACGGTGAAGTCGACGACGGTGAGGAGGACCCCGAAGGGGGCGAGGAGCAGCCAGACGCCGATCTCGGGCCGCGGGCCCGTAGCGGCGGCGAGGGCGGCGCAGACGAGAGCGGTGGCCACGGCAAGCGCGGCGCTCCGGGGACCGTAGCGGTCGCCCTTCGCACCGCACCGGGCGAGCCCGGCCCAGCCCTTGATCTCATGCCCCTCGGGGCACGCCTCCCGCCACTCCTCGTCGGGTGCGACGGAGAGGCGGTAGGCGGCACGGGGGACGAGAAGCCCGACGAGGGCGCCCCAGAGAAGGGCGCCCCCGGTGAGGATCAGCAGCAAGTTCCCGCTCCCCGTCAGCCGACCGCGGAGAGCCCGTTGCGCCAGGCGGGCAGCAGCTCGTCAAGGAGCGCCTCCGTCCGGGGCGGCACGCCGCGCGCACCGCTGCGGGCGACGAGGTCCGCGGCCACCTGCTGGAGGCGGGCCGGGTCGTCCAGCGCGTGCGTGGCCCGGAGCAGCTCGTTCCAGAGCCGCTCGTCGCCCGGCGCCGAGTTCAGCGCGGCGTTCAGCGCCTCGATGGCCTTCTCCGCGCGGCCCTTCTCCAGGTGGAACTCGGAGAGCGCGAGCCCGATGTCCGCGACGAGCAGCGGCAGCTGGGCGTCGATGATCTCGTGCGTGAGCCAGCCGTAGCGCCCCTGCGGCCGGTCCGCGAGCAGCGGCCCCCGCACGAGCACCAGCGCGTCGGTGAGCATCCGCCCGCGTACGGCACGGTTGTTGGCCCCGCGCCCCTGCGTCGCCTCGTGATACAGCGACCTCAGTACGTCCAGGTCGGAGACGACGGACTTGGCGAGCGTGAGCCGCCCGCTCTGGTCGGCGCGCAGCCGCGGCGAACCGTCGGGCTCGGTGCCGAGCCACTCGCGCAGCCGGTCGACGAGCGCGTCCCGTACGTCCTCGGTGACGCCGCGCGGCCACAGCGCGGAGGACAGCACCCGCGGGTGCACGCCCTCGCGGTGCAGCAGGAGCAGCGCGAGCGCCTCGTGCATCAGCGGGCTGCGGTCGCCGTCCGGCGTGTCGAGGCCGATGATCTCGTACGTCCCGACGAGGCGGGCGTAGACCGCGGGCCGCCCCTGCTCCGTGACGTCGACGAGGAACGGCGGAGCCGTCGCCGTACGACCGGAGCCGGAACCCGCGGCGTCCTCCCCGGGGTCGGCGTCGACGAACAGCTCGACGACCGCGCGCTGCGTGGCCTCGGGCAGCGTCTGCGCCTCCAGTTCGAGCCCGAGCAGCGGGGCGAGGAGCTTGCCCTGGCGGGTGATCTCCATCTCCCAGGCGGCACCCGGCAGATCGCCGGACTCCGTGCCGACCAGGTAGCCGATGCCCAACCGGCCGGCGTCTGCGGCCAGTTCGGCGAGCTTCACGGCGTCGTCGCCGGTCGGCTCGGCGGCGAGCAGCACCAGGTGCGGCGCCCAGCGGGTGTGCTGGGCGGGCCCGGTGCGGCCCGTGAGGACGGAGTCGTGCCCGGCGGCACCCAGCGCGCCGCGCCGCTGCCGCGTCTCCGCCTCCATGGTCTCGATGAGCGCCTCGATGTCGTCCAGGTGGCGCAGGCGGTTGGGCGCGAGCGGCGTCAGGTCCTGGCCGAAGCCGACGAGCGTGATGGTCATGCGGTCCGACCAGCCGTTGGTGGCCAGCTCGGCGGCGACGGAGGCGAACACGGCGGCCCGGTCGGCCTCGCGGCCGCTCAGCGAGACGACACCGGGCACGGCCTCAAGATTCAGCAGCAGCCGTGAGTCGTCGAGAGTGCCGAGGCTGACGAGCCCCGGATACGGCGCGGCGGTGTCCACGTCCTCGTACTGCTCGGCGTCGGTGCGGGCCAGCATCCAGAACGTCTGGTCCTGCCCGAGCTGCCACGGCGCGGGCGGCCGCCCGGCGGGCTGGGCGAGCTGGAGGTGCAGATCGCCGTTGCTGAGCCAGGCCGCGTACACGGTCGGCAGGGCGCGGGACTCCTCGGCGAGCGAGGCCGAGAGCCCGCGCAGCGAAAGGTCGAGCAGTCGTACGCCTTCGGGGTCGGCGCCCACGAGAAGCGCGTCCTGCGCGTCGGCCGCACCACCGGTCGGCGTCGGCGGCTCCATGCCGCGGCGTCCGCCGACGGCGCCCATGGCCGACTGCCACAGGGCGTGCCTGCGCCGACGGCCGAGCGCGCCGAGGAGTCCGGCGGCGAGGAGGGGCGCGCCGAGGAGCGCTTCGGGGAGCCCGAAGGAGAAGCCTTCGGATTCGCCGGCGGGGGTGGCGACGGGCGTCTGGTGCCCGCTGCCCTTCTCGCCGGAGCCCGCCCCGCCGGGCCGCTGCTCGGGAAGAACGATGTGCGCGGTGTCGCGGTCGACGGACCCACCGCCCTGCTGCCCGCCGCCCTGTTCCTGGGCGCCGCCGCCCTCCTTGTGGTCGCCGGACTTGGCGTAGTCGGAGATCTGCTCCTTCACGTCCTGCGAGATCTTCGGCGCCTCGTCGGGCATCTCGACGAGCTCGCCGCCGTGCGCGTCCGCGGGCATCTCCATGATCCAGCCGGGCCGGATGAGGCTGGCCTCCGACAGCCGGGACCCGTCCGGCTGCTCCCGGTCCTTGTTGAGCTGGTAGATCTCCTTGTACCGGCGCCCGTCGCCGAGGTGCCGCTCGGCGATCTCCCAGAGGGAGTCGTGGTGACGCCCCTCGGGAGGCTGGATCCGGTAGTACTTCGTGTCCCCGTCCTTCTTGTTCCCCCCGCCCGCGTCGGCGTGCGCGGCGGCCTGCTCGGCCTGTTCGGCGACGGCACTGGCGGCGCTGCCGGCCTGGTCCTGCCCGAAGAGACCGCCGGGGGTCTGCTGGGCGGAGGCGGCGGAGGCGGGCTTCTGATTGCCCTCCAGCGACTGCCCGAACTGCGAGAGCCCGGGCGCGAAGCTGGCGGCGGTGGCGCCGACGAGCAGCAGGGCGGCGACGAGCTGCCGCGCGAGCAGCTGACTCCCCCCGGCACCGGGAATGCGGTTGGGCATCCCGACCCCGGAGAGCGCGGCCTTCACTTCCACCAGCACACAGGCGGTGAACTGGGCCCACGCGAGCCAGACCACGACGGTCAGTACGTTGATGAACGTCCCGACCGTGATCTCCTGCTGCAGCCAGTCCAGCGAGGGCGCCCCGCCCGGCAGCGGCCACCCCACGGCGTACGCGAGAGCTCCGGGCACGCCGACGACGAGCGCGACAAGGGCGACGAAGGCGAGGAACGCCTTGACGAAGTCCCCGAAGGTACGGCGACGCCGGGGCAAGGGCTGCGGCGTCCGATTCCGTGGAGCCGACGGGCCGCCCGTCGAACGTGAAGTGGTGCGCGCCATGGCGGGAGTCCTGGTGTCCTCTGCTTGGGAGGGAGTGGGTCGAGGTCGCGGGTCGCGAGCTGAGCGTTTGAGCGTACTTAGGCGATGGTACGGAAGCGACCGATGGTCAGACAGGGGCAGCGGCTACCGGAGGTGCCGGTTTGCGCACGAGTTGCCCCTTAAGCGCAGCTCGCTCTGCCCAGTTGTGACGCACGCTTGCCCGGCACTGACCGGGCGGGACATCTCCCGTCACAGTTCCGGCACGGATTCGCTGCGCCCGCGTAGCACTTGGGGACCGCCGGGGACCGTTCGCTTCCGTCATCACGCGGAACGCGAGAGCCTTCACACAGCGCACCAGTACCGGTAACCCACGCCTGATAACTTCGTTCGACTCCATTCTCGCCTGCACATATACGACCTCTGGGGGACTGCAATCGTGGCCCGTCGCACCCTGCCCATCGTGACCGCGCTGGTGGCGAGCGCGACGCTTCTGCTGAGCGCTTGTGGGGGCGGTGGGGACGGTTCGTCCTCGGACAAGATCGAGGGGGCGGGGGGCGGCTCGGACAAGGCGTCGCCTTCGGCGTCGAAGACCCCGCCGGGCCAGCCCGACCTCGCCCTGCCGGGCGACCTGAAGGTCGAGTTCGACGGCACGAACCCCTCCGACAAGCGTCAGCGGGCGGCACTCGAGAACGCCAGGAACTACATCCGCGCCCTGAACCACGGCATCACGGCCCAGGACCCGAAGGACCCGGCGTACCAGTACTACTCCTTGGGCAACGCCGCCACGTACGCCAAGAAGCAGATCACGATGTGGGTGGACGACAAATGGACCGCCACCGGGACTGACAGCTACTACCGGAGCAAGACGGACAAGGTCGGCACGGCCGGTGTGCTCGTCACCATGTGCCGGGACCAGAGCAAGTTCTACGGCAAGAACGTCGACACCAAGAAGGTCAGGTACACGAAGCCGAGCCTGGAGGACTACCAGGAGTTCCGTCTCCTGATGAAGCAGCCCCAGGGCTCGGAGAAGATCTGGAAGGTGCTCCAGATCGAGGTGGAGGGTCGAGTGAAGGAGTGCAGGCGATGACACCGATACGACACACTCTGCGCTGGTCGGCCGCGTTGGCCGCGTCGGCGGTGCTCTGGTCCGCGGGTTCGGCCCACGCCGCGGGCCCCGGCGACAACACCACGCCCCAGCCCACGAATCCCCCGGCCGACAACGGTGGTGGCGTCAACGGCAACGAGCTCTCGGCCGGCACCTCCTCGATCAAGCTGTCGTACCCCAAGGGCGGCAACGGAGGCGGCAAGAAGGGCAACCTCGCCCCCATCGACCCCAATTGGGAGCCCCCGGCCTGCTGGTACGAGCCCGCGTTCACGTCCAAGGAGCTCAAGGAGTTCGTGGACAAGGACGGCGGCGGCGACGTCGGCATCCACGAGTCGTGGTTCGGCAAGGGCCTGTGGACGGACCACTACCGCGACGGCAAACCGGCGGACAACTTCGACCTGAACGCGCCGACGAACAGCTCGGCCGAGGGCTACAAGGACTACAACGAGGGCAAGGACGGCCGCTTCTGGCGCGGCGTCGCGCCCGACTCCTCCGACCCCAAGTCGTGGGACTGCGGCCGCATCATGTTCTGGGTGGACGCCGGTGAGATCCCGGACGACCCGAACGCCCCGACGCCCAAGATGCTCGCCGAGTACGCGTACGACAAGGTGAAGGTCCCCGACACCGAGGTCGAGCTGAAGCCCGAGGCCAAGTCGACGGTGAATCTGCCCACTTGGGTCTGGCTGGACAAGGGCACGTTCAAGGAGGTCTCGGTCCGCGCCGAACTCCCGAACACCCCGCTGTGGGCGGAGACGACGGCCAAGCCGAAGAGCCTCCACCTGGAGCCCGGCACCCCGGACGCGGAGACGTTCCCCGCGTCGGGCGAGTGCAAGATCAACGAGGACGGCAGCATCGGTACGCCGTACACGAAGGGCAAGTCCAAGCAGGACCCCCCGTGCGGCATCAACTACCTCCGCGCCACGAACGGAAAGCCGTTCCAGCTGAAGGCGTCCGTGACGTGGGAGATCTCGTGGGAAGGCTCCCAGAACACGGGCGATGACCTGCCCGACGGCACCTTCGAGACGACCCAGGACATGAATGTCCAGGAGATCCAGTCGATCAATCGCTGATCAGTTCACGCATACGTTCCATCGCAAGTTGTAGGGCTGTCACGGGGGTTGTGGGATGGCGGGGAATCGTCCGGCGGATTGGCATGTCCTGGACCTGGACAAGGACCCGACTCCGGGCGATCCGGACCGGGTCCGCAGCCTCGCCAAGAACCTGCACGACTTCGCCGACGACGTGTCGAAGGTCCTCCGGGACATCAAGGGGATGGCGGGCGAGGACGCCATCCTGACCTGGGCGGGCAAGACGGCGGAGTCCTTCACCGCCGAGTTCGAGGACGCCCCCGGCAAGCTGAAGAAGCTCAAGAAGAGCTACGACATGGCCGGCGACGCGATGGCGGCCTACTGGCCCGAGCTGGAGCGCGCCCAGGCGCTGGCCGACAAGGCGCTGGCCAAGGGCCGTGAAGCGCAAGGGGACTTGTCCTCCGCGCAGACCCGTCTCACCTCCGCCGACTCCTGGGTGGATCGGGCGGGCAAGGAAGCCGACAAGTACAAGGACGACGACGACGGCGGTTCGAAGGCGGGCAAGGACGTACCCAAGCCCGACCCCGACAAGGTCAAGGCCGCCACCCGCAACGCGACGGCCGCCGAGAAGGCCCAGACCGAGGCGAAGTCGGACGTGTCTTCGGCCCAGGGCAATCTCGACGCGGCGAAGAAGATGGCCGAGGACGCCCGCAAGATGCGGGAGAACGCTGCCGGGACGGCGAAGAAGAAGCTCGAAGAGGCTTCCGACGCCGGTATCCAGAACCGGAAGTGGTGGGAGGAGGTCGGCGACTGGGTCTCCGACAACTGGGACACCATCGTCGCCGTCTGCAAAGTCGTCGTCGCCGTACTCGGCGTCATCGCCATGATCGTCGGCGGACCCATCCTCGGCGCCATCGTCCTCGTCGCCGCGCTCGTCGTCCTCGCCGACACCCTCCATAAATACGCCAACGGAGAAGCAGGCCTCCTCGACGTCGCCTTCGCCGCGCTCGACTGCATCCCCGGCATGAAAGGCCTCACCTCCCTCCGCGGACTCGCCAAGGGCATGAAGGGCCTCAAGAACGGCATCAAGGGCCTGGGCAAGGGCGGGCTGCGCAAGGGGGCGGACGACGCCGTCGCCAAGAGCAAGACCGCCGAGACCCGTTGCAAGGGTGGCGACCCGATCGACATGATCTCGGGCGAGATGCTGATGGAGGAGACCGACGTCGAGCTGCCCGGCCTCTTGCCGGTGGTCCTCAGGCGTACGCATCTGTCCACGTATCGCTGGGGCAGGTGGTTCGGGGAGTCCTGGGCCTCAACGCTGGACGAACGCCTCGAACTCGACGATCAGGGAGCCGTCTTCGCCAGCGAGGACGGCATGCTGCTCACGTATCCACCGCCGCAACCGGGTGTCGCCGTCATGCCGCACGAAGGGCCGCGCTGGCCTCTGCTGTGGGACGGCACGCCTGGAGCACCACTGCGCATCACCGATCCCCGAACCGGGCGGATCCGGGACTTCAGCTCCAATGGCCGTTCCATGAAGACGGACCAGGCGTTCACCCTCCCCCTCGTCTCCGTCACGGACCGGAACGGCAATCGCGTCGTCATCGAACGCGACGACGACGGGGCTCCCGTCGCCGTCCGGTCGGACGGCTATCTGCTCGCCATCGACACGAACGAGGAAGCGGACCGCATATCGGAGATCCGCTTGCTCGGCACCGACGGCGGTTCCGGGAGCACGAGTCTGATCCGGTACGGATACAGCGACGACGGCCACCTCACCGAGGTGTTCAACGAGTCCGGTCTTCCCCTGAGACTCACGTACGACAACGAAGACCGCATCACGTCCTGGACCGACCGCAACGGGAGTTGGTTCAGGTTCACCTATGACGAGCAGCACCGCGTCATCAAGGGAGACGGTGCCAACGGATTCCTGAGCTGCACCATCGCCTACGACACGGAGAACCGCGCCACCGCATACACCGACTCCCTCGGGCACACCACGACCCACCACTACAACGATCTGCTCCAACGCACCGCGATCACCGACCCGTTGGGGAACCGCAGCCAGGCCACCTGGGACCCGTTCAACCGGCTTCTCTCCCGTACGGACGCGCTGGGCCGGACGACCCGGTTCTCCCACGACGCGGCGGGGAACGTCACCCGTATCGAACGACCGGACGGAACCAGCTCGACCGCGGTCTTCGACGATCAGCACCAGCCGACCCGGATCGTGACGGCGACCGGAGCCGCCTGGGCCTACTCCTACGACGAGCGGGGCAACCGCCTGTCGACCACCGACCCGCTCGGCTTCGAGATCTCCCACTCGTACGACGAGAAGGGACATCTGCTGTCGACGACCGAAGCCGACGGCCGGACCCGCCGCTTCGAGACGAATGCCTCGGGCCTCCCGGAGGCGGTCATCGACCCGCAGGGCCTGCGCACCGAGGCCGCACGCGACGCCTTCGGCCGTATTTCCCGGGTCACCGACCCGCTGGGGCAGGTCACCCGAATGGGATGGACGGTCGAGGGCCGGCCCGCATGGCGTGAGGAATCCGCCGGTGTCCGGGAACAATGGTCGTGGGACGGCGAGGGGAATCTCGTGTCCTATACGGACGCCAACGGGCAGACGACCACCCACACGTCGACGCATTTCGATCTCTCCGCCTCGCGCACTGATTCAAGGGGACAGACATTCGCCTTTGAACACGACACGGAACTCAAGCTCACAAAGGTCACCAATCCGGCGGGTCGGACCTGGGTCTACCGGTACGACCCCGCGGGCCGTCTGACGTCCGAGACCGACTTCAACGGCCGCGACCTCACCTACACCTACGACTCGGCGGGCCAGTTGGTCGCGCGTACCAACGGAGCCGGGGAACGGCTTGAGTTCACGCGCGATCTGCTCGGCCGGATCAGCCGACAGCACTGCGACTCGGGTGAATCGACCACGTTCGGCTACGACGCCGCAGGCCGACTGGTCCGGGCGGTCAACGCCGACGCGGAGATCCAGCGTGAAAGGGATCTGCTCGGCCGGGTCGTGTCCGAGTCCGTCAACGGCCGGGTGGTCTCCTACACCCACGATGCGGCAGGCCGCAGAACGAGCCGCCGGCTGCCGTCGGGCGTGCTTTCGGAATGGTCGTACGACACTGCGGGGCGCCCCGAATCCCTCACGGCGTCCGGGGAAACACTCCACTTCGCGTACGACGAGGCCGGACGGGAGACCCGGCGGTCCTTCGGTACCGGCGTACACCTCTCGCAGACCTGGAACGCGGTGGACCAGCTGGCGAGCCAGACCCTCACCCTGGGGCACGAAGGTGACGAACGTGTTCTCCGGGAACGTCACTACGGCTATCGAGCCGACGGCTTCCTCACCGAGATCCGAGATCTGTCGCACACCCGGCGCCGCTTCACTCTCGACGCCGCTGGCCGCGTCGAGGCGGTGAACGCGGGGAACTGGTCCGAGCAGTACGCCTATGACGCCGCAGGCAACCTCTCGCACGCCGAGTCCGAGAGCCTGAGCGACCCCGGCGGCCGGGAGTTCAACGGCACTCTCATCGAGCGGTCGGGACGCACTTCCTATCAGCACGACCGTCAGGGCAGGCTCGTCTGCCGCAGGCGCAAGCTGCTCAACGGGCAGACCCGCGTCTGGCGTTACCACTGGGGCGCGGACGACCGGCTGCTGTCCGTGACCACACCGGACGGCGTCAGCTGGCGCTACGCCTACGATCCGCTCGGCAGGCGCATCTCCAAGCATGCGATGTCCGCCGACGGCGTCGCGAGCGACGAGGTCCTCTTCGTCTGGGACGACACACGCATCGCGGAGCAGACGGCCGGCGTCTCCGTCACGACGTGGGAATACGCTCCCGATTCACACCGGCCGGTCCTACAGGTCAACGCGTCGGGCAGCGAACGGGGCGCCGCGCCGGACGACAGTGAGACAGCCGCGCGCTTCTACGCCATCGTCACCGATCTGGTCGGAAAACCGACCGAGTTGGTGTCCGCCGACGGTGACGTCCTCACACAGGAGCCCGGCACTCTCTGGGGTGTCCCCGCCTCCCCCTCCAGCGGATCGACCGACGACTGCCCGCTGCGCTATCCGGGGCAGTACCACGACCCCGAGACCGGCTGGAGCTACAACTATTTCCGGTACTACGACCCGGAAACGGCACGGTACGTCTCCCCCGACCCCCTGGGCCTTGATGCCGCCCCCAATCATCACGCCTACGTAGAGAATCCAACGTTCTGGATCGATCCGCTCGGTCTCCAGAAGTGCAAGAAGAAGAAGGGCGAAGACGAAGAGCCCGACCCCAATAAGCCGCGTGAGGAGGAAGCGCACTTCGACAGTTTCGCCGAGGCACGCGCCAATGCCCGTGAGCGAGCGGGTCTCGGCGACGACGCCATACCGTTCCAGCAGGAGCTCGGTCCGGAGAAGGGCCGCTGGACGGGAATGCAGAGCCCGGACGGCATGCGGGGCTGGCGGATCGATTACGACCCGAAGTCGGACAAGGGGTTCCACGTAAACTGGTGGAACAAGGAAGGGGCCAAGCGCAGCAACAAGTGGAAGTACGGGGCAAACATCATCAGGGGCGCCGGTAACCAGGAGTACCAGGACGTCCTGCGTCACTTCCCGTAGGGCAACCCTGCACCGGAACAAGGGAACCGCAAAGGACGGCCATGGGATACACCGACCACGAGCATCTGCGCGAATGGCTCGCCGAGCACGACCACCGCATTCTCGATGCCGCGTACTCCGCCACGCTGGAGCGCTACCTGGACACGCTCCCCTGGGCCTCCAGCCGGATCCAGTGGGCGGACGTTCCGCACACCGAGATCGATGAGCCGCCGTCCGACGACCCGGACTTCCTCGACGCCTGCGGCAAGACGCCGCTCGGCGGGCACAGCTGGGTGCTGATCATGTACAACGGCGGCGAGCCCGCCGTCCTGTGCCGCACCGAAGACGCCTTGAAGGACATCGACGTGCTGTACCTGCGCGCGCCGGGCCCGCGCTACTTCTGCGGTGCCGACCGGCGGGACGAGGAAGTCACCCTTGTCCCCGAGCACTTCGCCGAGTACGACATCTCGGGGCTCACCTTCCACACGCCTCAGTAGTTCCATGAGGCAGTAGTTCCAAGAGGGGGACGAAAGCATGGCAGGCAAAGGCAAGAGCGACCTCGCGCTTCCGCTCAGTGATCTTGAGGACTACGGGAGCCGGCTGCGGTCCATCAAGGACCGGATGAACCGCACGAAGAAGACCTTCGAGTCCTACAAGGACGACATCGGCGACGGCGGCGTGTACGACGCGCTCGACGACTTCGAGTCCAACTGGGAAGACGGGCGCGAGGACATCACCCAGCAGCTGACCGCCCTCGCCGACATGTCCGACGCCGTCGTCCGCGAGTTCAAGAAGCTCGACGACAAGCTCGCCAAGGACGTCTCCGAGGGCGTGAAGGACAAGGGCGGCAAGGGCGAGAAGGGTGGCAAGGGCGGCGACAAGGGGGACTAGGCGGACTAGGACTAGGCGGACGCGCCCGCGTCAACGCCCGGTGAACCCCCGGCCAACCCCGGTAACCCCCCGATGAACTCCCCCTGAAGTCAGCGCAGTTGGCCTCGCTCCGCCGGCACCCCCCTCGTAACTTGGCCACCCAAGCGAACTGTGCGGCAGCCAACGGGGGGCGTTCGGCGATGAGTGGTGGGTTCTCCTGGGAGTCGGTGGTCGCCGCCCTCGGGCTCGCGATACCCGTGGGCGCCGCCCTGTGGGAATTCGGATTCGCCGGGCGCAAACGCCTCGGCTACCGCGTGCAGATGGACACCACCGCCAAGAACGCGGCCACCCATCTGCACGCCGGAGTGCTGCGGCAGCTCCAGCAGAACGGCACCTCGCTCGTCGACCCGTCCTTCGTGCTGCTGCGCGTCCAGAACAGCGGCTGGACCCACATCGACCCCAGCGACTACGTACGACGTGACGACGACCAGGTCGGCATCAGAATCACCTTCCCCGGCCGTCGCGTCCGCGGCATGGTCGTCACCGAAACCAGCCACGACTACCTGGAGCCCTGCTTCGAGAACGCCGTCGGGCTGCGCAGGAACGACGACAACATCGAGCTGCCCCGCGTCCCCCTCAACCGTGGCACCCACTACAAGGTCCTCGCCGTCCTGGAGCGCGACCCCGACTTCGCTGCCGGTCGGGAATTCCCCGACCCCGTCGTCGTCGCCGGCATCAAGGGCGGCGTCCGGGGCGGCCAGATCAAGAAGACCGAGAGCCACACCTTCGCCTCCCGCCCCGTCATGGTCTTCATCGCCCTGCTCGTGCTGGTCGCGGCCGCGCAGTCCTTCACCTCGTTCACGAGGGACGACGCCCGCGCCCAGGCCGCCCCCGTCGACTGCGCCGAGGGCACGCTCACCCTCTCCGGCTCCACCGCCTTCAAGGACGCCGTCGCCGAAGCCGCCAAGCGGTACGTGAAGAAGTGCACGGGGGCCAAGATCCCCATCTCGGACGACACCTTCAAGGGGAGCGTCGCGGGGCTGGACTCCCTCGCGGCAGCCGGGAAGAAGGGGGGTAGCGGCAGCAGCGGGCTTGGAGATCGGATCGCCTTTACCGATGGGGCCAAAGGCGACGGACGCCCTCAGCTTCTCCCCCGCCCCGTCGCCCTCTCCCTCTTCACCCTCGCCGTCAACAAGGACGCGGGCGTCCAGGACCTCTCTCTCAAGCAGGTACGCCAGATCTACTCCGGCGACATCACCAACTGGTCCCAGGTGAACGGGAACGACGTCCCCATCCACCTCGTCAGCCGTCATCCCGGCTCCGGCACCCGCGCAGCCCTCGTACGCCAAGTCCTCGACGGCAAAGAGCTGTTGGAGGTCACCTCAGGGGACTGCGCGGGCATGGGGCGCGACAAGCCCGGCCGCTGCGAGGTCGGCGACACCGGCACCCTCCTGGACACCGTCGCCTCCACCCCCGGCTCACTCGGCCACAGCGAGGCCGGTGCCGCCCTCACCCACCAAGGCATCCAGCAGGTACGGATCGCCGGATACCCCGCCACCGTGGAAGGCGCCGACGCGGGCGCGTACCCCTACTGGGAGACGGAGTTCGCCTACACGTACGGCGAGCCGCCCGCCGACTCCATCGCGGCGGGCTTCCTCCGCTACCTCACGGAGGGCGCGGGCAAGGACAGCCTCCCGGCGCACGGCCACCGGCCCTGCTCCGAGCTGGAGAAGCCGCTGCTCTGCCGCCCGGTCTCGTCCTAGAGCGCCTGGAGCGGGGCGATCCTCCAGCAGTGGGGGTCCTTTGACGGCTGCGCGCCGCTCGCATCGGGCAGGGCGTGCGCGGCGACCGTCCGCAGCGCTTCGGGGCCGCCGGAGGTATCGACGTCCGAGGCGATGATCCCGGGCCAGTCGCCGTACGACCAGTACAGACGATGCCGGCCGGGCGCCAGGGGGAGGACGCCCACCAGAATCGGCCTGCTGCTGTCTGCCGAGTGCGCCGTCTTCGGGGGCAGGACGGCCGCCGGTTCCTGCTGCCCCGGGTCCGCCCTGATGTCGAGGAGGTCCAGCGTCAGGGACGGCATCTGCGACAGGTCGTTCTCGTCGTCCCGGTAGAACGTCCGGTAGAAGGGGTCCGCGGTCTGGGCGACCCGCGCGATCCCGAGGACCTCACCGGCGTCGATGACAATCTCGTCCTGGATCAGGGGGACTTCGTAGACACTCAGGTCCGGCGCACACGCGCCCTCCGCGCCGACGGCGACGCAGACGGCTTCCTCCCCGCCCTGTGGTGGGAGCACTCCCCGCATGTACGTGTTCCCGTGCAACGGGCGGGACAGGTCACGCAGGACCAGATGGACCACCTGTGCCTGGATGCGGGTGCTGTAGAGAGAGGAGGAAGGCGTCAACATCGACTCCGAATCGGCGGATCAGGGGATCAGACGGACTCGGTCACACGCCGCACTTGACGCGGCGGACCTTGGTTACGGCCTTCTCCGGAGAGTCGGCGACGCCGATGATGTCAGTGTCGATCACGCTGCGCCATTCGCGCGGCTTACGGTTCGCGCACTTCTTGCGGGCGTTGGCCCGCCAGGTGCTGGGCGCCTTGTTGAGCTTCTTGCTCGGCTTCACGGTCTTGGAGCCCTTGGCGACCGTGTGCCACGTCTTGGAGCCCTTCTTCCTCGTCTGAAGCCAGATGGTCACCTTGGCCTTGGTGCCGGGGCCCTTGACCTTGAACCACCATCCGTGGCCGGAGGCCGTTGCGGGCTTGGTCGAGGAGACGTGGACGAAGTCACCGTTGGTGGCGTAGACACCGGGTCCGGGGCGGGGGGCCTGCTCGGCTGCCCCTGCGGGCGCCGCGACACCCATGAGCAGAGCCGCGCACAGCGTTGCGGTTGCCAGCTTCTTGTTCAAGCGAAATCTCCCGTTGACGTGTGGTTCCCACGATCGTCAACAAGCTTAGATTTCCGGACAGTCCGGCGAAATTGACCCTTCGGGCACTGCCCCAAGGGGCAGCGCCGCCCCCTTAGCTACTGGATGCGTACGTCACGAAGTCGCCCCATGCGGAGGGGGCGAAGGCCAGGCGCGGGCCATGGGGGTTCTTGGAGTCGCGGAGGTGGATGGTGGTGGGGGTGGGGGCTACCTCGACGCAGCTGTCACCTTCACTGCCGCTGCTGTAACTGCTCTTGAACCAGTTCAGCTGGGCAGTGTCCCCGGCAGTGGCCTTACGGATCATGTCTCTCCCAGCACTTGCTCGATGAAGGCCAGCGACTCAGGTGGAGATAGAGCCTGGGCCCGGATGATGCCATACCGCAGTTCGAGGATACGGAGCTGCTTCAGGTCGGACACAGGGCGGCCGTTGAAGGCACCCTCGGAGCGCCCCACCGCCGTGCCGTCCCCGAACTTCAGCACCTCGATCCCACCATCCACACCGGCGTGCTCCTCACGGTCGATCGGCATCACCTGGATCTCGACATTGCGCAACTGCCCGACCTCAAGCAGACGTTCGAGCTGCTGACGCAATACCATCCTCCCCCCAAGCGGGCGTCGGAGCGTTACCTCTTCCTGGACGAAGCTGAACTCTGGAGCAGGTGAACGCTCGAAGATGGACTGCCGAGCCATGCGCGCGGACACCACGCGCTCCACCTCTCCCTGCGAGTACGCGGGCCGGCGCATCCCGAACAGCGCCCGCGCATACCCCTCCGTCTGCAGCAGGCCATGGATGCTGTGGTTGCTGTACAACCCCAACTCCACCGCCCGCTCCTCCAACTTCGCCAGCTCCCGCACCTTCTTCGGATACCGCGCCTCCCGCATCTCCTTCTTCATCGCGGAGACCAGCCCGCCCGCCCCCAACACCTCGTCCACCTTGTCCAGATACTCGGGACGAGGAATCCGCGCCCCGCGTTCGATCTTCCGGATGAGGTCCTCCCCGTACCCGATGGCCTCCCCGAACTCCGCCACCCGAAGGCCCGCCGCCTCCCTCCGCAGCTTGAGATGGTGGCCCGCCATTTCGACCACCGCACTGATCTCGTCCTCGGGATCGACGTCCCAACCAGGTTCATCCACACCGTCGTTACGCTCCACCGCGCCCACCTCCGACGTGCCGTCCAAGCCCAACGCGCACTCGTACCCAGACGTCACCCGGGACAGCCGGGACAAGCCGGGACAAGCGCAGGACAAACTCGGTACGCACAGCACGCACCGCTGTTCACGGTACGCACGCACGGCCACGCTGAGTGACGTGAACCAAGAATCCGTCCGCCCTCGGACGACCCATCCCCCTGCATGTCAGTTCACGATCCTGCTGTCCGCCACGCGCAGAGGCGCCCGCCTCGCAAGGCTGCTCGCGGTCGACCAACTCCGCTCGTGGGGGCTGCCGTTCGAGACGGCGGAGCAGATCGTGGCCGAGCTGGCGAACAACGCCGCGCTGCACGGCCACGTACCCGGAAGAAGCTTCCGACTCGGGCTCAGCCTCTCCGAGGCGGCCACGCTCCGTATCGAGGTGACGGACCCACGAGCGGACCGCTGCCCGCCGGATGAACCCCAACCACCCGCCGCCGACGCCGAGTCGGGCAGAGGTCTGCTGCTGGTCGCGGCACTGAGCGACCGATGGGGTACGGAACTGGGGCCGACGCCCTGCAAGACAATCTGGGCGGAAGTCGACCTGTCCACGCCCACGTGACCGCACGCCGCCGGGGCTTCTCTGCTCCTGCGCCTTCGATCGGTTACCGGGGCCGCCCGGTTGTCCCGAGATTGGCACTTCCGGGCCGGGAGTCAAGGGCGCTCCTTCGTCGCGTCGGCTGCGCCGATTCCGCTTCGCTCCACCCTTGACACCCGCCCCTCCAGCGCAGAAGGCCAATGACCGGGCGGCCAGGGGGTGGGGCTCACGGGGAGGGCCGTGGGGCCATCCGGCTTGAGCGCCGGGTGCGGACCAGTCCGAAGGGGGTGACCCTGCGCGCGAGGGGCGCGCGGTTGACCCGGGGATGGGTGCCGGTCTCGTCAAGCGTCTGCGGACCAGTCCGAAGGGGGTGACCGCCGCTGGAGGGTGTGCCGGGGGGCGGTTGGCAAGAAAGTCCCACGCCATGGCCGGTCAGAGGCTTGCAGGGCGGGATTTCTGGGCGATTGGCGGCTCGGCCGCCACCGCGCGAGTCCGGGGCCATCCCCAACGAACTGGTCGGCTGCCGCTTGACGAGACCCGCACCCATCCCCGGACCAACCGCGCACCCCTCCAAGCGAGGGCACCTGAAACGAACCAGTCCGCACCCGGCGCTCAAGCCGAAGTACCCCACGGCCCTCCCCGAGAGCCCCGCCCCTGGGCCGCCCGGACTCCGTCCGCCTAGCGGTGGAGGGGTGGGAGTCAAGGGTTAAGCGAAGCGCAATCGGCGAAGCCGACGCGACCGCAGGGAGCGCCCTTGACTCCCACCCCGGAACCGCCAAACTCACACCGCCGGGCGGCCCCGGCACCCAACGAAGCCCAGGACCAGCAGAACCCCCGCCGTCCACCGAAGGCGTCCCGCGCCCCGAAGGCTTCCCACACCCCACAGGGGGCCAGAACACCCACAACCCCCTTACGTAGCATGGGCCCCACCGATTCGGGGAGGACCCACCATGGACGAGCTGGCGCCGGACGACGCCCGCGAGATAGCCGGATACCGACTGCGCGCCCGCCTGGGCGAGGGCGGGATGGGCATGGTCTATCTGTCGCACACGCGCGGCGGCCAGCCGGTGGCGCTCAAGGTGGTCCGGCGTGAGTACGCCCAAGACCCCGAGTTCCGGCAGCGGTTCACGCAAGAGGTCACCGCCGCACGGCGCGTACAGGGGCCGTACACCGCTCCCGTACTGGACAGCTTCACCGACGGACCCGAGCCCTGGCTCGCCGTGAGTTACGTCCCCGGGCCCTCCCTCTCCTCCGCCGTGTACGAGCACGGCGTACTCCCCGTTCCGACGGTGCTGCAGCTCATGGCCGGCATAGCCGAGGCCTTGCAGACCATCCACGCCGCCGGTGTCATCCACCGTGATCTCAAGCCGTCCAATGTGCTGCTTGCCGCCGACGGCCCTCGCGTCATCGACTTCGGCATCGCTCGCGCCGCCGACACCACCGCGCTGACCGGCACCGACGTACGGCTCGGCACGCCCGCCTTCATGGCTCCCGAGCAGGCCATGGGCGGTGACGTCACCCCGGCCCTCGATGTCTTCGCGCTCGGCCTGGTCGCGCACTTCGCCGCCACCCGCCAACACCCGTTCGGCGACGGCGCCTCGCACGCGCTGCTCTATCGCATCGTCTCGACCGAGCCTGATCTCTCCGCCTGCCCGGAGCAGTTGCGCGGTCTTGTCGCCGCCTGCCTCGCCAAGGAGCCGGGGGCGAGGCCGACCCCGGCCCAGATCATCGACGCTTGCGCCTCGCTCGCCGGTACCTCGGGGCTCGCGCGCCAGGAGGGGTGGTGGCTGCCGCCGGCGGTCGCGCAGCAGATCACTCGGCAGGAGCAGACGATGCGGCTGTATGCCTCGGGGGCCCCTGGCTCGCCCGCCGCCCCTCCCCTCCCCACGCAGCCGGCCCACTCCCCCGGCGTCGCCTTTCACGCCGCCGCGCCGACCGCCCCCGCCTACGCACCGCCCTCCACCCCGACGACCGGCGGCAAGCGCCGCCGCACGCCGTTGATCGCCGCGGTCGCCGTCGTGGGCGTCCTGGCCGTGGGGGGCGGGGGCGTCGCCGCGTACCAGCTCATGGGGGACGACAAGGAGAACAACTCGGCCACCGGCAAGGGTGGTTCCGGGTCCGATGCCGGCAGCAAGCCTGGCGGCGGCGAGGCGGACAGTGGGGCCGACGGGAAGCCTGCGGGGCCAAAGACCGAGGCGGGGTGGCAGGTGAGCGAGCGGAACAAGACACTCGTCCTGCGCGCGCCGAAGTTCTACCCCAACTCCAAGGACGCCGGGCTCGATTCGATCTGCCAGCCGTCCGACGTGACCGAGCTGGACGTCAACGATCTGGCCGTCGAGACGAACCAGGGATACCTCGTGAACGTCGGGCCCTACCTCACGTACACGGACTGCGCGGAGCCCTTGAGCCGCAACGGCATCCGCCTCGCCGACAAGGGCGGCAGCTTCGGCACCACCACCGAGGAGCGCCCCACTCCGAGCGCTTGCCAGGAGTCAGCGCACAAGTCGGATCTGCCCAATCCCATCCCACTGAGCAAGATCCGGAACGACTCGCTGCTCAAGAAGGACACCGGCGTCTGCATCGAGTCCGGCGAAGGTGCCGTCACCCACCTGTGGATCACCAAGGTCAACAAGGAATCCGCGGAGAACGACAATCTCCGTACGTACGTGATGACGGCCACCCAGTGGAAGGCCGAGTAGCCGGAGCCGTCGCTAGCCGACCGCGTTCTCCGCGACCGCGCGTCCCCGCACCGTCACGTCCCCGCCGTAGAACATCCCGGTGAACACGGGGCTGTACGTCATCTGGACCTCGACCTCGACCTGATCGGCGTTGGCCGTCACGCAGTGCGTCGCCGCGATGTCGCCGGCCCGCATGCCCATCTCGCCGGCGAAGTCCTTGGCGCGCGCGTCGCAGTTCTCGTAGTTGATGGGCGCGCCCTTGGCACCCTCGTAGATGCCCTCGGTGTCGAGGTCCTGCGCCGCATAGCGCGCGGCCTGCTCCGCGATGTCGGCGGCCCGTTCGCGCTTGGAGATGGACAGGCCGCCGTCGATGACGAAGGCCGAGAGCGAGAGGAAGACGAGGGCGAAGATGATGACGGCGCCCGCGCCCGAGCCGCGGTCGTCGAGACGTTCGCGGCGGGCGGCGACCCAGTCGCGTACAACGCCTGCAAGAGGAACGATGCTCACGCCGACCTCCGGTACGGGTCCAGCGAAGAGCTGAAGCTGGCCTTCAGTGTCGTCTCCATGTCGAGGCCGAGAATGCCCAGGCCCCGGACCTGACAGCTCACTTCCACCGTGAAGATGGTGCCGGACTCGAAGCCGGGGCTCGTCTGTGTGACGCCGACCGGGCCGACGCACACGCCCTCCAGGTCCGCCTCCGCCGCCGCCCTCGCCTCGGCCATGGCGGTGTTCCGGTCCTTCTGGATCGAACCCGCACGCGCGGCGTCACGCGCCGCGCCGTCCACGCCTCCCCTGGCGTCGACGAGCTGCCCGAACGCCACCAGGATCAGGATGAAGAGGATCATCACCGGCGCGAGGATGACGACCTCGATGGTGGAGAGCCCACGGTCCGAACAGCGGTCCGAGGCTCGCATCCGCTCCAGGGCCCGCTCCCATACCTCCCGCATCAGCCGCCCTCCTCCACGAACCGCTCCACCGGGCCCTCGGACCGCGCGCGCACGGTCATGTTGAGGCCGGGAAAGACGGACGGCACCTTCGCGGTGATCTCCACGCCGACCGTGTTCGCCTTCGGCTCCACGGTCTTCACGTTCGGATCGAGGACCAGCTGAGGGCCGAGCTGCTGGATGTAGTCGTCGACCACGTCCCGCGCCTCGCCCCGCCACGCCGCGTTCTCGTCCGCCGTCGCACGGGCCTTGCGCGCGCCCGCCTGGGCCGCGGCCTGGGCGACATGGTCCGCGAAGAAGTACAGCGCGAACTGCACCGTCGCGAAAATCATGAAGAAGAGGACCGGAGTGAGCAGCACGAACTCGATCGCGGTCATGCCAGATTCACCGCGGGTGGAGGCTGCCTCCACCCTGCGGCGTACCCATCGCTTCACGCACCCGCGCACTCGTCCCCGCCTTCGCTGCCCGGTAACCGTTGGATGATCAGCAGGTCTTGCCGGCGTCGGCGCCCTCGATGCAGTCCTTGACGTCCTCGGCGCCGCCCTTCAGCGCGCCGTTGATGACCGCGGCGACCACGCCGACGATCGCCACGACGACCGCCGAGATGATGACCCACTCGACCGCGGAGGCACCGCGGTCGAGCTCGCCGGAGCGGGCACGCTCGACGCGGCCCTTCAGGAAGGTGACCAGGAAGTCCACAGCCGGGATACCGGTGCTGAAGTTCCGTCCGTTCATGGTGAGTTGTCCTCTCAGGAGTGGGGGGATGGTCGCCGGGCACTTGCGTCCGGCGGATCCGTCCGTCGCCGTAAAGTTCGTGTCGTTCGCTAGACCTGGAACACGCGCATCGCCGCCGGGAAGATCAGGAAGACCAGGAAGCCGGCGCACAGCAGCAGCTGCGCGACGAGCATCGACTGGGACTTCTCGCCCGCGCTGCCTTCGATCTCGGCCATCTCGCGGTGGCGCATCGTCTCGGCGCGGGAGGCGAGCGACTCCCGCACCTTGGCTCCGTCGTCCGCCACCAGACCGAGCGAAGCCGACAGGTCCTTGAGCTCCTCGACGCCCAGCTGCTCACCGAGCTGGCCGAGCGCCTGCCACTGGCTGATGCCGGTGATCCGGGCATCGTTCAGGGCGCTCCGGATACGTTGTGTCGCCCATCCGTCGGAGATCTCCGCCGCCGCCATCAGGGCCTCGGGGAGACCGCGGCCGCCCGCGAGGCTCATCGACACCAGGTCCAGATAGGCGCCGATGACGCGCCGCAGGTCGCGCCGCTTGTCCGCGGCGTCGCGCCGTACCTCGAGGTCGGGCAGGAAGAAGAAGAGGACGCCGAACATCAGCGCCAGCCACACGGGGATGATCGGGCTGCGGCCGACCCCGAGCGTCCAGACGATGACGAACATGAACGGCCCGAAGAAGACACCCACGGCCGCCAGCAGCGTCTTCGTGGCCAGGAACTTCTCCCAGCTTCGGTCGAGCACCGCCAGGTCGGCCCGGAGCGAGCGCTGCTCCCAGCCCTGCTGGAGGTAGAACTCGGCGACCCGCGCGCCCACTCGGGCCCGCGTCGAGTCCAGGCGGCCCGGCTCCTTGCCGCCGTCGGCAGCCGGGGAGCGATGCGATTCGTACGCCACTCCCCGCGCCCGCATGGCGTCGATCCGCGCGACGGTGGCGACCGCACTCCGCTTGGACGGCATCAGCGCCCGTACGAGGGCGTAGATGCCCAGGCCGATGACCGCGCCGATCACTATCGGCATCGTCAGGTTCATCGGCGTACCCCCTCATTCGAGAAGCCGGGCTGGCCCGGAGCCTGCTGCGGGTGGGCCTGCTGGCCGTACGGACCCGCCTGGCCCGTCAGCGGCGCCTGCTCGCCCGCACCGGCGGGACCCGTCACCGGGCCGCGGGGCCGCACGAACTGCACGCCGGGCTCGTCGCGGACGAGGAACCGATCCGGCGTCTCCACAGTCGACAGCTTCCGCAGCCACCAGAACCCGAGCGCGAACAGACCGCAGACGCAGGCGAGCACGAGCTGGCCGACCGCGGTGCCGTACGGCGAGACGAAGTCCCGGTTGAAGATGGAGAGGCCGAGCACGAACGCGATCGAGACCGCGACGACGATCTGCACCGAGCGCCTGGTCGACGCCCGCTGGGCCATCACGCGCTGGCGCATGTCGACCTCTTCGCGCGCCGACTTGGCGAGCGCGCCGAGGACCTGCCGCAGACCCGGGCCGCGCAGCTTCGCGTTCAGGATCAGCGCGGCCACGATGATGTCGGCCGACGCGTCGTCGATCTCGTCCGCGAGGACCTGCAGCGCCTCCGGCAGCGGCGTACGCGCGCGCAACCGGTCCACCAGGGCGTCCAGATGGGGCCGGAGCACCGGTGCCGCCGCCCGCGCGGACGAGGGGATCGCCTGCTCCAGGCCGACCGCGCCCGCGATGGTGTCGCGCAGGGACTCCGTCCAGGCGGCGAGCGCCTCGACGCGCTTCATCTGCGCGCGCTCCTCGGCGGCGCCGCCGAACAGCTTGTCCCAGAAGAAGACGAGGATGCCGGCCGCGATGCCGGCCACCGCCCAGCGGGTCAGCAGCAGCACCACGAGGCCGACGCCGACCGCGAGCGAACCGCGCTGGCCCGCGAAGCGGATCAGCTCGCTCATCCGCTCGCTGGCCTTGGCCTTCTCGTGGTCCGGCTTCACGGGCAGGCCGCGCAGCGCCATGGCGAGGACCGCGAGTCCGCCGCCGACGGCGACGCCGCAGCCCAGTGCGTACAGGACGGGCAGCGAGAAGAGACCGCCCATCGAGCCGAGTCCGGCCGCAAGCTCAGTTGAGTTCATGTCGTGCTCACCCCCATTGCCCGGCGGGGCGGTAGCCGAACGCGGCCAGGTCGTCCATGCAGGCGATCGGCGCGTGCGCGACGACCTGCCCGTTCGGGGCCTCCGCGAAGACCTCGCTGGACAGGACGCGGCCGTCGACGCCGTTGACCTCGCGGACCGAGGTCACCATGCGCTGGAGCTTGCCGCCGGTCTGGTAGTTGTTGCGCCGCTGGATGAAGACGACGAAGTTGACGGCTCCGGCCACGAGCATCTGGCTCGCCTCGATCGGCAGCCGCTCCGAGGCCTGGAGGGCGTACGTCGAAATACGGTTGAAGACCTCGCTGGAGCTGTTGGCGTGGATCGTGGAGAGCGAGCCGTCGTTGCCCTGCGACATCGCGTTCAGCATGGTCACGATCTCGTCGCCCAGAACCTCACCGACGATGACGCGGGAGGGGTTCATACGGAGCGAACGGCGCACCAGCTCGGCCATGGAGATCATGCCCTGGCCCTCGGAGTTGGGCAGCCGCTCCTCGAAGGCGACGACGTTCGGGTGCAGATCGGCGAACTGGTCGAGGCCGAGTTCGAGGGCGCGCTCGACGGTCACGAGGCGCTCGTGCGGCGGGATCTCGTTGGCGAGGGCCCGCAGCAGCGTGGTCTTACCGGCGTTGGTCGCACCCGCGATCATGATGTTCTTGCGGGCGCGGACGGCGCAGGCGAGGAAGTGGCCGATCTCCGGGGTCAGCGTCCCGTTCCCTACGAGGTCCGACATGAAGACCTTGCCCATGCGGGCACGTCGGATGGAGAGGGCGGGGCGGCGCGTGACATCCATGACGGCGGACAGACGCGAGCCGTCGGGGAGCCGGAGGTCGAGCTGCGGGTTGGCGGAGTCGAAGGGGCGGGACGAGAGACCCGAGTAGGCGCCGAGCACCTGGATGAGCTCGATGAGTTCTTCGTCGGTCTCGGCGACCGGATCACCCTTGACCTCGCGGCCGTCGGCGTAGCCGACGAAGACCTGGTCGTACCCGTTGATGTCGATGTTCTCGACCTCGGGGTCGTCCAGGAGCGGCTGGAGCCGGCCGACGCCGAAGAGCGCGGCGTGCACGGCGGCCGCGTACTTCTCCTCGGTCTCGGCGTCCAGCGGCGTACGCCCGGCGTTGATCTCTGTCCGGGCGTACTCCTCCAGGATCTGGGCGATGACCGCGCGGGCGTACTGCCGCTCGTCCTCGCTCGACATGGGGGTGACACCGGAGACCTGGTCGAGCCGACGCTGCTCGGCGATGCGGTCACCGGCGTCCTGCCGGAACCGCTTGACGAGCTGGTGATCGACAGGAACGCTCATCGGCCCGCCCCAGCAGTCGGGTTGGCCCACGCGGCGCCGTACTGCTGGTACAGGTCGACGGTCACCTTGCGGGCGGAGCGGATCAGCATCGACTTGTCGAGGCGGCCGCGCTTGCGCCCGGCCAGCTGGTCGGCGCCCGCCGGGTCGTCGGCGAGCGTGCCGACGACGCGGGCGCCGGTCTGCGCGGCCATCAGCATGTCGTTGACCTGGTGGACGAGCTTCGCGGAGGTCGAGGGGTCCGCGATGAGGAGTACGCCGATGAGCGGCGTCGCCAGCGAGGCGGCACCCCGCGATCCGCCGTGCAGCTTGGCCGCGAGGGCCGCGGCACGGTCCCGTACGCGGGCGATGGCCTCGGGCTCGGTGCGCGAGACGAGCAGCACGAGCGAGGCCTGCGGGAACAGCTCGACGGCAGGGGTGTCCCCACTGATGCGACCGCAGTCGGCGATCACGTCGGCGGGAGCGTTCGGGGAGTCGGCGAGCTGCGAGAAGGCCCGCCCGAGGGTGGGCCAGAGCCCGGCGAGCCCGGCGGCCTGCTCGGCGATGCCGAGCCCGACGAGCACTTCGAGCCCACCGGCCAACGGCTGGGTGTGGTCCCACAGTTGGTCGGGCACGAGCCCGCGGCGCGCGGTGGCGGCGATGCTGAGCATGCCGGTGTTCGGGTTGAGCGGTCCGCCGTGCGCGGCGGCACTGCGGTAGACCAGGTCGCCGCCGGCGGGGTCGGTCTCCGCGACGAGGACGCGCCGGGGCCAGACGGCCGCCAGAGCGACGGCCGCGGTGGTGACCCCGGGAGACCCCTTGTCCGCGGCGAGAGCAATGAGCGCCATGTCTCTTCTACTCGCCTCTAGTTGCCGTCGGGAGACACTTGGACGAGCGAGACCGCGCCCGCGGCCGCGGCCCGGGTGACGGCCGCGGCGTCGGCGCTGTCGACCAGGAGCGTGACGCCGAGGGCGCCGGTGCTGACGGTCGCGTCGCTCTTGTCGGCGACGGAGTTGACGCGGGCGGCGGCGACGATGGGGCTGTCGCTGGTGCCGCCACCGGCCGAACCGCCGGTCTCCTTGTCGTTGGAGCCGCTGGAGGCGGAGTCACCGACCTGGTAGACGTCCACGGTGTCGCCGGCCTTCAGGCCGTCGGCCGGGTACTGGCCCTCCTTGAGGGAGACGCCGACGGCCGACTTGCCCTCGGGAAGGCCGCTCTTGCTGGAGAACATCTCGCCGACGGCGACGGCGCCCTCGGGGATGGTGTTGGTGGCCTTGAGCTTCTTGAGCCCGTCCACCTGGTCCCACTTCACGTAGTGGATGCTCGGGTCGTCGGCGACCATCACCGAGGTGACGTTGTCGTCGCTGACGGACTCGCCCGCCGGGATCTCGCTCGTGACCTTCACGACCTCGATGCGGTCACCGGCGCGCAGCACGAGAACCGTGGCGCCGAGGGCGCCGATGAGGATGAGCAGAACGGCCAGGGCGGCGAGTGCCGGTTTGCGCTCGCGAGGCGGCGCGGGAAGGCGCTCACCGACCGCTGGCTGAACCGGCGCGGCAGAACGGCTGTTGCCCGCCCCCGTACGCTCTTGGATCTTCACGCAACTGCTCCCCGCACGCCCAAGAAGATTCGGTCATTTTCGGACACTCGCGACTCTCCCGCCCGCCTCGGGTGGGCTATCGCTCGCCTCGGGCGGGCTATTCAGCCCCAGGCACAGTGTCAAGTCATCGCACCGTATCAGCAGCACATAAGCCCCTCAAGACGCGCCAACGCCGCTGGAGCCCGCGCTCCTCATCGTTATCCACGCGCAATCCGTGCTTCATGGTTCCCACGCATTCCGGGAATCCTCGGGGGTCATCGAGGGAGGCAATGATGTGCGTACGCGAATGGGTGGCGTTTGCTCAATGGGGGAGATTGGGCGTGGTGATGAGGAACACCGGTGGATGGGCCGGTGGACGGGCCGACGGATGGACCACCCCACGGGATTACCCGAGGGCGATTTCCCGCCAGCCGCACGGATGACGCGAGAAGGGGTGCGGTCGGTTCCGGTGGGGCCGATTCCGGCGGAGTTGACCGGCCTCCTCTCATGCCTCAACACCCCATACCGCCACAAGGTCGGCACATCGCACCACGATGGTGGCGTCGGTGAACTCGATCTCGTGCACGATGCCTTCGCCGGCGCCGCCCGCGGGCCGCACCTCGTCGAGCAGAACGGCGATGGCGGCGATCCAGTCGATCGAGTGGTGGTACTCGACGGAGAAGTGAGTGACGCCCGTGTACTCGATCCGTAGCCCGGCGGGGTGCTTCCAGAGGTTGGGCAGGAATCGGATGGAGGCGGTGGCGGCGTTGGCGGTGGCAGTGTTGGCGGCGGTGGCGACAGGCAACTGGATCTTGCCGAGCTCCAGATCCTTCACGCACGTGGGGCTCGCGTAGTCGTAGTGCCCCTCTTCGGATACGTACTCCCAAGCACCCGGCGGCAGTTGCGGCCGGAGCTCCGGAAGCGACTCGACGTAATCGAGGGCGTCGACCAGAAACCCCCGGAACTCCGGATCCCAGTCGGCCTTGACGTACTTCACCGATATCCCCTCGCGTCGCCAATAGGTATGGACCATCTGCCGTTGATGGACGGCCGATTGGCGGTCTCAGCAAAACTCGATCGCCGAAGTGAACCCACCCGTGCCGTACGCCCTCTCACAGTCCGGCGCACCGCGCCACAGTTTCCTGCTCAGTCCGAGAAAGAGAAATTCAACCCCCATGAGACTTTCCTTTCACTCAAGTCAGTCAAGCAAGACGAACCGCGGCGCGAAGCACGGGATGAACCGGATGAAGTCCGCGGCGGCGGCGACGGCGACGGCAGCCGCGTCCCTCACCCTCCTGGCCACGGCCACCCCGGCACACGCCATCATCGGCGGCACCGAAGTCTCCAACGACGCCTACCCCTTCATGGCGGCGATCCTGGACAAGGGCGCCGGCAGCGCGCTGGACCGCCAGTTCTGCGGCGGCAGCCTGGTCACGGCGGACACGGTGATGACAGCGGCGCACTGCCTGGTGGACGAGGCGGGCAAGCCGCTGAAGCCGTCGAAGCTCCAGGTGGCGGTGGGCCGCACGGTTCTGTCCAAGTCCGGCCAGGGGCAGGTCCGCAACGTGGCGACGGGCGGGGTAGTGGTCCACCCCCGCTACCTGAAGGGCAACTCGGCCTACGACGTGGCGTTCATCCAACTCAGCAAGCCGGTCAAGGGAATCAGCCCGATCGCCCTCCCCACCCAGGGCACGGACGCGCTGATCCGCCCCGGCCAGAAGGCGACCGTCACGGGCTGGGGAAACACGGACACGGAACTCCCCCACACCCCTGACCGCCTCCGCGAGGTAAAGGTCCCGATCCTCTCGCACGCGGAATGCAAGACGAGCTACGGGGAGTACGACTCAAAGGTCAACTTCTGCGCGGGAGTTGAGACGAAGGACTCCTGCCAGGGCGACAGCGGCGGCCCCATCTTCCGCAACGTCCCCGGCCGCAGGGCCCCCATCCAGATAGGCGTCGTCTCCTACGGCGAGGGCTGCGGCGACCAGGGCGCGCCCGGCGTCTACACGTCGGTGAGCTCGTCGAAGCTGTGGAAGACGCTGGACGAGTCGGCGGGGGGCAAGAAGATCAAGCGGGTCATGAACCGTCGCTGAACCTGAACTGAGCCCGGCTCGGCCCTGAACTACGGGTCGAGCCGGTCCTCCCTGGCCTGGTCAACTTCGCCCCCTCCACGTTCCGCTAGGCGTTGGCGCGACGGCTCCAGAGCACCTCACTCCCATCGGTCCCGCCGAAGCGATCCGCGCCGCCCCGCAAGGCGCTGACCTTTCTGCACAGCACATGGCCGATGCCCTCCGCGGTCTGGAGTGTGAGCGCCAGGTGGGGCACTCTCGTGTTCAGTTGCGACAGCTTCAGGAGCGCCTCGTTCTCTGCGTCCGTCGCCATCCGCAGCTCAGGGGCGGCATACCGGGTACCGAGCTGAACTGCTGCGACTCCCTCGAAGTGCAGGTCCAGGCAGGTCGGTTCGTCACCGCCGGGGGCGGCACGGAGCAGGAGCTGGGAGTGGCCCACCCCATAGCGCCATATCCGGAACGTGCGGGTGGAACGGAAAAGTACGCCGGTCTCGCCGCCGTCAGGCGAAGGGGTTCGCAACTGTCTGACCTCCTCGGTACCAAGAGATGCGGTCCCACGCGTGAGGGGAGTCCCGGGCCTGGGAGAGTTCCCAGTTGGTCAGGCCCTCGAAGTCATTGGCGGGATTGACGCTGTCCCCAGCCCTGGCCGAGGCCACCGGGTCGTCGATCCCGTCAAGGTTGAAGTGGATCCGCGCATTTGAATCAGTTCCAAGATAGCCCCGGAGCTGCTGATGCCACGATCCGCTGCCTGGCCAGTCGTGGTAAGTGAGCGCACCCCGTTCCATGCCGAATTCCGCGAGTGCCATCGGATTGTCGTCGGTGCTTTCCAGGCCCAGCGCGATGTCCGTTCCGCAGTCGCCCTCCAGACCGAGCGGATCGGCCCAGGTGTGCGGGTTGTGCACATAGGCACGGTGGTTCGGGGCGGGGGTCAGTCCAAGAGGGTCTGGGCTGACGTAGTGGCCGGTGTCCGGATCGTAGTGGCGGTGCCGGTTGTAGTGGAGACCGGTCTCCGGGTCGTGATACTGGCCGGGAAAGCGTAATGGGGTATACGCGGTGGCATCAGAGTTCCAGGTGATGCTGCCCCAGACCGTCGAGCGTGTTCGCCATGCAATGGCTCCCTGCTCGTCGACCATCTCGACGGGCGTGCCGACGAGATCAGTGACGATCGCGAAGAAGCGACTGTCGACCTCTTCCGCTGTCAGGGCATCGATTCGTCGCTCGGTCTGAGCAATCGGGTGGAGACCTCGGTGGTCCCAGGTGAGCGTGATCGGGGACGGCAGCCCCGGTGCTGTCGTGGTCTGTTCGGCGAGCGTGTCGCCGTCCCATGCGAAGCGGGTCTCTTCCACCACGGTGTCGGGGTCCGCACCGAGGCGCTGCTTGGCGATGCGTCGTCCGAACGGATCGTACCGATATCGCCATACAGTGCCGTCCGGCGTCGTGACTTCAGTGAGTCGATCCTCGGCATCCCACTGATACCGCCAGATGTCAGGCTTCCTGGACAGCCGCACTCGGCGCTTGAGGGTGATCCGTCCGTCGCGGTCGTACTCGTAGTGGACCCGTCCCGCCCGCACGAGACTGGCTCCCGTGTACGCGCGGTCTCCTTGCGCATCTCCTGCCGCATGCCCCTCGGGCCATGACGCATGGGTCTGGTTGCCCGAGGAGTCATAGGCGTAGCCCTCCGTCCAGCCCTGGGCCTGGACTGCCGTGACGCGCCCCACCGCGTCCACGTCGAATCGGCGAGGGCCTCCGGCCCGGTCCTCGATGCCCGTCAGATAGCCGTCGGCCCGGTAGCTGTAGGCCCTGTGCTGTACCAGGGAGTTGTCCGCGGAGGTGAGCGACTGCTCCACCAGCCGCCCGGACTCGTCCCAGGCCTGCGCGAGGGACAGCACACCACCGTCGAGCACACGGAGCGTCTCCCGCCCGACGGCATCATGGGTGAAGTCGAACGTACGGCCTGCGGTGGTCATGGAAGTGCGGCGGCCGACGGAGTCGTAGGCGTAGCTGGTCTCGGCTCCGACGGGAGTGATCCGCTGAATGCGACGTCCGAGCGCGTCGTAGACGAACGACATCACCCTGGACCCAGAGACCTCCTTGAGCGTCCTGCCCCGGGCGTCACGCATGAACTCGACTGCGGTGTCCGCGTTCTCGGCCCGAAGCAGACGGCCGACAGCATCATGCTCGAAGACCGTGCGTCGTCCGGCGGCTTCCTTCGTCGCGATGCGTCCCAACATGTCGCGCTCGTAAGTGACGCGCTGCCCCGACGCGTTGACGCGCGCCGTGAGTCTCCCTGCGGCGTCATGGATGTACTCCACTCGGCGACCATCGAAGTCCGACTCCGCGGCCAGTCGGCCGGCCTCGTCGTATTCATAGGTCCAGGCGAGCCCCTGCGCACCGATGACCTTGGTGAGCCGCAGCGCCGCGTCATGCTCGAACTCCTGGCGCGCGCCGTCTGGTCCCGTCTGGGCAACAAGCAGGTCGAAGTGGGTGTACTCGTAGTGGGTCTGGCCGCCCATCTCATCGGTGTGGAGGAGACAGTTGCCTTCGTCGTCATACGTCCAGGCTTCTTCGGCTCCCGAAGGCCCGATGCGGCGGGACGGACTGCCCTCCGCGGTCCACCACATCCTGGTTACGGAGCCGTCGGCGTCCACCAGGCGGATGAGGCGCCCGAAGGCATCTCGTCGCGACCGCACCCGCCCGCCGAGCGGGTCACTGACCTCGATCGGGAGTCCGGCCGCATTGCAGAGGAATTCGGTGCTGTTGCCATCCGGGTCCGTGATCGACGTCAGCCGGCCGCCGTCGTCGTAGGCGAACGTGGTCGTCGCACCCGCCGGGTCGGTCACGTACGTCCGGTTTCCGCAGTCGTCGAAGCCCTGCCGAATCCCGGAGCCATCCGCGAGGCGCAGCACGGTGAGCAGGCCGAGGGAGTTGTACTCCGCCTCGACCATGTTGCCGTCCGGCCGCGTGATGCGCGTAGGACGTCCCGCGTCGTCGTTGAGAAAGGCCGTCACGCGACCCAAAGCATCCGTCTGGACGAGGAGGTGGTGACGCTCGTCGTACTCGTATCGGGTGGTGTTCCCCAGCGGGTCGATCTCGGCGACGACCTGGAAGGCCGCGTTCACGACATGCCGGCTGGAGACGCCGTCCGCCGTCGTCACAGTGGTGACGCGCATCCCCGGAAAGTCCGGATGCTCGCCGTCGTAGTCGATCTCCAGCTCGAAGTGGCCGCCCGCTCCGCCTTCCGCGACACAGCGGTCCGCTGCGTCGTACTCATAGCTGTAGCGGCTGTCGTTACGGTCCACCCACGCGGTGATGCGCGCGCGGTCGTCGTACTCGTAGCGCAACGGGCGGTCCGAGGTGTTGTAGACCTCCGTGAGATTGCCATCCGTATAGCCGAACCGCCGGACTGTCACGTCCGAGCCGCCCTCGCCCGCTTCCACCAATGCCAGAGCTATGACCCGGCCGCTCTCGACGGTCGGCTTCAGCCGGTATCCCGCCGAGTGCCGGATCTCAAGCGGGGTGCCGAATGCGTCGTACTCGAATTCGACGGAGTTGTCGTTCCGGTCATAGAACCGGGATATGACCGCTGTCCCGTCGACCGGCGGTGCAAATCGACGGACCAGTCCGGTCAGCGGATTGACGACCTCGTATCCACCGTCCTCAAGAGAACGCAGCGGCCATGGAGCACCAGCTTCTGGAAGCACTGGATCGTCGATCGCGGTGGGGTGGGGATACGAGAGAAGCTGTCCGTCCTCGGCCACGAAGATGACGCCCAGCTCGTCGACCTCCACATGCTGGTCGAGCGTGGACGACCAGGACGGTCCGAACCACCAGCCCGCGCGATACCCGGACTCGGCCCGCCGCTTGAACCCGAGAGGAAGAAGCCCGGGGAGCAGAATGTCCGTCTGCGGCAGGAACATCTTCCCGGTGGCCAGATCCACGGGGTCGGTGCCACCTTTGCTGACCTTGTCCTTAAGTCGTCCAAAGGCGTCCTTGGAGCTCTCGAACATATTCTTCGCGCCGCCTACGGCATCGTTCAGCATCCCGCGGGCTCGACCACCGAGTCCACGTGCTGCCGCCCCCAGGCCCTTCATTCCGCCCTTTATCGCGGCAAGGCCACCTTTGAGTCCCTTGGCGAGGCCACCGAGAGTGGTGAGTCCCTTCATGCCGGGGATGCAGTCGAGGGCGGCGAAGGCGACGTCGAGTAGGCCTGCTTCTCCGTTGGCGTATTTATGGAGGGTGTCGGCGAGGACGACGAGGGCGGCGACGAGGACGATCGCGCCGAGAATGGGTCCGCCGACGATCATGGCGATGACGCCGAGTACGGCGACGACGACTTTGCAGACGGCGACGATGGTGTCCCAGTTGTCGGAGACCCAGTCGCCGACCTCCTCCCACCACTTGCGGTTCTGGATACCGGCGTCGGAAGCCTCTTCAAGCTTCTTCTTCGCCGTCCCGGCGGCGTTCTCCCGCATCTTGCGGGCGTCTTCCGCCATCTTCTTGGCGGCATCGAGGTTGCTCTGCGCGTTGGAGACGTCCGACTTGGCGTCGGACTGGGCCTTCTCGGCGGCCGTCGCGTTGCGGGTGGCGGCCTTGACCTTGTCGGGGTCGGGCTTGGGCACATCCTTGCCCGCCTTCGAACCGCCGCCGTCGTCGTCGTCCTTGTACTTGTCGGCTTCCTTGCCCGCCCGATCCACCCAGGAGTCGGCCGAGGTGAGACGGGACTGGGCGGAGGACAAGTCTCCTTGTGCTTCACGGCCCTTGGTCAGTGCCTTGTCGGCCAGCGCCTGGGCGCGCTCCAGCTCGGGCCAGTAGGCCGCCATCGCGTCGCCGGCCATGTCGTAGCTCTTCTTGAGCTTCTTCAACTTGCCCGGCGCGTCCTCGAACTCGGCGGTGAAGGACTCCGCCGTCTTCCCTGCCCAGGTCAGGATGGCGTCCTCGCCCGCCATCCCCTTGATGTCCCGCAGCACCTTGGACACGTCGTCGGCGAAGTCATGCAGGTTCTTGGCGAGGCCGCGGACCCGGTCCGGATCGCCCGGAGTCGGGTCCTTGTCCAGGTCCAGGACATGCCAATCCGCCGGACGATTCCCCGCCATCCCACAACCCCCGTCGCATCCGAATCACCAACCCCCGTACGCACAAGCGAAGTTACTAGTCGCGTACGAGAGGTGGGAAGGCGGCCCGACGGCGGGCGAGCGACAGGTTTCGGCCTTCCGGTCTAGCTACTCGGCAAAGCGGAACGTAGACGTCACCGCGTCGAAGATGTCGAAGAACGACTCCGCCAGGTCCAGGACCTGGCTGCTTCCCGCCACCAGTGCCACCTTCCCCTCCTGGCCCGGCACCGGGATGAACGTCTGCATCAGTACGACACGCATCGTGCGGTCGTCGCCGGGGACCGAGACGTCCTCGATGCCGTACGTCCGTGCCGCCGGGCCGACGCCGGGGATGTCGACCGTCGTCACCTTGCGGTACGTGTCGCCCTCGCGCTTGGCCTCGCGTACGCCGAGCTGCGCCACGATCGCCGCCGGATCAGTCGGCAGCAGGTCGCCCTTCGAGGTGCGGGCGCCGACCAGGGAGACCGTGACCGAGCCGGTGATCGGTACGTCGCCGCCGAAGCTCTCCGCCATACAGCCGCAGTACAGGGCGCCGGACTGCCAGGCCTCCTTGGACGCCTTCCGCAGGAACGCCTCGAACGTGCCTCGGTGCGGCTCCAGCTCGGGGCGTTCGCGTACGCGGTCGTTGATCATCTGCCGGATGCTGGCGTCGCGGGACTCCGGGCGGACGTCGAACTCCCACCACGTCTCCGGCACCTTGATGCTGAATCCGCCGCGGGCGATGGTCTGCGCTTCCGTGTAGCGGGCCATGCGTTGTCTCCCCGTCCCCTTAGCCTTTGCTGGTCTGACGTGTCAGCGTACGAGGCGGCCGACCGCGGCCCTACCTCGCGTCGCCATCCTCGGCGCCGGTTTCCGCCTCCTCAGGCGGCGCGACGTACGTTCCGCGCTGCGGAATCCTGAAGACAAGTCGGTCTTCGGCGAGCACGCTCGCCCTCCTGCACAGCACATGCCCGGTGCCTGCCGTCGTCCGGAGCGTGCGGGCCAGGTGCGGCACCGGCCCGGTCAGCTGGGAGAGTCGCAGACCTCGCCCGCCCCGGCACCGTCAAACGGTGGGATTCCCAACTGGCGGCCTCCTCCGCGTACGGAATCATCAAGCAGGTCTGCACCGGGGGTCCCCCCCACCCCCATGGCCCCACCCCCATCGCGACAGTAAAGTGCGCCGAATGGACGAGGGGGCCGACGGGACCATGGAAGCAGTGGGTGTGGTGGGCGCGCGCGGGCGTGGGGTTCGCGGCAGCGACGGGTGGCGGCCCGAGTGGGGGCGGGCGTGGGGCGGCGACAGGAGCCGTCGTCGTGCGCCGGGTGTCGGCCGCCGCAGGTGCGCCCTCCTTGCGCTTCTCCTCCTGCTGGCGTCCGTTCTCGCCGCCCCGGCCGCCTCCGCCGACGACCGCGCCCCCACCCAACCCGCCGCCCTGGCCAACGCCCTCCGCGACAACCCCGTCTACGTCACCGACCAGCTCCCCCGCGACATCCCCCGCTCCACCGCCCCCGATTTCGCCAGGCTCGCCAAGCGGACCGGGGTGCCCACCTACGTCCTCGTGCTGCCCTCGCAAGGCAGCAGCGGGGACCGGCTGCTTGCCGCCGTGCATGATCGGCTCGGGCGGGACGGACTTTATGTGCTGGTCGATGACATGGGGGTCACCGACGCCGTCGCCTTCGGAGTGCGTGCGCCCGCCGATGACGCCTCCACCGTGTCTCTGTACGAACTCCCTTACGACGCGGGCCCCTTGCTCAGCTTCGAGCGGTTCGCCGACGTCATCGCGCAAGGGAGCGAGAAGGCCGCCGAGCGGGCCGAGGCCGCCCGGAAGAAGTACGGCGGGGACAGCGGCGAAGAAGCCGAGCAGCTGCACATCGATCCCGTCGACCGTGACAATCAGTCGTTCGTCACCGGGATCGGCGTCGTCGGCGTACCGCTGCTGATTGTTTGTGTGAGTCCCTACGTACGTCGATGGCGGCGGCGCCGCACTGCCGGTGGCGGAATCCCACACAGCAGCGGCCGCCTCCTCACCGCCCCCCGCGTCGAAGCCTGCGCCGCCCTGCTCGTCGCCGCCGTCATCGCCGGCGGTGCCGCCGTCCTCTTCAACCAGAAGACCGCCGACGCCGCGCCACCGCCCACCGCCGCCGACCTCAGCAGCCGTGTCGAGCGCGTCGCCGACGGGCTGAAGCGGCACGGGCCCATCTACAGCGATCCGGAGAGCCCGCAGCCCCTCGATCAGCGACAGCGGCGTGAACTCGTCGCAGAGATCGGCAAGTTCGAGCGTGGGCCCGTCTTCGTCGCCGTCGTTCCGCAGCTCACCGAAGACGAATCCGGCTCCGAACCCGAGCTCTTCGTCGAAGCCGTGCGGCAGCGGATCGGGGACGCGGGCGCGCGTGGCGTGTACGTCGTCGCCGATCCGCTCGGCGGTGACATCGACGTCGTCACGTACGACGTCCGCATCGACGCCAATCTCGTCGCCTTCGACCTGCCCGACTCCATCCGTCACGGCGATGACGACGACAGCCGCGCCTCCGACTTCCGGCTCGGCGAGCGGCTCGGCGAGCTCATGACCTTCCTCGACAAGGCGCCGCGCACCGACAGCCCGGAGACCTCGTCCCTAGGCATGGACGACGAACCCGAGCCCGTCGAGAGCAACGCCCTCCAGCCTCTCTTCTCCGGTGACTTCTGGCCCGGCCTGCTGGTCGGGGCGCTCGCCGCCGGGCTTCTCTTCGGCATCGTCGCCGCCGGGCTCGGGCTGCTGCGTCTCGCGCTGCCGGCCCGGCCACGCGTGACGGCCACCGACTCCTCCGGCACCGTCTCCTTCAGCGCGCCCCCGGCACCCTCCCTCGACTTCCTGCGGCGTACCGCGCGCGATGAACTCGACGCCCTGGGACGGGAGTTCGCCCCGGACACCGACACCCTCAAGTCCGCGGTCCGCGCCCGAGTCTGGGACTGCCTCGACGCCGCCACACTGCTCGCCGACCGCGACCCCGACGGGCACGTCGACGACGACGCCACGCCCGCCGACCTCGCCGCCGCCATCGTCCTCGCGCGGGCGGGGCGCGGCGCGCTCGTCGGCGCCGACAAGCCCTGCTGCGCGCTCAATCCGCTGCACGGGCCGGCCACCGGGTGGCGCGACGCCCTGTACGCGCCGGAGGACCGGCGGCTGCGGACCGTTCCGCTGTGCGCGGAGTGCCGGGTCCTGGTGAGCGCGCAGCCGCGGCTCGCGTACACGCTGCGGCTGACGCTGCCGGGTGCGGACCGCCGCGCCGAGCGCGTGCCGTACGAGGAGGCGTCCGGGCCGCTGCCCGCGATACGGCAGGGAATCCCTCAACTCATCCGCCAGGTACGGGAGTACGCCGGTGTTCAGTGACCTGAAGCGAGCCTCCGCGGTCGTGTCCGTCGCCCTTGTGGCCCTGCTCGCCACCGGAAGCGCACTCCCGGCTGCCGCGCAGGCCCCCGGCGCCCCCAGCCCCGGCGCCCCCAGCCCCGGCGAGAAGATCGCCGACGCGTTGCGCAAGTCGCCGGTGTACGTCGATGCCGCGTACGCCGACTCCGTACCGCCCGCCCGGCAGAAGCGGCTCGTCGCGCAGATCAAGAAGACCGGGCTGCCCATCAAGGTGGCCCTGGTGCCGATCGTCCAGGGCGATGCGTACGACGGAGAGTCCGACGCCTTCGCGGAGGTCGTGCACGACCGGCTCGACCGGCGCGAGCTCATCCTCGTCACTGGCGGCGACAAGTGGAGCGGCAACCTCAACGGCTTCGAGTGGCCGGGGCGCGAGCAGCAGGCCGCCGATGCCGTCGCGACCGTCGGCTTCCTCGACTCCATGAAGGACGCGGGGCTCGCCGAGCAGACGGAGAAGGCGATCGAGCTGATCGACGAGGGGGAGGGCACCAAGGCGTACGAGGAGGCTACGGAGGATCTGGGGGACGGGGGCAGCGGCGGCGGCGGCGACGAGAGTCTGCCGGGCGGCCCGGACAAGGCGAAGGAGAGCGGCGGCTCGTCCTGGCCGCTGCCCGTCGCGGTCTCGGTCGCGGTCGCCCTCGCCGCCGTTGGCCTCTTCTTCTTCGTACGCCGACGGGGGCGGGGGTCGGCGCGCGGACGGGCCCCCTTCACCTTCCCCCAGGCTGTGTTCGCGGCGGCCCGTATCGCCGACGAGGCCGCGCTGCGGCGGCAGACGGAGGCGGAGGTCCTGGCGCTCGGCGAGGCTGCCCGGCAGGCCGACACCTCAACTCCCGGGCTGCAGCGCGCCCTTGACGCCTATGCCGCCGCGGGCACGGTCCTCGACTCGGCCCGCGGTCTGCCCGACCTGGCCGGGGTGCTCGCCCTGGTGACCGAGGGCCGCGACGCCCTGGAGGCAGCCACCCCCGCCGCCCTCCCCCTCTGCTTCTTCAACCCCCTGCACGGCCGGGCCGAACTCCGTCTCCGGTGGCGCCCGTTGGGCCGCAGGGACCAGCTGCACATCGCGGCGTGCGGCGAGTGCGCGGAGGCGGTGCGGGCGCGCCGGGCCCCGGAGGTACTGACGGACACCGGGCCCGAGGGCCGTCCCGTCCCCTATTTCGAGATCCCGGCGGAGCAGAGCGTGTGGGCGGCCACGGGGTACGGGTCGCTGCTGCGGGACGGGGGTACGGAGGAGGGGCTGGCGGCGCGGGTCGGTCGGGGGGACTTTTCACGGGGGCGGGGTTGAAGAGAGCCGGGCTGAAGAGAGCCAGGCTGAAGAGGGCAGGACTGCGGGAGGCTCCCCCCAGTTCCAGAAGAGGGCTCCGTACGGCTCTAGCCGATGGGCCCCCAGTCGCGCCGCGGGCGAGGCGGCTCGGCGGGTACCGGATTCGCAGAGCCAGCCCCCTGCCCCTGCCCCCGCCGCTGGTTCGCCGAGACCAGCCCCCACAGCCCCGCCACCCCACCGACGATCAGCGGCGTCGTCATAAACGCCCCGAACCCCAGCGAGAACCATCCCGCGTCGTCCCCGCCCATCAACTGCCTTGCCCCCGTGACGAACAGCGCCACGACAGCGACCGTCCAAGGCAGCATCCACGGCCACGGATTGGGATCCGGCACCGGCTCCGCACGCCGTCCCTCGCAGAAGGCGGCGTACCAGTACCGGGCGCACCACCAGGCAACGGCGAACATCGACACGGCACCGGCCGCGAGTCCGAAGCGCGCGAGCGCCCCGACGCCGCCGTTCACGGCAGAGGCTGCGAGCCCGACCCCCACCATGGCCATGACGAGGAACAACATCGTGCCGACGACCAGGCGATGACGACGGCCACCTTCGAGTGCGCGGGGTGAGATGTACATGCGATCCACCCTAGGCAGACCGGGGGCGGGGCCGAGGAAGACCTCCACGGCAAGGGCACCCCTCCTTGCGCCGCGCGTCACGAGTAGATGACATTCCGTCGAAATGAACCGACTTGAGGGGTAATCGTCCCTAGTGGAACCGGCAACCCCACGGATAACGTCCGCCTGTTGGAGACACCACTCGCCCCACCGGGAGCCGACTGTGAACCGCCGCACCATGCCCGTCACCGCCGCGCTCGCCGCGACCGCAGCCCTGCTTCTGACCGCATGCGGCAGCGGGGACGACGGTGATTCCAAGGACAACGACAAGATCGCCGGCGCCGATCAGGGCGCGGACAAGCCGAAGAAGTCCCCCGACGCGTCCGGCGCACCGGACGAGGACAAGCCGGACGGTGTGGACCTGACGCTGCCCGAGGACATGAAGCTGGTCTTCGAGTGGGACAAGCCGAAGGACAAGGACGAGGCGGCGGCGCTGGACGACGCCCGGCACTTCGTGCGGTCGATCTACCGGGGAGTCGCCGAGCAGTCGGTCAAGGACCCGGCCGTCTCCACGTACGCGACGGACAAGGGCCTCAGCTACGCCCACACCCAGATCCAGGGACGTGTCGACGCCGGGCTGACCTCCACGGGCACCCGCCGCCACTTCCAGGAGAAGACCCGGAAGTCCCCGAACGGCAACGCGGTCGAGGTCTCGTTCTGCGTGGACTCCAGCAAGTTCTACTCGAAGGAAGTGAAGTCGGAGAAGGTCCGCAAGGGGGAACCCGGACCGGCGTCGTACGACTTCTTCAAAATCGTCATGTCCAAGTTCCCGGGGAAGGACGACTTGTGGCGCGCTTCGCTCGTATACGTGACGGAAAAGGCAGACCAGTGCGGGTGAACCGAGCTGCGACCGTCTGCGTCTCGCTGTCTCTCGCCGTCAGCTCTCTGCTGGCGGGCGGGGTCGCCCACGCCGACGAGGACTTCGGCAACGGCAAGGGCGGCGCGAAGGAGGACGGCGGCAGCGACAAGACCGGCATCTACGCCGCCGCGCAGGTCCAGTACTCGGGCTCCGTCACCAAGAACGGCGGCAGCGGAAACGTCTCCTCCGCCGACGTCAACTGGGACCCGCCGCCCTGCTGGTACGCCCCGTACCTCGGTGCCAAGGACTTCAAGAAGGAGATGTCCAAGAACATCGAGGACGCCAAGAACACCCCAGGCATGACCGGCACGCCCGGCAGGGCCATCAATGAGATGCAACGCCACTACGAGGACGACTACGGCTGGACCGACAACCCCGGCTACAAGGACTACAACGTCGACAAGGACGGCGAGGGGATGTTCTGGGCGGGGGTCGAGAACCCTGACGAGCCGGACGCCCTCAAGCGGATGTCCTGCACGGACCTGCCCTTCTGGGTCGACAACGGCGAACCCGCGCCACCCCAGTACGAAGAGGCCATCACCCCGGAGATGCTGGCCGCGCTCGCCTACCAGCACATGGAGCTTCCCGACACCAAGGTGACCCTCGCCCCCGAGGGCACCACCAAGGTGAACCTGCCGACCTGGGCCTGGCTCGACGACGCCACCTTCGACGAGGTCAAGGCGACGGCGGCCATCAACGTCCCCGGCTTCAACCTTGAGGCGACCACGACCGCCAAGCCCAAGTCCCTCACGCTGGACCCCGGCACGAAGGACGCCACCACCATCCCCGCCGACGGCCAGTGCCCCATCGTCGACGGCAAGATCGGTGAGCCCTACGCCAAGGGCAAGTCCAAGGAGACCCCGCCCTGCGGGATCACCTACCGCCGCTCGTCCGGCGACGGCACGTTCCCGCTGAAGGCCACGCTCACCTGGGAGATCAGCTGGGTGGGCACGGGCCAGGCGGCCCCGGTCGGCCTCCCGAACGGCACGATCGAGGCGGTGCAGGACATCACGGTGGAGGAGATCCAGTCGATCAACCGCTGAGGCCCGCTCCCCCTCACCGCCGGATCCAGGCCCGGCTGCCGTCGGTCCGCCGGGCCGTGGGGCGTGTGGGGGGGGCCGCGGGCGGGGTGGCAGGCCGGCAGGCATGCCACCCCTGACGAGGGTCAGCCGGCGGTGAAGTCCGCCTTGCAGACGCCCAGCGTGTCGCCGGCGGCCGCCGTCTCCGCTCCGAAGGTCGTGTTCAGCTCCGCGGCCAGCTCCGGCGTCATCGTCGCCTTGATGCCGTCGAGGGCGACCGACACCTTCAGCGGCAGCAACGAATCGACCTTCGGCGTGAACGTCGTCGGCGTGTCGTACTGGAACGCGGGGATGCGGACTCCGTCCGGGTGAGCCGGGCTCTTCACCAGCAGCGAGACCGTGCCGGCGGGCAGCGTCGCGTTGGGCGACGACACCTCGACCAGGACCCCGCGGCCGTTGTCGAAGGCGAAACCGCCGTTCGCCTCCGTCGTCAGCGTCGTCGCCGCCGCAAGCGCCTCCGGGGTGAGCAGCGTCGTCGGGTCGGCGCTCAGGTTCAAGGTGCCCGTGGCCGCCGTGAACGCCGCGCTCGGCCCGCTGATGCCCTCGGCCGGCTTCCACGACCCCATCGTGATGCCCGGTTTGGACCACTCCAGCGAGCACTGCCCGCCACCGGAACCCAACGGCAGCGACACCCCGGCATCGGCGTAAGCCGTCACGGACACACCCACCAGCGCCACACCCGCACACGACGCCGCGATCACTTTCATTCTCACGAGGACATCCTTAGGACCTTGAGGCGGACAGTTCGCTGCCAGCCTCATCACCGGTGTCCGCCCCCGCACCCGTACGCAACCGTCCGTGTGGCGGTCCTCTGCCAAACGACTGAGCCACCCCCTTCACAGGGGTGGTACGAATCCCTCCGGGTCAGGTGTCGCCCCGGCCGCGGGAACTCTCGTGGGAACCCACCACATTCAGGAGTTCGTCATGACGGAGCTGCACGGGACGCCGCCCGCGCTGTCGGTCGCAGGCCCATGGGAAGGGCCGCGGCATGAAGGGCCGCGGCATGAAGTGGCGCGGCATGAAGTGGCGCGGCATGAAGTGCCCCGGTATTACGCGCGCAAGACCGCGGCGATCCTGCACAAATACGGCCCTGGTCCACGCATTCATTTCCACGTCGGATTGTTCGCCCCGGGTGCCGCCCCCAGCACCGCTGTTTCCCCGGCCGCCCTCAAACGCCGCATCGTCGCGGCCCAGGAAGCGATCGTCGACCACGCGGCCCGCTCCTGGGGGGCTTACGCCGGCCCGCCCCGATCCGTTCTCGACATCGGCTGCGGGGTCGGCGGCAGCTCGCTCTACTGGGCGAAGGAACACGGAGCCAAGGTCACCGGCCTCACCGTCGCCCGTGAGCATCTGCCGCTCATCGAGCAGTTCGCGCGGCAGGCCGAGGTCGCCGACCGGGTCACCGCTGTCCACGGGGACATCCATCACCTGGACGAGCGGCAGGCGTACGACGCCGCGTACGCCAATGAGTCCTCCGGATACATGGACCGTGAGCGTCTCTTCCAGGTGGTGGCCCGCGCCTTGAAGCCAGGCGGATGGTTCGGCATCCAGGAGCATTTCATCCGCCGCCCCGACTGGGTCGAGTTCATCGACGGCTACTACAAGACCAGCCTCGGAACCCTCACCGAGTACGTCCGTGCCGCCGAGGCCGCGGGCTTCGCACTGGAGCGGAACGAGGACGTCACGGACCGCGTGGCCGAGTTCTGGGTGCAGTCCATGGCCTGGAGCACCGCCGAGCTGGACCGCTGCTCCGCGGTGGGAGGCGATCGCTCCGCTGCCGGAGGCGCCGTGCGGACGGGCTGGAGCCGCGAACGTCTCATCGAGTCCGCGCTCACCCACGGCAAGTTCTTCCGCATCTGGCGCGACCACGCCATGGAGACGCGGCTGCTGCTGTTCCGGCTCACCGGCACCGCGAATCCGTGACCGACAGCACCGCCGTCTTCAGGGAGAAACGAAGGGCGAGAAGCGATGAGGGAGAAACCATGTCTTCTGTAGCACCCGTGCGTGACCTGGTCCTGCCACAGCTTTACTGCCCCGACCCGGCGGACGAGCGCAACCTTCCCCACGTCGATTCGCTGGGCGCGACCGTCCTCCGCTGGTTCCACGAGCGCGACCTGCTGACCTCTGAGGCCGAAATCGACGAATACACGCGAGCGCAATTCGCCGATCTCACCGCACGGGTGTGCCCGCAGGGAAAGGGCGAGCGCCTGGAAGCGGTGATGATCTGGTTCACGCTCGCCTTCCGCATGGACGATCTCATCCTCGATACGACGGATGACCCCGTACGCAGGATCGCTGACGCCGTGCCGAAGTACCTCCGGGTGGTCGACGACCCTCACGCCCCGCTCACCACCAGTGATCCACTCCTTCGCGCTTTCCGGGATTTCCAGCTCCTCATGCGCGACCTGTGCACCGCCAACCAATGGTTCCGCCTGGCCGACGGATGGCAGGGCTACTTTCTGGCGAGCCTGTGGAAAGCCGTCCACGTCGAGTCGGGGCGCCAGCCGTCGCCGTCCGACTACACGTTCTTCCGCGCCGAAGACTCGGCCCTGATGCTGGTGTGGCACATTCTGGAAGTCGGTGCGGACATCGACCTGCCACAGCAGGAGTTCATCACCGGCACCGTGCGCTCGCTGGCCCGCATGGCGGCGAACATCGGCAGTTGGCTCAACGACATCTACTCCTATCCCAAGGAGATTCTGCAGCCGAACCGCCCGTCGCTGTCACTGCCCACCGTGCTGGCCGAGCACCACCAGCTGACGCACCAAGGAGCAATCGACGCGGCGGCCCGGCTCCACGACGAGGAAACCCGGAAGTTCATGGCCCTGGCGGACGAGGTCGCGCTCACCGCCTCGCCCCAGACCATCGCCTACGTGTCGATGATGCGGCACTGCATCCGCGGCAACTACGACTGGGAGCGCCTGAGCGGGCGCTATACGGGATGGGCCTGATCCCGGGGCCCGTCAACGCCCCTCAACGCCCCTTCAACGCTCCTTCAACGCTCCTCAACGCCCCTTCAACGCTCCTTCAACACCGTCAACACCCCGTCAGCCCCTCGTCAATTCGGCGTCAGACCACCGTCAAGGCCGGGCCGAAGATCCCCTCAACCCGCCCCCGCCATAGTCCACTTGCCCCATGAGCGACCTCTACATCGACTACGACATGCTGGAGCAGACCCAGCGCGACATCGGGAACATCTCCGATGTCATGCGGAAGCCGTGCCGCGAGATGGAGGAAGTCGACGGCGCGTCGATGGGGGTCTTCAGGCTCGCCAAGCGCATGGACGACTTCGGTGACGAATGGTCATACGGGATCAAGGAGTTGGCGAAGTTCTCCAAGTCCGCCGCGAAGGCCCTCGGGAAGATCAAGAAGAGCTTCGAGGAGCTTGACGACCAGATCGCGGACGAGCTGCGCAAGAAGCCCGAGCGGCAGGGCCAGGCCGCGTGAGCGACGGTCAGCCGCCCTGGCTGCGGCCCGACCCCGCAGCCGATGCCCGCTTCCCCGCGCTCGGCTTCTGCCCCTGCCCCGGCGACCAGCGGACCGCCACCGACGTCGCCGGCATCGTGCGGCGCACCGCCGACGCCCTGCGGGACATCGCCCACGTACTGAACGGCACCGGCCGCGGCGACTGGAAGGGGAAGGCCGCGGAGGCCTTCCGCGAGCAGTTCCACGACAACTTCCGGCCCAAGGTGAACGACGCACGCGACTCCTTCCGCCAGGCCGCGCAGGCGCTGGAGGACTGGGCGGCGTACATGAAGCGGAAGCAGGAGTACGCCGAGCAGCTGGAGGGCGAGGCCGCGCGCGCCAAGGAACGTGCGGGCGCCGCCCAGAAGGCACTCGACGGGCTGCCGCCCAAGCCGGGGTTCGGGGACATCGCCCGCGACAACTCCCATGAGGACAAGGCGAAACGGGAGCGCCAGGAGGCCGACCGCAGCGAGAAGGAGCAGGCCGCGCACACCGCCAACGCCGACCTGGAGGAGATCCGGGGGCGGGCCGAGCGGCTGGAGTCCGCGTATGCGGAGGAGGGGGAAGCCGTCGCGGGGCGGTTGCAGCACGCGATGGACATGGCGCCGAACGAGCCGGGGTTCTGGGACCGGGTCGGGAAGGCCATCGGGGACTTCGCCGACGCGATCGACAAGCTCGACGACATGATCCTCGACGGGATCAAGGACTTCCTCAAGGAGTACTCCTGGGCCTTCGCGTTCATCGGGAACGTGGCGGGCTTCCTCAGCTCCGTCATCGGCCTGCTCTCGCTCGCGTTCCCGGCGCTCGCGGGGCTCAGCCTGGCCCTCGCGGGAGTGGGACTTGTGGCCCACTATCTCCAGGCGGTGGGCGAGACGGGCAGCTTCGGCAAGGCGTTGACCTCACCGACGGTGCTCGTCGACGCGGCAGGGCTCGCCTTCGGCGGCGGCGCCTTCGCCGCGATGAAGGGGCTCAAGGGGATGGGCGCGCCTGCCGCCGGGCTCTTCAAGACGGTGCTGACACAGCCGGGCCGGGTCATGGGCGGGACCGAACTCGGGCTCAAGGGCGTGCAGTTCGTGGGCAACTGGGGCGTGAACTCGGTGGGCCTCGGTCCGGGCGGCGCGGCACAGATCGGACTCGGCATAGGCAAGAAGGCCATCCCCGGGGACCAGACGAAAGGCCCCGGCAAGGATGTCTGGCCCGAGGCGCTCAACCCGTGGGCACTCAAGGAAGCGGCGGAGAAGTGACGACCATGCCGGATACGCCGACGGGGTTCGCGGCGGCCTCAGCGGCCGGTTCCATCAGCTCGCCTCCTGCCGGCGCCCCGCGTGACCTCACCGTTCCGCGCGGCGAGGTCAGCCTCTTCGCGCCGACGGACTGGCTCGACCTGCTCGCCGACGGCCAGGACGACGAGGCGGCCCAGGAACGCATCGAGCAATTGGTGGCGCGGGCCTACGCACACCGCGACCAGGAGACCCGGGCCGCTGTCACCGAGACGTTCGGCGCGGCCCGCCGCCTCTTCCTCGACGACGGCATGATCACCTGCGGTCTGATCACCCTGCCGGCCACGGCCGAGGACGGTCCGGTCACCTGGCAGATCTGTGCGGGAGTCATCGACGTGAGCCCGCTGGATCCCGACATCAACGCGGGCGAGGTGCTGTCCCGCCACTTCGGACGGCGTCTGGAGGGCAAGCAGGTGTACGTGGAGTCCTTCCCCACGGAAATGGGCACGGGGTTCGGCCTGGTCTCCCAGCCCGGCGTCCACCCTTCGGGCGAGGTGGACACGTTCCCCGAACTCCCGCCGCCCGGCGGAGCTCCGGTGAGCAGCCGGTACATGGCGCAGTCGGGCATGGCAGCCGCGCTGTCCTGCCCCGTGGGGGGCGGATCGGGACTGCTGGTCGTCGGCACCTGCCTCGACCCCGAGCAGGTGGTGTCGTTGGCGGCCCTGGTGGCTCTGATCTGCGGGAAGTCGACAGTGCGGCGGTACGACAGTGAGGGCGGGACCGCAGGAGAGGGAAGGGTGACCGCAGCGGAGGGAAAGGGGAGCGTACGGTGAAGCCTCCTGACGAGGACTTCGGGGCCTACGATCCCGCGGACAAACCCCGCGGCATCGACACCCGCCGCCCACCGGCCTGGCTGGCGCGCCTGCTGCGCGGGACGCCCCCGGCACGGTTCCACGCCGTGGCCGCGGCCGTCGCCTTCGTCGTGGGCGCCATGATCTCCACGGTCATCAGCCGCTGGCTCGTCCTCCCCGGCATCGCCCTCGCCCTGGCCCTGCTCTGGTTCATCGCCGTACTGACGAACCAACGGCTGTGGCCCATGGCGTCCTTCATCTTCGCGACGGCCGCGCTCGTGCTCCTCGGCCTGTTCCTCGTCCAGGACAAGATCCTCGACGACCGCGGGCGTACGGTCGGCGGAGTCGTCGTCGACACCTCCCAGCAGGGCGACCGGACCTCCTGCCGCGTACGGTTCGACGACGGGAGGGTGGCCGATGGCCCGATGGGCGGCTGCCGTGGCGCGGGCACCGGCGAGCGCATCCGCCTGTACCTCGACCCCGAGGGCGAGGTCGGCCCCAGCAACACCGCCCCTGACGTCGCACTCTGGCTCGGTCTGGCCACGGCCGCGGACATCGCGTTCACGGCGTCCGTCAGCTGGTCGGCAGCGATCGGCATCCGCCGCGAACGGGCGCGCCGGGCATGGGAGTTGTCCCAGACACCCGCCCCATCCACGTCTCCCCCTCCCCCTCCCCCTCCGCCGACGCCCGGCCACCTCTGAGGACCGCGGCGAGGAAGCCCCGCCGCCGGCGGAGCGTCAATTCCCCGTCAGCCGCACGTCAATCCGACCGTTCCCACCTCCCGAAACGGACTTCGCCATAGTCCACTTGGCCCCATGAGCGCCCTCCACACGACGCCCCGGACCTCCGCTGACGTACATGAACTGCACACCCCCCTGGGCGAGGTGAGCCTCCACATCCCCACGGACTGGTTCGACCTGCTCGTGGACGGGGCCGGCGAGGGACGCGTCGCAGTGCGCGTCGAGCAGTTGGTGGCGATGGCCTACGCCGATCGCCGCCCGGAGATCCAGGCTGCCGTCGCCGGCACCTTCCACGCGGCCCGGCGGCTCTTCTCCGGCAGCGGCAGTCTGGTCGGCTGCGGCAGCCTGGTCAGCTGCGGTCTGATCACTCTGGAGACGGTCGAGGAGGACGGGTCCGTCATCTGGCAGGTCTGCGCGGGCGTCGTCGATGCGAGCCCGGTGGGCTCCGACAGCCATGCGGGCGATGTCCTCGCCCGGCACCTCGGCGCGGAACTCGACGGCCAGGAGGTCTACGCCGAGTCCTTCCCCGCAGCCATGGGCAGCGGCGTCGGCCTGGTGTCGCAGCCCGGCGTCCGCGCCTCCGGCGAGGTGGACACCTTCCCCGAGCCGGACGCCGCCGCGGACGACCGCTACGTCACCCGGCTTGGCATGGCCGCAGCCCTCGCCCGCCCCACGGACGGCGGACCGGGCCTCCTGGTCGTGGGCCACAGCTTCAACCCGGAGCAGGTCGCGTCGCTGGCCAGCCTGGTGGCGCTGATCTGCGGGAAGTCGACGGTGCGGGAAGTCGGCGGTGCGGTGGTACGCGGATGAGGGCGGGGCCCGCCTCAGCGCGCCGCCCGGCTCTTCCCCTTGCCCTTCTTCCGCAGCTTCCGCAGCCGGGCCTGGTGCTCGGCGCGGCGGCGTTCCGCGCGGGCCGCACGGGCGCGGTAGAGGGCGAAGCCCGCGGCCGCCGCCGTGACGGCGTACGTGATGACGGCCGGGCCCACGCCCTCGATGGGGTCGCACGTCGGGCCGTCCGAGCTGCACCGGCGGGCCGGGAGCGCCGAGATGAAGTACAGGGTCAGGGCCGCGGGGAGGGCCCAGCACACGGCCGTCGCCGTATTGCGGGCCAACCGGCGGGGAGTCCCGGACCCGGCGAGGTTGTCCGACGCCCACAGGCCGCCGTACACACCCGCGACGGCGAGCAGCCCGGCCATGACGCCGAAGAGCCAGGGTCCACCGGGCCAGTCGACCATCAGGTCCGGGGCCTGCCGAATGGCCCAGCGCCAGGCGCCCTGCACCCACAGGACGACGAACACGCCCGCGGCCAGCACCGCCACCACGGCCGCGACACCGAATCCGTCCCGCGCGCCGAACCCGGTCTTCTCAGGTCCCGTCATCGTTTCTCGTTCTCCTCACGCACTCGTCGCCTCAGGACCAGTGCAGAGTCCCCGCCACCACGTCGAACAGCTCCACCATCTTGTCCGCCAGCGGATCCATCGGCGTCGAGAAGTTCAGGAGCAGCCAGCTCTTGGTCGCGGGGATCGGGACGTAGTACGTCACGAGTGTGCTCGGGAGCTCGTTGCCCAGCTGGGTCGCCGGGTCCGGGGCCTCCCTGCGGCGCTGGCGGGCCGCCCGGCCCGCCGCCTCCAGGGTGACCACGCTCACCTGGCCGCCGGAGCCCTCGGCCTTGGCCTTGTCCGCCAAGTGCTCCGCCAGCTCCTCCGCGTCCGAGATCCTCGGCCACTCGTCGGGGCCGGGGATGCTGATGAGGAGGGAGGAGGAGAGGGGGACGGGGCCCAGGGTCAGCGTGGAGATGTAGAGCTCCGTGCCGCCGACGTTGTACGCGTCCTTCGCCTTGCGCTGCAGCTCCCGCATGAACTGCTTCTTGATGTGCGGCGCGTTGTCCACACCCCGGAACTGCTGCTCCGCGAGGGCGATGATGCCCCGGTCGCGGTCCTCGGGATTCAGCGGCAGCTGGAACCAGCCGTCCGGGACGATGACGTTGTAGTCGGAGGGCGGCGACGTGAATTCTCCGGCGTTCTTCATATGGGTCTCGAATTCACTCGGGGTTGTTCGGGGTCCGGTGCGGGGCGATGTCGTTTCCGTCCTCGTCCACCAGGTCCAGTCTCAGCGTCGGCACGGTCTCGTCCACCAGCTGCGCGATCTCCTCCGTCAGCTGGATCTGCTCCCACGTCGCCGTCACCACCACGAGGCTCTTCATTCCGGGCGGGAACACCGCGTACCGGATGAACTCCGTGACCCGGCGGCCCAGACCGAACATCCGCTTGATCTTCAGCGTCGCCTGGACCCGCAGCGCGGGTCCGGCCGGCAGCTCAAGGCGGGTGACCTCCGGCTCCCCCACGACGTCGCCGTTCTCCCAGTCCAGGAGCATGGGGAGGACCTCGTCCGCCGACGGGCGCGGGACGCCCTCGTCGCCGTACGAATCGATGACCAGGTTGATCAGGCCCTCGCCGCTCTCCGAGTAGTACGCCGCCGCGAGGCCCGGAGCGTCCTCGTTGAGGTTCAGCGCCCGCTCGGCCATGTCGTCGAAGACCGCGCTCTTCTCGATCTCCAGGGAGAGCGGATTGAGCTCGTTCACGGTCCTGATGGCCAGCGCCTTCGCCTCCGCCTTCGAGACCTCGTGCAGCGTCAGGTCGACCCAGCCGGGCCGGAGGTCCAGACGGATCGCGAAATCCTCGGACAGCGCCGGGACGTCGTCGTCAGGTGTGTTCACTGCGTTCCTTCTTCGGTGGGGGCTCAGGCCGCGAGGTGACTTGTTCGGTGGGGGCTCAGGCCACGAGCGGGTTGAGGTTACCGTCCAGGCCGAGGCCGGCCAGCGTAATGCCCGCTCCGGTGACCCCCAGACGCGTCGCCGTCGCGGAGACCTGGCTCACGGCATTCATGTCGAATCGGCCGCCGAGTCCCGACATTCCCGCCTTGATCCCCTTCAGGTCGGACGCGACACCGGGGTCCGCCATGGAGAACGACTTCGGAATGCCCTTGAAGGCGCTTCCGCCGCCCCGCTCGGCCAGCTCGTTCCTCGCGGCCGCCCAGTTTCCCTCGCCCGGCTTGAGGGTCTTGAGGTTCTTGCCCCAGGCAGCCTTCGAGAACGGCTCGGTGAACGGCTCCTTGAGGGACTTCCAGCCCTCGCCCTTCTGCAGCTTGAACTTCTGGCCGGAGAGCTTGCGCAGGTTCTTGTTGGCCCGGGTCACCTGCTTCGTGGTGCGCGCGGCTCCGGCCTTGCCCATTCTCTTGAGCGCCGACTTCGCGAACTTGCCCGCCACCTTCGAGAAGGCCTTGCCCACACCCATCAGGAGGAAGCCGACCGCCGCCAGGCCCACGTCCATCCAGTCCGCATTGCCCTGGAACACCTGGATGATCGTGCAGATGGTGGTGATCAGCGTCGCTATCATCGCGATCGCGCCGAGTACGCCCGCCAATGCCTGGCCGATCACCGGGATCCAGCCGACCACCAACGAGAGAATTCCGCAGACCGTGGAGATCATCTCGGTGATGCCCTTGATGTCGTCCACGAGCGTTTCCCAGAAGCCGTCCTTCAGGGAATCGTCCGCGATGACGTCCTCGATCGCGTCCCGCGCGCGCTTGGCCGCGTCGTCACGGACCTTCTGGGCCTGCCCGATCTTCGCGCGGGCCGCCTCGATCTCGTCACCCGCGCCGTCCCGTGCCTCCTCCAGCTTCTTCTTTTCTTCCTTCGATTCCTTGCTGTCCTTGTCCTTGCCGCCCTTGTCCGAAAGGGCGTCCAGGCTCTTCTGGTTGGCGCTCTTGCGCCCCTCCGCGTCCTGCGCGTCCTTGAGCGCGAGGGCCGCCATCTCCTGGGCCCGGTTCAGGTCGGAGGCGTAGTTCTTCGGCTTCGCGTGCAGCAGGTCCTCGAAGCGGCCACCGACCTCGGTGACCTCCTTGCCCAGGGCGTCCGCCGCGGCGTCGTACCGCTTGAAGGCGGCCTCCAGCTTCTTGACGTTGCCCTGCGCCTTCTCCTTGAACTCCTTGCCCGCCTTGCTCTCCCAGGCCTCCACCTCGGAGACGGCCTTGATGTTCTTGATCTGCCGCTCTAGCTCGTCGGCGGTCTTGCGCAGGGTCTTCCCGAGGTTCGCGATCCGGTCCGGGTCACCGGGGATGGGGTCGTTGTCCGCGACGGGGGACCAATCGCGTGGGCGTCCGGCCATGGGTGGGGTCAGCCCTTCTTCTTCGGCTTGGAGTCGTCCTGCGCACCGCGGATCGCCTCCGCCAGCTGGTGGTCGATGTCCTCGTACGCCTCCGCGGCGGCCTTGGCGATCTGCGCGAGCGAGTCGACCTCGTCCGTCAGGCGCTTGCGGCTCAGCTTCCAGTTGTCCGCGAAATCACCGAATTTGTCGGCCAGGTCGTCGTTTCCGAAGTCGTCCTCGTACTTGCCGCCGAGATCCTCCAGGCCGTCGAAGGCCTTCTTCACGTTGTTGAGTCCCGTACCCATGCCCTTGATCACGTCAAGGTCCAGCTTGGTACGGCCGCCATCGCCACCCACAGCGCCCCCATGCATTCACGCAATTCACACATTCACTACCGGCATACGACCGGTGCGGCGGCCGCCGAGAGGGGCGGACCGCCGCACCGATGGGTTCACGTACTCAAAAGCCCCCGCGGAAAGGAGCCCGAGGGCGTGACTACTTGCCCTTGACGCCCTTGGCGAGGTCGTCGTCCAGGTCCTCGTACGCCTTCGCGGCGCTGGTCAGGAACTTGCCCATGCCCGTGAGGCCCTCGATGGTGTCCTTGGCGCCCTTCTTGAACTCCTTGAAGGAGTCCTCGAAGGCCTGCGAACCCTTGCGAGTCGTGTAGCCGTTCTTCACCAGGTTCTCGACGTAGCGCTCGAGGGCGTCGAGCTTCTCGTCGATCTTGTCCTTGGCGTCGTTCAGCTTGCCCGCCGCGGTCCGCATCTCCTCATAAGTGATATCGGCGTCTTTGGCCATGTGGCTTCACATCCAATCCAACTCGCCGCAGGGCCATCCCCCTTGGCTCCACCAGTGCGGGCCCGCGCAAGCCCGTACGCCCCCGCGTGCGAGGTCGCCCCGTTGCTCGTGCGATCTTCCGCTCTTGGGTCAGCAGCTTACGGGTGGGGCAGAAGTGAGCACAGCCCGGTTGAGTCACAGCTCTGCTATGAGCTCGTGGACGGCCCGTTGCCTGCGGTAAGGGTGGAGCGGCTATCGTCACAGGCACTGTGGACCAGCCCTGTGACCACTTCCACAAGCGGTCAAAAGGGGCTTAACGGGAGGACGATCGTGCGCCTGACTCTGACCGTCGTCGATCCGCTCGGCGGCGCCAACGCCGACGTCGTGCTCGACGCCGATCCTGAGTCCTCCGTCGGGGACATCGCCAAGGAGCTGGCCGAACAGGTCGGGTACGGCGGCGGTGACGCCCAGATCATCCCGATCGGCGGCCATCAACTCCAGCCCGGCGGCGGCCAGGGCGGGGCACCGGTCGTCTTCGTGGACGGCTACCCCATCGACGCCTCCGCGACCATCGGCACCTCCGCACTGCGCGAGGGCGCCGTCGTCAGCCTGCACGACCCCGCGGGCTGCCTGCCCGGCGAACCCACCGGCCTGGTCGAACTGCGCATCGCGGGCGGACCCGCGGCCGGCGCCGTGCACCGGCTCGGGATCGGGCGCTACGACATCGGCAGCGGCCCCGCCTCGTACATCCGCATCGACGACCCGGAACTGCCCGCCCGAGCCCTCACGTTGTCAGTTGCAACCGATGGAACCTGCCAAGTCGCCGTACATGGGGACATAGACGGCGTGACCCTCGACGGCAAGAACTTCGGCGAGGCCGACGAGGACATAAAGAGCGAGCAGCAGAGCGAGACGGGCGACGGCTCGGAGAAGAAGAAAAAGAAGCGCGACAAGAGCAACAAGCCGGACGCCGAAGGCAAGAAACGGGACAAGGGGGAATGGCCGCTCGGCGCGCAGATCGCCGTCGGCAACACCCTTCTCGAACTCGACCGTTATGCCCCGCCGAACGCCGCGCTCAAATGGTCCGAGGACGGCGCGGGACTCGACTACAACCGCCCGCCGCGACTGCGCCCGCCCGAGCGCCAGACGAAATTCCGGCTGCCCAGTCCGGTACGTGATTTCGAGGCGCGCCCACTGCCCTGGCTGATGGCGCTCACACCGCTCGTCGGTGCTCTCGTATCAGTGATGATCTTCCAGCGCTGGTACTACCTGATCATGGCGCTGCTGAGCCCGCTCATCCTTTTCGGAAACTACTTCATGGACAAGAAGCATGGGCGCAAATCCCATGCCAAGCAGGTCAAGGAGTACAACGAACACAAGGAGCGGATCGAGAAGGACGCGCAGGAAGCCCTCGTCGCCGAACGGCTGGACAAACGGCAGGCCATCCTCAGCCCCGCCGGCATCCTCTCCCTCAGCACCGGACCGCGTACCCGGCTGTGGGAGCGGCGGCGCACCGACTCGGACCATCTGCTGATCCGCGTCGGCACCGGACGGCTCGACTCCGAGGTCGTCCTCGACGACCCCGAGCAGGACGACCACAAGCGCGAGGTCACCTGGAAGATCGAGGACGCGCCCGTCGCCCTCTCGCTGCGCGACCTCGGCGTGATCGGCATGGCGGGACCCGGCGACTCCGCGCAGGCGCTCGGCCGCTGGGCCGTCGCGCAGTCCGCGGTGCTGCACAGCCCGCTGGACGTCCAGTTCTACGTACTGACGGAGAACTCCGCGCGGACCACCTGGGACTGGACGCGCTGGCTGCCGCACGCGCGGCCGTCCGGCTCCCAGGACGTGAACGTACTGATCGGCACCGACGCCGAGACCGTCGGCTCCCGCATCGGTGAGCTGACCCAGATCCTCGCCGCCCGCCAGAAGGCGGCCAAGGAGAACAACCGCGGCGGCGCGACCTCGTTCGGCGACCCCGACATCGTCGTGGTGTGGGACGGTTCGCGACGGCTGCGGTCCATGCCCGGCGTGGTGAAGCTGCTGCGCGAGGGCCCCGCCGTCTCCATGTACGCGCTCTGCCTCGACGACGAGGAGCGGTTCCTGCCCGGCGAGTGCCAGGCCATCGTGATCGCCGAGCCCAAGCCCGAGGAGATCGCCCTGCCGGGCCGGACCGCTTCGACGCCGGCGAGCGGCGAGAACCCCGCCCCGGACGCCCCCGGCGGCTTCCCCTCCTTCCAGGCCTGGCACACCAACGCGGCCGACGACGCCGACCAGAACGCCGAGAAGCCCCTCGAACTGCGGCTGCGCGTCGAGAAGACCGACGCCGCCCGCATCCGCGACGTACGCCCCGACTTCGTCTCCCCCGCCTGGTGCGGACGGCTCTCCCGCGCGCTCTCCCCGCTGCGGGACATCAGCGGCGAGACCGAGGACTCCGCGCTGCCGGGCGCGAGCCGGCTGCTCGACGTGCTCCAGCTGGAGCCGCCGACGGCCGACGCGATCACCGCCCGCTGGCAGCTGGGCGGTCAGTCGACGATGGCCGTCATCGGTGAGTCGTACGACGGTCCCTTCGGCATCGACATGCGGCGCGACGGGCCGCACGGCCTGATCGCCGGTACCACCGGTTCCGGTAAGTCGGAGCTGCTGCAGACGATCGTGGCGGCCCTCGCGGTGGCCAACACCCCCGAGAACATGACGTTCGTGCTCGTCGACTACAAGGGTGGCTCCGCCTTCAAGGACTGTGTGAAGCTGCCGCACACCGTCGGCATGGTCACCGACCTCGACGCACACCTCGTCGAGCGCGCCCTGGAGTCCCTCGGCGCCGAGCTGAAGCGCCGCGAGCACATCCTCGCCGCCGCCGACGCCAAGGACATCGAGGACTACCAGGACCTGGTGCGCCGCGATCCCTCGCACGCGCCCGTGCCCCGACTCCTCATCGTCATCGACGAGTTCGCCTCCATGGTGCGCGACCTGCCCGACTTCGTGACGGGCCTGGTCAACATCGCCCAGCGAGGCCGTTCGCTCGGCATCCACCTGCTGCTCGCCACGCAGCGTCCCTCCGGTGTCGTCTCCCCCGAGATCCGCGCCAACACCAACCTCCGTATCGCGCTGCGTGTGACGGACGGGGCCGAGTCCGCCGACGTCATCGACGACCCGGCGGCAGGACACATCGCCAAGAGCACCCCCGGACGCGCCTACGTACGCCTCGGTCACGCCTCCCTCGTCCCCTTCCAGTCGGGGCGTGTCGGTGGCCGCAGGCCCGGCGCCACCGACCCGGCGCTGCTCGCGCCCTGGGCGGGCTCGCTCGGCTGGGAGGACCTGGGCCGTGCCGCGCTGGTCAAGCCCAAGGCCGAGGCGCGGCAGGAGGAGGAGATCACCGACCTCAAGGTCCTCGTCGACGCCGTGCGCGACGCCAACACCACGATGGGCATCCCCGCCCAGCACAGCCCGTGGCTGCCGGCGCTCTCCGAGACGCTGCAACTGGACGAGATCCCGGTGCCGGCGGCAGGCGACAAGCCGGGCGCGCTCGCACCCGCGCCGTTCGGCCTGGAGGACATCCCCTCCGACCAGGCGCGCCGCGCGGTCGCGGTGGACTTCGCGTCGTTCGGGCATCTGCTCATCGGCGGCGCCCCGCGCAGCGGTCGCTCGCAGATCCTGCGGACGATCGCGGGCTCCATCGCCCGCACGCACTCGTCCGCCGACGTGCACCTCTACGGCATCGACTGCGGCAACGGCGCACTCAACGCGCTGGCCCGGCTTCCGCACTGCGGTGCGGTCGTCGCCCGTAACCAGACCGAGCGCGCGGTGCGGCTCATCACCCGCCTCAAGGGTGAAGTGACGCGCCGCCAGGACCTGTTGGCCGACAAGGGCTTCGCCGACATCGGCGAGCAGCGGGCGGCGGTCCCGGAGGAGGAGCGGCTCGCGCACATCGTCGTCCTCCTCGACCGGTGGGAGGGCTGGCTGCCGACCCTCGGCGAGTACGACCACGGAGAGCTGACGGACGAGCTCCAGGCGATGATGCGCGAGGGCGCCAGCGTCGGCATCCACCTGATCATCGCCGGTGACCGGCAGGTCCTCATCGGCCGCATGGCCTCGCTCACCGAGGACAAGTACGGTCTGCGGCTCGCCGACCGCTCCGACTTCTCGCTGCTCGGCATGAACGCGCGCAAGGTGCCGGAGGAGATTCCGCCGGGCCGCGGCTTCAAGAACGAGCACGGCACGGAGACGCAGTTCGCGCTGCTCGCCGAGGACGCGACGGGCCAGGGCCAGGCGGCGGCGCTCACCGCGATCGGCGAGGCGGCGGCGGCCCGCGACGCGGATGTCCCGCGTTCCCGCAAGCCGTTCCGTGTCGACAGCCTCCCGAGCCGGATCGGCTTCGCCGACGCCTGGGAGATGCGGGACCCCGAGGCGTCCCGCTCCAAGCTGTGGGCGCTCGTGGGCATCGGCGGCGACGACATCATGGGCTTCGGTCCCGACCTCGCGCAGGGCGTTCCCACGTTCGTCGTGGCCGGCCCCGCCAAGTCGGGCCGCAGTACGACCCTGATGAACATCGCCCGCTCGTACCTGACTCAGGGCGTACGACTGGTCATCGCGGCCCCGCGCCCCTCGCCCCTGCGCGAACTGGACGGCCAGGAAGGCGTGTTGAAGGTCTTCACGGACGACGACATCGAGAGCGACGACTTCAAGGAGGTCGTGGAGTCGGCGACCCCGGAGGACCCGATCATCTGGATCGTCGACGACGGCGAGGTCCTGGAGGACTGCGACGCGGAACGCGAGTTCAAGCGACTCGTGCAGCGGGGCAGCGAGCGGGGCCTCGGCCTGGTCATCGGCGGCGACGAGGAGGAGGTCTGCGGCGGCTTCTCCGGCTGGCAGGTCGAGGCGAAGAAGGGCCGCAGGGGAATCCTCCTGTCCCCCCAGGACTCCTCCAGCGGCGAACTGATCGGCATCCGCACGACCCGAAGCATGGTGGGCGGACCCATCGCCCCGGGCAAGGGTCTGCTGTACGTCGGCAGCGGGGAGCCGGTGACGGTGACGACGCCGATGTGAGGCGATGCGGGGGCGGCCCACACGCCCTCGCCTCCGCTGTGCCCACCCGTTCCGCAGGGCGGAACGGGTGGGCACAGCCCTCAGCGCCGGTGAGCGATTCCACGGGGCCGAGGGGCTAGTCGACCCGGGACATCCGAGCCTCCGGGTTACCGGACTTCTCGTTCTCCGAGAGGTAACGCAGGTCATCGCCCGCCGGGCGGAGCCGCACCGTATGGGAGTTCTTGGTGCACTGCGCCGCACTGGACGCCTGCCCCTTGCCCGTGGCCACGACCTCCTTCGCGGACGCCGACTTCAGCACCAGATCCACCTTGCAGATCCCGCCCAGCTGATCCGTCTGCGTCATGACGGCAAACCGCTTGCCCACCTTCGCCTGCTCGACGTCCAGCCGGAACGTCCCCATCGGCACCGCCCCGTTGGCCGCCACCGCCTGCCCCTCCCACGTACCGATGTACGCCTTCGGGACGGCCCCCTTGCCCGGCGCCGCGCTCTCCGTGGCGGCCGGCGGCTGCTGGCTTCCCGCGTCGCTGCTCGCCCCTCCGTCGCCGCCCGGAAGCAGGTCGAAGACGAAGACCGAGCCGATCGTCACCGCGGCCAGCGCCGCCGCCACGCCCAGGACCAGCGTGCAACTCACCTTGCGGCCACCCCCGCCGGGGCCGCCGGGGTCCGACGTCGCCGCCACGGACACCGTCACCCTGCCCGGCTTCGGCGCGGGCGGCTGCGGTGCGGACGGCGGCTGCTGCTGCGGTGCCACGCTCGGCGGCTCCGGAAGAACCGCGTACGAAGGATCCGGCGGCCCGAAGACCCCGCCGGCCGCCCCCACCGCCACCGAACTCTCGAACGGCACAGGCCCCGACTTCTGCTCCGGCACCCCCGCCCCGTCCGTGTCCAGGTCGAGCAGCCGCACCGCACTCCTGCTGACCCGCTCCACCAGCGGCCCCGGCAGCCAGCCCGCCGCCACCAGCCCGTCCGCACCCGAGGGCGCGAGGCGCCGCGCGATCTCCGCGGGAGCGGGGCGCGAACCCGGCTCCTTGGACAGGCACTCACGGGCGACCGCGAGCAAGTCGCCGTCAAGGCCGCCCAGTTCCGGTTCCTCGTGTACGACCTTGTAGAGGAGGGACGCCGATGAGTCGCCCGGGAAAGGGGCGGCGCCCGTCGCGGCGTACACAAGGACGGCTCCCAGGGAGAACACGTCCGCCGCGCCCGTGACGCCCTTGCCCAGGATCTGCTCCGGCGACATATAGCCGGGCGAGCCGATCGAGACGCCGGTCGAGGTGAGGGACGCCGTGCCGTCCGTCGCCCGCGCGATGCCGAAGTCGATCAGACGCGGTCCGTCCATCGTGAGCAGGACGTTCGACGGCTTCACGTCGCGGTGGACAAGACCGAGGCCGTGTACGTGCGTCAGCGCCTCGGCCAGGCCCGCCACCAGCACGCGTACGGAGTGGGCGGGCAGCGGAGAGAGGTCGCGTACCGCATCCGCCAGCGAAGGCCCGGCCGCATACCCCGTGGCCACCCACGGAACGGCCGCCTCCGGATCGGCGTCCAGGACCGGCGCCGTCCAGTCGCCGCCCACCCGCCGCGCCGCCTCCACCTCACGCCGGAAGCGCGCGCGGAACTCCTCGTCGAGCGCGAAGTGCGGATGGACGACCTTCACCGCGACCGTACGGCCGCCCGAACTGCGCCCCAGATAGACCCGGCCCATACCGCCCGAGCCGAGGCGGCCCAGCAGCCGGTAGGGCCCGATGACGGTCGGCTCGTCGGGATCGAGCGGGTGCATGACGAAAGCCTCCCCCAGACGCACCGCACGCACGCGGCCACCGGGCCGCGGACATTGTCTGCGGCTCAGGGTAGTCCGCGTCCGGCCCGCGGGCGGGAGCGCGCCTGCCGCCCCCCCTCTATTGGGGAGCCAGCAGCTCCACCTGGACGTCCGCCGGGAAGCCCGTCGTCTCCCCGACCCGGCGCGCGAACTCCGCCACGCCCTTCAACTGGTCGCCGCCGAACCGGAAGTCCAGCGTCGTGAAGTACTGCTCCAGGACCGCCGCGTCGAAGGCCTCCCAGCGCGCCGCCTGCTCGGCGACCTTGCCGACCTCCTCCAGGGAGAGATCCCGCGAGGCCAGGAACGCCTTGTGCACCTCGCGCACCACGGCCGGCTCGCGCGCCGCGTAGTCCTTCCGGGCCGCCCAGACCGCGAAGACGAACGGCAGCCCCGTCCAGTCCTTCCACATCTGACCGAGGTCGTACACGTCCAGACCGAGCCGCGGCCCGTCGATCAGGTTCGCCCGCAGCGCCGCGTCCCCGATGAGCACGGCGGCGTCCGCCTCCTGCATCATCAGGCCGAGGTCGGGCGGACACGTGTAGTAGTCGGGGCGTACGCCGTAGCGCTCGGCCAGCAGCAGCTGCGCCAGGCGCACGGACGTGCGCGAGGTCGAGCCGAGCGCGACGCGGGCGCCGTCCAGCTGGTCGAGCGGCACCTGCGAGACGATCACGCAGGACATCACGGGGCCGTCGCAGCCGACCGCGAGATCGGGGAAGGCGACCAGGTCGTCGGCGTTCCGCAGGAACTCGACGAGGGTGACGGGCGCGATGTCCAGATCGCCCCGCACCAGCTGCTCGCTGAGCTTTTCCGGGGTGTCCTTCGTCAGCTCGAAGTCGAGGAGCGTTCCGGTCCGCGCGAGCCCCCAGTACAGGGGCATGCAGTTCAGGAACTGGATGTGGCCGACGCGCGGCCGGGGCGTGCGGCGGGGGCTGGGCAGCTGATCGGCGCCCGCCCCCGCGAGGGTGTCAACGGGAGAATTGTCCACATCGGGGAGGCTAGCCCCCTTGCTGTACGGTGCAGGAAGCGGGGCCCGAACGCGCCCTTGTCAACCCCTTCGGACCCGGTCCGTCAACCCCTCTGGGGGGTCCGTCAAACCTCCGGGTGACGTGATCTTGCCCCCTATTGCTTTCGGCTGCCTGCGTGCTAAGCTCGCCGCAAGTTGCAGTTTGGTTTCCCTTGCAGTACAGAGCCTGCGGAGCATGTGACCCGCGGGCTCTCGTCGTTTTCAGACTTATGCAGTTGTTTCAACAATCGCAGGTTCTGGAGCAGGGCAACCCTTTGGCCCAAGGAGGGCTTATGGCTACCGGAACCGTGAAGTGGTTCAACGCCGAAAAGGGCTTTGGATTCATCGCCCAGGAAGGCGGAGGCCCCGACGTCTTCGTCCACTACTCCGCGATCAACGCGAACGGCTTCCGCTCCCTTGAGGAGAACCAGGCCGTGAGCTTCGACGTCACGCAGGGCCCGAAGGGTCCGCAGGCGGAGAACGTCACCCCCATGTAATGGGGCGCCCCATGTGAATGGGGCGTGTGACAGTTCCGGTGACTTGATCCGGACATGGATAGCAGTACCCAAGGGGCCCTGCCTCATCGCGCGAGCGATGTAGGCGGGGCCCCTGCCTTTTTCTGGCGGGGCGCCTTTAGCGGTGGGAGTGCGTTTCCTTCTGCGGGTGCGTTGTGCTTGCTCGCGCAGTCCCCCGCGCCCCTTCGGGGCCCGACAACACGTCCTTCGGGTTCCAGCCCTCCCTGGGCACCGACGCCAGGAGGCGGCGGGTGTACGGAGCCTCCGGTGAGGTGAGGACCTGCGGGGTCGGGCCCTGTTCGACGGCCCTGCCCCTGCACATCACCACCACCTCGTCCGTGATGTGCTGGACCACCGCCAGGTCATGGCTGACGAAGACCAGCGCCACGCCCGTGTCCCGACGGATCTCCGCGAGCAGCTGGAGGATCTGGGCCTGGATCGACACGTCCAGTGCCGCCACCGCCTCGTCGAGGACCAGGACCCTCGGGTCCACCGCCAGCGCCCGCGCGATCGCCAGGCGCTGACGCTGGCCGCCGGAGAGTTCGCGGGGGCGGGCGGCGGCCTCCCTCGTGCCCAGGCCCACCTGGTCGAGGAGGGCGGACGCCTGCGTCTCGTCCCTGCCGTGCAGGGTCAGTGCCGTACGGAGGCACTGGGCGGAGGTCAGCCGGGGGTCCAGGGAGAGGTACGGGTCCTGGAAGACCATCTGGATCTCCCTCGCCCTGGAGAGACGGGCCTCCCTGCGGCGCGGGGTGCGGGGGTCCCGGAGCCGTCCTTCCACCTTCACCGTGCCGGTGTCCTGGCGGACCAGGCCCACCAGCATGCGGGCCACGGTCGTCTTGCCCGAGCCGGATTCCCCGACGATGCCGATGGAGCCTCCGGCCGGCACCGTGAACGTCACGTTCTCCGCCGCCTGGTGGCTGCCGCCGCCCGGCAGGGGGTAGCACTTGCTGAGGCCGGACACTTCCAGCAGTTCCGCGGGCATCAGGCGTTCACCTCGGTCGTAGTCACGGCGCAGGCGGCCGTTCCGCCCTCCGGGAGCCGGATCTGCTCCGGCCGCCACGTCTCGCACCCCTCCTCCGCGTCCCCGCACCGCGACACGAACGGGCAGCCGTCGAACGTGTCCGAGAGGGACGGGGGGCGGCCCGGGATGGGGGTCAGGGTGCGCGTCGTCTCGCCCAGGGTCGGGGAGCACGACAGCAGGCCCCGCGTATACGGGTGGGACGGGGTGCTGAACAGGGCCTCGGCGGCGCGCTGTTCGACGACCTGCCCCGCGTACATGACGTACACCCTGTCGCAGTAGGCCGCCGCCAGGTGCAGGTCATGCGTGATGAAGAGCAGGCCCAGGTCGCGGCTGGCCCGCAAGTCCCGCAGCAGGGCCAGGATCTCCGCCTGGGTCGTGACGTCCAGCGCGCTCGTCGCCTCGTCGGCGAGGAGCAGGCTCGGTTCCGCCGCCAGCGCACCCGCGATCACGACGCGTTGCAGCATTCCGCCGGAGAGTTCGTGCGGGCGCTGGCGTACCCGGCGGGACGGCTCCGACAGGCCCACCGTGGCCAGGAGTTCCACCGCGCGCTCGCGCGAGGCGCCCCTCTCGACGAGGAAGTCGCCGATCCTGCGGACCGGGTTCAGCGCGGCCCGCGGGTCCTGGTGGACCATCGCGACCGTGCGCGCCCGGTGGCCGCGCAGGGCCTCGCCGGTGAGGGCGAGGACATCCGTGCCGTTCACGTGCACGGAACCCGATGTGACCGCGCCCGGAGGCAGCAGCCCCACCGCCGCCTTCGCCGTGGTCGACTTGCCCGAGCCCGACTCGCCCACCAGGCCCACGACTTCGCCGGGCTCGACGGTGAGCGACACCGAGTCGAGCAGCGGGCGGGCGGCGCCCGGGACGCGCAGGGTCAGGTCTTCGATCTCAAGCAGCGTCATCTCACTGCCTCCCTAGCCGGTCGGCGGCCCAGACCCCGACCACGTTGAAGGACACGACGACCAGCGCGATGGCCGTGCCGGGGACGAGGGCCGGCAGGAGCGCGCCCTGGACCACCGCGGCCTGGCCCTCCTGCACCATCAGGCCCCAGTCGGAGGACGGGGGTTGGGCCCCGAAGCCGAGGTAGGAGAGGGTCGCCAGGGACATCAGCGCCTCGCCGAAGAGGACGACCAGGTAGCCGAGGATCGCCCGGCCCAGGTTCGGGACCAGGTGCGCCACGCAGATCCGGGCGCCGCCCATGCCCTGCACCCGGTAGGCGTCGACGTACGGCTTGCGGGCCTCCGAGAGGGCGAGCGAGCGTACGTACTTGGCGATGGTCGGGGTGAAGGCGAGGCCCAGGGCCAGGACCGACGTCGTCATGCCCGCGCCGAACACCGCGATGATCAGGACCGTGAACAGCAGGCCGGGGAACGCGTACATGACGTCCGTCAGACGGGAGACGAGCGCGTCCACCCAGCCGCCGCGCCACGCCGCGAGCACCCCGAGGGTGACGCCGAGGACCGCCGCCACCGCCAGGAGCAGGATCGGGGCGATCAGGCTGGTGCGGGCCCCGTACAGCGCGCGGGACAGCAGGTCCTGGCCCGAGGAGTCCGTGCCGAGGAGGTGGTCCCCGGAGGTGCCGACCAGGGATGCGGAGAGGTCGATGGCGTCCGGCGCGTAGGGGGCGAGGAGCGGTGCGAACACCGCCGCCAGGACGACGAGGCCGAGCAGCCCGGCGGCCACCATCACGCCGACGGGGCGCCTTCGGCGTACGACCAAGGGCGTGAGCCCCACTGCGGCAGCCATCAGGCCCTCGCCTCCTTGACGCGCGGGTCGAGCAGCGGGTGGACCACGTCCACCAGCGTCGTCACCACGATGTAGCCGGTGACCATGAGCAGCAGGACCGCCTGCGCCACCGGGAAGTCGTGCGTATTGATCGCGCCCACGAGCAGCGAGCCGATGCCGCTGATGCCGAAGGCCGTCTCGACCACGACCGTGCCCGCCAGCATTCCGGCCATGACGAGGCCGCACATGGTGATGATCGGGCCGAGCGCGTTGCGCAGGACGTGCCGGCGGATGATGTCGCGCTCGGGTACGCCCGATGCCCGCGCCGCCTCGACATGGTCGGACGCCGCCGCGTCCGCCATCGCCTGCCGGGTGACCCGGCTGATGATGGCGAGCGCCCCGAGCGCCAACGACAGGGCGGGCAGGGTCAGATGGTGGAGCGTGCCGGTGAATCCCTCGCCCGATCCCGTCACCGGGAACCAGCCCAGCTGTACGCCGAAGAGCGAGACGAGCGCGATCGCGGCCACGAACGACGGGACCGAGGCGGCGAGCGTCGTGCCGCCCACCACCGCCGAGTCGACCCACGTGGAGCGCTTGACCGCCGCGAGGATGCCCGCGCCGACACCGAGCACCACGAACAAAACCGTGGCGTACAGGACCAGTTGGAGGGTGGTCGGGAAGCGCGACGTGATCAGGTCGGCGACCTCGTCGCTGTACTTGAAGGAGCGGCCCAGGTCGAAGTGGACGCAGTCCCACAGCCAGCGGCCGTACTGGACGACCAGCGGCTCGTCCAGGTGGTACTGCGAGCGGACCTGCGCGAGCCGCTCCGGGGTGAGCTTGTCGCGGCCGCCCGCCAGGAACACCGCGGGGTCGCCCGGTGCCGCGTACACGGCGGCGAAGATGACGAACGAGGCGGCGAAGAGTGTGGCGAGCAGGCCCGCGAGGCGCCGCAGGAGTCGGGACACAAGCATGGTGCGGCTCACCTAGCCCTTCTTCGCGCCCAGTCGGGCCGCCCACGGGTAGTAGAGGTAGGCCTGCGAGGCGGGCGGTCCCGTCAGCCTGTCGTCGATGACGAGGGCGGTGGGCACCTGGGCGACGGGGATCCAGACGCCCGCGTCCACGAAGCGCTTCTGTACGTCGATCGCGAGCGCCGCCCGCTTCGTGTCGTCCAGCGTGCTGAGCGCCTCGCGCACCTTCTTGTCGTACGCGGCGTCCTTGAAGCCGACCCAGTTGTTGGAGGAGTCGGAGAGGCCGTTGTCGTAGAAGCCCATGGGGTCGGCCTTGGAGATGTACCAGTCGCCGACGAGTACGTCGATGTCGGCGCGGGCGGCCGGATCGCTGTAGAACTCCTCGAACTGGGCGGTCGGGACGGTCTTGATCTGCCCCTTGAGACCGACGCGCTGGAGCGCGGAGCGGACGGCGTTGGCGACGACGGTGCGGCCCTGGCTGCTGTCGGTGCCGATGACGATGGGGTCGCCCGGGGCGCCCGCCTCCTTGACCAGCTCCTTGGCCTTCGCCAGGTCGGCGGCGGAGGGGGTCGCGGGCGCGGTTGCCGCCAACTCCTCCTGTGCTGCGGCGAATTCGGCCTTCTCGTACCCCCACGCTCCGGAGCCGACCGGGGTGGCCCACGGCTGGACGAGGCCGCCGTAGCCGGACTTGGCGATGCCCGACCGGTCGAGCGCGAGGGAGAGCGCCCGGCGGATCTGCGGGTCCTTCAGGCCGCCGCGTGCGGTCGGGATGAGGACGAGGGACGCGGTGGAGGGGCCGTAGTGCTGGTCGAGGCCCTTGGCCGCGCGGAGGGCGGACGCGGTGTTGGGGGATTCCGCGTACGTTCCGTCGGCTGCGCCCGTCTTCAGGGCGTTGACCAGGGCGCTGTCGGCGGCCCAGCGGAAGACGACCTGCCGGGTCAGCGGCTGCTCGCCCCAGTACTTGTCGTACGCCTCGATGGTGATGGAGTCGCCGGACTTCCAGCCCTTGAGGGTGTAGGGGCCGCTGCAGGCGTCGCCCTGTCCCGGCGTGCCGAAGTCCTTTCCGGCCGCGGTCACCTGCTCCTTGTCCCAGACGATGCCCGCGTCTCCGGCGAGCGCCTTGGTGAAGAGCGCGTCGGGGGACTTGAAGCGGACGGTGATCTCGCGGTCGCCGGTCTTCTTCATGGACTTGACGTTGCCGAACTCGTCGGCCTGCTCCATGTCCGGGTCCGCGTGCCGCTTCAGGGACCAGAGCACGTCGTCGGCGGTGAGCTTCGATCCGTCGTGGAAGGTGACGCCGTCCCGGACGGAGAGGACCAGGGTCTTGTCGTCGGGTGCCTCGGCCTTCTCGGCGAGGAAGGGCTTCGTCGTCATGTCGGGCTGGAGCTGGTAGAGCCGCTCGCAGACGTTGGTGAGGACGACGCGGCCCGCGCTTGTTCCCTGGGTGTCGAGGTCGAGCGAGTCCGGCTCGTCCTCAAGCAGCCAATTGGCCTTGTTCAGCTGCCCCTTGGCGTCCGGGGTGGTCGCGGTCAGCTTCAGCTTGGCGGCGTCGGCGGGTGCGCCGCCGGAGGCGGAGGTGTCGGCGCCGCTGCATCCGGCGACGGTGAGGAGGGTGGTGGCGGCGAGGGCCGCGACCAGGGGGCGGCTGAGGGTCCGGGCCGTCGTCATCTGCTGTCTCCGGTCTCTCGGCTCTGTCCGTTGTCTCCGTACGGGCCGTCGTAGAGGTTCCAGGGCATGTGCTGGTAGTCGCGGTCGCAGGGGGTGCCAGCGGTGACGTGGTAGTCGCCGCCGGTCAGGTCCACGCAGGAGGAGACGAGCGTGGTCCAGTGCTTGATCCCGGGCTTGCGCGGGTCGGGGTGGGTGCAGAGCGACTCGGGGTGGCCGAGGTGGTCGGACATGGCCTGCTTGATCAGCTTCCGGGACTCGTCCGGGCCGGTGGAGCCGCGCAGCGCCCTCAGCCCCTGCTCGGCGCGGGGCACACGGACGAGCGAATCCGACGACATGGGGCGGTAGTTGGCGGCGATCGCGGCCGGGACGCCCGCCTGGTAGTGGTTGCCGTGCACGAGGAGCCCGTCCGTCGGGTACATCCAGCCGTGCCCCGCGGGTGTCGTCTCCAGGTCGACGGCGAAGCCCTCGCGGCAGGTCAGCAGGGCGTTGGACGCGATGTGGGCGCGGGTGCGGCAGAGCACGTCCAGGGCGTCGGTGATGCTGTGCTGGTCGAGGACACTGCGGCGTACGACGGTCTGGGGCAGCCCGATGGCGTCGCTGAACCGTCCGCCGAGGCCGTTCGCGTTGAGGGCGATGCCCGCCGAGTTGGCGCCCTGGCGGCCGATCTGGCCCGCCTCGACCTGCATGATCAGGGTCGGGTGCGGGGGCTGGACGACGCGCAGCATGACGACGGTGTCGGCGACGCCGGCGCGCCAGTCCCAGTTCTGGCCCGCCCAGACGCGGCCGTCCCCGCTGGCGTCCCCGTACGCGGCGAAGGAGGTGCAGCCTTCGGCCGGCTCCTCGTCGCCGAGTTCCTCGTCCGTGGGCTCCTTGGCCTCCATGTCCGCGAACGAACGGTCGTAGATGACCTCGCCTCGGGCATTGAGCGCGAGGACGTCGGTGAGTCCGACGCCGGCGCCGTCGGCGATGCCGCGCATCTCCTCGACGAGGTGCGGGGCGTAGTCGCGGACCGGCCCGAGCCAGCGGGCGGCGCGGGTGGTGACCTGGGTCCAGGTGAGGCCGGACGACTGGCCGAACGCGGCCTCGTAATAGGCGAGGGCGGCGTGCAGTCGGGGGCGGACGGCTTCGCCGTACTGCCGACCGCGTTCGACCGGGGTGCCGGATATCTCGATGAGGGGCAGTGCCATTGTTCTCCTCGCGGCGGGGAGCTGTTGTAACGTTCGTTACGAGTAGCTCTCCTTTTGGAATGCGTTGCCCAGGAGAGTAACGTCCATCACACGAGAGTCAATAGCTGTAATGGAAATTTCAGAGGGCGGGACTGAGGGTGGGGCCGGGGCCGAGGCTGGGACCGGAGCCGGGGCCGAGGCGGCCGATGGTGCCGGGCTCGCGCGACTGCGGGCTGCCGTGCGCGACCAGTGGGAGAACCTCTCGGCGTCCGAGCGGGCCGTCGCGCAGTACCTGGCAAGCGCCCCCGCCGAGTCGGTGCTCTTCGCGAGCGCGCAGGAGCTGGGGGCGGCGAGCGGCACCAGCAACGCGACGGTGGTGCGGGCGCTGCAGCGGCTCGGTTACGCGGGCCTGCCCGCGCTCAAGCGCGAGCTGACGACGGACTTCACCTCGACGGTGGCGCCGGAGGTACGCCTGCGCAAGCGCATCGAGCACGTGGGCCGGAACCTGGACGACATCTGGGGCGAGGTCTTCGACGAGGCGCAGGAACGCATCGAGCACGCGCGGCGGCTGACGCCGGGCGAGGCGCTGCGGGACGCGGTGGGCTTCCTCGCGGCGGCCCCAGAGATCCACTGCTACGGCGTCGCGGCGTCCGAACTCGCCGCGCGGCACCTGGCGTTGGCCCTGGGCAGGATCGGCCGCCGGGCACGCTACTTCGGCGACACCGGCTTCACCCTCGCCGACCAGCTGCTCGCCGTACGGCAGGGCGACGCGGTGGTGATCTTCCAGCCGGGGCGCGCGCTGACGGAACTGACGGTGCTGATCGAGCGGGCGCGGGCGGTGGGGGCGCGGGTCGTGCTGGTGACGGATGAGCTGGCGGAGCGGTACGGGGCGCGGGTGGACGCGGTGCTGACGGCGCCGCACACGCCGACCGGCATCACCACGGAGGCGCTGACCGCTCTTGTCGTGGCGGACGCGTTGCTGCTGGCGCTGGCCACACTGGACGAGGCTCGGGCGGTCGACACTTCCCATCAACTGACGGCCCTGCGGGAGCAGTTGCTGGCGCCCAGGCCTCGGAAGGGGAGTTAGGCCGACTCTTCTTCCGCGGCTCTGCGGGGGGGGCTGGTCGCCCGCGGACGCGTTACACGTGCTGCATGATCAGCACGAACGTCGTCCCCGGCTCCAGCGCCTCGTAGAGGTGGGGGACGTCCCCTCGGTACGACATGTAGTCCCCCGCGGCCAGCTCCACCGTCTCTTCTCGCGGGCCCGCCAGGAGCCGCCCCGTGCTGACGACCAGGTGCTCCACCGAGCCGGGGATGTGCGCGTCGGATTCCCGCGCGGAGCCCGGCTCCATCGCGCCGTGGTAGATGTCGCGCCGTACGCCCGCCGGGCCCGGCGAGAGCAGCGTGCCCGCGTACGAGGCGCGCTCGGCGTGCATCGTCGGGCCCTGCCCGGCGCGGATCACCGTCACTTCCGGCGCGGGTGACTCCACGAGGACACTGAAGGGGACACCCAGGGCCACGGCGAGAGCCCAGAGCGTCTCGATGCCGGGGTTACCCGTGGCCGCCTCCAGCTGGGACAGCGTCGACTTCGCGATGCCGGCGCGCTTGGCCAGCTCGGAGAGGGAGAGGCCCGCCTTCGTCCGCTCGCGGCGCAGTGCGGCGGCGACCCACTCGCGGGGCAGGCCGGATCGGGCGGCGGCGGTGCCGCCCTTGCCGTCAGTCATGCCGTACCGCTCCTTCATCCATCACGGTGCCTCCGAGCCCCTGCGCCCTTGAGCCCCTGAGCCCCTGAGCCCCTGAGCCCCTGAGCCCCTGAGCCCCTGAAACGTTCACCACAGGGAACAGATCGTTCGGCTTGACGAACGCTTCCCACTCCGCCCATCCTACGACGTATGCGTTCGCCACACCGAACAGACAGCCCGCCAGAACGAACGGACGGCGGTTTCATCCGGCTCTCCCACCTGCCCCGAGGCGTCCTGCGCGACATCGCCCTCGTCTGGCTCGCCGATGCCGTCGTCGGCGTCTCCTTCGGCGCGATCGCCGTCGCGGGCGGGCTTCCCGTCTGGGTGCCGGTCCTGATGTCCCTGCTCGTGTACGCCGGCTCCGCCCAGTTCAGCGCGGTCGGCATCCTCGCGGCGGGCGGCGGCCCGGTGGCGGCCGCGGCGACCGGCCTGCTGCTCAACTCCCGTACGGCGGCCTTCAGTCTGGCCGTGGCCGACAGCCTCGGGAAGTCCTGGACCGCGAGGCTCCTCGGCGCGCACCTCATCACCGACGAGACCGCCGCCTTCGTACTCGCCCAGCCCGACCAGAAGCGCCGCAAGGCCGCGTTCTGGATATCCGGGGTCGGCCTGTTCGCCGTATGGAACGTCAGCGTCCTCGGCGGCGCGCTCGCCGGTTCCGCGATCGGCGACACGGCCCGCTTCGGGCTGGACGCCGCGTTCCCGGCGGTGCTCCTCGCGCTGGTGCTGCCCGCGCTGCGGGCCGACAGCATGACACGCAGGGCCGCCGGCGCCGGCGCGGTGATCGCCGTGGCCGCCACGCCCCTGCTGCCCGCCGGCGTACCGGTACTGCTGGCCCTGCTGGGCCTGCTGGCTGCGCGCCGGGGACTGGGCGGCCCCACCGGCGCCGGGACTCGCACCCGCACCCGCATCCGAACCAAGACCCGGACCCGCACCCGCACCCGCACCCCGAGGAGCGCCGCATGAACGCCCAACTGGCCTGCGTCCTCGCCCTCGCAGCCGGAACGTACGTCTTCCGCCTGGCGGGCCCGCTGCTGCACGGCAGGGTCGAACTCCCGCCCCGGATACAGGAGTTGCTGACCGTCGGAGCGACCGTCCTGCTGGTCGCGCTGCTCGCGACCGGCGCCCTCACCGAGGGGCACGGGGCCGCGGGCTGGGCCCGCCCCCTCGGCGTACTCGTCGGCGGCGTACTCGCCTGGCGCAAGGCTCCGTTCGCGGTCGTCGTGATCGGCGCGGCGGCGACGACCGCGCTGCTGCGACTCGCGGGAATTGCGTGACCCCTTGCAGGCAACCGGACGGTAATGCTCTGAAGATCCTCAAAAGTCTTGTCGCCCTTGAGCGTTGGGCACCAGTATCCCTCCCAAGCCCGCCGCCTCACTGCCCCTGACCAGGGCGGATCCATCCGGCGTGGGCTCATCGCGACGCGATGAACAAAAAGGGGAACACACATGTCCATATCGAGAACCGTCCTGCGCACCGCCGCGGTGTCCGTCACCGCTGCCCTCGCCCTCGCCGCCGCCGGACCCATCGCCTCCGCCACCGAGGCGGCCAACGCCCGTGCCGCCGAGCGGGAGGCCGCCGCGGGAGCACTGGTGGCCGTCACCGAGGACTCGGGCGCTCCGCAGATCGTCGAGGAGGGCCTGGAGGAGCGACTGGGGGCGCTTCCGCAGAACCCGTCGACGCAGCAGCTCGTCGAGGCGATGTACCCGGGCGACACGGCGGCCCAGTCGGCGGCCCTGGCCAAGCTGGAGCCGCAGGGCGTCCAGCTGCGCAGCGGCTGGGACACCGCGTGGAAGGTGACCAAGTGCGTGGGCGCGATCGGCGCGTTCATCGCGGGCAACGCGCTGCTCGTCACGAAGGCCACCAAGTTCGGCGGCGTGCTCAAGGGTGCGAAGCTGATCGTGCAGGCCGGTAACAAGGAGGAGCGCATCAAGCTGCTCATCGCCATCTTCGGCGAGGTCACCGGCATCTCCACCGTCGCCACCGCCTGCGGCTGAGGCGACTGGCGACACGAGAGGAGGAGGTGACCCATGGAGACCGTATTCAAGGCATCGTTCATGGTCGCCGTGGCCGCCGAGGTCGTCCTGGTGGCCGTCCTGGTCTTCCAGATCTGGCGCAAGGAACGGCACGGCGGCACCTCACCGCTGGTCTTCACCGGCGGTGACGCACTGGCCGCAGCCGCGCTGTTCGGCGGCACGATGACGCTGACGGCGCTGCTGTCCGACGGCTGGGACTACGTCTCCAGCACGGACGTCGTGCTGTACGCGGCGACCTTCGGCATCGTCACGGCGGGCTTCGCGGCGTTCCTGCGCCGGGGCGAGCGGGCACGGCCCGAGTACGGCCGCATCGCCTTCCTGCTGCCGCTCGGCTTCGGGGTACTCGCGGGGCTGGCGGGCGTCTGAGGTAGCGGGGACAGGGTGTAGGGGCGCCCACAGCCAGTGACGGCCCCTACACCACCCCCGTGTCTCCCCCCTCCCCCCTCCCCCATACCGCCCGGCCGCCCGCTGGACCGCCGCGGGCGGTCGGGCGCACTCTGGAATGAGCAGCTCCGGAGGTGATTGTGATGATGGAGACCACGGTGGGCTGGCACGTCGAGCTGGAATTCGAGGAGGACGACCACCGCACGCGCGCGGCAGCGCTGCTACGACTCCCGGACGGCAAGGAATGCCGGGCCCACGGATACGCCAGCCGCCACCCCTCGGACACGAGGCAGGCAAGGGTGGGCGAGGAGATAGCGGGAGCCCGCGCCCTGAACGAACTGGCGATGCAGTTGCTGACAAAGGCCCACGACGAGATCGACGAGGCATCGGGCAGAACATCACACCCGATCCACTAAACGAACCCGATGGCCCGACCGGGCAGCCTCCCCCCTCCCCTCCCCCCTCCCCTCCCCTTCCCCTATGGGTCGGAGTCCAGGGCGGGGTCGCGGATCCCGTCCGGTGCGTACGCCGGTGAGTCCGGGTCCAGAGGCATGTCCGACCAGTACCGGGCGCGCCGGGCGCCGGCGCGCTCGGCGTCGTTCCCAGACCTCTCGTACTCGTCGAGCGCGGCCCGCACGCGACGGCGCCCGAAGGAGTAGAGCGCCGGGGAGATGAACCAGCCACAGAAGCTGGGGTCGGGATCGTAAACGGCGGCTGCGAGGAGGGGACCGAAGAACTCCTCACCCAGCCCCGCACTCTCCCGCAACGGCCTCCGCACCTGCCCGGCAAGCCGCCGCGCCCCTGCTTGGTCCGCCCCTTCCCAGTCATCCTGGATCCCAAGCAGCCGAGCAACTTCCACGACCCGAACCCGAAACGCAACCGCATCCACCTGCCGCTGCCCACCCTCGTCCCCCACGCCAGCATTCTGAACTCGCCGGGAGGGGACGTCGAGACCGGGGCAGAGACTGCGAGTTGACGGCCACCGAAAGCGAGGGACGAGAGGTGAGGGACGAGGGGCTACCTCAACCACCCACAGCGCCCCACCCGCCCTGGGCCTCCGGATCCCCCGCACCCCCGTAGGCCGCCGCTCTACACACCGCCCCGGCGCTGCCATCCCTGGCACTCAGCCGCCCCCGGCGCCTCCCCGCCCACCCGCCCCCACTGAACGTGAACTGCCGTCCCTGGCAGGGGCGAACGCCCACCAGCGCGGGCGCAGGAACGGCTGCTTCGAGTGACCCGGCGCCTTCGATCGCGACCGGGGCCGGGGCCGGGGGCTAACGGGGAGGGGCCGGTAGGCGGTTCGGCTTTCATGCCGTCTGGGGACTAGTTGGCGCAAGGCACCGCTAGCTGGGAGAGGGCGCCGCACGACAAACCGGGTCCGCTCCGGTGGTGGTGACGGTCGTCTTGCCGTCTGCGGACTGCTTCTTTCGGGGCTCGGTCACCGGGTAATGCTCGGTGGGGGCGGCTGCTTGGGGTGACCCGGTGTCGCTGATGGTGGCCGGTGCCGCCCGGTGCTCCGGAGTATGGCGGTTCCGGCGCCCCTGTAAAGGGCGCTCCGCTGCGCTACGCGTCGGCTTCGCCGATTCCGCTTACGCTCCACCCTTGACAGGCCCACCTCCACCGCAGAGACCCTTTTGACCGGGCGGCCAGGGGAGGGGACTCACGGGGAGGACCCATCGTGTGCCCGGTCTTCATGCCGTCTGCGGACTGGTTCGTTTCAGTCTCGGTCACACAGAAGGGCGGGACCCGCCAGGCCGGCTCCGCCCCGGTGGCGGTGCCGGGTCGTCGTACCGTCTGCGGACTGGTTCGGTGCAGCTCGCCCACTCGGAGAAGGCGCGGCCCGACAGGCCGGGTCCGCCCCGGTGCCAGAACCGGTCGTCGTGCCGTCTGCGGACTGGTTCGGTGCAGGCGCCGCCAGATGGGAGCAGCGGGAGTGCGGCCGGTCCGGGGATGAGTCCCGGCTTCAAAAGCGGCTGCCCACCGGGTCTTCCGGGCGGGCGGGGAAGCTTGGGCGGCGGTTCCGGGTCGTGGTGCCGTGTGCGGACGGGTTCTTCTCACGGAGACCGCAAGGGCGGCGCACGGCGTAGGCGCAGGATTCTCGGGCGGGCGGGGCCGCCGGGGCGAGGATTGGCCAGCGGCCGTCCCTTCAGCCCGGGCGGACCAGCAGCGACCGATCCGGGTGCCGGGCGGCACGGGGCGAAGGCCCGGCAGCGGGTGGCGGGAGCCGGGCAGGCACGCTGCGAGGAAGGGGAGGCGGCCGTGGCACGTGTGACTCGCGAGATCTCGCAGCCCTCCCAAAACCACAACATACCGGTCATCTCGGGCGCCAGGACGGCTCGTTGAGGGCGGAATCCGAGAAAGTCCCACGGAATGACCCCTGACAGCGGCGTGTCGTGGGATTTTCCTGCCAACAAGCCTCTCCAGCCGCCCTTTTGGAAGATCCAGTCGGCAGAAGGAGACACTTGACGAAGCCGGGGCCCACCCCCGGACCGGACGCACACCCCCACCGCTCCCAACTAGCGGTACCTGCAACGGACTAGTCCGCAGACGGCACGACGACCGGCCCAGGCACCGGAGCGGAGCCGGCCTGTCGGGCCCCGACTTCACCCAGTGGGCGAGCTGCACCGAACCAGTCCGCACCCGGCATGAAGACCGAACCGCCTGCCGGTCCCTCCCGTGAGTCCCCTCCCCTGGCCGCCCGGTCAAAAGGGTCTCTGCGGTGGAGGCGGGCCTGTCAAGGGTGGAGCGCAAGCGGAATCGGCGAAGCCGACGCGACCGAAGGGAGCGCCCTTTACAGGCACGCCGGAACCGCCACACTCCGCAGAAGCCGGGCGGCCCCGGCAACCATCGAAGGCACCGGGCCACCCCAAGCCGCCGCCCCTACCGAGCACCGAATGGGCCGGTCGATAGACGGCACGACACCCGCCACTGCCACCGGAGCGGAGCCGCACTGTCGGGCGGCACCCTCTCCGTGTGACGTCCGCCCCGAAAGAATCCGGTCGGCAGACGCTTGACGAAGCCGGGAGCCATCTCCGGACCGGCCGCGCACCCCCGCTCCTCCCAACTGGCGGCGCCCGCACCGAACCAGTCCGCACCCGGCACGACGACCGGATGCCCTACCGGACCTCCCCGTGAGCCCCACCCCCTGGGCCGCCCGGTCAAAAAGGGTCACCGCGGTGGAGGTGGGCCTGTCAAGGGTGGAGCGCAAGCGGAATCGGCGAAGCCGACGCGACCGAAGGGAGCGCCCTTTACAGGCACGCCGGAACCGCCACACTCCGCAGAACCGGGCGGCCCCGGTGACGATGCACCGCCGGGCCGTCGAAGAGACGCCGCCCCGGCGCGCAAAGCGCCTCCCCCGGCGTCCATCAACGCCACCGGCCGACCTGAAACCACCGCCCCTGCGCCCCGCACACTCCGAGCCTCTGTCCCTGCCGGGCGATGGCACCGAAGCAGCCCCACTCCGGGTGGTTGCATGTGCCTGTGCAGATCCAGGCGTTCACCTCAGCACCCCGGAGGCGTGACCTCGGCCCACACCGTTTTTCCGACGTTCCGCCCGACCACGCCCCACTCCTTGGCCAGTGCCGCGACGATCACCAGGCCTCGACCTGACTCCCCCTCCGGATACGGGAGTTCAAGCTCCTGCGGAGGTCTGCGCTCGGTCAGCGTGTCCGAGATCTCGATACGGAGCGTGTGCGGGTGGAGGGTGAGCCGCAGCTCGAAGTCCCTGCCGGGTACGCGACCGTGCGTCACGGCGTTCGCCGCCAGCTCGGCGACGATGGCCTCGGCGGTGGCGTTGAGTTCGCTGTCGTACATGATGCCCCAGCCGTCCAGGTGATACCTGGCCAGCCGTCTTGCGAGGCGTGCGCCTCGGGGTGTGGCGCTCAGGCGCTGGGCGAATTGCCTTACGGGGGGTGCGGGTTGGGCTTGGGTCGGCATGGCCCAACCGTGGCCGTACGCCGACGGGGCGACCAGACGCAAAACTCGTACGCTGCGTAATTGTACGAGTACGAAAGGTAGACAGTGCGGGTAACTGATCGTGACCATGGGCGAGTTGGCGGGGAATGGTAAGCGAGCGTCAGGGGATACCCGTGATGTCGTCAAGTACACCGGGCAGCACCGAGCCCGAACCGACCGATGGACTCAAGACCTTCGGGGCCGTCCTGAAGAGCTTCCGCAAGCGCGCCGGCTACACCCAGGAGTCCCTGGCCCCGGAGATCGGCTACTCGACCCACTTCCTCGCCTCGATCGAGCAGGGGCGCCGTTTCCCTCCGACCCGGTTCATCGACCAGTGCGAGGCGGCACTGGACGCGTTCGGCACGTTGCGGCTGGCGGTGAATCAGATCTCGCGGCAGCGGGGATTGGCTTCGTGGTTTCGGCGGTGGGCGGCCCTCGAACAGGAGGCGATCACCCTCTCTACGTACGAATGCCGGTTGATCCCCGGTCTGTTGCAGACCAAGGCCTACGCGCGGACGCTCTTCGTCAATCAGCTTCCGCCGCTTGGCGACGAGCAGATCGAGGCACAGTTGGCCGCCCGCGTTCAGCGCCAACTGCTGCTCACGGAGCGGCCGAACACCGCGTACAGCTTCATCCTTGAGGAACACCTGTTCCTGCGCGGCATGGGCGGGCATGACGTCACCATGGAACTCATCGACCATGTTCTCGGCCTCGCCGAGCGGCGGAACATCGAGGTGCAGGTCATGCCGGTGGTGCGGGCCAGCCATGCGGGGCTGGACGGCCCTGTCCAGTTGCTGGAGACGTCGGAGAACCAGTGGTTCGGCTACTCCGAGGGACAGCGGAGTGGCCAACTCATCTCCGCCCCCAAAGAGATCAGTGTCCTCCAGATGCGGTATGCCAGGATGCGCGCACAGGCTCTCTCGTTCGAGAACTCGGTGAGCCTGCTGGAGCGGATGCGAGGAGCAGCATGAGCACCCCCGAACTGGCCTGGTTCAAGAGCAGCTACAGCAGCGGAGGCGACGGCGACTGCGTAGAAGTCGCCCCCTCCCCCACAACCATCCACGTACGCGACTCCAAAGACCCGGCTGGACCCCAACTCACCCTGGAGCCCACAGCCTGGACGCACTTCGTGACGTACGCCCAGGCGCAAGGCTGACCCGCTGACCTCAGCCCCGGTACAACTGCGAAGCAGGAATGACCTGTTGCTCCTGGCCGGGGCTCGACCACAGCAGCTTCATGTGTGCCTCGCCCGTGTTCTCCGCGTATTCGATCTTGATGGAGTGACGGGTGCCCGCCTTCAGGCTCACCTGGGTCTTGTCGATCTTCGGCTCATGAGGGGTCCAGGAGTCGATGACCAGCTTGCCGTCGATCCAGACGCGGGCCACGTCGTCCGAGACGGTCGTCAGCGTGTACGTCTCCGTGCGGCGCGGCTCCAGCTTGCCGGTCCAGCGGATGCCGAACTTGTCGGAGGGGATGCTCGGCGCCGGTGAACCCTCGTACTTCCAGGCGTGGTTCACCGTCGGGTCGGTGCGGGTGATCTTCGGGGTGCCGGAAAGCTCCGCGTTGTCGAAGATCTCCTGCTTCAGGCCCTTGCCCTTGCCGGGGCGGGCCGTCGGGCCGGGGTCGACCTTCAGCTCGATGACCGTGGCCGTGTCGTTCGTGGCGGCGCCCGAAGGCTTGAGGTCGTAGCCGTCGCCGGACTTGGTGACGGTCACCTTCTGGTCGCTGCCGAGCACCCGCGCCGATGTGACCTTGAAGTCCGTACGTGCCTTCAGGTGCAGGGCCGAGCCGGCCGCCGGCCACTGTGTGACCGCCGCGTACAGCTTGTTGCCCTTGCGGCTCACCGAACCCCATGTCGGCTCCTCGACTAGGCCGCCGTAGCGCGCCCCGAACACCGCCTCGCCCTGGCCCGCCGTACGCAGCCAGTCGCCCATCTGCTTCAGGCGGTCGACGGAGGGCTGCGGGACGCGGCCTCGGGCGTCGGGGCCGACGTTCAGGAGGTAGTTGCCGCTGCGGGACGTGGTGGAGAGGAGGTTGCGGACCAGGGTCGACGACGACTTCCAGTTGGTGTCGTAGCGCGCGAAGCCCCAGTGGCCGTTCAACGTCATGCAGGATTCCCAGAGTTGGCCGTCCACCGGGGCGCCGGGGATCTCCTGCTCGGGGGTGCCGTAGTCGCCGTCGACCACGCGGCGCTTGCCCACGCGGTTGTTGATGATCAGGTCGGGGTCGAGGTCACGGAGGTAGGCCTCCAGCTTCTCGCCGTCCCTTGCCGTCCAGGGGTTGTTGGGTTTGTCCGTGTCCCACTCTCCGTCGAACCACAGGAGCGCCGGGTCGTAGTTGTCCACCAGCTCCTTCAGCTGCGCGCGCATCCGCTTCTCGTACTGGGGGAACGTGGCCGGGTCGGGGAAGTCCTTGTCGTGCCAGTCCCAGATCGAGTAGTAGAAGCCGAGCTTGATGCCCGCGTCGTCGGATGCCTTCTTCAGCTCCGCGAGGATGTCGCGGTTCTTGTCGAAGGAGGAGTGGTCGCGCAGGTTCCAGTCGTTGACCTTCGTGGGCCACATCGCGTAGCCCTCGTGGTGTTTTGACGTGATGACGATGTAGCGCATGCCCGCGTCCTTGGCCGCCTTCACCACGGCCTTGGCGTCGAAGTCCGCGGGGTTGAACGTCGCGGCCTGCTTCTCGTACTCCTCCTTGGGGATGTCGCACTGGCGCTGGATCCACTCGGCGTCCCGGCAGACCGTGCCGTCGGCCTTCTTGTACTCGCCCTCCAGGTTCGAGTACGCGCCGAAGTGGATGAACATGCCGAAGCGGTCCTGGCGGAACCAGCTGGTGCGGTCGGCGGTGAAGGGGTCGTCCGTCGCGTGGTCGGTGCCGGGGCCTGCGGCCGTGTCCGTGGCCGTGGCCGTGTCCCGAGTCGGCGCGCGATCCGGCATCGCGGTCGCCATCGGTGCGGCGGTCGCCGCCAACGAGGCGGCGAGGATCAGGGCTGTTCCGGCGGCTCTCTTGCGCATGGGGCGGCTCCTGAGGTTGAGGCGTCGCTCGGGAACGTAGAGATGAATACATCGGATGTCAATGCGCCCAACTGGTCATCATGGGTGCGATGTTGGGCTGGGTGTGGGGCATCCATCCGATGACTGGCGGCAGCGGGGAGGAAGGAGCGGCACCGGCCCTCGGCGCCTCCACCGAGGGCCGTGAAATTGCCGTGAAATTCGATCAATCGAGAAAGGAATCCGTGACTCCGAAATGACCGATTTTTAATTGAGTCTTAATCAGAAGAGTGAATCCGCCGGTGGTGTAGCATCGAAACAGGCAGATATTCGTCGACGATGGAAATCAGCCAACGGGGGCAGGGAGTACGACACATGGCGCCACCCGATGTCCGATGCCCTCATGTTCTGATCTTTCACAGTCGTGATTGCGGAACCCAGGGGGATCATCAATGTCATCGATCAGGGTCCTGCTCGTCGACAGCGAGCAGCTCGTGCTCGAAGGATTCCGAAAACTTCTCGACGGCTTTACGGAATTCTCCGTGGTGTCGATCACGCACGACGCGGCATCCGCCGTCGCACAGTTGCGCAGGCACCGCCCGCAGATCGTCGTGATGGGGCTCGGCGTGGCCGGCACGGGCGGTGTGGACGCGATCCGGGCGGTCCGGCGCGAATCCGGCCACGTACGGATCGTCATCCTCTCCTCGAACCAGCAGCCGGTCTACATGCGAGAAGCCTTCGTGGCCGGTGCCAACGCCTATCTCTCCCGCAGCATCGACGCGGGCGAGCTGCGCGCGACGCTGCTCGCCGTGCACCGCGACGGCGCCGCGTTCACGGCGGCCACCGCGGGCCCCATCCTGCAGCTGATGGCGGGGCGCGGCTGCGGTGACGACTCGCCCCTCGCGATGCTGACCGAACGCGAACGGCAGATCCTTTCACTGGTCGCCGACGACCACGAGACGGATTGCATCGCCACTCATCTCGGGATACGGCCGAAGACCGTCCGCAACTATCTCAGCCGTATCTACGCCAAGCTCGGCACACCCAATCGCGTACAGACGGTGCTCTACGCGAAACGCTCGCTCGGCCGTCAAGGGGATCTCGCCACCGATCCATAAGTTGGGTGGAATACCTGAGTAATTGAGCAATTCAGGACTGTTTCGGTACGTGTGCCACCGCCCTGCACCACGCCGCGCCCGCGTCCGCCAGGGCGATCGGGAAGGCCATGAAGGTGAAGGGGCCCCGCGGCAGTCCGCGCAGGCCCGCCAGACCCTCGATCTGGATGAACTCCCGCTTTCTGCCGTGCAGATGCGTCGGCCAGAGCGCGCCGGGGTCGCGCGTGCCGTAGTAGGACTCCACCATCGCGCGCGCCGGGCCGTCGAAGCTCCAGCAGTCCGTGCCGAGCACCTTCACGCCGAGGTCGAGCAGGTGGTCGACCGCCTCGGGGGTGATCGCGGTGGACTCCGTGTAGTACGCGGGGGTGCCGAGCCGCAGATCGGAGTCCGTTCGGAACAGTGCCACCGTGCCCGGCCCGACCGTCGGACCCGCCTCGCCCAGCGCCTCCTTGACGTCGGCTGCCGTGACCCTGCCGCCGCCCCTGCCGCGTACGTCGATGACGACACCGGGGCCGCTGAACCACTCCAGGGGCAGGTCCATCACCTTCTTCGCGGGCTCGCCCGCGCACTCGGGGCCGTAGTGGAAGGGTGCGTCCACGTGCGTGCCCTGGTGCACGGACATCCGGTAGAACTCGTTGGAGAGGAAGCAGCCGTCGGGCAGATCGCGCTCACGCAGGCGGCGGGCGCCGATGAGCCAGCGCCAGTAGTTGAGGTACCGGTCCCTCCTGCTGTCGCCGGGCAGCGCGCGGATCCTGCGGGACAGATGGCGGATGCCGTCGCGGTGCAGCCACTGCTCGAACTCGACGCCGGGGGCGCGGCGGCTGATGGGGATGCTCAGGTCTACGTACATTCCCTCTCCATGTTCTTCAGTTCATGCCGGTCGGTTCACGTACGTCTGGTCAGTTCGCGTACGTCAGCTCAGTTCGCGTACGTCAGCAGCCGGCGGATCGATGCCGCCGCCGTGTGCCCGTAGGCGGCCCTGACCCGGTTCAGGAGCACGCGTACGTCCATCGGGTACTGCTGCGGGCCCCGCCACTCCACGGCGAACGAGGCGAGTGCGCAGCCGAGTTGGGCCGCGCGCTCCGGCGGCGTACCCCGTGCCAGGCCCGCCAGGAAGCCGGCCCGCAGCGCGTCCCCGGCCCCGGCCCGGTCGACCACGGTGACCGGCTCGGTCGCGGGGACGAGTGTCGGGCGGTGTCCCGACCGCTCGACGACAACGCCCGCCGGGCCGAGAGCCGTCACCCACACGCCGACCCGGCCGAGGAGCTGCCGCGCGGTCCAGCCGGTGGTCTCCGTCAGGAGCGTGGACTCGTGGCCGCCGGAGGTGAAGAGGCAACGGGCCCCCGACACAAGGGACTTGGCTTCCGCCCTCCCCAGGACGGAGAGCTCCGGACGCGCCGGACGCACCGCGAACGGCAGCCCCAGCGAGCGGCACTCCTGGGCGTACCGGAGCATCGTCGGCGGATCGTCCGGCGCGATCATCACCAGGCCGATGCCGCCCGTGCGTTCGGCGACCGAGCGCAGGGAGCGGGGGCGGGCGTGCCGTGCCGCCCCGGGCCGGAAGGTGCTGATCGAGCGGCCGTCGATGTCGGTCGCGTGCACTTGGCGCGCGGTCGACTCGCCGGGGACGACCCGCACGGAGTCGGTGTCGACGCCGTGCTGCTTGAGCCACAGCTGGTAGTCGGTGAAGTCGGAACCGGCGACGCCGACCAGGACCGGGTCCTGGCCGAGCCTGCCGAGTCCATAGGCGGTGTTGGCGGCTGTGCCGCCCCGGCGGCTCTCCACGCGTTCGGCGAGGAACGTCAGGGAGCCGAGGTGCGGCCGGCCGTCGGTGGCCGGCCGCTCGGTGAAGCGGCCCGGAAGGGTGATGAGGTGGTCCATCGCGATGACCCCCGTGACGGCGATGGGCACGGGACACTCAGACCCCGGACTCGATCTTCCGCTTGATGCCCTCCTGGTTCTGCCGGGTGTGCGTGTTCATGCGCTCCACGACGGTCGGCAGCGGGACATCGAACGCGTCGTCGACCTCGAAGTCCTGGACCCAGGTCATGAGCGTCCCCTCGGGCACCTGCCGGTAGCTCCACTTCAGGTGCATGTAGCGGAACGGGTAGAGCGGGGCGCGCCGCTCGGCGACCGCCGTCAGCTCCCGGTGGTCGAGGAGCCGCCAGGAACTCCAGGTGCTTCCCTCGGGGTTGGTCAGCTCGAAGAGGATCTCGGTCCAGCGGCCCTCGCGCTCCTCGGAGACGACTTCCGCCTTGTTGTACTCGTCGAAGAGGTCGGGCCAGCGGCCGATGTCGTTGGTGACGTCGAAGACGTGCTGGGCGTCGGCCGCGATCACGACGCTGTTCTCGATCCTGGGCATCTCAGCTCCCCACCGTCACCGGGGCACCCGCGGACAGCAGGCGCTCCACGCAGTCGACGAGATCGCGGAAGGTGTGGAAGCCGCCCTCGGCGTCCGCGTCGACGCTGATGCCGAAGTGCTGCTCCAGGGCGACGATCACCTCGACCAGTTCGGTCGAGTCGATGTCCAGGTCCTCGGCGAGGCGCTGATCGTCCGTCAGCTCCTCGCTCTGGAAGCCCGCACCGCGCATGACGGTGACCACGTTCTGTCGTACATCCATGGAACTCACTTACTCCTTTGGGTAGTTACTGTTCTTGGGTCACCGTCAGTCGGCGACCGCGATCGCGATCGCCACGCCCGCCTCGTGCGAGATGCTCACGTGCAGTCCGCCGAACGCCGCGCGCCGTAAGGCCTCGTCGGCGCGGCCCGTCAGGCGCGGCACCGGCTGTCCGGAGGCGTCGCGGCCGATCTCGACGTCCAGCCAGCCGCAGCCCTCGCCGTGGCCGCCGAGCGCCTTGCGCACGGCCTCCTTGGCGGCGATGCGGCCCGCCATGCGGTTGGCGCGGTGGCGGGGCGAACCGCCGTCGCACAGGGCCTGTTCGTGGACGGTGAGCAGCCGGTCGACGAGCCGCTGTCCGCGCCGCTCGACCATGCCGCGCAGCCGCTCGACGTCGACGACGTCGATGCCGACGGCGCGGATGCCGGGCGATGCGGGGACGAGCCCTGTCGTCGTCAACGCCTCAGCAACAGACATGCGTTGACACCTCCCAGGCCCCGGGACACCACGAGGGTGTGGTCGAGTCCGGGCACGGGGCGCGCCTGGCCCGCGACCAGGTCGAGGTCGATGCCCGGCGCCCTGCGGTCCAGATTGACGGTCGGCGGTACGACGTTCTCGCGCATCGCCCGCAGCGCCAGCGCCGTGTCGGCGGGTGCCGCGGCGCCGAGCAGGTGGCCGAAGCCCGACTTCGGTGCGGTGACCGGGAGTTGGCGGACCGTGTCCGTGCCGAACGCCTCGTGCAGCGCGTACCCCTCCGTGACGTCCTCGAAGGGGATGCCCGAGCCGTGCGCGAAGACCGCGCCGAGGTCGGCGCCGGTGATCCCGGCCCGCTCGGTGGCCCGCCGCATCGCCTTGCCGAGGATCTGTCCGGTCGGTTCGACGGTGTAGTACGGCATGTAGCCGTCCGTCGTGACGCCCCAGCCGGCCAGCTCGCCGAGGATGGTGGCGCCGCGCCGCTCGGCGTGCTCGCGGCGCTCCATGACCAGGAACACGGCGCCCTCGCCGAAGACGCTGCCGCCGTGCCCCGCGTCGAAGGGGCGGTACAGCTCGTGCGGGGCGAGCGAGCCGCGGGACTTCGCGCCGAGGCCGCTGGTCTCCATGCAGAGCCAGCCGTACGGCGAGAGGGGTGCCTCCACGCCGCCCGCGACCACGACGTCCGCGCGGTCCCTGAGCAGCGACTCGGCCGCGCCGATCAGCGCGTACGCGCCGCTGGCCCGGTCGGCGACGTACGTACGGGCCGGGCCCTTGATCCCCTGGTCGATGCAGATGTTGCCCTGCGGCGCGGCGGGGAACCAGGCGGTGGCCTGGTAGGGGCTGACGGCGCGCGGGCCGCCGGTCCACAGGTTGCGCAGCTCGCGCTCGGCGAACTCCCAGCCGCCCAGGACGTTGCCGACCATGACGCCGGTGCGCTCGGCGGCGACCTCGCCGCCCACGGTGATCCGGGCGTCGGCGAGGGCCTGGCGCACGGCGTGCACGGACAGGTGCGTGAAGCGGTCGGTGCGCTTGACGAAGCGGGACGGCAGTTGGGAGCGGGCGTCGAAGCAGGACTGGCCCGCGGCGTCACAGGCGTACTCCGACGCGTCGAACCGGTCGATGGCGTTGACCAGCGGGGTGCCGGCGCGTGCGCTGTCCCAGAAGACGTCCATGCCGGTGCCGGCGGGGGTGACCGCGCCGATGCCGGTGATGACGACGCTCATCGGCGGGCCCCTTCCCGTACCTCGTCGCCCCGTACGGCGCGGGTGACGAGTGCCGCGTGCAGGCCCGCGAAGCCGCTGGCGCCCTTGAGGATGGTCTCGCCGTGCCACGGGCGTCCCGCGCCGGGGACGTAGTCGAGGTCGCACGTCGGGTCGGGTGTCTCGTAGTTGGCGGTGGGGTGGACGAAGGAGTGCCTGCACTCCAGGGCGCAGAGCACGATCTCCATGGCGCTCGCGGCGGCCAGTGCGTGGCCGACCATCGACTTCGCCGAGTTCACCGGGATCTCGCGGGCCCGCTCGCCGAGGGCGAGCTTGAGCGCGCTGGTCTCGCAGGTGTCGTTCTGCGGGGTCGAGCTGCCGTGCGAGTTGACGTGATCGATGTCCTCGGGACGCAGGCCGGCCTCCGCTACGGCCTGTGTCATGGCGCGGGTCAGGTCCGCGCCGTCGGAGAGGAGATCGGTCATGTGCACGGCGTTGGAGGTGTGCGAGAAGCCGTCGACCGTCATGTACGCGGTGGCTCCGCGCCGCTCGGCGTGCTCGCGCGACTCCAGGACGACGATGCCGCAGCCCTCGCCGAGCACGAAGCCGTCGCGGTCCGCGTCGTAGGGACGTGAGGCGGCCTCGGGGCGGTCGGCGCGCGACCGCGAGAGACAGTTGATGATCTCGAAGGACGCCACGGTCACCGGGGTGATCGGGGCCTCGCTGGCGCCGGCGATCATCACGTCCGCGTCGCCGTGCCGGATCGTCTCGTAGGCGTGGCCGACCGCGTCGACGCCGCCGATGCAGCCGGTCGACAGGGTCACGCAGGGCCCGCGCATGCCGAGCAGCGCGGACAGCATCGTCCCCGGTGTGTTCGACATGGACGCGAGATACAGGTCGCGGCCCGCCTTGGCCGGGTCGATGGGCTTGCGGCCATCGTCGGTGACGCGGAGGAACTCCTCCTCCATCCTCGGGGTGCCGCAGATCGCGGTGGACAGCGAGAGTCCGGCCCGCTCGGGGTCGTACGTTCCCTGCTCCAGGCCCGCGTCGAGCACGGCCTCGTACGCGGCCGCGACGGCGAACTGCGTGTACCGGTCGAGCCGTTGCACCTCCGGCGGCAGTGCCGGTATCCGCTCCTCGAATCCGTCGACCTCGGCGATCGAGTCCGACAGGAAGTCGAAGTCGCCGAAGAGGGCCGAACTCGCGATGTCCGAGAGGGACTTGGTGACGCTCCTTCCTGCCGAGACCGTTCGCCACAACTCTTCCGTTCCGATGCCCGCCGGGCTGACCACACCGAGCCCGGTGACCACTACTTCTCGCACCACTAGCGCCTTTCTCCTGTCAGGACGGTGATGAGGCCGGGCGTCACGGACTCCTTGGCCGTGATTCCGTAGGTCTCCATGACCGTGCGGTGCGCGGATTCGTCTTGGACCGCGCCTTCTGCCGTGTTCACCAGGAGGCTCAGCGCGATCATCGGGCGGTGCAGGGCGGGCCGCCCCGGTTCCTGGCGCATCACGTCGACGACCAGGAGGGTGCCGCCGCGCCGCAACAGCCGGGCGCACTCCTTGATCTGACGCTCCGTCGCATCCGGTCCGGTGAAGCGGCTCAGGTGGGCCAGGACGACGGTGTCGAAGCAGCCGTCGGGGAACGGCGCACGGTGGAAGTCGGCCGGGACGAACCGGAACCGGTCCGCCACGCCGAACTCCGTTGCCCGTTCGCGCGCCGTGCCGAGGAGTCCGGCGGCGTCGTGGGCGACCACTCGCGCCTCCGGGTCGGCGACGGCGAGGGCGATGCCCCATTCGCCGCTGCCCGCCGCGAAGTCGAGCACGCGGCCCGCCTCGGTCAGCTCCAGCTCGCGCACCGCCCGGAAGGCGGTGCGTACGGCGACCGGGAAGATCCCGCCGAACATGCCGGGGAAGCGTCCGCGCGCCGCGGGGACGCCGAGGTCTCCGCCGCCGTGCCCGCCCTTGCGGACCAGTTCTGTGAGGCCGCTCCACTGGTCCCACTCCTGGAGCACCTCCGCGAAGTGGTCACCGAGGTAGCCCCGGCCGCCCGCGACCAGATGGGCGCGGGACGCCGCGGTGAGCGTCCAGCTCTCCTGGGCGCCGGTGAGCGCGCCGTCCGCGACCAGGCCGAGTTCCGCCAGGGCGGCGAGCAGCGCCCGTAACGCGTCGGTGTCGCAGCCCAGTTCGGCGGCGAGGCCTTCGGTGGCGCGCGGGCCCCGGACGAGGCCGGTGAACACGCCGAGCTCCAGGGCGGTGTCCAGGACCCTGGCCCGGGCGAAGCCGAAGTTCAGGGCGAGCAGCGGGCCGGGGTCCGGGGCGTCCTCGTAGGGCGCGAGGGCCCGGCTGCCGGCCGTAGTCGTCGACTCGGTCACCGGGAGCCGCCCTCCACCAGGCTCACGTACTCGGGGTTCTGCGTGTACTCGTACGGGTCGTCGGAGAGGAACACATTGCGCACCGGGGGCCGTTCGCAGGGCGCGACCACCAGGAAGCGGCAGGTCTGGCCGGGTCCCGTGACGAATCCGTGCGGCTCGTTGCGGGGGATGAAGATGGCGTCGCCGGGGCCGACCTCCTCGGTCTTGCCCTGGTCCGGCATGACGAGTCCCATCGAGCCCTCGAGTACGTAGATCTCGTGCTCCCACTCGTGGAAGTGGGGCGGGGTCGAGCCGTTCGGCGCCACCTCGAACTCGGTGAGGACGAAGCGGTCGGCGCCGTCCGGTGTGTCGATGAGCTTGCGGTGGGTGGTCTCCTTCGCTCCGGGCTCGCGGACGATCTCCGCCTTGACCGCTGTCCTGTGCACGCGCTTCATCTGCTGCCTTCCTCGGGATTTCGGTGGGCGCGCTCTTCTGGAGCCGCCGCAATCGAACGTAGGTCGGCGGCCGAGGGGTCATCTATGGGCATGGACCGCCGCTGACGTCGGGACTTGCGGCCGGGAGAGGCGGGGCGGATCGCCCGTCGGGGCAGGGTGGATCGCCCATGGCGGCAGGGCGGATCGCCCATGGGGGCGGGACAAAGGCCCAAGCGGCAGCGGCGGTCCCAGGCGCCTGGACTTCCGGAAGCAGCTAGTGGACTTCCGGGGAGGTCCCCACGGGCGTACGCTTCGGAAATCGAAGCAGTGGCCAGGGAAGCAGTGCGGCTTCAGGAGGAGCGACACCGATGAGTCTCGACGTACGTGATGTACTCGCACCCGGCGCGCCCGGCAAGGCCCCGCTCCCGCTCGCGCCGGACGTGGTCTTCCACAGCCCGGTCGCCGACTACCGGGGGCGGGACGACGTGGCTCACCTGTTCCCGAAGATCGGGCAGTGTCTGGCCGGGATCGAGCCCGCGCGGGAGTTCACCGGGGGTGACGGGCGGCACGGCGTGACGACGTTCAGCGCAACCGTCGCCGAGGAGTCCGCCTACGGCGTGTTCGTCCAACAGGTCGACGAACGGGGTGAGTTGGTCGAGGCGTCCTTGCTGATTCGGCCGCTCCACGCACTGCGGGCGGCCGTCTCGCTGATGGGCGAGGCGCTCAGCGCCGATCCGTTGCCGAGTCGGCGCTGACCTCCGTCGCCCAGCGCCGCGCCCAGTCGTCCAGGGGTCGCAGCGCCTGATGTGCCTCGCGGCCGAGCGCCGTCAACGTATAGGAACTGTCGGGGAGTTGCTGCACGAGCCGCGCTTCGAGCAGTTCAGTCAGGCGCTGGCGCAGGACGCTGGACGACATGGCGTCGCAGCGCTCCCGCAGGGCGCGGAAGCCCAGCGGCTCCGCGCGCAGCTCCCAGACGATCCGCAGGCTCCAGCGGCGCCCGAAGAGATCGAGGGCGGCCATCAGCGGGCGCCCGGTGGTGGAGGACGCGGTCGGCCGGCCGGGCAGCGGTGCGGTCATCCGCCGACGGTATCACCGGCGGTTCGGGTTTCGAAGCGATGGACGGAAGGCGGGGTTCGGCGCGGGACCTTGACCCGGCTCGCGGCCCCGTTCATGGTGGCGCCGTCCGTGCCCGTCGCGCACCGCCGAACCGGGAGGGTATCCCACCACCATGCCCCTGGCCCGCCGCACCTTCCTCGCCGCCGCAGCCGGCGCGACCGGCGCCACGGTCGCCTGTTCCGGAGCCGCCGCCAACAGCACCCCTGCCGCCAAATCACCCGCCGCCGACGCCGCCCGGCGGCTGCTCCCCCGGCACTGGGAGCAGCTCAGCTTCACGACCTCGGGTCCCGCCGACGCCTTCCGGGTGTCGGGGCGGCGCGGGCACATCACGGTCAGCGGCCCCACCCCGGCCGTCCAACTCACCGGCCTGCGGCACTATTTGAAGCACGCGGCGCACGCCGGCCTGACGTGGGCGGGCGACCAGGTGAACCTCCCCGACCGGCTGCCGGGCCTGGAGAGACCGCTGACCGGCCGGGCCAACACCCCGCACCGCTTCGTCCTGAACGACACCAACGACGGCTACACGGGGGCGTACCACGACTGGTCGTACTGGGAGCGCGAGCTGGATGTGCTGGCACTGCACGGCTACAACGAGATTCTTGTGTACGTCGGTGCCGACGCGCTCTATCACCGGGTGTTCCGGCGGTTCGGCTACTCCGACCAGGAGTTGCGGGAGTGGATCCCGGCGCCGGCGCACCAGCCGTGGTGGCTGCTGCAGAACATGTCCGCGTTTCCGTACCCGGTGTCGGCCCAACTCCTTGACCAGCGGGCCGCGTTGGGCCGCCGCATTGCCGACCGTGTGCGAGAACTGGGCATGACCCCTGTGTTTCCCGGCTACTTCGGGACCGTCCCGCCCGAATTCGCCGCGCGGAACCCCGGCGCGAGGACCGTGCCGCAGGGCGACTGGGTCGGGTTCACGCGGCCGGACTGGCTGGATCCGCGCACGGCGGAGTTCGGCCGGGTCGCCGCCGCGTTCTACCGCGCCCAGGACGAGCTGTTCGGGCCGTCGACGATGTACAAGATGGATCTCCTGCACGAGGGCGGCAAGCCGGGTGACGTACCCGTCGGGGAGGCGGCGAAGGCGGTCGAGAAGGCGCTCCAGGCCGCGCACCCCGGCGCGACCTGGGTGATCCTCGGCTGGCAGAGCAATCCCCCGAAGGCCATCGTCGACGCGATCGACAAGTCCCGGATGCTGGTGATCGACGGGCTCTCCGACCGCTTCCCCAAGATCACCGACCGGGAGTCCGACTGGAACGGTACGCCCTACACGTTCGGCTCGATCTGGAACTTCGGCGGGCACACGACGCTGGGCGCCAACACCCCGGACTGGGCCGAGCTGTTCGAGAAGTGGCGCACCAAGGACGGCAGCATGCTGCGCGGCATCTCGCTGATGCCGGAGGCCGCCGACAACAACCCGGCCGCGTTCGAGCTGTTCTCCGAACTGGCGTGGCGTACAGGCGAATTGGACCTTGAGGAGTGGTTCGCGGAGTGGTCCGTCGCCCGTTACGGCGCCCCCGACGCGCACGCGGCCGCCGCCTGGGACATCCTGCGCCGCACCGCGTACGGCACGACCCGCGCCGACGAGTGGTCCGAGGGCGCGGACGGACTCTTCGGGGCGCGCCCCGCCCTGTCGGCGAAGTCGGCGGCGGCCTGGTCGCCCCAGGCGCTGCGCTACAAGCCGGAGGACTTCGAGCCGGCGCTCGGTGAACTGCTCGGCGTGCGGCGCGGGTTGCGGGACTCGACCGCGTACCGCCGCGACCTCCTGGACGTGGCACGCCAGGCGCTCTCCAATCGCAGCCGGACCCTGCTCCCCCGCATCAAGGAGGCGTACGACGCCAAGGACTCGGCGCGCTTCGACGCCCTGACCCGCGACTGGCTGGGCCTCCTTGACCTGCTGGACAAGCTGGTGGCCACCGATTCCCGCCACCTGCTCGGCCGCTGGGTGGCAGACGCGCGCGCGTGGGGCGCGGACGCCACGGAGCGGGACCGGCTCGCGTACGACCAGCTGTCACTGCTCACCGTGTGGGGCACCCGCTCGGGCGCGGACGCGGGCCTCCGCGACTACGCCAACCGGGAGTGGGCCGGGCTGGTCGGCGGACTCTACCGGCTGCGCTGGTCCACGTACTTCAAGGAACTGAGGGCAGCCCTGACGGAGGGACGCGAACCGAAGCCGGTCGACTGGTTCGCGGTGGAGAACGGCTGGATCCGCGATCCGGGACCATTGGCGGGTCGGCCGGCGGGCGATACGTACACGATTGCCGTGGAGGTGCGCGACCGACTGACAACCAAGCGCTGACACACCCGCCGCCACAACGACCGTGCCCTCCGCGGGAGTCGGAGGCACGGCCGAGTGCGGTCAGGAGCGCGGGGCACCCTTCCGCCGCACGCCACAGGGCGCCCATCCGGACCACTCGCCACCCCTCCCACCAGCGACACGCACACGATCACCCTGGAGGAGCGCGACCGGCCGACAGCCAAGGGCTGACACTCCCCCGTCGCAACGACCGCACCCCCCGGCGGCAGCCGGAGGCACGGCCACGTCCGGTCAGGACCGCAGGCACCCTTCCGCCGCACACCAAAGGACACCCGCCAAGACCACTCGCCACCCCTCCCACCAGCGACACGTCACGATCGCCCTGGAGGTGCGCGACCGACTGACAACCAAGCGCTGACACACCCGCCGCCACAACGACCGTGCCCCCGGCGGGAGTCGGAGGCACGGCCGAGTGCGGTCAGGAGCGCGGGCACTCCTTCCACGCCATGTGGTAGATCGTGCTGATGTCCCCGTCCGTCGAGTCCATCGTCATGAAGCTGGTCTTCGTGGGGTCCGAGGTGCCCGCGTCGATGCGCAGCTCGGTGTTGATGTTGAAGTTCCGCTGCACGCCACAGGGTGCCCAGACGAGCTGACCCCACTCCGTCGTGTCGCTGGCCTGCCAGTTGTCGTTGTACGCGCCCCGGAACTCATGGCTGATCGAGGCCGTGTCCGGCGAGCCCTGGAAGTAGTACGACGCCTTCTCGATGCCCTTGGCGCCCGGCTGGAGCGAGGCGTAGCCGCGGTAGTCGGCGCTGGCGATCGCGTACGTGAAGCCGTGCGGGACATGCACGACCAGGTTGAGCTGGCAGTTCTTGCGGAACGCGGTGGGGTCCGCGCCGCCGCCCGCCTGGGCGAGGTAGTCGCTGTAGGTGACCGTGAACGCCGTGTTGTCCTCGGAGACGGCGACCGCCGCGGAGCCCAGGGGGCAGCCGGAGCCGTTCACCGTCGCGACCTCGATCACGATCTTGTCCGGGGGCGGGTCGAGCGTCGCGGTCGTGTTCTGCGCGGGGATTGTCGAGCCGAGCAGCGCCGCGACGGCGCCGCTCAGCAGCAGTGCACCAGCCATGATTCTCCGTTCCATTGCTGAGGAGGGGGGTTGGAGAAGTGCCTGTGGTGCGTGGAGCGGATTGCGTGAGCGAGGGGATCGTACGGACCAATGGGGTCGGCGCCCAGGGCGATGTCCGGCCATTCGGCGGAAGCGGAGTCTCCATCTCCTGAGGGACCTTGACGTGTCTTGACGGGTATACGTCACCCGCATTCTCTGGTAGGAAACCTTCCTAACAGAACGCGGAAGTGCCCTCACCCCCCATCTTGGAGGCCCCGTGCCCACCCCCCACCGCGCCCCCGCGCACCGCATACACACCTCACGCCGCACGCTGCTCGCCTTCATCGGCGCCTCGCTCGTGGCCGGTCCCGTCATCGCTTCGCAGACGGCCGGCGCCGCGCCCACCGCCAAGGCCGGCGGACTCGACGATCCGGCGAAGAAGGAGATCGCCATGAAGATCGTCTGCAGCGCGGAGAACTCGGACCTCAACTGGAAGGAGTACTACCGCTACTGCGAGGACATCGGCGACGGACGCGGCTACACCGCCGGGATCATCGGCTTCTGCTCCGGCACCGGCGACATGCTCGACCTCGTCGAGCTCTACACCGAGCGCAAGCCGGACAACATCCTCGCCAAGTATCTGCCCGCCCTGCGCGAGGTCGACGGCACCGACTCCCACGAGGGCCTGGACCCCACGTACAAGCCGGACTGGGAGAAGGCCGCCGAGGACCCCGAGTTCCAGAAGGCACAGAACGACGAACGGGACCGCGTCTACTTCAACCCCGCCGTCAAGCGGGGCAAGGCCGACGGCCTCGGTGTGCTCGGCCAGTTCGCGTACTACGACGCGATCGTCATGCACGGCGACGGCGGCGACGACACCAGCTTCAGCAATATCCGCAGGCTCGCGCTGGAGCAGGCGCAGCCCCCTTCGGAAGGCGGCGACGAGACGGACTACCTCAACGCGTTCCTGGACGCGCGCGTCTGGGCGATGGAGCAGGAGGAGGCGCACAGCGACACCAGCCGGGTGGACACGGCCCAGCGGGTGTTCCTCCAGAAGGGCAACCTGAACCTGGACACTCCGCTGGCGTGGAAGGTGTACGGGGACTCGTACCGCATCGACTGACGGAGCGGCGGCAGGCCCTCGTACCCCTAGGGGTACGAGGGCCTGCACCTGGTGTAATTCCCCCGGTTCCGCTCATCAGTGGGCAGGATGTGGCCGCCGGGACGCGCGGGCGACGATCTACGGCATGACGAAGACCAAGCGCCACGCCTCCCTCTTGCTCGTCGCGTCCGCCGCCGTCCTCGGCGGCCTCACCGCCCCGGTCGCTGCCAACGCGGCACCCTCAACTCCCTTGTCCGGAGCGTCCCTCGACTGGAAGAAGTGCGAGGGCGCCGGGCTCGACCCGCGTCAGGAGTGCGCCACGGTCGAGGTCCCCATGGACTACGGCGACCCCGACGGCAAGAAGATCGGCGTCGCCGTCTCCCGCATCCCCGCCGAGAAGCCCTCCGCCCGCAGGGGCGCGCTGCTCCTGGCGCCCGGCGGGCCCGGCGAATCCGGCCTCGCCAACCCCTCCGGGAAGGGGCAGACGCTCCCCCGGCAGCTCCGTGAGCAGTACGACCTGATCGGCATCGACCCGCGCGGCATGGGCCGGTCGACGCCGATCAGCTGCGACTTCGACCTCGCCGACCTCGGGGCGTCGAAGCAGCGGCCGTGGCCCGCCGCCGACGGATCGGTCACGGAGAACATGGCGGACGCGCGCCGCATGTCCGAGGCCTGCGCCCGCAACGGCGGCGAGCTGCTGCGGCACATCAGCACCCGGAACAACGCGCGTGACCTCGACCGGGTCCGGGCCGCGCTCGGCGAGCGGAAGCTGTCCGTGTGGGCGGTCTCGTACGGGACGTACGCCACCGCCGTCTACCGCGAGCTGTTCCCGCACCGCACCGACCGGGTCGTCCTCGACAGCGTCGACAACCCCGACCCGGCGATGGTCGGCCGCGGCTGGCTCGCCGCGCACGAGCAGGGCGTGGACGACACATTCCCCGAGTTCGCCAAGTGGGCGTCGGATCCCGGCAGTTCGGTGCGGCTCGCCAAGACTCCGGGCGAGGTACGTGCCCTCGTGCTGCGGCTTGCCGCGCGGTTGGACCGCGAGCCGATCCCGTGGCCCGGCGCGAATCCCGCGGAGCTGAGCGGTGACGTCCTGCGGCAGTCGGTGCTCACGGCCATGTACGACACCGACCGCTTCGCCGGGCTGGCGCGGCTGATCCGTGACGCCCAGGAAGGCAAGGCGCCGCCCGCGCCGCAGGCTCCGCCGGCGGAGATGCTGCAGAACGCCGTGGCCGTCGGCGCCGGGACGCTCTGCAACGACATCGAGTGGCCGAAGTCTCCCGCCGTGTACGCGAAGGGGGTCGCCGAGAGCCGGGTCAAGTACCCGCTGATGAAGGGCATGCCGCGCAACGCGATGCTGTGCGCCGCGTGGCCGTACCGCGCGCAGGAGCCGCCGGTGCGCATCACGGACGACGGCCCGTCCGATGTCCTCCTCGTCCAGAACGAGCGTGACCCCGCAACCCCGCTGGCCGGCGCCCTGAAGATGCGGGCGGCGCTCGGCGAGCGGGCGACGCTGGTGACGGTCGACGCGACGGGGCACGACGCGTACCTGAAGAACGGCAACGCGTGCGGCGACGAGGTGGTCACCCGGTATCTGGCGACGGGGCAGCTGCCGGAGCGCGACGCGCGCTGCTAGGCCTCCCGGAGAGGCATCGGACCGACCTCCCGAGGAGGCATCGGACGTACGCACCAGACGGTAACCACCCACTAAAAAGTAGGTACTTGTAGCTGGTCGCGAACCGTTCGAAGGTGGGTGGGCGCGCACCGATTCGCCCGCCCGCCCCCTCGTACTGGAGCCGTCTTGACCACCGCAGCCACGCCCTCGTCCCCCGAGCCCGCCTCCGCCCAAGCCCCCGCTCCCGCTCCCGCCCGCGTCACCGTCATCGGCCTCGGCGAGATGGGCGCCGCCCTCGCCGGCGCCCTGCTCGACGCCGGGCATCACGTCACCGTGTGGAACCGCACCGCGGCCAAGGCCGACGCCCTCGTGGCGCGCGGGGCGGTGCGGGCCGGTTCGGTGGAAGAGGCCGTCCTGGCAAGCCCGTTGACCCTCGTCTGTCTCCTCGACTACGCGTCCTCGCAGACACTCCTCGAACCCGTGGCGGCAGCCCTGCGCGGCCGGACCCTCGTACAGCTCAGCAACGGCACCCCCGAGCAGGCGCGGCAGACCGAGGCCTGGGCGAACGGGGTCGGCGCGGACTATCTGGACGGCGGGATCATGGCCATCCCCGCGACCGTCGCGACCCCCGAGGCCTTCCTGCTCTACAGCGGCCAGGAGCGGCACTTCGCCGCGCACCGCACGACGCTGGAGGCGATGGGCGCGGCCAAGTACCTGGGCGGCGACGCGGGGATCGCCTCGCTCTACGATCTGGCGCTGCTCAGCGCGATGGACATGATGTTCGGCGGCTTCTTCCACTCGGTGGCGATGGCGACGTCCCACAAGGAGGGCGACGCGGCCGGGTTCACCGAGCTGCTTGTGCCGTGGCTGACGAACATGGCGCGGGTGCTGCCCGCGTTCGCCGCCGACATCGACGCCGACCGGGAGCCGGGGGCCGTGCCGGTGCTGCGGCAGGGGCTCGACGTCATCCTCACCGGAGCCCGCAACATGGCGCAGGCGGCGCGGGACGCGGGCGTGAGCGCCGACTACTTCGAGCGGTCGGTGACGGATCTGGAGCAGCAGACGGCCGAGGGCGGCACGGTCTTCACGGGTCCCGAGGCGGTACGTCGCCTCAGGGCCGGGGCGGCCTGAGGCGCGAGGCCGAGACCGTCGCCGCCGCGAGGAGCGCGGCGATCCCGCCGAGCGCCATGACCAGCCGGGTGGACGCCGAGTCCACGACGATGCCGCCAGCCAGCGCGCCCAGCGACATCGTGGCCTGGAACGAGGACGTGAACAGCACGGATGCTGCCTCGGGGGCCTGTGGCGCGGCGCCGACGAACCACGTCTGGGAGCAGACCGGCACGGCTCCGTAGGCGAGGCCCCAGAGCAGGAGCAGGGCGAGCGCGGCGTACTGGTTCGCGCCGATGACCGGAAGCAGCAGTGTCGCCCCGGCGAGCAGCGTGGCCGCTGCCGCGAAGGTCCGCCGGGGCTCGCGCCGCGCCCACGCCCCGGCGAGGAAGTTGCCGGCGATGCCCGCGACGCCGTACGCGAGAAGGAAGGCGGTGATCAGTCCGGGGCCCGCGTCGGTCACGTCCGCGAGGAACGGTGTGACGTAGGTGTACGTCCCGAAGTGCGCCGTGACGATCAGGAAGGTCGCGGCGAGGCCGACGCGGACGCGGGCCGTCCCGAGCAGCTCGCGCAGGACGGTGAGCCGGGTGGCGCGCTGCGGGGGCAGCGGCGGCAGGGTCCGCAGGAGGGCGGCGAGGACGAGGAGTGTCAGCACGCCCATGGCGGTGAACGCGGCACGCCAGCCCGCGAGTTGGCCGAGGAATGTACCGGCGGGGACGCCGAGCACCGAGCCGAGCGGGACGGCGGAGAAGATGACGGCGGTCGCCCGGCCCGCCTGCGCCTGGGGCACGAGCCGGTCGGCGAGTCCCGAGCCGATGGACCAGAAGGCGCCGATGACGAGGCCGACGAGGACACGGGAGACCATCATCAGCCAGTACGCGGGTGCCCATGCGGCGAGGAAGTCCGCGAGGGCGAGCACGACCATGAGCAGGCAGAGCATGCGCCGCCGGTCGACGCCCCGCGCGCCGACCGTGACGACCGGCGCGGCGACGGCGGCGAGCAGCCCCGGAAGGGTCATCATCAGCCCGGCCGTCCCGTCCGACGCGGCGAAGGTGTCGCCGATGGGGGTGAGCAGGCCGATGGGCAGGATCTCGGTGGTGACGATGGAGAAGATCCCCGCCGTGACGGCGAGGACGGCCGGCCAGCCGCCGCGGTTCGCCGTGCGGGCAGGGAGCTGCAAGGAATCAAGGGGTGCGGGCATGCTCCGAGTCCAGCAGGGCACCCCTCCTCCGGTCTGGCACGAATGCGACGTCCACGTCGTGGTGCGGGCCGGGGGCCCGCGCCACCCGGCCGCGCGTCTCGACGTGCGGCGCGACGGCCGCTGATGAAGAGTCGAGGCGAGAACCCCGTCCACCCCACTCGAAGGAGAACAGCATGCTTCGGCGCATCTCGATCGCTCTGGCCGGTCTGATGGCGGTCGGTTTCCTCGCCGCCTCCCCGGCGGCCGCCCACGGCAGCGACGTACACGGCTGCGTGGACAACAAGACGCATGTCGAGGCCGGCAGTGTCGTGGTGCACGACGAGGGTTCCACCTGCTGGCAGGTGGGCTGACCCGGACGGCCGCGGTCGACGACGAGGGGGCCTCCCCGGCCGGAGAGGCCCCCTCGTCGTCGGCGTGCACGGCTCAGTGCGTCACGGCGGCCTCGGGTTCCGCGGCGGCCGGAGCGTCCTTGGCCCCCAGGTGGTTGAAGACCAGGTTCAGCGCCACCGCGAGCAGGCAGCCCGTGGAGATGCCCGAGCCGAGGACGATCTGGGCCCAGTCGGGGAACGCGGCGTAGAAGCCGTCGGAGAGGGCGGGGGCGAGGCCCGCGCCCAGGGTGACCACGACGATCAGTGCGTTGTCGCCCCGGTGCAGGTCGGCCTGGAGGAGGGTCTGGATGCCGCTCACGGCGATCGAGCCGAAGAGGAAGAGGCTGACGGCGGCGAGGACCGGCATGGGGACGACCGAGATCAGGGCGGCGGCAGCGGGGCTGAGGCCGATCAGGACCAGGATCGCGCCGCTGAGTGCCACGACGAAGCGGCTGCGCACCTTGGAGATGACGACGAGGCCGATGTTCTGTGCGAACGCGCTGGCGTGGAAGGCGTTGAAGAGCGGGCTGAGGGCGGAGCCGAGCGCGTCGGCGCGCAGGCCGCGGGCGATGGTCTTCTCGTCGACTTCCTTGTCGACGATCTTGCCGAGGGCGATCATGTCGGCGGTCGACTCGGTGAGGATGACCAGCATCACGACGCACATGGAGATGATCGCGGGGAGGTTGAACTCCGGGGCGCCGAAGTGCATTGGGGAGGGGATGCCGACCAGTGCCGCGTCGTCCAGCTTGGAGAAGTCGGCGAGGCCCAGGGGGATCGCGAGCAACGTACCGAAGATCATCGCGAAGAGCATGCTGATCTGCTTGAGGAAGCCGCGCGTGAAGCGCTGGAGCAGCAGCATGACGAGGATCGTCGCGCCCGCGAGGCCGATGCTGCGCGGCTCGGGGGTGCCCGTCGGCGAGTCGTCGACGATCCAGTCGTAGGCGACGGGGATGAGGGAGACGCCGATCAGGGTGATGACCGAGCCCGTGACGACCGGCGGGAAGAATCGGACCAGGCGTGAGAAGTACGAGCTGACCAGGAAGCCGAAGACGCTCGACACGATGATCGCGCCGAAGACGACCGGCATGCCCGCCTCGACGCCGCCCTGCGTCGCGATGATCGTCAGCATGACGCCGACGCCGGCGAACGAGACGCCGTTGACGAAGGGGAGCTTCGAGCCGATGAAGTTGCCGATGCCGAGCGTCTGGAGCAGCGTCGCGATGCCCGCCATCAGCAGGCTTCCGCCCATGAGTACGGCCGTGTCCCCCGGCGACATCTTCGCGGCGACGGCCACGACGAGCGGGACCGAGACCGCGCCGGCGTACATGGAGGCGACGTGCTGGAGGCTCGCGACGAGCATCCGGCCGGGCGGCAGGATCTCGTCGACGGGATGGACCCCGGCCGCGGGGTCGGCCACGGTGTCGGCCGCGGCCGCCTTGTCGGCGGGGGGAAGGTGAGAACTCATGGGTGGCGCTTCTTCCGTGTGCGTGACGCCGGAAGTCGGCCCCGTCTCGTGGGAGTTCACGAGGCACGAGACGGAGCCGACCCTTAACTCCGACTGGAAAGTAACTTCCGCGATGCGGGCGGCGTCACGCACGTTACGTCAGTGGCCCCCTGCTGCGGAAGACCCTTCGTGCACCCGCTGTTCAGCTATTTCTCCCCCGGCCTCCATCGGAGCCGTCACGTCGTCGTCCTCCTTGCGGCCCCCGATGTGGTTGAAGACCAGGTTGAGGAGCACGGCGGCGACACAGCCCGTGGAGATGCCCGAGTCGAGGATGATCTTCGCGGTCTCCGGGAAGGCGTGGTAGAACTCCGGCGCCGCGATCGGAATCAGGCCGACGGCCAGCGAGACGGCCACGATCAGGACGTTGTTGTCGCGCTCCAGGTTCGCCTTGACCAGCGTCTGGATGCCGCTCGCCGCGACCGAGCCGAAGAGCACGACGCCGGCGCCGCCGAGCACCGGGCGCGGTACGACGGCGATGAGCGAGGCGGCCATCGGGCACAGGCCCATCAGGACCAGGAAGCCGCCGCCCGCGGCGACGACGTACCGGCTGCGGATCTTGGTCATCGCGACCAGGCCGATGTTCTGCGCGAACGCGCTGCACATGAAGCCGTTGAAGAGCGGGCTGATCGCCGAGCCGAGGGTGTCGGCGCGCAGACCCGCCGCGATGGTCTTCTCGTCCGCCGGACGGTCCACGATCTCGCCGAGCGCCAGCATGTCGGCGGTCGACTCCGTCATCGAGACGACCATCACGACACACAGGGAGACGATCGCCGCCGCCGCGAACTGCGGGGCACCGAAGTGGAACGGCGTCGGGAAGCCGACGATGTCCGCCTCACCGACCGGGCTGAAGTCCGTGACGCCGAACGGGATCGCGACGAGCGTGCCGACGACCAGACCGAGCAGGACCGCGATCTGCTTGACGAAACCGGTCGTGAAGCGGCGCAGCAGCAGCACGATCACCAGGGTGATGCCCGCCAGGCCGAGGTTCTTCATCGAGCCGTAGTCGTCGGCGCCAGGCACCGGACCCTGCGCCCAGCCGAAGGCGACCGGCATCAGCGAGATGCCGATGAGGGTGATGACGGTGCCGGTGACGACCGGCGGGAAGAAGCGGACCATCTTCGAGAAGAACGGGGCGGCGATGAAGCCGAGGAGACCCGCGACGATCACCGCGCCGAAGATGATCGGCAGCGCGTCGTCCTTGTCCTTGGTCGAGTCGACGACCGCGAGCATGGGCGCGACACCGGCGAACGTGACGCCGTTGACGAACGGCAGCCGGGCGCCGATCTTCCAGATGCCGAGCGTCTGCAGGAAGGTGGCGAGGCCCGCCGTGAAGAGACAGGCACCGGTCAGGAAGGTGAGTTCCTTCGCGGAGAGGCCGATCGCCGCGCCGACGATCAGCGGCGGGGCGACGACACCCGCGTACATGGCGGCCACGTGCTGAAGGCCGGTGGTCGCCATCTTGAGCGGGGGGAGCTTCTCGTCGACGGGATGAACGGCCGCTATGTGGCTCTCACCGTCGGTTTCGGATGGTTCTGGGGTCGTGCCTTGCTTGGTGAACCTGGGCTGAGTGGCCACTGTGGCTCCTCCGGTTGTTTTCCGGTGCCGGCGGGGCTGCCGGCACTTTTCGCTTCAGGGAGGTGGTGCGTGGTGCAAGGACTTGCTCGGTATGAAGTTGTGGGTGGTGCTGAGAGGTACCGGCGTGGCCGGTGGTAGTGCGCCCAGGTAGTACTGACCGCCCCGGGAACGCGAAGCTTTGGGCCGCGTTCCGGGGCGGCACTTGAGCAGCCCGCTCGGCTGCTCAAGTCCGGTCAGGGGCCGTCCCCCCGGACCGGAGTTCCAGGTGTCAGCTCCCGGCGGAGATCCGCGCGAGGCGCTGCGCCTCGTCCCGCGTGGAGCGGGCGATGGCGTCCTCGTCGACGTGCAGCAGACGGCCGTTCTCGACGACCGGCTTGCCGTTGACGAGGGAGAGCGTGACCGGGGCCGCCGCGCCGAAGACGATGGCGGTCACCGGGTCGGCGATCGAGGAGTGCCCGATGCCGTCGATCTTCCAGAGGACCAGGTCGGCGAGCTTGCCCGCCTCCAGGGAGCCGATCTGCGTGGCGCGGCCCAGGACCTGGGCGCCGCCGTAGGTGCCAAGACGCAGCGCCTGACGCGCGTTCAGGGCGGCCTCGCGGTGCGCGCCGAGGCGGTTGATCAGGAGCGCGTTGCGCAGTTCGGTGTGCAGCTCGCCGGACTCGTTGGAGGCGGTGCCGTCGACGCCGAGGCCGACTGGGACGCCCGCCTTCAGCATGTCGGGTACGCGGGCGATGCCGGCCGCCAGGCGGGCGTTGGACGACGGGCAGTGCGCCACACCCGTGCCCGTGCGGGCGAACGCGGCGATGTCGGAGTCGTTCATGTGGACGCAGTGCGCCATCCACACGTCCTCGCCGAGCCAGCCCGTCGACTCGAAGTAGTCGGTGGGGCCCATGCCGAAGAGCTCGTGGCAGAACTTCTCCTCCTCGACCGTCTCGCTGCCGTGGGTGTGCAGACGTACCCCGAGGCGGCGCGCCAACTCTGCGCCCTGCTTCATGAGTTCGGTCGACACGGAGAACGGCGAGCAGGGGGCCACGGCCACCTGCGTCATCGCGTCGAAGGAGGCGTCGTGGTGCTTCTTGACGGTCTCCTCGGTGGCGGCGAGCGCGCCCTCGAGGGTCTCGACGGCGAAGTCCGGCGGCAGGCCGCCGTCCTTGACGCTGCGGTCCATGGAGCCGCGGGCGAGGGTGAAGCGGACGCCCATCTCGGAGGCGGCGCGGATGATCGAGCCCGACAGGTCGCCGGAGCCCTTCGGGAAGACGTAGTGGTGGTCCATCGCGGTGGTGACACCACCGCGGGCCATCATCCCGAGGGAGCCCTGGGCTGCGGCGTACGTCATCTGCTCGTCGATGCGCGCCCAGGTCGGGTAGAGCGCCACCAGCCAGTTGAAGAGGTTGTGGTCGGTGGCCAGACCACGGGTGATCCACTGGTAGAAGTGGTGGTGCGTGTTGACCAGACCGGGGGTCACCAGGTGACCGGTCGCGTCGACACGGCGTACGACGTTCTCCAGGCCCTCGGGGGCCTTCCCGGCGCCGATCGACTCGATCTTGTTGCCCGCGACGACGACGTACCCCGAGGCGTACTCGGTGTCACTGGCGTCGACCGTCGCGATCGCGGCGTTCTCGATGACGATGCGCTCTACGGCGCCGTCGGGGGTTGCCGATGCTGCCATGGTGCTTCCTTTGTGGGTGTGTGGCGAGGTGGGCACGGCATGACCCTAGGAAGATTTGAGTGCCGCGGCGTCGGAGCCACGGGTGCCGAGATGGTGGAAGAACAGATTGAGCGAGACCGCGACGAGCGCGCCCGCGCTGATGCCGGAGCCGAGCACGGTCTGCGCCCAGGCGGGGAATTCGGCGTAGAAGGTGGGCGCGGCGAGCGGGATGATGCCCGCTCCGAGCGACACGGCCACCAGGATGATGTTGGAGCTGTCGTCCAGGCCCGCCTCGGAGAGCGTGCGGATGCCGCTGACGGCGATGGAGCCGAAGAGGACGATGCCGGCGCCGCCGAGTACCGGCATGGGGACCACGTTGACGACCGCGCCGAGCACCGGGAAGGCGCCGAGCACGATGAGCGCGCCACCGGCGACGGCCACGACATAGCGGCTGCGGACGCGGGTCAGCGAGACCACGCCGACGTTCTGCGCGAAGGCCGAGGTGGGGAAGCCGCCGAAGACGGGGCCGACCAGGGTCGCGATGCCGTCGGTGCGCAGGCCGCGGGTGATGGTCTTTCCGTCGGTCTTGCGGTCGCAGATCTCACCGAGGGCGAGCATGCCGGCCGCCGACTCGGTCATCAGGACCAGCATCACGATGCAGAGCGAGAGGATCGCGGCGGGCTGGAAGGTGGGCGCGCCCGCGGCGAACGGGGTGGGCAGCGCGGCGAGCGGCGCGGACTGCACGGAGCTGAAGTCGGCCATCCCGAACGGGATCGCGGCGAGCGTTCCGATGAACATGCCTGCCAGCAGGGCGACTTGCTTGAGGAATCCGCGGCCGAAACGCTGGAAGAGCAGGATCACGACGAGCGTGAAGGCGGCGAGCGCCAGGTACTTCATGTCGCCGAACGTCGGGTCGGTGTCGTCGCCGCCCTGCGCCCACTTCACGGGCACGGGCATCAGCGTGACGCCGATGAGTGTGATGACGACGCCGGTGACCAGTGGCGGGAAGAAGCGGAGCAGCTTTCCGAAGAACGGTCCGATGACCAGGCAGAAGACGCCCGCGACCATCACCGCGCCGTAGATGGCCGGGAGTTGGTCGCCTTTGGCGTTGGTCTCGGCGATCGCGAGGATGGGCGCGATGCCCGCCGAGGACGCGGCGTTGACGAAGGGGAGCCGGTTGCCGACGAATCCCTTGACGCCTAGCGTCTGCAGGATGGTGGCGAGACCGGCGATCAGCAGGCCTGCCGCGATGAGCCGCGTCTGGGCCACGGTGTCCAGACCACAGGCCTGACCGATGATGAGCGGGGGAGTGACGACGCCCGCGTACATGGCGGCGATGTGCTGGAGCGCGGCGGGGACGAGCCGCGAGGGGTGGAGCTTCTCGTCCACCGGATGGCAGGCGGCGGTTGACTCGCCGTCGGCTATGTCCGATGGGGTGGAACATGGACCGTCTGCCGGCCCTTTTGCAGGCTGTGCCATTGCTGCTGTTCCCTCCGGTGTGGCGCGCCCCCGCCCACTGCGGTGAGGTGGGGGCGCGCGTCCCGCGTCAGAGGTTGGTCATGTCGACCGGGATCTTCGGCTCGACGCCGTCCCGCAGGATCGTGGCCTCGATCAGGCCGTAGGGACGGTCGGCGGCCCAGTAGACCGCTCCGTCCTTTGCCTCGTTGTCGAGGCCGAAGGACGAGAGGTCCTGACGGAAGTGGTGCTTGTTGGGCGCGGAGAAGCGGATCTCGTCGATCTCGCTGCGGTTGTTGATGACCCGCGAACCCATCTGGTACAGCGTCTGCTGGAGCGAGAGCGAGTAGGTCTCCACGAAGGCGTGCAGGATGTGCTTCTTCGCCTGCTCGTAGGACCGCTCCCAACTCGGCATGCGCTGCTCGTCGTTGGTCCAGTTGTGCCGCCACCACGTCGAGAGGGACGTGGCCAGGATGCGGTCGTAGTCCTCCTGGAGCGTCGTGTACTTGTCCTTGATGAAGCCCCAGAACTCGGAGTTCGTGGAGTTCATCACGGTCAGGTCCTTCAGACCCGAGAGGACCTCGAAGTTCTCGCCGTCGTACGTGATCTGGGCGAGCCGCGTCTCCTGGCCCTTGCGGACGAAGGAGTGGTTGACCTCGTCGGCGCCGATGAACTTGGCGTTGCTGTCGGAGCCGCCGATGCGCTCCCAGCTGTACTCCTCGATCCGGATCCGCGCACGGTGGATCGAGGGCTGGCTGTCCACGAAGTGCCGGGCGAGGTGGATGCCGTACTGCTCGGCGGACTCGATGCCGTATTCCTTGGCGAACGCGAAGCAGGTGTTCTTCGTCGTGTCCGTCGGAAGGCAGTTGGCGTTCGAGCCGTTGTAGTGGACGTCGTCCAGGTCGCCGGAGAGGGCGACGGAGACGTTCAGGTCCTTGATGTGGTGGGTGTCGCCGTCCCGCGTGATCTTGACGACGCGGTTCTCTGCTTTGCCGTACTGGTTCTGGCCGAGAATCGTGGGCATGTCTGCTAGCTCCCTCGGTAAACGGAGTAGCCGAACGGGTTGAGCAGCAGCGGTACGTGGTAGTGCTCGCCCGGCGTGACGGCGAACGTGATCGCCACCTCCGGGAAGAACGCACCGCTGTCCCTTACGCGGGGGGCGTCCTGCTGCGCCTCGGCTTGCTTCTTGTCGAAGTACTGCTCGACCTCGAAGTCGAGTCGTACGTGTGTCGTGCCTTCCGGCAGGGCCGGCAGGTCCTTGCAGCGCCCGTCCGCGTCGGTCGCGGAGCCGCCGAGCGTCACCCATTCCGCGTTGCGGCCGCTGCGGGCCGTGAGCGTGATGGCTACGCCCTCTGCGGGGCGTCCGACGCTGGTGTCCAGGATGTGCGTGGACACCGAGGCGGTGGTTTCCGTGCTCATGCGTTCTCTTCCTCTAATCCTCGACGAGGCGGGTCAGCCGGATGCGGTTGATCTTGCCGAGTTCGGTGCGCACGATCTCGCGCTCCTGCTCGGCGCTGTTGCCGATCCGGGTCTTGACCGCATCCCGCATCTGCTCACCGGTCGCCCCGGTGGCGCAGATCAGAAAGACATGTCCGAACTTCTCCTGGTAGGCCAGGTTCAGTTCGAGCATCTCGGCCTTGAGCTCCTCGGACGCTCCCGCCATGCCCCGCTGCTCGCGGGACGAGGTGGGGTCGCCGGGCTTCGGGCGGCCGATCGGCGGGTGCCCCGCCATCGCCTCGGCCAGGTCCTTCTCCGTCAGCTCCGCCATGGCGGCGTCGCTGGCGGCGAAGAGGGCTTCGACGGTGGCGAAGGGGCGCTGGGAGAGCAGGGTGCTTCCCCAGGCCGAAGAGGCACAGACCTCATGGAGGGCGGCGGTGGCCGCGCTCTCCGTCAAGGCGTTGAACCGGGTGAGACCCGGTGTCGTACTCGAAGTCACGGGGAGCCTCCGTGGCCTTGTGCTGGACGGGCTGCGGATAGCTAACGCCAGCTGAAACACCACGTCAACACTTTGTTGAAAACTTCGCGTTACAGAAAACCGCCGTCCGGATATCGGACGGCGGCCTCGTCAGTGGCTCCGACGGCGCGGTGACCTGGGGTTCCTGGAACCTCTGGGGCTCAGGTCGAGCGGTTCAAGTAGTTGTAGACGGTGAAGCGACTTACGCCGAGTGCGCCGGCGACCGTCTCCACCCCGTGTCGTACGGCGAAGGCGCCACGCGCCTCGAGTATCCGCACGACCTCCTGCTTGGCCTTGCGGTCCAGCTCCGACAGCGGCATGCCGCGCTTGCGCTCCAGGGCGAGCAGGATGTGGTCCAGCGAGTCCGCGAGCTGCGGAAGGCGTACGGCGATCACGTCCTGGCCCTCCCAGGCGAGGACGACGTCATCGGTGCCCGCCTGCTCGGGCGGCATCATCTCGCCGCCCATGGCGTCCACGAGCGGCTTGACCGCGGCCACGAAGGGGTCGTGGTCGTCCGTGGGTCCGGTCATTCGACGGCCTCCCCCGACTCTCCGAGCACGTTCACCTGGAGCGAGACGCGGGTGGCGCCCGCCGCCAGGGCCTTGCGCAGCAGCGCGTCGACGGCCGTCAGGACCTGATCGGCGCCTCCCTCGGCGGTATTGCCGAAGGGGCCGACGTCCACGGCCTCCAGATCGGCGCCCTGGATGACCTCGCGGGCCACCACCGCGTGGGGCGGGGCCTCGTCCAGGTCGAACGGTTCGGTCGTGAACTCCACTCGCAATCGCACCCGGCCAACCTACTGCCGGGCAGGGATTTTCCGGGAGCCCCCTCTTGACAAGGGCGGATCCCCGACGGCAATCTTCCATCAGACAGAAATTAACTTCCGCAATACGGAAGGAGCGCGGAAGCCCCATGGGATACTCCGACCAGCGCTTCAATGTGAACCTGTCGATCCTCTTCACGGAACTCCCGCTCCTGGAGCGCCCCGCGGCCGCCGCCGCGGCGGGCTTCACGGCGGTCGAGCTGTGGTGGCCCTGGGTCGACGCCCCCACCCCCGAGCAGTCCGAGCTCGACGCCCTGCGGGCGGCGATCAACGACGCCGGTGTCCAGCTGGTGGGCCTGAACTTCTACGCCGGGCAGCTGCCCGGCCCCGACCGGGGCGCGCTGTCGATCCCGGGCGAGGAGAGCGAGAAGTTCCGTGCGAACCTCTCGGTGGCCGCGGACTTCGCCGAGTCGCTCGGCTGCAAGGCGCTGAACGCGCTGTACGGCAACCGGGTGGAAGGCGTGGACCCCGCCGTCCAGGACGAACTCGCCCTGGAGAACCTGGCGCTGGCCGCGCGTGAGGCCGACCGCGTCGGTGCGATCCTGCTGATCGAGGCGCTGAACAAGCCCGAGTCGCCGCTGTGCCCGATCGTCAGCGCGCCGGCGGCCATCGCCGTGGTGGACAAGGTGAACGCCCTGACGGGGCTGGGGAACGCGAAGTTCCTGATGGACCTGTACCACCTGTCCATGAACGGCGAGGACCTGCCCGCCGTGATCGAGCAGTACGTCGCCCAGACGGGGCACGTGCAGATCGCGGACAACCCCGGCCGCGGCGCCCCGGGTACGGGTTCGCTCCCGCTGGAGGAGCTGCTCGACCAGCTTCGCAAGGCCGGTTACGACGGCTATGTCGGGCTGGAGTACAAGGCCGGCGACCGTCCCAGCTCCGAGGCCTTCGGCTGGCTGCCCGCCGCGGGCTAGTCACCCGGTACCCAGCACCCCGATTCGTCAGTAAAGCTTTTAGAAAGGCTCACACCATGAGCAACCTTCCCAAGATCGCGTGGATCGGCCTCGGCATCATGGGCTCCCCCATGTCCGAGAACCTGATCAAGGCTGGTTACTCGGTCACCGGCTTCACCCTTGAGCAGGACAAGCTGGACCGCCTCGCCGCGGCCGGCGGCACCGCCGCCGCGTCCATCGCCGAGGCCGTCAAGGACGCCGACGTCGTGGTCACGATGGTGCCCGCGTCGCCGCAGGTCGAGGCCATCGCGTATGGTCCTGACGGCATCCTGGAGAACGCCAAGTCCGGTGCGCTGATCGTCGACATGTCGTCGATCACCCCGCAGACCTCCGTGGACCTGGCCAAGGCCGCCAAGGACAAGGGCATCCGCGTCCTGGACGCCCCGGTCTCCGGTGGCGAGGCCGGTGCCATCGAGGCCGTACTGTCGATCATGGTCGGCGGTGAGCAGGCCGACTTCGACGAGGCCAAGCCGCTTCTCGACGCCCTCGGCAAGACCATCGTGCTGTGCGGTCCGCACGGCTCGGGCCAGACCGTGAAGGCCGCCAACCAGCTGATCGTCGCCGTGAACATCCAGGCGTGCGCCGAGGCCGTGGTCTTCCTGGAGAAGTCGGGCGTGGACCTGACCGCCGCGCTCGACGTCCTGAACGGGGGGCTTGCGGGCTCGACCGTCCTGACCCGCAAGAAGGACAACTTCCTGAACCGGGACTTCAAGCCCGGCTTCCGGATCGACCTGCACCACAAGGACATGGGCATCGTCACCGACGCCGCCCGCAATGTCGGTGCCGCGCTGCCCGTCGGCGCCGTGGTGGCCCAGCTGGTCGCGTCCCTGCGCGCCCAGGGCGACGGCGGCCTCGACCACTCCGCCCTGCTGCGTGCCGTCGAGCGCCTCTCGGGCGCGCAGCTCTAAGAAGCCCCACCTCTCCGGAGATCCGGGGCTCCCACAAAGCTTCCGGGCCGTGGCGGCGCTGACACCTGTCCTGTCGCGCCCAGGCGTCGCCGCGGCCCGGAACCATAACCTCAACTTCAACAAACTGTTGACGTAGCTGTTCAGGCGTACTTACGCTCGCGTCACCTCAGCAGTTGTCACCTCAGCAGTTCCCGTACGGAAGGCCCTCCCGACACATGTCGAAGCGCGTGCTTACGACCGAGTCCGGCGCTCCTGTCGCCGACAACCAGAACTCCGCCACCGCCGGCGTCGGTGGCCCGATTCTCCTGCAGGACCAGCACCTGCTCGAGAAGCTCGCCCGCTTCAACCGGGAGCGCATCCCGGAGCGCGTGGTGCACGCCCGCGGTTCCGGCGCGTACGGCTACTTCGAGGTGACCGACGACGTCACCGCGTACACCTCGGCCGACTTCCTGAACACCGTCGGCAAGCGCACCGAGACGTTCCTGCGCTTCTCCACCGTGGCCGACAACCTCGGTGGCGCGGACGCGGTCCGTGACCCGCGCGGCTTCGCGCTGAAGTTCTACACCGAAGAGGGCAACTACGACCTCGTCGGCAACAACACCCCGGTGTTCTTCATCAAGGACCCGATCAAGTTCCCCGACTTCATCCACTCCCAGAAGCGCGACCCCTTCACGGGCAAGCAGGAGGCGGACAACGTCTGGGACTTCTGGGCGCACGCCCCCGAGGCGACGCACCAGATCACCTGGCTCATGGGCGACCGCGGCATCCCCGCCTCGTACCGCCACATGAACGGCTACGGCTCGCACACCTACCAGTGGACGAACGCCCAGGGCGAGGCCTTCTTCGTCAAGTACCACTTCAAGACGAACCAGGGCATCCGCAGCCTCTCCGCCGAGCAGGGCGCCGAGCTCGCGGGCAAGGACCCGAACTCGCACCAGACGGACCTCCTCCAGGCCATCGAGCGCGGTGTGAACCCGTCCTGGACGCTGCACGTGCAGATCATGCCGGCGGCCGAGGCGGCCGAGTACCGCTTCAACCCGTTCGACCTCACCAAGGTGTGGCCGCACAAGGACTACCCGCTGCAGCGCGTGGGCCGTCTGGTCCTGGACCGCAACCCCGACAACGTCTTCGCCGAGGTCGAGCAGGCCGCCTTCTCCCCGAACAACTTCGTTCCGGGTATCGGCCCCTCCCCCGACAAGATGCTCCAGGGCCGCCTGTTCGCCTACGCGGACGCGCACCGCTACCGCCTGGGCGTCAACCACACCCAGCTCGCGGTGAACGCGCCGAAGGCGACGAAGGCCGACAACTACGGCCGCGACGGTCTGATGGCGTCCAACGCGTACGGCCGTGACCGCAAGAACTACGAGCCCAACTCGTACGACGGTCCCGCCGAGACGGGCCAGGCGCTGTCCGCCCCGCTCGCCGTCAACGGCTACACGGGCACGCACGCCGCCCCGGCCCACACCAAGGACGACGACTTCTTCCAGGCGGGCGAGCTGTACCGCCTGATGTCGGAGGAGGAGAAGTCCCGTCTCGTGGCGAACATCGCCGGTGGCCTCTCGCAGGTCTCCCGCGACGACGTCATCGAGAAGAACCTGGCCCACTTCCACGCCGCCGACGCCGACTACGGCAAGCGCGTGGAGGAGGCGGTCCGCGCGCTCCGCGAGGACTAGTAACTCCCGAGCTGCACCGGGGAATTGACGGGAGGTCAGTTCCCTGGTGCGACGCCCGCACCGTCACGGACCCGGATGAGGGGTGGTCCCGTGGTAAGCGGGCAGTCCGCGGTGGCTCTGCGAGCCAGTGCGGTGGTAAAGGTCAGGCGGCTCCCTTCTCGACCTGAGGGAAGGAGACCCGCCGGTCCATTCGCGGCCACCGCGGACCAATGACTCCGTCCGGCAGCGCGTATGCATGTTCCGCCAGTCGCGCGCGGTCGGACGGCTACAACTCCATAGGCAGAGCGCCGGGTAGGGACGGTCCCCTACCCGGCGCTCTTTTGCGTACGCAGCTTTGGCGGATCGTGGGGTGCGTCTTCTCCTGCGGGTGCGCCGTGGTTTCTCGCGCGGTTCCCCGCGCCCCTAAAGGGGCGCTCGCCTCGGGCCCCCAAAGGGGTGCGGGGAACTGCGCGACTAGCCACGACGCACCCGCAGGCGCTGACGAGACCCCTGCCTCAACGGACCTTCTCGCCCAACCCCAGCTTCGCCACCATCCGTTCAAGCCGCGCAGCCCTCGTCGCCGACGTCTTCGCCGTCATCAGGCGGTGCAGGACCACATAGCGCTCGGACTTGGTGAGGCCGTCGAAGGTCTCGCGGGCCACCCGGCTCGCATCCAACGCCGCCGCCAGATCATCCGGCACCGTCGCCGTCGCCTGCGACTCGTACGCCGCCTCCCAGCGCCCGTCGGCCTTCGCCAAGGACACCTCGGCCAGGCCCGGTTCACGCATCCGGCCCGCGTCGGACAGCTCCGCCACCCGGTCGACGTTCACCTTCGACCACAGGCTCCCGCGCCGGCGGGGCGTGATCTTCTGCAGGTAGTAGACGTCGTCGTACGACTTGCGGTGGCCGGTGATCCAGCCGAAGCACAGTGCCGCGTCGTTGACCTCCGCGGCCGTCGCCGAGGGCACGCCCGAGCCCTTTTTGGCGAGCTTCACCCAGACCCCCAAAGAGCCGTCGTGATGTCCCTCCAGCCAGGCCTCAAGCTCGGCCAGGTCCGTGCAGGTCATGACCTTCAGATCAGCGAGCGATTCCATCCGGACAAGATAGACAACACAAAGGGGCGGTCCACCCCGATCGGGTGGACCGCCCCTGTCGCCGCTCAGCGCGGCGTCACATCAGACCTTCAGCGGACGGATGGCCGTCGGCGCGTGGCCCGGCTCCGTGGCCAGCTCCTCGAACTCCTTGACCGCGCTGATGTCGGCCGTGGGGCTCATCGCGATGTTCGTGATGCGCTCCAGGATCGCCTCGACGACGACCGGGACCCGGTACTCCTGGGCCAGCTTCTTGGCCTGCTCGAAGGCCGCGCCCAGCTCGTTGGGGTCGGTCACGCGGATCGCCTTGCAGCCCAGGCCCTCGGCGACCTTGACGTGGTCGACGCCGTAGACGCCAAGCTCGGGGCTGTTCTGGTTCTCGAACTCCAGGTTGACCTGGAAGTTGATGTCCAGGCCGATCTGGGCCTGGCGGATCAGGCCCAGGTAGGCGTTGTTGACCAGGACGTGGACGTACGGGATGCGGTGCTGCGCACCGACCGCCAGCTCCTCGATCATGAACTGGAAGTCGTAGTCACCGGAGAGCGCGACGACCTGGGTGTCCGGGTCGGCCTTGGAGACGCCGAGCGCGGCCGGGATCGTCCAGCCGAGCGGGCCCGCCTGGCCGCAGTTGATCCAGTGCCGCGGCTTGTAGACGTGCAGCATCTGGGCGCCGGCGATCTGCGAGAGACCGATGGTGGTGACGTAGCGCGTGTCCTTGCCGAACGCCTTGTTCATCTCCTCGTAGACGCGCTGCGGCTTCATGGGGATGTCGTCGAAGTGCGTACGGCGCTGGAGGGTCTCCTTGCGCTCCAGGTGGGAGGCGACCCACGCCGAGCGGTCCGGGAGCTTGCCCGCGGCCTTCAGCTCCTTGGCCACCTCGACGAACAGCTCCAGGGCGGCCTTCGCGTCCGACGCGATGCCGTAGTCCGGCGCGAAGATCTTGCCGATCTGGGTCGGCTCGATGTCGACGTGCACGAACTTGCGGTCCTTGGTGTACACGTCCAGCGCGTAGCCGGTGTGACGGTTGGCCCAGCGGTTGCCGATGCCGAGGACGAAGTCCGACTCCAGGAACGTGGCGTTGCCGTAGCGGTGGCCGGTCTGCTGGCCGACCATGCCTGCGTTCAGGTCGTGGTCGTCCGGAATCGTGCCCCAGCCCATCAGGGTGGGAACGACGGGGGTGTCGGTGATCTCGGCGAACTCGACGAGCAGGTCGCTCGCGTCCGCGTTGATGATGCCGCCACCGGCGACGATCAGCGGGCGCTCGGACTCCAGGAGGAAGCCGATCGCCTTCTCGATCTGCGCACGGGTCGCGGACGGCTTGTAGACCGGCAGCGGCTCGTACGTGTCGGGGTCGAACTCGATCTCCGTCTGCTGGACGTCGATGGGCAGGTCGATCAGGACCGGGCCCGGACGGCCGGAGCGCATCAGGTGGAAGGCCTGCTGGAAGATGCCGGGAACCTGCGCGGCCTCCAAGACCGTGACGGCCATCTTCGTGACCGGCTTGGCGATCGTGGCGATGTCGACCGCCTGGAAGTCCTCCTTGTGCAGGAGGTGCGTCGGCGCCTGGCCCGTGATGCAGAGGATCGGGATGGAGTCGCCGGTCGCCGAGTACAGGCCGGTGATCATGTCGGTGCCGGCCGGGCCGGACGTACCGATGCAGACGCCGATGTTGCCCGGGTTGGCACGGGTGTAACCCTCGGCCATGTGCGAGGCACCCTCGACGTGGCGGGCGAGCGTGTGGTCGATGCCACCGCCCTCCTTGAGCGCCTTGTAGAAGGGGTTGATCGCGGCGCCGGGCACGCCGAACGCGTTGCTGACGCCCTCGCGCTTGAGGATTTCGACTGCCGCGCGGACAGCGGTCATACGAGCCATGGGGTTCTCCTGCTTCGACAGCTTCGGCAGCTTGCGGCTGCCGGATTCGGCCGGCGGATTGGATTCGGCTCCCGTCGCGCCCCGCGGTGAGCTTCATTTTCCGCAATGTGGAAACGATGTTCTGCTATATGGAAGCAATGTAGGGGGGTTCGGCGGAGACCGTCAAGAGACGTCCGGGAACCGGGCCGCCCGAGGCCGCGTCACAGTCGGTGGATTCGGGCCACTCCATCGGGGGGTTGAGCGTGGCCGCATCACCGGAACGCTTTGGCTGCTGGACGACCGGACCGCTCCTGGGGCAGGGCGCCATGGGCAGAGTCCATGTCGCGCACGACGGGGCGGGACGCACGGTCGCCCTCAAGGTCGTGCACCGCTTTCTCGCCGGGGACGAGGAGTTCCGGGCCCGCTTCGCCCGCGAGACCGCCGCGCTCGGCGCGGTCCGCGGCCCCTGGACGGCGGCGCTCGTCGACGCCGACCCCGCGGCGGCGCTCCCCTGGCTCGCCACCGAGTACGTTCCGGGGCCCACCCTCGCCGCACGGGTACGGGACGACGGCCCGCTCCCGGTGGCAGAGTTACGCGCCCTCGCCGGGGCCCTCGCGGGCGCGCTCAGCAGCATCCACCGGGCCGGGCTCGTGCACCGTGACCTGAAACCGTCGAACGTGCTGCTGTCCCCCGCCGGACCCCGCGTCATCGACTTCGGCATCGCGCGGGCGGCCGACGGCACCGGGCTCACCGCGAGCGGCGCCGCGCCCGGCACGGCGGGGTACGCGGCCCCGGAACACCTCACCCAGGGGGTCTCCACGCCCGCCGCCGACGTCTTCTCGCTCGGCGCGGTGCTCGCCTTCGCCGCGACCGGGCGCGCCCCGTTCGGCGGTGGCGCCGCCGACGCCGTCGGGTACCGCACGGTGCACGCCGAGCCGGATCTCGTCGGCGTACCGGAAGAGCTGTTGCCGCTGATCACCGCCTGCCTCGCCAAGAACCCGGCGGCCCGGCCCGCGCCGCGCACGGTGGCCCGGATGGCGGGGCTTCCGCTGCCGGGCAGCAGGCGGCGGGCGTTCACCGTGGCGGGGACGCTGCTCGCCGTGGCGGGGCTGATCACCGGGCTGCTGCTCGTGCCGGGCGGGGAGGGCGGCACAGCGGACGCCACGGGCTCGTCCGGCGGCGGGCTGCCCGAGGGCGACGAGGTCCCTCAGCGGCCGGGCAAGGTGACCGAGCGGCTCGGGGCGCGCGAGATGCGGGACCTCGGCGACCCCGCCAGCCCGCTGGGGAACGTACCCATGGAAGGCGACTGGTCCGAGGAGTGGGCGCGGCGTCCCAAGGAGCCGGCCGCCGGAGAGGGCAGCAACAGGCCGAAGGACCGGCAGCAGCTGATCGGCGTCTGGCTCACGGACCAGGCGCTGATCCGTGCCAACGAGGACGCCGTACGCGCCTTCGATCCGGCCACCGGCGACGTGCTGTGGACCGCGAAGCCGCCGAAGCCGGGGCTCAAGCCCTGCGCGATGGCGCGGACGGCCGACGAGGAGGGGCGGCGGGGTGCGGTCGTGTTCGGCCCCGATCCCGACTTCAAGAGGGGCTGCGACCAGCTGGCCGTGCTCGACCTGGGCAGCGGCCGGACCACATGGACGAAGTCGCTGACGGTGCGGAATCCGCCGGCGCCCAGGGCCTGGACCCGGGTCGGGATCGCGGGCGGGAACGTGGTGGTCCTGACCGCCGCCGACGAGGCGGCGTACGCGGTCGACGACGGTGAGCGGCGGTGGCGGCGGCCCTACTTCGCCGGGGGCTGTGTGCTGCAGACCGGCCTGGTGGGCCGGGAGACCGTCGTCGAGTCGGCCACGTGCGGCGAGGGCAAGGAGCGCCGCGAGCGGGTACGGGAGATCGACGCGAGGGACGGTTCGGTGCGCTGGGTCACCGAGCTGCCCAAGGACGTGACCGGGATAACGCCGGCCACGGCGGAGCCGGTGTCGGCGATGCTCTTCGTCGAGGACTCCAAGGATCTGCCGCTGCAGACCTTCGACGCCGAGGGCCGGCCGGGGAAGCCGCTCTCCGACAAGCAGCCCTTCGGGACCGTCACGACCAGCGGTTTCGGTTCCGCGTACGACGGGCCGAAGGGCTGGCGCGATCTCGTCGTCACCGAGTACTACAACAAGCGGGGGTTCGGGGTGCTCGCCGTGGACGCGGCCACCGGCAAGGTGCGCTGGCGCCATCCGTACGCCGACACGACCAGCTCCATGGTGCTCGGCGCGGACGACCGGGGGGTGCTCGTGGCCGAGGGGGACGACGGGTACGGCCGCACGGTGCGGCTCAAACGGCTCGATCTCGACGACGGGGACGTGTCGTCCGGGGGCGCCATCGGGGACACCCGCGACTTCGGCAGCGGGGCGACGGTCTTCGTCCGTGACGGGCGGGCCGTCGTCTTCAGCATCCTCGACGAGGACGAGGGTCCGATCGTGCTCGGCAATCCGGGCGGGGCGCCATGACCGGGTCCGCGGCCGACGGCCCGCGGGGCGGCGGGCGTCGGGGCGGCGGGCGTCAGGGCGGCGGGAGTTGGGTGGGCGGGCGTTGGGTCGGCGGCTATCAGCTGACGCGGCGGCTCGGGTCGGGCGGCATGGGCGAGGTGTATCTGGGGCGGGACCGCGAGGGACGGCAGGCCGCCGTCAAGCTGGTGCACGCCGAGCTGGCCGACGACCCCGAGTTCCGGGCCCGCTTCCGGCAGGAAGTCGCCGCCGCCGAGCGGGTGTTGAGCTTCTTCACGGTGCCGGTGGTGGGCGCCGACCCGGAGGGCGATCCGCCGTGGCTCGCCACGAGTTACGTTCCCGGGCCCTCGCTCGCGGCGGCCGTGGCGCAGGGCGGGCCGCTGCCGTACGACCGGCTCTGCTCGCTTGCCGCCGCGCTCGGCGAGGCGCTCGTCGTCGTCCATGGCGCGGGCATCGTGCACCGCGACCTCAAGCCGTCCAACGTGCTGCTCGCGGACGACGGCCCGCGCGTCATCGACTTCGGCATCGCCCGCGCCGCCGACGCCACCGCGCTGACCGGTACGGGGATGATGATCGGCACGTTCGGTTACGCGTCGCCCGAGCAGCTCACCGGCTCCGCCGAGGTGTTGGAGGCGTCCGACGTCTTCTCGCTCGGCGCGGTGCTGCTGTTCGCGGCGACCGGACGGCATCCGTTCGGGGAGGGTCCCGGCGCCACGATCGCGTACCGGACCGTGCACGAGGAGGCCGACACGGCCGGGGTCACCGGGCCCCTCCTCACCCTCGTACAGGCGTGTCTGGCGAAGGATCCGGCGGACCGGCCCACGCCCCGCGAGGTGATCGCGGCGGCGCGCGCGGCGCAGTCGGCCGCCGTCCCGCAGGACGCCCCTGCCGAGCCGACCTCCTACCGCCTGGCCCCGCCGCCGCCACGCCCCGCTCCCCCGCCGCCCGTCGCCCTGCCGCGGCGTCGCCGCCCCTGGTGGCCCGCGGCCGTGGCGGCCGTCCCGTGCTCGCCGCGCTCGCGGCGGTCCTCGTGCCGCGGCTGATCGGTGACGGAGGCCGCCAACCCCAGGGCAAGCGGCCCAGCGACGGCACGTCGAGCAGTTCGCCGCCCGCCGCATCGTCCGCCCCGCCGAACCAGAGCGCACGCACCGCGCCCTCCGGCCCCGGCAGCGACGTACGCACGGCGGCGCGGGCGGAAGGCGCCCGCGAGAAGAAGTGGACGGCCGACGTGCCGGGCGGCGACGACGAGCGTTTCCTGCTCGGCGGCTGGCTGCACGGCGGAACCGCCGTACGCGTCGACCGGCTCGGCGCGCGCGGCTACGACGCCGCGACCGGCGACGAGCTGTGGACCGTCAAACCTCCCAAGGGGCTGCGGACCTGCGCGGCGTCGACCGGCCCGAGCGCGACGTCCGGCGGCATCGGCGCGCTCACCTTCGGCAAGGACCCGGACCGGCAGCGCGGCTGCACACGGGTCGGCGCCGTCGACACCGGCAGCGGGAAGCTCCTGTGGCACAAGGACATCGGCGAGTCGAACGGCGCCGGGATCACGCTGGGCATGACCGGCAAGGCGCTCGTCGCGTCGGGCGAGCGCGGGACCGTCGCCCTGGACCGCACCACCGGCGAGGAGCTGTGGCACTACACCGACGGGGTCGACAACTGCGCGCCCTTCATCAGGACCGTCGGGCCGCGCACGGTCGTGCTGCTCCAGACCTGCTTCCACGCGGACGCCGGCGCCGCGAGCGCCAACACGGTGCGGGAGCTGGACGCCGGCACCGGAAAGGTGCGCTGGACGTACGCGCTGCCCGGCAATGTCACCGAGCCACGCGTGCTCACCACGGAGCCGGTCGCCGTGTCGCTGGGCCGGGGCGGCGACGGCAGCAAGGACGCGCTGCTCGTCCTCGACCTGAAGGGGCGCGCGCACCACGAGATCCCGGTGAAGGGTCCGTACGGCGAACTCGATCTGGTCCGCAGCGAGGAGCGCGGCAGGATGCTCTCCGAGGGCGACGTGGTGATCGCCCAGACGAAGGGGTTCGGCGGGGAGCAGGCCGAACTCGTCGCGATCGACACGGACTCCGGCGAGGTCCGCTTCCACCGGCCGCTGCCGTTCGGCAGCATGGACCTGCTGTCGCTGGGCGACGGCAAGGTGACCGGCATGGCGGACTACACGTACCCCGACGAACCCGTCCGGATCGTCCGCTTCGACCTGGCCGAAGGGGCGACGGACGGGGACGGCACCCTGCCGTACGTGGCGTCCGTGGACGGCATCGGGAACGTGGCCGTGGCGAGCGGCCGCCAGGTGGTCGTCTTCGCGTCCAGCTCCAAGTCGCCGATCGGGGCAGTGGGTTTCGGCTGATGTCACGTCAACTTACTGTGTGACGCCGCCTGTTGATGGACGATGGAGTCTCATCCGGAAGCGGCGGTCGTTGGGGGCGCGGGCGATGACGGCACAGAGCGGCATACCGGTGCGGTGCCCCGTCTGCGCCCGGGAGCATATGTACGACCCGCCGTCGTTCCCCTGCGCGTGCGGCGCCCCGGTGGTCCCGCCGCTGGCCCGCGGCGCCGCGGTTTCGCCGGTCACGGACCAGACCTGGCAGGACAGTTGGGTGACGGTGACGTGCCCGGCGTGCGGGCGCGGGGCCGATTGGCCGCAGCCGGAGCTGGGGTGCGGATGCGGTGCGGTGCTGCGCATACCGGTGCATACGCCGACGGCCGCCGCACCGCCGTCGGGCCCGGCCCACATCCCGCTCCCCCGCACGGCCCCCGCGCCGCGCCCGGCGTTCCACCCGATCACCATCCGTACGGCGCAGGACGTGGCGACGGCTGCGGCGCTGTATCTGCGCTGGCTCGGCTACCGGGGCATCGGCAGGGCGGTGGAGCGGGCGCCGTCCGGCGTGCGGATCACCGCGGAGGGGGTGATCGCCCTGGTGGAGCCGTCGGTGCGCCCGCTCACCGTGCGCGACGTGGAGTGCCTGTGGCTGACTGCCATGGCGGAGTCGACGAGCTGCCTCTGCTTCTCGCTCGCCGGATACGAGGATGCGGCGCACGCCCGCGCGGACACCCTGGCGGTCCCACTGTTCCTCGTCGACCTCACGGGCACGCCGCAACCGGTGAACTCACCGGCGGACGAGCTGATGGCGACGGGGGTGTAGCTCCCTATGCCCCGAACCGCTCCCTTAGCTCGATCTTCCGCACCTTCCCGGACACCGTCATGGGGAACTCCTCCAGGATCCGCAGCCCGGCCGGAACCTTGTAGTGCGCCAACTGCCCCTCGCAGTAGGCCCGCAGCTCCTCCAGGGTCAGCGGGTCGGCCGCGTCGCGCAGGATGACGCAGGCGAGCGGGATCTCTCCGTACCGCTCGTCGGGAATACCCACCACCTGAACGTCCGCGATCTTCGGGTGGCCGTACAGGAACTCCTCGATCTCGCGCGGGTAGATGTTCTCTCCGCCCCGGATGATCATGTCCTTGATGCGGCCGACGATCTGGACGTAGCCGTCCTCGCGCAGCACCGCCAGGTCCCCCGTGTGCATCCACCGCCCGGCGTCGATGACCTCGGCGGTCCGCTCGGGCTCGTCCCAGTAGCCGAGCATCACGCTGTAGCCGCGCGTGCACAGCTCGCCGGACGTGCCGCGCGGCAGGGTCACACCGCTGACCGGGTCGACCACCTTGACCTCGATGTGCGGCAGGACCCGGCCCACCGTGCCGGTCCGCCGCTCCAGGTCGTCCGCGCGGCGGGTCTGCGTGGAGACGGGGGACGTCTCCGTCATGCCGTAACAGATGGAGACCTCCTCCATGTGCATCTCGGCGACGACCCGCTTCATCACCTCGACCGGGCAGGGCGAGCCCGCCATGATGCCGGTGCGCAGCGAACTCAGGTCGTACGCCGCGAAGTCGGGGAGGTTGAGCTCCGCGATGAACATCGTGGGTACGCCGTACAGCGAGGTGCAGCGCTCGCGCTCGACGGCGTGCAGCGTGGCCGCGGGATCGAAGGACGGCGCCGGAATGACGATGCAGGAGCCGTGCGACGTGGCGCCGAGATTGCCCATCACCATGCCGAAGCAGTGGTAGAAGGGCACGGGCAGACAGACGCGGTCCTGCTCGGTGTAGCCGATCGTCCGGCCCACCCAGTAGCCGTTGTTGAGGATGTTGTGGTGGGAGAGGGTGGCTCCCTTGGGGAAGCCGGTGGTGCCGGAGGTGTACTGGATGTTGACGGGATCGTCGCAGCTCAACTCGTCCTCACGGGCGGCGAGTTCGTCACCGGTGACGGTGGCGGCGGCATCCAGCAGCGCGTCCCACGACCCGTCCCCGATGTAGTGGACGGCCCGCAGTTCGGGGCAGTCGGGGCGGACCTGGTCGACGAGCGCGCGGTAGTCGCTCGACTTGTGGGACTGCGAGGCGACCAGGAGCGTGATGCCGGCCTGCTTGAGGACGTACTCCAACTCATGGGCCCGGTAAGCCGGGTTGATGTTCACCATGATCGCGCCGATCCGCGCGGTGGCGTACTGCACGAGGACCCACTCGGCGCAGTTCACCGCCCAGATGCCGACCCGGTCGCCCTTGGCGACGCCGCTGCCCAGGAAGCCGCGCGCCAACCGCTCGACCGCGGCACCGAACTCGGCGTACGTCCAGCGTGTCCCGGCCGCCACGTCCACCAGCGCGTCGCGCTCCGGCCAGGCCGCGACGGCGCGGTCCAGATTGCGCCCGATCGTGTCCCCGAGCAGCGGCGTCGTGCTCACGCCCTGCGCATACGAAAGCTCACTCACCGCGTGTCCTCCTCGACATCGCGACCAGCATGCCCTGACGCGCCGGGGGGCGCCTAGCCCTACGCGCGGTGAAGATCGACGGGGGATTCCGGGGGCGCGAAGGGGCCGTCCAGGGCGGCCCATTGCAGCAGCAGGACGGTCTTGCCGTCCGCGATGCGGCCGTCGCGGGTCATCGCGAGGGCTTCGGTGAAGGGCAGTTCGAGTACTTCGATGTCCTCGCCGTCCTCCTCCAGGCCACCGCCGGTTCCGGTGCGGTCGGCCGGGGAGTAGGGCGCGGCGTAGAAGTGCAGGCGCTCGGTGACCGAGCCGGGGCTCATATAGGCGTCGAGTACGTGGACGAGCGGGCCCAGGGTGACGCCGAGTTCCTCGGCGCTCTCGCGGCGGATCGCGGTGAGGGGGTCTTCGCCGTCGAGCAGCCCGGCGGCGGCCTCGACGAGCATGCCGTCCGGGTGGTCGTTGACGTACGCGGGATAGCGGAACTGCCGGGTGAGCAGCACGCGTCCGCGTTCGGCGTCGTACGGCAGGACGACCGCGCCGTTGCCGCGGTCGTACGTCTCGCGCTGCTGGGTCTCCCAACGGCCGTCGCGGCGACGGTAGTCGAAGGTGGTGCGGCGCAGGACGTGCCAGCCCCGCGAGGTGAGCTCCACGTCGCGGACCACGACGTCGGGGTTGCGGTCGAGGTCGCGCCCGGCACGGTCGAGGCCGGTGCGGTCGCGGTGGTCGGGGGTGTCGAGGCCGGGGCGGTCGCGGTGGTCGGGGGTGTCGAGGCCGGGGCGATCGCCCGTCCGGCCGCCCGTCCGGCCGGTCATGCGGTCTTCCGCGCGGTACGGCGGGGGATGTCGGCCACGTCGTGACAGACGGGCAGGCCGCAGCGGCGCGCGGTGGCGACGTCCTGGTCGGCCCCGCGGGCCCCGCGGGAGTCACCGGGCAGATGCCCGGCGGTGAAGACCGGCCACGCCGCGGCTTCCGGGCGGGCGAGGTTCGCGGCCATCGCCCGCGGGTCGTTGTCGGTACCCGAGCGGTACGGCCCGGCGATGAGGATCAGCATCGGCTTGTCGGTCATGACGCGCTACAGTACATGCAGAAACGTGCAAGAACAGGAGAGAGTACGAATGCTGGCTGCTGAACGGCGTGCACATCTGCTTGGTCTGCTCGCCCGCGAGGGCAAGATCGTCGCCAAGGATGTCGCCGCCGACCTGGGCATTTCCGAGGACAGCGTCCGTCGCGACCTGCGCGATCTCGCCGCCGAGGGGCTCTGCCACCGGGTCTACGGCGGAGCACTGCCCGTCTCCCCCGCCGTCGCGGACTACTCCGCCCGCAAGGCCGTCACCCCCGACGGCAAGCGGAAGGTCGCCGCGACCGCCGCCGCGCTGGTGCGGCCGGGCGGCGCCGTGATCCTGGACGGCGGTACCACCGCGCTCGCCGTCGCCCAACTGCTCCCCCGCGAGCTGGCCTGCACCGTGATCACCCACAGCCCGACCATCGCGGCGGCCCTGCTCGACCCGCCGCACATCGAGGTCTTCCTGCTCGGCGGCCGCATCTTCAAGCACTCGGCGGTCGCCTGCGGTGCCGCAGCGGTGGAGGCCGCGCAGAACGTCTCGGCCGACCTCTGTCTGCTCGGCGTCACCGGCGTCCACCCGGAGGCGGGGCTGACCACCGGGGACGCCGAGGAGGCCGCGATGAAGCGCGCGCTGGCCTCGCGGGCGGCGGACACGTACATCCTCGCCTCGTCCGAGAAGATCGGCGCGGCCTCGCGCTTCCGGGTCCTGCCCTGGGAGGAGATCGACGGCCTGATCACCGACGCCGATCCCCACCACACGGTCGTCGAGCAGCTCACGGCTCGGGGGGTGGAGGTGCTGGCGGCCGGGTGACGGTGGGGCGGCGGGACGGGGCGGCAGGGCGCCGGGCTCGGGCTCGGGCTCGGGCGGAGGGGCGTTGATCCGGAGCGGGCGTTAATTCGGGTGACCCGACCGGACCCGGCGCGTTACCGTCGGCGGCATGAACGTCATCGGCCCACGCACCACCGACACCGCGACCGCGCGAGCGACCAGCTCGCCGGTTGCCGCCGCCTGACGTCTCTTCCTCCCCTCGGCGACCGGAAACGGCCCGCCGACGGAACGACTCGTGGTTCTCCCCCGACTCCGGTGATCGTGCGGACCCGTTGTCCGGTGCCTCCCTTGCCCGACCGCGAAGGAGCCCCACCATGAGAAGCCACACCGTCAGTAGCCACACCGTCAGTAGCCACACCGTGAGTAGCCAGAGCAGGACCACCGAGGACGTCGTCCGTACGTTCGTCGAGTTCTTCGAGGAGCGCGGACACCGCCGCACGACCGGCGCCACGCTGCTGCCGCCGCCCGGTGACCCCGTGCTGTTCACGACCTCGGGCATGCATCCCCTCACGCCGTACCTGGAGGGGCGCCCGCATCCCCTCGGCCGCCGCCTCGTCAACGTACAGCGCTGTCTGCGCACGACCGACCTGGAGGAGGTCGGCGACCCCACCCATCTGACGGTCTTCGAGATGCTCGGCACCTGGTCCCTCGGCGACTACGAGGGACCGCAGAGCCTCGACTGGGGGTACGAGCTGCTCACCGAGGGCTTCGGCGTCGATCCGGGCCTGCTGCACGCCACGGTCTTCGGCGGCGACGAACACATCGGACCCGACACGGCCTCCCTCGACGTGTGGCAACGGCGGGGCGTCCCGGTGGAGTTCACCGTCGAGGACAACTGGTGGTCCAACGGTCCGACCGGCCCCTGCGGCCCTGACTCGGAGTTCTTCCTGTGGACCGGGGAGGGCCCGCCGCGCTCGACGCCGACCCGCGACGAGCGCTGGGTGGAGGTGTGGAACCACGTGACGATGAGCCATCGCAGACTCGACGACGGCTCCCTCGTCCCGCTGCCGCAGCGCAACGTCGACACCGGCCTCGGCCTGGAACGCCTCGCCTCGCTCCTCCAGGGCAGGCGCTCGGTCTTCGAGTGCGACGTCTTCACCCCCTGGCGCCGCCTCGTCCCGTCCCTGTGGCCCCTGGACGAACCCTCGCTGCGCCTGGTCTGCGACCACCTGCGCTCGGCCATGGTGGTGATCGGCGACGGGGTACGCCCGTCCAACACGGGCCGCGGCTACGTCCTGCGCCGACTGGTCCGCCGCGCCCTCACCACCCTGTGGCGCGACGACCCGTCACGCGGCCTCGGCGACCTGCCGGACGAGCTGTTCCGGCACACCGGCGACCACTTCCGCCAGGGGACGCACCCCGACGACGTACGCCGCGTCCTGCACGAGGAGGAACTCCGCTTCCGCGCCCTCCTCGACCGCGGCCGCACCCTCCTGACCCGCCCCCGCTTCCAAGGCCCCCTGACCGACGAGGACTTCCACTACCTCCACGACACACACGGTCTGCCACGGGAACTGGTGGTGAGCCTGCGCCAGGAATGAACGGGCCCGCGCGGACCGTTGGACAGGGCATGACGACAGCCGATCAGCGCACGATCACCAACCCGCCGGCCCTGCACGACCCGACGCCGCTCGCCTACAGCCACGCCGTGTCGGCCCCCGGTGAACTCGTCTTCATTGCCGGCCAGTACGCCTCCGACGCCGGCGGAAGCCCGGTGCCCGGCCCCTTCGCCGACCAGGTCGAACTGGCCCTGGACCGGCTGCGGTCGGCGCTGGAGGCGGTGGGGCTCGGTTATGAGCACGTGGTCAGGCTCGGCACCTACATCGTCGACCACGACATGGAGAAGCTGGAGACCCTCGGCAAGTCCCTGCACGCCCGCTTCGGCGACCGGCTGCCGGCGCAGACGCTCAGCGGTGTGGCCTCGCTCGCCCTGCCGGGGATGCTGTTCGAAGTGGACGCGGTGGCGGTGCGGCCGTAACGGACCGAACGCGGCCCGGCCCGGAGGGAGTTGCTCCGGGCCGGGCCGTCGTGCGGAGGGGACGTTACGCCGGGCCTTCGTGCGGGGACGTCACGCCGCGCCTTCGTGCGGGGACGTCACGCCGGGTCGACGCGGGAGACCGTGCCGCCGATGTCCAGCACGTACAGCTCGCCTCGGCCGCCCTGGGCGAACGAGACGACCTCGCCGCCGTTGACCCCCAGGTCGGTCACGCCGGTCACCTCGCCGTCGGTCATGCGCAGTGCGCGCAGTGTGCCGTCGCAGTAGTCGCTGAACACGTACTGGCCCTTGAGCGCCGGGATCGCCTTGCCTCGGTAGACGAAGCCGCCGGTCACCGAGCAGCCGAGGCCCGTGCGGTCGTACTCGTGGACCGGCGGGACGTGGTTCGCGGGCTCGGTGCCGTCGCGGAACGGATGGTTGCCCTCCATCTGGTTCCAGCCGTAGTTCTCGCCGCCCTTGCTGTCGGCCGGCGCCCAGTCGATCTCCTCCCAGGCGCTCTGGCCGACGTCGCCGATCAGCAGGTCCCCCGTGCCGGAGTCGAAGGAGAACCGCCAGGGGTTGCGCAGTCCGTACGCCCAGATCTCGTCCTTCGCCTTCGGGTCGTCCACGAAGGGGTTGTCCGGCGGGATCGCGTACGGCGTGCCGCCCCTGGGGTCGATCCGCAGGAGTTTGCCGAGCAGCGTGTCGAGGTTCTGTCCGTTGCCGTGCGGGTCGCCGCCCGAGCCGCCGTCGCCGAACGCGACGTAGAGATAGCCGTCGGGGCCGAACTTGATGTCGCCGCCGTTGTGGTTGGCGTACGGCTGGGTCTGGGTGAGGACGGTGCGCCGGGTCTCGGGCCTGATCTTGCCCTTCCGTACGGCGAACTCATCGACGGTGCTGGTGCCTTCGAGGTTCGTGTACGAGATGTAGAAGTGCGCGAAGTCGGGGTCGAAGGCGATGCCCAGCAGCCCGCGTTCGCCGTCAGTGGTGGTCTCGGCGGAGATGTCGAGGACCGGGGCGCCCAGCCCCGCTCCGTCCAAGACCCTTACCTTGCCCGCCCGTTCGGCGATCCACACCGTGCCGCCGGGCCCCGCGGCACCGGCGGACGGATTCTGGGCCGTGGCCACCTTGGTGAGCGCGACCGTCGCCGCCGGCCGTGGCGCGGCGGGCTCGTCGGCGGACGCCGTGGTCAGGGCGAGGGAGGCCAAGAGGGAAGCCAGGAGCGAGACGCCGCCGATGATCGCTGTACTTCTGGTGCGCAGTTTCACCGTGATCCTCCAGCACGCAACCGGGGGTGGGGGGGGGATGGTGTGCGGTGTGCGGTGTGCTGTGTGCGATGTGCGATGTGCGATGTGCTCCGGATGAGGATACTGGGGCAGGGATTCCTGGTATAGACCAGAACACCGATGGCGAGAGGGGAATCCGCGGGCCGGCTCAGCGCCGGGCCAGTGCCAGCACGCTCAGCCCGAACATCAGCACACCCAGCGGGAGATGGACCGACGGGACGTGCGCGATGCCGAGCACGACCTGCACCGACGCGAGCACCAGGAACCCGACCGCGTGCCAGATGGGCCGCGGCGAGCCGCCGCCCGGCTTCCACGCGAGGACCGCCGCGAGCACGTACAGCATCGACGCCCCGTACATCACCCGCGCCCCGACGCTGTGCAGCACCTCTCCGTAGGACGAGGTCAGCAGCAGCCCGGAGGAGGCGGCCTGCAAGAAGATGGTCAGGGTCTGCAAGGCGACGGCGATCCGCAGGAAGGCACCGGCGCGCCGTGCGCTCGCGCTCAGGGCCACCGTCGCCGTCCCCGCCCCCGTCGCCGTCGCCGTCGCCTGAGCAGTCGTCTGAGCAGCCGTCGTGTCAGCCATGTCCCGGTCCCCTTTTCCGCCCTCGGGCAGCAGCTCGATAAGGTCTCTCACCAGCCCGACGACGCGGGCCGGCAAAAGGTAAGGCGGGGGCCTGAAGCATGGGGACGACGGTCGGGGCCAGCACGGACGAGGCAGCGGGCGAGCGGCGCCAACTGATCAATGTCGCCTACCGGTTGCTCGGTTCGGTGACCGAGGCCGAGGACGCCGTACAAGACGCGTACGCACGCTGGTACGGGCTGCCGCGGAGCCGGCAGGAGGAGATCCGGTCCCCCGGCGCCTGGCTGACGACGGTGACCGGCCGCATCTGCCTGGACCTGCTGGGCTCCGCACGGGCCCGCCGCGAACGCTATGTCGGCGCCTGGCTGCCCGAGCCGCTGCCCGACCGCACCGAATGGGACCACCTGGGCGGCGCCGACGCCGCCGGGCCCGCGGACCCCGCCGACCAGATCGTCCAGGACGAGTCGGTGACCATGGCCTTCCTCGTCGTCCTGGAGTCGATGACGCCCGCCGAGCGGGTCGCGTTCGTCCTGCACGACGTCTTCCGCTACCCCTTCGCCGAGATCGCCGAGGTGCTCGGCCGGACCTCCGCGGCCTGCAAGCAGCTGGCGGCGTCCGCCCGGCGGCGGGTCGGCGTCGCGCACGCTCCGGTGCCCGCGAACGGCCGGGGCGATGTGGTGCGGCACGTCAAGGAGGCGTGGGAGACCAAGGACATCGCCTCCCTCGTGGCGCTCCTCGACCCGGCGGCCGTCATGACCGCCGACGGCGGCGGCATGGTCGGCACCGTCCTGCACCCGGTCGAGGGCGGCGCGCGGATCGCCCAGTACATGGTCGCCATCGCCGACAAGGCGCCCGGGCTCGAACTGCTGGAGCGGACGGTCAACGGCGTGCCGGGTCTGGTGGCCCAGCGGGACGGTGTCGTCGTGACGGTGGCGGCGTTCGACGTGTCCGACGGGCGCGTCGAGCGGATCTGGGTGACCCGCAATCCGGAGAAGCTGCGGCCGTGGGCGCGGGAGGGCTAGGGCCGGTCCGGCGGTGAGCCCCGGCCGTCCCGGCACGGCACGGGCGGCGCGGGATTCGCCCCGGCACCGCACGGGCGGCGCGGGATTCGCCCCGGCACCGCACGAACGGCAGGCGATTCGCCGCCGATCCGCGACGAACGGCGGTTTCCCGGCCATCCGCGGCGCCCGCAGGGTGAAGCGGCGGAGCGCGCCCCGTCACGAGGCGCTGACCCGCGGGATCGGCCACGACCCGCGCACGACGCTCGGCCCCATCCGCTGTGCAGCGGCGGCGCTGCTGCTCTGGCGGATGGGGCCGGACTGCCGGGTACGGACTGCCGGGTACGCATTGACGGGTACGGACTGACGGGGACGGACTGCCGGGTACGCACTGACGGGTACGCACTGACTGGGGCGCTGCTCCACCAGCGGGGTCATCCGGCGTATCCCCGTGCGGTGCCGGGACAGCGACGGCTGCCCGGGATACCCCTGGAGTGTGAACTCGAGACGGCTGTTGCTCGGCGGGCTGAGCGGACTGCTCGCGGGATACGCGGCGATCGCGGTCGCCGAGCTGGTCTCCGCGGCGGTGCGGCCCGAGTCCGGGCCCGTGATCGCGGTCGGCGGCGCGGCGATCGACCGCACCCCGTCGGGGGTGAAGGACTGGGCGATCAGGGAGTTCGGCACGAGCGACAAGCTCGTCCTCCAGCTCGGCATCCTCGCCGTGCTGGCCGTGCTCGCCGTCGTCCTCGGCGTGCTGGCCACCCGGCGGCGGCTGGTCGGGGCGGCGGGCGTGCTGGCCTTCGGGGTCGTCGGCGCCCTGGCCGCGGTCGGCCGCCCCGACTCGACCGGCATCGCCGACACGCTGCCCTCCGTCGTCGGCGCGGTCGTCGGGGCCGGGCTGCTGTACTGGCTCGTCGGACGGCTGGGACCGGACGGCGGGCCGGTGTCCGGGGACTCGGCGGCCGAAGTGGGCTGGGACCGGCGGGGGTTCATCCTCGCCGCCTCCGCTGCGGCTGCCGCGTCGACCGGCGCCGGGCTCGTCGGGCGGGCGTTGAACGACTCGCAGGGGCAGGACGCCGTCGCCTCCCGCAAGGGCGTCGCACTCCCCGCGCCGGCGTCGAAGGCCGCGCCCATTCCCCGCGGGGCGGCGTTGCGGATCGACGGGATCAGCCCGTTCGTGACGCCGAACGCGGACTTCTACCGCGTCGACACCGCGCTGGTCGTGCCCAAGGTCGACGCCACCACTTGGCGGCTGCGCATCCACGGCAAGGGCGTGGAACGCGAACTGACGGTCTCCTTCGACGACTTGCTGAAGATGCCGCTCATCGAGCGGGACATCACGCTGGCCTGCGTCTCCAACGAGGTCGGCGGCCCCTACGTGGGCAACGCACGCTGGATCGGCGTCCGCCTCGCCGACCTGCTCGAGCGGTGCGGCGTACGGCCACCCTCCGAGGGCGGCCCCGCCGACCAGCTCGTCGCCCGGTCCGTGGACGGCATGACCATCGGCAGCCCCGTCGAGGACGTGCTGGACGGACGCGACGCGATGCTCGCCCTGGGCATGAACGGCCGGCCGCTCCCCTTCGAGCACGGCTTCCCCGTACGGATGCTCGTCCCCGGCCTGTACGGATATGTCTCCGCCTGCAAATGGATCAGGGACATCGAGCTCACCACGTTCGACGCGTACGACTCCTACTGGGTCAAGCGCGACTGGGCACGACGCGCCCCCATCAAGACCCAGTCCCGCATCGATACGCCGAAGCCGTTCGCCCGCCCCAAGGCCGGTACGGTCGTCGTCGCCGGGGTCGCCTGGGCGCAGCACCGCGGCATCGACAAGGTCGAGGTCCGGGTCGACGACGGACCGTGGGAAGAGGCCCGCCTCGCCGCCGAGGACACCCGCGACACCTGGCGCCAGTGGTCGTACTCCTGGAAGGCCACCAAAGGCGGCCACACGCTGACCGTCCGGGCCACCGACGGCACCGGCGAGACCCAGACCGCCGAGCGCACCAGCCCCATTCCCGACGGCGCGTCGGGGCGGCACTCCGTGGTGGTCACCGTCGGATGAGAGGTCCCGCATGAAGGAAGCCGCCCATCTCGGGAGCGGTCGGCCGGAGCCGCCCGACCTGCGAGACCTCGTCGCGAAAGCGGCCCAGGGCGACGACGACGCGTTCTCCGCCGTGTACGACGCGACGGCGGGGGCCGTGTTCGGCGTCGTCCGGCACGTGGTGCGCAACCACGCCCAGTCCGAGGAGGTCACGCAGGAGGTCTTCGTGGAACTCTGGCGCACCGCGGCCCGCTACCGCGCCGAGCGCGGCACGGTCCTCAACTGGGTCCTCACCCTCGCCCACCGGCGCGCCGTCGACCGGGTCCGCTCCGCCGAGGCGGCAGCGGCGCGCGAACACCGCGCGGCGCTGCTCGACCGCACACCGGAGTTCGACGAAGTCGTGGCGGAGGTCGAGGCGCGTACCGAGCGCGAGCGGGTACGCCGCTGCCTGCGGACCCTGACGGACCTTCAGCGTCAGTCGGTGTCCCTGGCCTACTACGGCGGCCTGACGTACAAAGAAGTCGCCGAGTCCCTGTCCGTGCCGCTGGGCACGGTCAAGACGCGGCTGCGCGACGGACTCATCCGGCTCCGCGACTGCCTGGGGGTGAGCAGCACATGACCGGCACCGACCCGCACTCCCTGACCGGGGCCTACGCCCTCGACGCACTGGACGACGAAGAGCGCGCCGCGTTCGAGCGGCATCTGCGGACCTGTGAGTCATGCGCCGAAGAGGTGCGAGGGCTGGCCGCCACGGCGGAAATCCTGGGACGCGCGGTCGCGGCACCGCCGCCCCCGCACCTGAAGCAGCGGGTGATGCGGGAGATCACGGGCATGCCGCAGGAGCCGCCGCGGACCGGACCGGACGCGGCGCCCCCGACCGTCGCCGTCCGTCGTCGGCGCGCCCCTCAATGGGCCCTCGCCGCGTGCCTCGCCGCCGCCGTCGGACTCGGCGCCACGGCCTGGTGGCAGCACGAACGGGCCGACCAGGCACGGCAGGAGGCCCGAGCCGCGCAGCGGCAGGCGGACCGGATCACCCGGGTGCTCGCGGCGCCGGACGCCACGGTGTCCCCGGCGGAGCTGGCCGGCGGGGCGCGCGGCTCGGTGATCGTCTCGCACGACGTCGACCGCGCCGTGTTCACCGCTTCCGGCATGGCACGACCGCCCGGCGGCAAGGTGTACCAGCTCTGGTTCGCCGCCGACGGCCGTATGCGCTCCGCGGGCCTGATGGATCCGTCCCGTACCGACCAGACCGTCCTGCTGACGGGCGCCGTCGGGGACGCGTCCGGCATGGGCATCACGGTCGAACCCGCGGGCGGCTCGAAGCAGCCGACGTCGAAGCCGCTCGCGCTCGTGGAACTGCCTGCCTGAGAGCCCTTCGACGTCAGCCTTTCGCCCCGCAGCCCTTCGCCCCGCAGCCCCTATCTCAGCCCTTCGATCTCAGCCCTTCGATCTCAGCCCTTCGGCATGAGGACCGTGTCGATGATGTAGACGTCGGCGTTCGCGGTCTTCACGTTGCCGCAGACCACCTTGGCCGAGTCGTTCACCTTGTACGTCTCGTCCGAGCCGGACGTGGTCAGGCTGCTGCCCTCCAGCGTCTCGAAGGAGCCCTTCTCCAGGTCGTCGGGCGAGAGTCGCTCACCCACCACGTGGTAGGTGAGGATCTTCGTCAGCTGCTCCTTGTCGTTGAGGACCTTGTCCAGATCGGCCTTCGGGATCTTCTCGAAGGCGTCGTTGGTCGGCGCGAAGACCGTGACGTCCTCCGCGTTGTTCAGCGTGTCCACGAGGCCGGCCTTCTCCACCGCGGTGACGAGGGTGGACAGGGCCGGGTTGTTGGACGCGGCGGTCGCGACGGGGTCCTCGGCCATCCCGTCGAAGGAGCCGGCGCCGTCCTCGGGCACGGACGAACAGGCCGGCCCGAAGGGGCCGTCCATGTCCCCGGCCGAGGCCGCCGGTGCGAGTGCGGCCAGGGAGAACGGCAGAGCCAGCACCGCCGCTCCGACCATCATGCGGGTGCCTGCGCGATGAACAGTCATGATCAGCTCTCCTTCTCGGCCGGAGCGCCCCTTTCGCGCCCCACATAAGTGGTCCGTCGCTCCCCGCCTGCCGGATTGGTCGGATTCGCCACTTTTACGCACGTACCGCCGAGCCCTCCGGACCGCGCGACGCGACCAATCCGTCCGCCGACCGGCCACGGATCACCCATGACGGAAGGGGCACTCCCATGGAGAGAAGAGCGGACGTCGTGCGGATCGGGTCGCGGACGGCTGTGGGGCCCGATCTCCAGGAACTGGTGGCACAGGTCGCCCGTGGCGACCAGGACGCCTTCTCCGGGGTGTACGACGTCGTGGCCGGGCCCGTCTTCGGCGTCGTACGCGGAGTTCTGCGCGACCACGCCCAGTCCGAGGAAGTCGCCCAGGAGGTGCTCGTCGAGGTGTGGCGCACCGCGCCCCGCTACCGCCCGGAGCTCGGGACGGCGAGGAACTGGATCCTCACCCTCGCCCACCGGCGCGCGGTGGACCGGGTCCGCTCGGTCGAGGCCTCCGCCGCCCGTGAGCGCAGGGCCGCGGCCCTTGCCCGTACCCCCGAGTTCGACGAGGTCAGCGAGCAGGTGGAGACCAGTCTGGAGCACGAGCAGGTACGCCGCTGCCTGCGCGCCCTCACCGAGGTGCAGCGCCAGTCCGTCACCCTGGCCTACTACCGGGGCCTGACCTACCGCCAGGTCGCCGAACTGCTCTCGCTGCCGCTGGGCACCGTCAAGACCCGACTGCGCGACGGCCTCATCCGGCTCCGCGACTGCCTGGGGGTGACCACATGACCTCCCACGACGACCCGCACACCCTCACCGGCGCCTACGCCCTCCACGCGCTGGACGGCGACGAGCCGGCGAGGGCCGAGGCGCACCTGGCGTCCTGCCCCGCATGCGACCAGGAAGTACGCGAACTGGCCGAGACGGCGGCACGGCTGGGTCTGGCCGCCGCGACCGCACCGCCCCGGACCATGCGGGAGGAGGTGCTCCGACGTATCGCCGCCGTCCGCCAGGACACCCGGGGGCGGGAGGAGCACAGCGCCGCCGGAGCACACCCCAGTCACGGGCGGCGCCTCTCCCGGTGGGCACTGGCCGCCTGCCTCGCCGTCGCCGCCGCCCTCGGCGGTACCGCGGTCTGGCAGCACCAACAGGCCGGGGACGCCCGCGAGCAGGCCCGCCAGGCCGACGAACGCGCGGCGGAACTCGCCGCGGTGCTCGCCGCTCCGGACGCCCGGTCGAGCACCGCCCGGCTCTCCGCGGGGGCCGCCGGAACCGTCGTCGTCTCCGCCGAAGGCAACCGGGCCGCCTTCCTCGCCACGAACCTGCCAAGGCCCCCGGCGGGCAAGGTCTACCAACTGTGGTTCAGCGACGACGGATCGATGCGCCCGGCGGGCCTCATGGACCCGGCCAGGACCACCGAGGCACTGCTCCTGGACGGCCCCGTCGACCGGGCCACCGGCATGGGCATCACGCTGGAACCCGCCGGGGGTTCGACCGAGCCGACCGCGAAACCGGTGGCGCTGCTGGACTTTCCCGGTTGAGGCACACGAGGCCAACGGGTCTGGGGGGGGCTGCCGGTCTGCGACGCGCGAGGTCCCGGATCGGCGACGCGCGAGGTCCCCGGATCGGCGACGCACCGCCCGCCGAATGGCGGCCAAACATCCCGCCCCGTGCGGGGATTGGCGCCATGAGCATCTCGATCGTCCTGTTCACATCGGAGCTGCGGGCGCACGAGCATCCGCCCCTGCGCGCCGCGCTCGACGGCTCGGACGAAATCGTCCCGCTGTTCGTCAGGGACCGCTCCATGGCCGCAGCCGCCGCCGTGGGGATGTCGTGCGGACCCCGGCGCGCCCACTCCTCGCGCGGCGTGAGCCCGGCCTCCTCGTGCGCGGCCCAGTAGCCGCGGAAGCGCTCGGCCCCGGTGAACAGGGAGGGCGGATTGCCCGGGAATCCCACGCGCCCGCTAGCGGGCCCCCGCCGCGGGTGCCGCCGGCTGCTGCCGCACCGCCCACTGGGCGGCCCCCAGCAGCGGTGCGTCGTGGGCGCGTTCGGCGGTGCGGAAGACGAACTCCCCTGCGGGCCCGGCGCCCTGACCAGCGGCCACCCCGGCCCGCAGCGGCTCCTCGATCAGGTCCCAGGAGCCCGCGATCGAGCCGCCGACGACCAGCGCCGTCGCCCCGAACGGCGCGAGCCACGGCGCGAGGGCCGCCCCGAGCGCCCGGAAGGCCTGGTCCACCACGGCGCACGCGTGCCGGTCGCCGCCGCGGGCGAGTTCGGAGATGGTCCGCACATCGGGGACCACGTCCGGGTCGTCGAGCGCCGCGCGGGCGTAGGCGGCGCGGATACCGCGCCGCGAGACGGTGTCCTCCAGCGGCCGCCCGGCGTGCGACAGCAGATGGACGCTGCCGTCCGGCGGCACCAGCGGGCCGTCGTTGACCGGCTGCCCGTGGTCGAGGAAGGCCGAGCCGACACCGCTGCCGAGCGTGATGCAGACGGCACGTTCATGGCCGACGGCCGCCCCGGCGACGGACTCCCCGATGCCGAAGGCGTCCGCGTCGTTGAGGAAGTGGAGCGCGGCCGGCGCCGGCCGCAGTCGCCGCTTCAGCTCGGCGCCGACATCCACGCCGTACAGCGCGTCGAACTTGCCGACGTCCCGGAAGAGCGCGACGCCCGCCGCGTAGTCGAAGGGCCCCGGCATCGCGATGCCCCAGACCGCCTCCGGCGGGGCCTCGATCCGGGCGGCCGCCCCGGCGATGCCGTCGAGGATCTCCTCGGCCGTGCCCATGGTGGGCAGTTGGGCGCGCACCGCGTCGCCCACCAACTCCCTGCGGTCGAGGTCGACGAGCGCCGCGGTCACATGGGTGCCGCCGACCTCCAGTACGGGTACGGACGCGCTCAGCATGCGAATCTCCCCTGGCGTACGGCTTCGTCGGGGCCCGGGTGCTGCGGCGGGAGCGAAGGCCGCGCCCACTCCTTCCAGTGTTCCACCGGGGAACTGACCCCTGCGGCACGGAACCCCACCAGCCACTCCCGATCCGCACAGCCCCTAACAGCCCTACAGCCACGAACGCCCCATGGACCGCCTCACCAACACCGTGCGCCCCTACGCCTGGAGCTCCACCACCGCCGTCCCGGCGCTCCTCGGCACCAAGCCGACCGGTGAACCACAGGCCGAGCCGTGGACGGGCGCACATCCCGGCGCCCCGTCACACGTGGACCGCGGCAGCGGTCCGGGTGAGCGGTAGGACACCGCGGGCCGCTGCTGCCGCTACTCGGCCGTATCCGCCACCGCCACCCGCGTGAAGCCCAAGGCGGCGTTCTCCGTGGCCGCGTGCGTCACCCCCATCCGCCCGCGGCCGCGGAATATCCTCGCCAGCCCACGATCTCGGAGCACACCGTGACCCAGCTTCCCCCCACCCGCCGCACCGCCCTGCGCACCTTCGCCGGAATCGGCGGGGTCCTCGCCCTCGGTGCCGCCGCCTGCGGTCCGCAGGAGTCCGTACGCGGCGGGGCGACCACCGCACCCGCCGACGGCGAGCGCCGCTTCGGCGCCGAATGGGACAGCCACACCCGTACGTTCATGTCCTGGCCGGCACTCGCCTCCGTCTGGGAGGACGACCTGCCCTACGTACGAGAGGACATCGCCCGCATCGCACGGGCCGTCGCGGAGTACGAGGAAGTCGTGATGATGGCCCGGCCGGACCAGCAGGAGGCGGCCCAGCGGGCCTGCGGATCGCAGGTCGAGGTCATTGCGCTCGAGGTCGACGACCTGTGGGCCCGCGACACCGTCCCGGTCTTCATCGAGGACGACGGCGAGCTCGTCGGGGTCGACTTCAACTTCAACGGCTGGGGCGACAAGCAGGAGCACACCAACGACGCCCAGGTCGGCCGCAAGCTGCTCGCCCGGTACGACATCCCCCGCGAGAAGGCGCCGCTGGTCGCCGAGGGCGGCTCCTTCGAGACGGACGGCGAGGGCACGCTCCTCATCACCGAGAGCTCGATCGTCAACGACAACCGCAACCGCGGGAAGAGCCGGGACCAGATCGAGGACGAGCTCATCGAGACGCTCGGCGTGGAGAAGGTGATCTGGCTGGCGGGCGTCCGCGGCGAGGACATCACCGACGCGCACGTCGACAGCCTCGTCCGCTTCACCGCACCCGGCGTGGTCCTGCTCGACCAGGCATTCCCCGGTACGCCCCCGGACTCCTGGTCCCGCTCGGCCGACCAGGCCCGTTCGGTGCTCGAGAAGGCGACCGACGCGCGCGGCAAGCGCTTCGAGATCGTCGACCTGCCGCAGCCCGACCTCGACGAGATCACCGGCGAGGGCGACGACTTCGTGTCGACGTACGCCAACTTCTACGTCGCCAACGACTCGGTCTTCATCCCGAAGTTCGGCGACCGCAAGGCGGACGCGCGGGCGAAGGACATCCTCCAGGAGCACTTCCCCAAGCGGGAGATCGTCCAGCTGCAGATCGACACGATCGCCTCCGGAGGCGGCGGCATCCACTGCGCCACCCACGACCAGCCGGGCGAGCCGGCCTCCTGACGCAGCGGGCGGGCGCCGTCCGTCGGCGCCCGCCGCCTCAGACCTCCCGCACGTGCGCGGAGATCTCCCGGACCACCTCCCGCGCACGCTGCCCGTAGTCGACGACGGACTCCGGGCGGCTCAGCGGTTGGGCTCCCGCATGGTGACGCAGTGGGCGCCGCCGCCCCCGTTCCCGTAGAGGTTGTCGAAGTTGAGCTGGACGACGGGTCGGCCGTACGCGGCCGCGATCGCGGACTTGGCCGACGCGTCCTTGGCGGTGTCGCCGAACTGGGTGGTGACCACCGCCTGGTTGGTCACCGTCCAGTTCATGTAGGAGCTGAGGAAGTCCTTCTCCTTGCCGGCCGGGATCCGGGGCAGCGTGCCGGGGCCTTCGATGGTGAGGACCTGCAGTCGGCGTCCCCTGGCGTCGGTAGCGTTGACCAGTACGTCGTGGATGGCCCGGGCGTTTTCGGTCCAGACGTCCGGCCATACGGCGCCGGCCAACTGCACCATCGCCACACCGGGTTTGATGTAGCGGGCGGTTCCGTCGATGTGGCCGTCGGTGACGTCGTGCCCGGTGACTCCGGGCAGCCAGATCATCTTCGACGCTCCGAAGCGGGACAGCAGCTCCGCCTCTATCTGGCTGCGTGGCTTGCCGGGGTTGCGGTCGCTGTTCACCCAGCAGCTCGCGGTCGCCATCAGGGTGCCGTCGCCGTCGTACTCCACGCCGCCGCCCTCGCCGACCACCGCCGCCTTCGCGAACGGGACGCCCGCGGCGGCGGCGACCCTCCCCGCGACCATGCGGTCCTTGTCGTAGGCGGAGGCGGGGATGCCGTAGAAGCTCGTGGCGTTCTCGCCCCAGGCGTTGAAGTTCAGGCCGAAGGCGTCCAGACCGCCCGCCCCGTCGACCCGGAACAGCGGGCCGGTGTCCCGCATCCAGCGGTCCGAGACCGGAATGGAGCCGATCACCGTGCCGGTGGACCCGCACGCGCTCCTGGCCTGCGCGGCGGCCGAAGAACCGTCGGCCCACATGGTCACCGGCTCGTACTTGGCGACCTCCTTGGCGAGCCTGGCGATGTCCGCCTGGATCTTCGACAGCGCGCTGCCCCGGATCACGGACCTGGACGGCCAGGCCATCCAGGTCCGCTCGTGCGACGTCTCTTCCCCCGGTACGCGCCAGGACGCGGCGTGGGCCGGGATTCATCGGCGGGATGGGCGGACTGCTCCTGGGCGGCGCGAGCGTCCCCCACGGAGGCACTCCGCTCGGCGTGACGTCACGGCGCCGCCCTGGTCGGCGTTCCGCGTCGGCGCCGCGGCCTCGCCCCGCTCTCGTACGAACTCAGCGCTTGCCCCGCTCCGTCCACTCATCCGCAGACCCCGCCGCCGTCCGCTCCCGCAGATCCACCCGCCGGATCTTCCCGGAGATCGTCTTCGGCAGTTCCTGCGTGAACTCGATGCGGCGGAGGCGCTTGTAGGGGGCCAGTACCGAGCGCGTGTACGCGAAGATCGCGTCCGCCGTGGACTCGCCCGGCTGCCAGCCCTCCGCCAGGACCACGTACGCCTTGGGGACGGCGAGGCGTAGTTCATCCGGGGCAGGGACCACCGCTGCCTCCGCCACCGCCTCGTGTTCGAGGAGGGCGCTTTCCAGCTCGAACGGGGAGATCTTGTAGTCCGAGGCCTTGAAGACGTCGTCCGCGCGACCGACGTACGTGATGTAGCCGTCCTCGTCGCGCGAACCGATGTCGCCGGTGCGGTAGTAGCCGCCCGCCATGACCTCGGCGGTGCGCTCGGGGTCGCCGTTGTAGCCGGTCATCAGGCCGACCGGGTTCGTGGCGAGGTCGAGGGAGATCTCGCCCTCCGGGGCGCCCGGCTTTCCGGTCACGGGGTCGAGGAGTTCGACGGTGAAGCCGGGGGTGGGGCGGCCCATGGAGCCCGGCTTCAGTTTCTGGCCGGGCGAGTTGGCGACCTGGACGGCCGTCTCGGTCTGGCCGAAGCCGTCCCGGATCGTGACGCCCCAGTCCCGCCGCACCTGCTCGATGACCTCGGGGTTGAGCGGCTCGCCCGCCGCGACGACCTCGCGCGGCACGGTGCGCAGTTGGGTCAGGTCCGCCTGGATCAGCATGCGCCAGACCGTGGGCGGTGCGCAGAAGGAGGTCACTCCGGCGCGGTCCATCTCCGTCATCAGCCGGCCCGCGTCGAAGCGCGTGTAGTTGTGGATGAAGACCGTCGCCTCCGCGTTCCAGGGGGCGAACAGGTTCGACCAGGCGTGCTTGGCCCAGCCGGGGGACGAGATGTTCAGATGGACGTCGCCGGGCTTCAGGCCGATCCAGTACATCGTCGCCAAGTGGCCCACCGGGTACGACACATGGGTGTGTTCCACCAGCTTGGGGCGGGCCGTGGTGCCCGAGGTGAAGTAGAGCATCAGGGGGTCGTCCGCGTGCGTGATGCCGTCGGGCTCGAAGGCCTCGGGCGCGTCGTCGGCACCCGCGTACGAGATCCAGCCCGTGGCGGCGTCGGCGCCCACCACGATGCGTGTGTAGTCGCCGGGTACGTCGGCGAACTTGGCCGTGTCCTCGGGGCGTACGACGACATGGCGGGCGCGGCCGCGGTCGATGCGGTCCCGCAGGTCGACGGGGCCGAGCAGCGGGGTCGCCGGGATGACGACCGCGCGGAGCTTCATCGCGGCCAGGGCGATCTCCCACAGCTCGACCTGGTTGCCGAGCATCACGATCACGCGGTGGCCTGCGCGGACGCCCTGCGCGCGCAGCCAGTTGGCGACGCGGTCGGAGCGGGCCGCCATGTCCGCGAAGGAGACGCGGGTCTCGGCGCCGTCCTCCTCGACGATGTGCAGCGCGGTCCGCTCGTTGCCGCGGGCGATGACGTCGAACCAGTCGAGCGCCCAGTTGAACCGCTCGGGCCGCGGCCAGGCGAAGCCCTCGTAGGCGGCGGCGTAGTCCGCACGGTGCCGCAGCAGGAAGTCCCGCGCGGTGCGGAACTGTTCCGTGCCGCTCGTACCCGTCGTCGTCATTGCGTTCTCCCTCGTCGCCGGTCCGATGCCGGTACGTTCGCCGGTCCGATGCCCGGTGCGTTCGCCGTTGGATGCCCGTACGGGCGCCGTACGCGCTGCCGGGCTCCTTGCCGGACGCTACGCGACATCGTGTAATTCGTGATGCGGGTCTCACTACCCCCGGACGGGGGTGTCCGTGCGGTGAAGGAGCAGGGCGCGTGACGGCTGACGGCGGCGAGGCGGTGGAGCTGCGGTCGGCGTTGCTGCGGCTGCGGCGGAGCACGGGCCTGCCGGTGGCCTTCGGCGGGCTCGTCGAGGGGCGGCGTCAGGTACGGATCGGCGAGCTGAGCGGCACGGGAACGCGTGCGCTGAGCGGGCTCGCGGTGTCGTCCGGCAACGGTCTGGGCGGCAAGGCGGTCGCGCTCTCTCGGCCGTGCGCGGTGACGGATTACCACGGTTCGCGGCACATCAGCCATGAGTACGACGGTGCCGTCGCCGCCGAGGGTCTGCGCTCGGTCATCGCGGTGCCGCTGGTGGTGCGGCGGCGGGTGCGCGGTGTCGTGTACGGCGCCCTGCGCACGGCCCAGCCGCTCGGCGACCGGGTGGTCTCGGCCGCGCTGGAGGCGGCACGTGACGTCGAGCAGGCTCTTGTCGTACGCGATGAAGTGCGCGCGCTGCTGTCGGCGGCGCGGGAGCCGGTGACGGGGCCGGGGTCCGGGCCTGGTGCCTGGGAGCAGGTCCGCGAGGCGCACGGCGCGTTGCGTGCGCTGGCCCCGCGGGTCGTGGATCCGGAGCTTCGTGCGGAACTCCTCGCGGTGTGCGGCCAGTTGGCGACGGCGGCGACGCCGCTCCCCCGCGGTCACCGTGAACGCGATGTGTCCCTGTCGCCGCGCGAGGTGGACGTCCTGACGTGTGTGGCCGGCGGGGCGACGAACGCGGTGGCGGGGGAACGGCTGGGCCTGCGGCCCGAGACCGTCAAGGGCTACTTGCGCTCGGCGATGCGGAAGCTGGGGGCGCATACGCGGCTCGAGGCGGTGGTGGCGGCGCGGCGGGCGGGGTTGTTGCCGTAGGACCCTGCGGCGGGGGCACCCCTGTAGCCCCCTTCACGCGGAGTCGCCCCCGTGACCCCCGCCCCCTCCGCCCGCCGCGCTCCCGCCCCCGCTACTTGTCCGCGGTCAGCTTGCCCGCGACGCCCCAGCTGTCCGCCGGGGTTTCGTGGATCCAGACGTGCACGAGCCTATGCAGCCGCCCGGCCCCGCTCTCGCCCGGTCAGGCGTCGATGACCGCCCCGAACCGGATGTCGTACGAGGAAGACGTCTCGGCGATCCGGGACAGCATCCGCTCGGCCTCCCCCGTCAGTTCGTCCCGCTGGGCGCGCCCCGGCTTTCCGAACGGCTCGATGGTGAGCACGGCGGTCCCGCTCTTCGCGTCCTCCGTCAGGCGCCACACGCCGGCGAGGAATCCGTCGAGGAGGAAGACGCAGTAGGCGAAGTTCCCCTTCCATGTGCGGCCCTTGTACTCGGCGGGGACGACGCGGGTGCGGTCCGCGTGCGAGAGGAGGAGGTTGTCGTACTCGGGCAGGAAGCGTGGCGGTGCCGGGGTGTCCGGGTCGGGGCGTGGCGCATCGGGCAGGTCGAAGAGTTCGGTGCCGTTCTCGTCCCGGAAGGTACGCAGCTGGGGGCGGAGCCGCTCGAAGACGTCACGCAGCCGGGTGAGCCGGGCCCAGGTCTGCATGTCCTTGACGGAGGCGGGCCCGAAGGCGGCGAGATAGCGCAGGACGGCGGCGTCGGGCATGGGGTCCGCCTCCGGGGGTTCCGCGTCGGCGCCGAGCCAGTGCTCGACGGTGGTGAGCGCGACCTGCCCGCTGCGGCGCCACAGCCCGCGCGGGGTGACCTGGACGAGCGGCAGCAGGCATCGGGCGGCGACGGCGAGGGACTGCGGGTCGGCCTCGGGCCACCGGACGTGCAGCACCTCGCGCAGCTGCTTCATCGTGCGGGGTTCGTCCTCGACGGCCTCGCGGGCCAGCGCGGTGAGCTCGCCCAGGTCGACGCCGGTGAGCCCCTTGCCGAACACCGTCGCCATCTCACGCTGGAGGGCGGGCTGCATCATGGGCCGCAGCGCGATGGCGTCCTCTGCGGTGTGCAGATGGATGGTGGAGCGCATGGTGACGATGCGGACGAGGGCCCTCGCCTCGATGAGGGCGGAGAGTTCGAGCGGGTCGAAGTCCGCGAGGCGGGCGGCGAGGGCGTAGTAGGGCGGCTTGACGTTCTGCGCCTGAAGTCCGAGGAGGTGGGAGACGGCGTCCTCGGCGGAGTGGTCGCGCGAGCGGCGCAGGAGGAGCTGCCGGTCGAGGGTGGCGCGGTTGAGGGCGCGCGTCCCCAGTACAGGGGCACCGCCCTCTGCCCGCGCGCCCCGCCCCTTCGCCACCGGACCCCGTGTCGTCTTCGTCATGCCCGCACGCTAACGCCCCTTGCGGACACCTGCTGTCCTCAAGGGAGGCCACCGCCGCGTCGCATCGTCGCCACGCCCGCGCCTTTTGGGACGTATATCCTGCTCCGTGGCCATCTAGACATACGTTCGACATGGAGGCACCCAGCATGGCGGAGCGTCGCGCCCGGCCCGCAGCGACCACCAGGAAGCACGGTTGGCGACGCGCTTCCCAGGCCGACGAGGCACCGCCGGCGGGCACGGGCAACCCCATACCGGAGCCCACGGCCTCCTCGGCCGCCACGCCGCCGGACGCCCTGAGCGTGGTGCAGGCGGCGCTGTACCGGGACGGCGTCCGCGTCGCCACGCCCGCGACGCTCGCCGAGACCTTCCGTGCCCTGCGCGAGCAGCAGGACGGCATGGCCTGGATCGGCCTCGCCCGCCCGACCGAGGCCGAACTCCTCTCCCTGGCCGCCGAGTTCGACCTGCACGAACTCGCGGTCGAGGACGCGATGGAGGCCCACCAGCGCCCGAAGCTGGAGCGCTACGGCAGCACACTCTTCGTGGTCCTGCGCGCGGCCCGCTACCTGGACGCCCCCGAAGAGGTCGACTTCGGCGAACTGCACGTCTTCGTCGGCCCGGACTTCGTCATCACGGTCCGCCACGGCGCGGCCCCCGACCTCTCGGCGGTCCGCCGCCGCATGGAGGAGACCCCCGAACTCCTCAAGCTCGGCCCCGAGGCGGTCCTCTACGCCATCCTGGACGCGGTGGTCGACGGCTACGCCCCGGTCGTGGCGGGAGTCCAGAACGACATCGACGAGATCGAGACAGAGGTCTTCAGGGGCGACCCCGAGGTCTCCCGCCGCATCTACGAACTCTCCCGGGAAATGGTCGAGTTCCAGCGCGCGACCCGCCCCCTGGTCTCCATGCTGCACGCCCTGATGGCAGGGTTCGCGAAGTACGGCACGGACGAGGAACTCCAGCGCTACCTCCGCGACGTGGCCGACCACGTCACCCACACCAGCGAACGCGTCGACGGCTTCCGCCAGGCCCTCGCGGACATCCTCACGGTGAACGCGACGCTGGTGACGCAGCAGCAGAACGCGGAGATGCGGGCGCTGGCGGAGGCGGGGTTCGAGCAGAACGAGGAGATCAAGAAGATCTCGTCGTGGGCGGCCATTCTGTTTGCACCCACCTTGGTGGGGACGATCTACGGCATGAACTTCGACACGATGCCCGAGCTGAAGTGGGCGGCCGGGTATCCGTTCGCGATTCTGCTGATGGCCGTGGTGTGCGTGAGTCTGTACTTCATCTTCAAGCGGCGGGACTGGTTGTAGCGGGGAGCCGAGAAAGCTAATCAACTTCGCTTACGCGAATGGTTCAGAGGACTCTGTCGAGCCCTCTGGGGAGAATGGGCGGCGCTGAGGAGCAGGGCACCATCCGCATCACCAGCCATTCCGCAAGCCTCACCCAGCCAACTTCCGCCGACCTCCCTACATAAGCCGTCACGTTGAGTGTTGACTGGGCGCTCTCAAGGAGCTGCGCACACCGGGAGGACTGGTTGGAACCGAGGAGTGCCGCGGCGGTAGAGAAGGACTTCCCCTACACCACTCGTACGACGTGTTATGTCGAGGTCCACGAGGACGGAACAGTGACGCACGGGGACGACCATGCCGCGTACGAGCGGGCCGTGGCCGGCAGGTCCCGCCTGTTCGCGGTCTGGCCCGGCGAGTGGTCGAGCCACTTGTTCGTGATCGACGACCTGGACGAATACGCGAAGGCTCACGGGATCAAGCGCGACGAGGAGCGCACTGGTCTCAAGGGTCACGTTCACGACGTGCGATGGGAGCCGAACCCCTACGCCAAGGACAGCCCTCGCAGTCCTTACATCAGCGTCAGCGTCACGCTGGAGTGCGGCTGCGAGATTCACGATCTGCGGACCTTCGCCGCTCAGATGAAGCACCAGCAAGGGTGGAATGTAGCGACGAGCGGCGGCTGGGGCGGCAGTGGCCGACCCGGGGGAAAGAGGACGTACTCACTGCGCGTTCGCCGCAAGAGCCTCTCAGGCTGACACAGCGGACCATTCCCGAGTCCGCGCAGCGAAACGGGTGGCACAGCGTGTGCTGTACGACCCGTTCATCTGTCCCCTCACGCGCTGGCGAGGTTGTCGGGGACGTACTCGGGAACTGCACCAAGCAGCGCGTCGACGGCCGCTCGCCCCTGCCCACCGGCCTCCGGGCGGCATGGGCAGCCGACTGACGCACACAGCGCAACGGGCCACTTCGGGCCACGGGTGGTCAGCTGCGACGGACGACGCTGAGTCGCCCTCCGTGCTCTTGGGCAGCGTGCGGCGGGGTACCGGGACCGGCGAGGCGAGCGAAGAGGCGCATGCGGACGAGGTCGTGGGGACGTTGGCGCTGAAGCGGGCACACCACAGATGCGGCCCCGAGAAGGGGTTCCGCCCACGCCTGCCAGCCCATCAGATCGAGACGCGGGGCAGCGTCCTGGACAAGCGGCGGCAGCACCTCCAGAGAGACGCTGGAGGCGAACCCAGGGTCAGAGGCGGTGGTGCGGGGCCGGTCGATGTCGCGGATCCGGGCCCGTGCGACGAGTGCGGTGAGGACTGTCTCGGCCCCTCGAATCCGACGTCAGGTGCCTCGCGGGCGTCGATCTCCATGAGGAGATCGATGAGCGCCTCGGGAGGGACTCCGGTGGTGAAGTACACGTTCCACTCCGTCAGCGCGGAGTCGGCGTCGGACCGAAAGCTCAGCTGCCAGGCGACGGGCCGTCCGCCCAACTCGAAGGGGGAGCTTGCGTGGACCCACTCGGCACCGCGCAGTTCGTCCAGGCTCACATAGAGAAGGGTGTTACGTGAGGTCGGCCACGTGCGCCAGCCGAGGCCGACCAGCCTGTCGCCGATCCGCTCAGCGAGAGCTGCCTCGTCACCAGCAGGTGGCGTGGAGTGACCCAGTACACCGGGTCTGGCAAGGCAGGCCGGGAGGGAGCACTGGAATAGTGCGGGTGCAGGGGCGCCTCCACGGACTCGGGGGTCGATCATTCGGCAGGGCGTTGTACGTTGACATGCCTTGCCGAAGGGCACCAGTCTTTCTGGGCTCCTTCCTTGTCTGCCCGCGGCGAACTTAGTTTGGTGAAGTCGGTCCGGGGCGCGGTGCTGGTCTTTCGACCGGCCCGTTTCCCCGGAGCCGCTTCCCGAACCGTGCACGCACTTGGCACCGCGCCCGGCTCTCCACAAGCCCCGGGGGCTTCCTGGTGGTTGTCCTCGTCCCGTGGTGTCCCAGGGAGTGGGAATCGCCATGCCCGGTAGCGGTAGCGAGTGGCGCCTACCGCGATCGCACCGACTTTCGCAGCACCTCGGCGATGTCTCAGGTGACGCGTGACTGACCGCGTGAGGATCGACAGACATCGTGGGGCGAGAGAGCCCCGCCCCCCTAAGAACCATGCTTCCGAGCAAGAACCAAGGTTTGTAAGAACCGAGGGTTGTAAGAACCGGGGGTCTCAACACGCTAGATACTCGACGGGCTCTATCCGCGTCTGTCACAAGGTCCGGCTGTCGGCCTCCCCGGCGCAACGGGTCAGCAGTCAGCCGGACCGCAACAACTGAAACGAGGGCGTCTACCGTGAATCTGCGGTGGGCGCCACCGGCATGCCTACAAGTCACTCGCAGGTGTGCATCCTCCTTGCCCTCGACACGCCGCATCCGATCCACTGTGCTGCGTGACCCTCCGGACGGCCAGTACCCCTTGCGCGGGGAGTCCCGGTCACGTTTTTCAGGCAGACGCGGATAGCAGTTTGAGGAGATCGAGGCTATGAAAGTGCCCGTCGGGTACGCGGTCGGCGTAACCCTGCTCGCAACCAGCAGGATTGTCGAGATCAGCGGCGACCGCTGGGATACAGCTGCGAGCTGGACACAGACAGGTGTGACCATCGCTGCCACCCTGCACGTAGTCGCCTATGGCGTAGACCGTTTGGTCAACGTCACTCGTCGGTTACGCCGGGCGATGCGGATGGCGGACGACCTCAACGAGGGCGGCACAGTTGATGGCACCGATGCTGGTGCCGCCTAGGGGCAGGACCACCGGGGAGGCCGACGACGGCAACGCCACGTCGGCCTCCCCGGCACGCTTCGAAGAGGTCTTCCGCACGCTTCACCCGAAGCTTGCCGCTCACCTGCGTGCACGATTCCCTACACTCAGCTGGCCCGACGCCGAAGATGCCGTCGCCGAGGCGTTCCTCTACGCGTACCGCGAATGGGAACGCGTCGCAGAACTGGACAACCTAACCGGGTACTTGGTCCGAGCAGCGCACCACAAGGCGATTGACATAGTGCGGAGTCAGCGACGCGTGGCCCCCACCGAAGAGTCAAATCTCGCGGCCTTGCTTGACCAGGTTGCCCATCATCAAGTCTCCGCTGCCACACCTGACTCGGAAGTCTGGGACCTCGTTCGTGAAGCAGCCGATGACACGAACCGAGAGAAGCTGCGCCAGCTCGTCAGCTTGCAGGCAGCAGGGGCATCCGATACTGCCATCGCCACCGCTTTGGGAATCACCACGAATCACGTTCACGTACAACGCAGCAGAGCCATCAAGGAGCTGAGGGAATCACTCACCGCGTATATCAGGGACGGTCATGCACGGCGGCTCCGAAAAGTCGAGCCAACGCCCGAGCCGGCAGCAACACCCCCGGGCGTGCCGGAACGGCTCAGCATCGCCGCCCCCACGGCCGCCGAAGGCGCAACGGCACCCAAGCGCAGGGGTCGCCCCGGTGCTTCTCCCAAAGAAGCAACGGCCCTGATGCGGGAGGCCGGGTTCGAGCCGCTGGAGCCCTATCCGGGAGCAAACACAAAGTGGCGGTGCCGGTGCATATCCTGCGGCAACGAGGTCTTCCCGCGATACGGGACAGCAAAGAAGGGACACGGGTGCCGGTTCTGTGCCGGGCAGGTGGTGCGCCCCCAGGCCGCCGCAGCTCTCATGCGAGAGCGCGGCCTGGAACCCATCGGTGCCTACCCGGGCGCGACCAAGAAGTGGGCCTACACCTGCACGGTCTGCGGTCACGAGGGCGTCACAACCTATCACTCGGTGAAGTCCCAAGGCAGCGGCTGCATCAGGTGTGGCCGACATCGCGCGGCGGCCGCGCAGCGTCTCAGCCCCAGTGCAGCGTCCGCAGTGATGCAGAAGGCCGGATATGAGCCATTGGAGGACTACCCGGGCTCCGGGGCACCATGGCGCTGCCAGTGCACGACCTGCGGGACGGAGGCGATGCCCACGTACGACAACGTGATGGCCGGCAACCGCTGCGGCATCTGTGCCCACGGCAGAAGGGCCGAGTCACAGCGCGGGAAGGCACCGTGGGCGGCGATCAACTCACAACGAATCAACCCTGAGTCGGCTGTCCAGGTCATGGTTGCAGCCCGGTTCCGGCCGTTGGAGCCGTTTACGTCCTCCGCCACACCGTGGCGGTGTGAGTGCTTGGTCTGTGGGCTGGAGAGCAGCCCCAGCTACCACTCCGTGAATAGCAAGAACACACGCTGCCGCTACTGCCAGCGCCGCAGCATCGACCCGCAACGGGCCCTGAAGGTCATGCGCGAGCACGGGTTGGAGCCTCAAAGTATCTACCAAGGGTCGATTGTGCCGTGGACCTGCCGATGCACGAACTGTGGCGAGATAGTCGCCGTGTCCTACCACGCGGTGACCGCCTCCGACGCCGGCTGTCGCTGGTGCGGAATCCAGCGCCGCGCTGCCACCCGCCGCATTGACGCGGACGTTGCCGCGAGCGAGATGCGGGACGCTGGCTTTGAACCGCTCGCGCCGTACCCGGGCAGCAAAGTCCCCTGGCCGTGCCGGTGCACCGTCTGCGGAAAGGAGGGCACTCCGACGATGGGCGGCGTTCGGCAGAACTACGGATGCGCTCACTGCTCCGGCCGGATCGTGGACCGCGAGGAGGCCGAAGACCTCATGCGCGAGCAAGGCTACGAGCCATTGGAGCCGTACCCCGGCGCCTCGACCCACTGGAAGTGCCGCTGCACCTATTGCGGGAATATTGTGCACCCCACCTACAGCAACGCCCGCTCTGGCTATGGCTGCCGCAAGTGCTGCCCGCGAGGCATCAGCTACGACCAACCAGCAGTCGTGTACCTGATTACACACTGCGAATTCCGTGCAGTAAAGATTGGCATCACTGGTCAGAGCGCCAAGGTCGACCGGATCCAGCGCCACATCAAGCAGGACTGGAAGGTCTTCCGACGACTTGAGGTAACCAGCGGCGAGATGGCATTCCGCATCGAGCAGGCCGTACTACGTCACCTGCGCGACGAACTCGGCCTTCCAGCGCATGTCGCCCAGCAAGATATGCCCCAGGGTGGCTACACCGAGACCTTTGATGCCGAGGAGGCCACCCCGTACGAGCTCTGGCAGCTGATCAAGCAGGCTGCGATCAGCCCACCAGAGCTGTCGTAGCTGGACGACATCGACGGACAGCGGGCCGTCCGGGTGAGCGGCCACATGAGCTGGGTATCGCGAGATCTTCTTGCGATACCCAGATGAGCCTTCAGCGCAGCGAGACCTCGGCCAGCTCCTCGCTCGGACGTCGTCCGCTGTCCGTGGGCATCCCGAACAGCGTTGACATCCAACCCATTCGCCCCAGGTCAGCGCGCTACACGCGACTAACTTCGCTGTCGAAGGACATTGGTGTCCTCTTTGATGTGGGATCTCACGTCCGGCTGCACAATCTCACCGATCGCTTCATATCGTTGTCTGAGGGCTACGCCTCCCTGCCCGTCTCACTCTCCGCTCCAACGGTTCATGAGTGAGCTAACCTCCGTGCATGCACGGACAGTTCACCGGCTGGCCGGAGCAGGCCATGGACGTCTTGTGGCAGCTTCAGGGCGAGCCGACCCACGCGACACGAGAGCGCTGCCGCGCGGACCGCGAACGCCTGGTCCGCCAGCCGATGATCGCCCTGCTCAACGAAGTCGCGGACAGCGACCCCCGGTACGAGGACTTCTCCGTCTGGCACTACCGCACCGACTCCTGGTGGTGGCAGCACCAGAGCGCCGTGATTCGGCTCGGCCGCAAGATCGAGATCAGTCTCCGGTTCTCCCTGGACGGCCTGCGGATCCAGGGCGCCTGGTGGTACCCCGATCCCGGCCAGGTGGACATGTTCCGCAAAGCCGTGGCCGCCGAGGCGAGCGGCCGCGAACTGTCCGCCATCGTCGAGGACGTACGCAAGAAGGGCTACGAGATCTCCGGGGACGTGATGAAACGCCCCCCGCGCGGCTATCCGACGGACCACTCCCGTACGGACCTGCTGCGCCACCGATCCCTGATCGCCGCCCGCCCCCTCGGCTGCGATCAGTGGCTGCACACCCCCGAGGCGGTCGACCGGGTCCTCTCGGCCGCCGCCGACCTGGACGCCCTGCTGATGTGGCTGGTCCGCCACGTGAAGCGCGCCACCTGACACCACGAGGACGCCGCACCGCACGGGAGGAACCAAACCCGTGCCGTTGACCTCGCGCTCAGAAGGTGATGCGCACCATCAGCGTCGACCGATCGTCCATCACCCAATAGCCGTTCGGCACCTCGGCCAGGGCACGGCACGGTCGAAGGCTGGCCCCGGATCGAGGACCCCGCAGAGCACATCCGGCAGGACTTTGGGAGTGTACGCGCGGACCGGGGCGATGCCCCCAAGTAGCGTGATGTCAGGGTCGGCTAATAGTCGGCGCTGTCACCGATGTCCACGCCCACCTCTTTGATCTTCCCGCTGGTGCTGAGGACCGCGTACACATAGCGGTCACCTTTGGCCCCGGCGTTGCGCGCATGCTGGATGGCGTCCTCGAGCTGCTCTAGAGTCATGTCCTTCTCGGCGCCGCTGAACTTGATCCTGGACGGCATGCACACATCCTGCTGCGCACGGCAGAGGCCGACTGGGGGTTTCACGAACCTCGCCAACGGCCGTTCACCCCCGTCCGAAACAGCTTTGCCCAGACGCTGATGAGGATCCGCGATTTTGGGTGTGACCGCGCTTCCGTGACGGCTACGGTCGGCGGTGGACTTCTGGATCGTTCCTCCTGGGCACGTCCAGTTCATGGTGGTAAACGCCTTTGAGGATGTGCTGTTTCCGGGGTTGGCGGTTCGGATTCGGCAGTTGTGCGTCGTGGGGACGGTGCTCATGGTGGACGCGGTCGGCTGCGGTCGACCGGGCCGGTGTCCGGACTGCGGCGTTCGTGCTGCGCGGGTTCACAGCCGTTACTGGCGCCACCTCTCGGACCGGCCGGCGGGCGGTCGGCAGATGGTGATCCGGCTTCTCGTGCGACGGTTCCGCTGTGACCAGCCGCTTTGCCCGAGGCGGACGTTCGTAGAGCAGGTCTGGGGACTGAGCGAGCGCCGCAAGCGCTCGACACTCCCCATGCGCGATCTGCTGCGGGCCATCGCGGTCGAGCTGGGCGGCCGCCCCGGCCAACGCCTGTGCCACAAGCTCCTGTTGGCTGGGCGCCGGAGCCTGCTGCTCGGGCTGCTGGAGGCGCCACCCGTGCCGGCCAGAGCACCACGCGTGCTCGGCGTGGACGAGTTCGCCTTCCGCAAGGGCCGCACCTACGGAACCCTCCTGGTCGATGTGGAGGGCTCGCTGCCCGTCGACGTACTGCCAGACCGAGAGACCGCGACACTCACGGCCTGGCTGCGAGCTCATCCGGGTGCGGAGATCGTCTGCCGGGACCGGGCCACGTCGTTCACCCGGGCCATCCAGCAGGCCGCTCCGGCCGCGGTCGAGGTGGCTGATCGCTGGCACCTGCTCGCGAACCTGTCCGCCGCCGTGGAGAAGACCTGCCACCAGCACCGCGACTGCCTGCGCAAACACGCCGACCGGCACAACGGCCCTCGCGCCAAGGCACCGGAGCCGAACATCGCCCCGCAGACGGTCGCCCTGCCCCGAACCGCGATCGTGGCCCGCACCCGCCAACGCCACCAGGACGTGCACGAGTTGCTCGACCAGGGATGGACGATCAGCGCGATCGCCCGCCGTCTCCGCCTGGACCGCAAGACGGTGCGACGGTTCAAGGAGACGGACCTGGACGTGCTGATCACATCAGCCCGCGACCGCCGCCCCGGCCTGATCGATCCGTTCACCGCTTATCTGCAGGCCCGGTTCGCGGCCGGCTGCACCAGCCCAATGCGGCTGTTTCGCGAAGTCCGCGAACGCGGCTACGGCGGCAGCCGCCATGTCGTCTGCCGCTATGTGGCCAGCATCAAGGACGGCACCGCCGTCCCCGCCCCCGCGCCGATCCCCAGTCCCCGCAAGATCACCTCATGGATTATGCGATCTCGCGAGACCCTGCAGGACAAGGACGCCGCCCGACTCGATCGAGTCCGGCTCGCATGCCCCGACATCGCTGCGGCCTGCGACTTCGCCCGCGTCTTCGCCGAACTCGTCCGCAACCGGCGCGGCCACCTCCTGCTGGACTGGATCAGACAGGCTGAGCAGGACGGCCCCAAACCCATCCGGGGCTTCGCCGGATTCCTCCGCCAGGACCTCGACGCCGTCACCGCCGGCATGACCCTCGCCTACAGCTCCGGCGTCGTCGAAGGCCACGTCAACCGCATCAAGACGATCAAGCGGCAGATGTACGGGCGGGCATCGTTCCCTTTGCTACGGGCCAGAATCCTCATCCGGCCGTAGCCGTCACGGAAGCGCGGTCACACCCAGATTCAACGAGCCCTATCACCCCCCTCATCGGGGTGTTCGCGCACCTGACGGATGAACTGAGCCAGCAGCTCTTCGACCGCGGGGGCGGTTCCAAGGCGACGCCCGCGTCACCGAAGGCTACGGCCGCGCTGAGGCCAAGTAGGGCCACGTTGGTCGGGCTGAAGTTGGCCCAGGCGTCTGGGCCGTCGAGCGTGACGTAGCGGCTGTCGCGGGTCAGGGCGTAGGCGTGGACACGGACGCTGGAGGCGAGGACGGCGGGGGCACCGGAGCGTTCGGCCTCGGCCATGGCACGACCGACCGCGAGCCAGGCATTGCCCTGGTCGCTCTGTTTGAGCAGCAGGCTCGCCGAAGTCTGGTACGCCGTGGCGAGGAGGCTGGATACGTCGCTCGATCCGGGGGTGTCGCTGATGGCCTGCCGCAGCTGCCCGATCAAGCCGGGCAGCGCGCCCTCCAGCTTCGTGTAGTCGCAGGTGTAGAAGAGGCGGCGTACGCCGGCGACTTGGTCCCGCAGCTTCTGGAGGTCCGGCACCGGTTCGGCAGTCACGCGGGCCGCACCGGGCAAGAGAGCCTGCACCAGGTCCCGATGAGCGGCGCTCGGGATGGCTGGGGCCGCGAGCGCGGCAATGCCTGCGGCGAGAACGGTCCGGCGGCCCATGTCCTCTGTCTCGGGGTCGGCGGGGCTGGGGTCCGAAGCGGCGGCGAGGCCGAGGTGCTGCGGCAGAATCGCCAGCACCTGCGCGACCTCGCGCAGGATGCGGACGTCTTCCGTGCCCCTGCCGTTCTCCAGGCGACTCACCTTGGACTGGTGACCAGACCGGCACTCTGGCCCCTGCACGCGGCCTCTTCTGGCACCCCGCCCCAGGCACCTCCCTCGCCGACGACATCTGGGTCCAATACGGCTTCACCGACCGGCATGTGGATCTCACCCAAGCAAGGGCGGTGGGCGGTACTAATGACCAACAAGCTCTACACCACCCGCGACCGCCAACCCTTGACTGACGTCCGCAACGCCTTCCGCGCGCTGGCCTTCGTCTAGAGCGACATGGTCAGCCTCGCCCTTGTTCCCGACCTCGCCTGCAGGGGCCGGTCAGTTGCAGCAGTCACAGCCAGTGCGGCAGCCGCAGACGTCCGTCTCCTGCCGTTGAGCCGGGACCGCAGCTGCCAGGGCCGCGCAGCAGCCCTTGCCCTGCCAGGCGTCGCGGCCTTCCTTGACGGCGATGGGCAGAGCAGCGATCGGATCGGCCCAGGAGCAGCCGAGGTAGCGCTGAGGACCAGGTCGGCCAGGAGGACGGCGGACAGGTACGTGCACAGCAGGGTCTGTTTGGAGTCGGCGACCGCGGAGGCGGAGCCGAGTTCGCAGCCCACGCGGCGCTGGGCCCTGGGCCTAGGGGCCAGTGCGTCCAAGCCACCGGCGCCACCCGCGGACGGGCGGCTCAAGCTCCGGCTCGGGGACGTCTGGCCCGATGTCCACCACCAAGCCCGACAGATCCTTGACTGGAGCGCTCCGTACCTTCGAGCCGCTGGTGAGTCACGCCTTGATGTACACGCGTCGGGGGTTCTTCCCGCTGTGCCGCAGAGCACTGGGGCGGACCTCCTCGTAATGCTTCAAGCCACTGAGAGGTTCGATCGCCCTGGGGTCCGGGAGCCATCGGCCACTCACTCGCTTCTTCTCCCCGTCCCACCGTCGCGACCACGGACCGTGGATAGGGATGACCTCGATACGCTCGACCCCGATGGCGATGACGCCACGGTTCTTCAGCCGGATTCGGAAACGGTACTTACGCTCTTGCCGTGGTTGGGAGGCTACCGGGCTCATCCCGTGGTGCTCAACGGTGACGCGAACATTGGGTTTCACCCGCACGCAGGTCAGGGCCGCGATGCCCATGTTGCATAGTGCGCCTACAGCAGCGCCAACGGAAACCAAGAGAGCGGCATCCGCACGGTCAAGGTCCATGAACCAAGTCTGATGGCGTACCTGCCATCTGACGGCGCATTGGCCAGGGCCGCCCGACGCGGAGGTGTCGCCCTTGTGGATCCCGGCAGCCACGATCGGAGGCCTCCCGGTCTGCGTCTCCCTTCGTTCTGCAGGTCATCTGATCTCTGGACGCTCCTCCCAGCGCAACGACGACTGCTGCTCGTGAGACAAGTGCGAGCGCGAGAACAGACCCGAGTAGCCGCCGAAGGGCCCGGCCAGGGCCGCGCCAGCGAACAGGGCCAGAGCCGCGGCGACGGCGACCGGCCCGGCGAGGCGGCCGTAGTGGTTGCGCCCCAGCGGTCGGTGACGGCGGCGGCCTGGAGGAGAGTGAGGTTGCCGCGCACCACGCCCGGCGCGTGTTGGCGTCAAGCGACTTCGCGACCGCTGCGGCCGGGACCGACCACGGCTTCCCGGAACCTCGGAAAGTCTCCCCGACTCTCTGTGGCGAGTTCTGGGCTCGGCAGACGAAGACAAGGCTCTGCAAGCCCACATCGCTGCGAAGCAGCCGAGACCGCCATGGCACCCCATGGCCCAAGAGTCGTCGATTTCCAGTCGTCTGGGGTAGCAATGTCGCGCGCGGCTACGTGACCTCCCTCTAGCCAGAGATCAATCGCAATCCCACACTCATGCCTTCAACTCGCCCTTCTCAAGGAGGGCTAGCCGAGGAATCAGCTGCGTGAATGGCATATTGCGGGCCAGGAAGCATCTACACCTTCGAGCATATTCACGCCAATCTGCTGCTTTCTCCCTTGCTGGACAGCTCCCACACCCTCATCCTGATCCGTTCACCACCGCCAAAGGATCATGGGGGAATCATGGCGCAGCACGCGCCCAGCGCGGGCGATGCAGCCACCGTCCGGCAGACCCGCAACCTCATCGAGTACGTACGGGAGATCGTGCGGGCGACCCACCGGCCGGTCCGCGATTGCGGGCAGTACCAGGACAGGCTGTGGCTGTCCTCGCTCCCGGCTGGCGTCACACCAGCCCGGCATACCCGCAGCAGCACACTGCTCAAGGTGCAGCACCTGCGCAAGACTGCCGCCCCAACGATCCCTGAAGAATTGGTGGGGTGGGTCTCGCCCGACGTCTCAGCGCAGGCGTCACGGCAGGACCCGCCACTGGCGGCCGTCGGTCCCGGCAGCGGTTGGGCGGAAGACGAGAACGGCGATCCGGTGGAGATCACCGAGATCGCCGTCGAGGATGCGCCGCACGTTCGGCACTCGTACCGCCGATGGCTGGCAGCCTGGCGCCGGTGGGCCAGTGCCGAGCTCGCCGCCGAGCCGTATCGCAAGCTACATCGCCGACTCCGCCGCATAGACCGCCAGCTGCGCGAGGAGGGGGACGCATATGAGCTGGTGCTGGGCGTCGGCCTGCTGACGCGTGAAGATGGCAAGGTCCAAGAATTGGTGCGCCGACACCTGTTCACCGCTCCGCTGTCCATCGCGATCGATGACCGGAACAACGAGATCACCATCTCCCTGGCAGCTGGCGCCGGACTGCGTCTTGAGGACACAGAATTCCTGGAAGAGAGCGACGGCTACAGCACTGAAATGCTGTCGGGCCTTCGGGAGCGCCTTGAGTCCGAAGAGGTGCCCCATCCCCTTTCCGGTGAGGTGGATCAACTGCTCGTCGACTGGGCTGAACAGGCGCTGGGCGAGCATGCCGCAGTCCGCTTCGATCCCGAGTGGGCGCCGCCGGAAGCTCGCGAAGGGACCGGCTTCGCTCTGCGGCCCGCACCTGCCGTGATGCTGCGCGAGCGAGGACGCAGTGCACTCGTCGGCTTCTACGAAAAGATCGCCGAACGGCTCGCCAAAACCGGGGCGAAGGCCCCGCTGGGGCTCGCACGGCTCATCGTGTCGCCGGAGGTACAGGAGAGCACCGGCTGGAGCGCCACGTACGGCCATGCCTCGGCTCCCGCACTCGGGCCAGATCCACTGTTCCCGTTGGCGACGAACGCCGCGCAGCGCGACGTGCTCGCCCGCCTGCAGCGCGACACCGGCGTCGTCGTTCAGGGCCCGCCAGGTACAGGCAAGACGCACACCATCGCCAACCTGACGTGCGCACTCCTCGCAGACGGCAAACGCGTCCTGGTGACCAGCGAGAAGGACCAGGCCCTGCGGGTACTCAGGGACAAGCTCCCGCCCGCGCTGCGGGGCCTGTGCGTACTGCAGGGCGACCCGCGACGCGGAGGTACCGAGGAACTGGACAAATCGATCCGCGCCCTGTCCCGACTACACGCGACCACCACAACGGAGCGGCTTGCCGAGCGAGCCGAGGAACTGGACGCTCAACGCACGGAGCTCGGTGAGCGTCGAGCCCTGCTGCGAAATGAACTCCGCGATCTACGAGAAGTCGAGTGGCGTGAGTACACCCAGCTTCCGGAGGGATACCAGGGACAGCTCTTCCAAATCGTCGAAGCCGTGTCGGCAGGTCAGGTCCAATACGACTGGCTTCCTGCCCTGCCCGATGACGCCGCCGACGTCCCCCCGATCGACGCCGATGAGGCCCGCCGACTCGTGGCGCTGATCGAACGCCACGGTCCAGTGGTCCTAGACGAACACGGCACCCTCTGCCCCGACCCCGCGCAACTACCCTCCACCGCACAGCTCGCGAGTGCCGTGCACACCCTGGCCGCGGCCGAGCGGGCCCGCCTCGACGATGCCCTCGACCCGCTCGCCGACACTCTCGCTGCTCATGGACCCGAACTCGTCGCGGCCCTGCACAAGCACTTGCACAAGGCGTCCGCCGCCTTGCAGCGCGCAGGACTCAACCAGGACCTCGCGCACTGGGATCCCGACGAATGGCGTACCAAAGCGCTGCGGCATGGACTTGCCGACCAGAGGCGGGGCTTGTGGGATCTGGTGCGGAATGCCAGCGCCGAGGCCGAGGAAGTGCAGAGCTCGCTCGTCGCCCTGAGCCACCGACACGTCGAGGTACCGTCCCTCACCACAGAGGAACGCGCTGCCATGATCGCGACAGGCCAGACGCTGTGGTCGTTCGTGCACGACGGCGGGAAGCTCCGCAGTATCTGGGCTTGGCGGACCCGGCGTCCGGCGCGGAAGCTGCTGGAGGAGTGCCGAGTCGATGGGCATCGGCCGGACAGCGCGAAGGACCTCGCAGCGGTCCTCACGCAACTGCGCGCCGAGCATATCGTGACGGAGCTGAACAACCGCTGGCAAGACGTCGGCGCCCCCAGAGTAAGTGGCTCCGCTCGGGTCGCTCTGGCCGAGCTCCTGGACCGCGTACGGGACTTGGCTGCCGTGGACACATTCTCCGTGGCAGGCCGGGCGGCCCACGACGAGCTGCTCCTGGCCGGGGTGCACGCGACGGTGCACACCCCCGATGGCTGGGAGGCCCTGCGCCTCGCGGTCACCCGCGCTGAACGGGTGCTCACCGCTGCCGCGGCGGAACGTACGCTCCAGGGCCTGGCAGACGCTCTTCCGCAGCCGGGTCCGCGCGGTGGTCCCGAGCTGGCAGAAGCGCACCTGGCGATGGCCGCCCGCGACGTGGCGGCGTACGAGGAGGCCCTAGCGGCGCTCGACGCGGCGTACCTTCGAGAGGCCGACCGCCGGGAGGCCCGCAAGCTGCTCGGTCGTCTCGCCCAAGGCCACGCGGAACTTGCCCGCATGCTGACGTCCACCCCAACCGCGCCGCACTGGAGCGCCCGTCTGCCTGCACTCGCCGGCGCTTGGTCTTGGCGGCGGTCCCACGCCTTCACCGAGCGCATGCTCGACCAAGACAGGGAGGGCCATCTCGACGGGGAATTGGCCGACGTGGAGGGCCGCCTTCGCGAAACCGTGGAGCAGCTGGCGGCCACCCGAGCCCTGTGGCACTGCCTGGACCGGCTGACGATCCGCCAGAAGCAGGCCCTCAGCTCCTACGCCGACGCAATGGCCCGCGCCGGGTCCCGCACCTCGCCGTCAGCCCGGCGCCATCTGCGCAACGCTCGCTCGGCGATGCGGGACGCCATGGGCGCGGTACCTGCCTGGGTCATGCCTGTGAAGCAGGCTGCTGCCACCCTCCCGCCGGAGCCGGACTCCTTCGACGTAGTGATCGTCGACGAGGCCAGCCAGGTCGGTCTCGACGGCCTGATGCTGCTGTGGCTGGCCCCGCGCGTCATCATCGTCGGCGACGACCGGCAGTGTGTACCGGCGTTCCTGCCGAGCAACCACGAACGTCTACGACGCCGCCTCGACGATCTACTGCCCGACCTGCTCGACTGGCAACGTGACGCCCTGGATCCCTCCGGCTCGAACCTCTACGCCTTGCTGCGGTCCCGGTACACCGAAGTGATCATGCTGACGGAGCACTTCCGCTGCATGCCTGAGATTATCCAGTGGTCCTCGCACCAGTTCTACGACAAGGACCTGGTACCGCTGCGCCAATACGGCGCCGACCGTCTACGTCCCCTTCAGGTCGTACACGTTCCCGAAGGCCACTGCGAAGGGTTCGGAGACCGTCTTGTCAACCGGCCGGAGGCAGAGCGACTCGTCGCCAAGCTCAAGGAGTTGACGCAGGATCCCGCCTACGCGGAGCGGACATTCGGCGTCATCCCAATGCGCTCCGGAGCCTCAGCACGGCTCATCGACGACCTCATCGACAACGAGATCGAACCTGACGTCCGCGAACGGCACCGCATTCGGGTCGGCGTCGCCACAGACTTCCAAGGCGACGAAAGAGATGTGATGTTGCTGTCGACGGTGATCGATGGCAACCACATCCGCAAGATCCGCAGCCTTCCCGACGGCCGCCGGTTCAATGTCGCCGCAAGCCGTGCACGCGACCAGATGTGGCTGTTCACCTCGGTCACCACCGACCAACTGCCCAGCGACGACCTGCGCCACACGCTCATCACCCACATGCGGTCCCCCGCACTCACCCATCAACCACCGCCGGACCTGGAGGCCGTACCCGACAGCGAGCAGCGTGCCCCCTTCGGCTCACTGTTCGAGCAACGTGTCTTCCGGAAGATCAGAGAGCACGGATACCACGTCGTACCCCAATGGCAAGTGGGTGAAAAGCGCATCGACCTGGTGGTCACAGGCGAGCACGCCCGCCTTGCCGTCGAATGTGACGGCAGCCCGTACCACTGGACCTCCCAGCAGATCCAAGAGGATTACGAGCGCGAGCGCGAACTACGCCGGGCGGGCTGGAACTTCTGGCGTGTACGCAGCAGCACGTTCGCTCTGGACCCGGAAGGGTCACTGGCCCCGCTATGGGAGCGCCTGGAGCTCATGGGCATCCAGCCAGGGGTCGCGGAGGAGATCGTGGGCGGCGAAACATCGGAAACCTGGGCCCCCATCGAACTCGACGAAAATGCACCGGACAGTGAGGAGTACGCGGATCAACCCGACTCGGACCAGGACGACGGCCGTTAGGGCACAAGGGCCCTACGCAGACGCAGATGACGACACAACCAGCAGCATCGCCCAAGAAGCAGGAGCCTGACATGGCCGGTCCGCTTGACGAGAACACACTGATCGAGATCGCCCGGCTGATCTGCGGCGACGACGGCCCTGTGCGTTACCTGCGCGGCTGGGAGCTGCCAGGGTTCTTCCGCCGCGCGGGGTGGCAGCACGTCCCCGATCACGACGGCAGTCCACGTCACCCGTGGACCTCCCAGCTCATGCTCGACCGCCGCGAGGACAGCCCCGAGGACATCGAGCGTGCCGTCCTCCGCCTGGCTGACCCCCTCGAGTTTCACGGGCAGAAGCGCGAGTTCGAAGCCACCCTGGAACGCCTCAACGAGCTGCTACTCCTAGAAGGACTGCAGGTCGAGCTGATCAGCAACAGGCCCGTCCTCACCGAGCTGGAGCCCGACGGCGACGCCGCACGACGACTGCCCCAGGTCGAGTTGCAGGTATCGATCAAGGACGTGGTAGACGATCCGGCGTTGGCCGACTCGGTGCAGACCCGGCTCAACGAGGCACGCGTTTGCTACGAACACGGCGCCTACGTCTCTGCCGTGATCATGCTGGGCAGCCTACTCGAAGGAGTGCTGCTGCACGCCGCCACATCCCGCACCGCTCAGAGCCCCTTGCCGAAACCGGTCAAGAACATGGGGCTACAGGATCTTGTGCAGTTTGCGCATACCAACGGCTGGATCGAGCCCGACGCGAAGATGGCCTTCGACCTTGTTCGCCACTACCGCAACTCAGTCCATCCCCATCTGGAGAAGCGAACTGGCCACCGTCCCAACAAGGACACGGTGGACATGTGCTGGCCCGTGGTCAACGCCACGCTCAACGATCTCGCCGCAAGCGCGCCGTAGTTCGCGGCGAGACAACCCCAAGGACTCCTCGAAGTCTTCGCTCAGGTCGCCGCGGGGCCCGGGTCGAAGTGGTCTACCCGCTCGCTGAGAGCGTCAACGCCCGGTTCAAGGTGGAGCATGATCGCGCGTGGGCTCGGCCTGGCCGGAGTCAGGAAGCCGTGCCTCCGCGGAACGCGAGTGACTGCGCCCCTCCGTGGCGGCGGAGGGGCAGGAAAGCTGACGGATCAGACGGTCGTTGGCGGCGTAGAGGGAACCGGTCGATTGGTGAGGACGCCTCACGCCTGGCCGGTGCTCAGCCTGACGCTCAGGGGCGCCTAGGAGCCGAGGCCGACGGCGTCATGTCCGGCCAGGTCCATTTCCCCGTTCCCAGACGCTGCTCCCTCATGCTCGCGGTTCCGCGCCAGGCTTCACGACATCACCCGGCGCTACCGCCGCCTTCACATCGCGACCACCAGGCCGAAAGACGCCACCGACTCCAACTCCCCCACATCGTCAAGGTGTTGACCGTCATGGATTGTCAGTTGGCGCCGCTACTGTCGATTGTTGTGCCGAGGAACACCCGGCCCCGCCCTGGGGGGTGTCATCCGCTCCCCTCCTTCACCAGCGAGGTTCTGTGACCTACGTACGCCCCCACACCCGCCGCGACGGAACCCCCGTCAAAGGCCACTACCGCCGCCAGCGCCCCCGCACCGCCAAGACGCGAACGGCGCCCCGCCGCACGGCCCCGTACGGCACTGCCGTACCGCGGCCCCGTCTAGTCCACAACGGACCCACGACCTACGTCCGCACCTACTACCGGGCAGACGGCACCCGCGTACGCGGCCACCGCCGCGCCATCAGCCCCCGCACCGTCGCTGTGGTGGCGGGCGCCGGAGGCGGGCTCATCCTGCTGATCCTTCTTCTGCTGACACTGGCCAGCGGCCCCGGCGACAGCAGCAAGACACCGACGCGCACAACGCCGTCGCAATCGTCCGCATCAGCACCGTCCCACAGGTAGCCCCCGTCGTGCGCTAAGAAGGCCCCGTCGTCTACTGACGGGCCTTCTGCCGTCCGAAGTCAGTCGTCGAATTGGATCGGATAGGACACCATCGGAAACTGCTTGGGCTGCGGCTGGTCCCAGTCAGGGACTTCACCGGATACACAGCCGTCGACTAAGGGCTGTCCTACCTTCTTGACGTGGGCCTGCTCTGGTCGAGATCCTCCGTAACTGCCGCACGCCAGCACTTACCCACCCGGTGTCTCCCCGGAGTCCGCGAACCACTCCGGGAATCCCTTCATCACCAAGGCGCGCACCTGCTTCCGTTCCCAGTGGTAGTCCAGCGACCGGCGGCACACGGCATCGCTGAACCCGAGCCGCCGCAGCAGAACGGCCTCAGCAAGGAGAAGGGCTGAGGAGAGCATCCCGACCATCTGGTCCACGGTTGTCTTCGAGTCCAGCACATGGCCGAGCTCGTTGCGGACGTCGCGCAGCTTCCGGAACCACTTCTCCTGGTTTCCAACGACGCCGGCCATTACCTCGCCGGTCTCCTGCAGCAGCTCCTGAATCCGGAAAGCGTAGCTCTTGCGGTGTGCGTGCCCGATGGCGTCCGCCAGCCACTTCCGGTGCTCTGGGTGTTTCTCCTGCACAGCCGCAAGGATTGCGGCGTTCCGGGCTTGCTCGTCGGCGGTCTTCTTCTCCAGGTCTGGGTTGAGTCCGCGATGCAGTCCTTCGATTGCCGAGGCGATCGTGAACAGCCGTTGTTGCAGGTATCCGCTTGCGTCGGAGCGGAGAGAGAAGACTAGATCACAGACATCCGACAAGCGTGTCTGCAGGTCAAACCACCGGGGCAGCAAGTCCCCGAATTCGATGTCCGGCGGGTAGCCATTGCTATTCATTCCGAACCGCATGTGCGGGCGGACCACCCGCCGCTCGGTCTCATCCTGATTGGAACTCCGACGCCGGACGGAGTGCGCAGTCACCTGCCAGGGCAGGTCGTTGCTCTTGTCGTTGCCCACCAGAAGATCAAGTGCCTTGCTGTGAAAGCCGGTGGCCAAGGCCAGCAGTTGCTCAAGCGGACGGACGAACTGGTACTCCAGCTCATTTAGCGGCACCCGTTCGTTGAGCCGAAGCTCAATCACTTCATGGCTGCTGAACCCTGCGTCCGTCAGCCGGCTGAAGCACGTGTTCTGACTCCTGCCCAGGGAAATCTCGCAACCAGGGACCGAGGCGGTCAGGACCGGCAGATCGTCGACCGCCTGCAGCGATTCGGGCGGTCCCGCCTCCCAGCTGTACGGAGACCGGTTGACCCATTCATCCAGATGGGCCAGGCGCAGCGAGGCCCGGCTGAAACGGGTGTCCTGCTCTCGCAGGTGGGACTCGCCAATCAAGACCGTACCCACGACCAAGCTCCGATGGACCACGCGGCGAGCACCCAAGCCAGCTGACGAGCCATCAGCCTGCACGTTCGAAAGGAGGGTCAGACTCGTGCCCATGCTGCGGCCGTGGATCACGGGTTGCAGCTCGGCCAAGTCCGAGTGCGGCGTCGAACGGTCGTACAGCTCCAGCTCCGGGTAGCGCGGACCGATCGTCAGGGTGCCGTTCATTACGTGATCTGGCCGCTCAGGCAGCCACCACTCGCCCACGTACGTCGTCCGCTGTTCCCGCATTGCCATCTGCCAAGCGTAGAAGGCTACCGAAGATCTTGTAGGCGTACAGGTACCCCCTCGGGCACGTCGAGCGTGGCGTGGCAGACTCCGTCGTCCCTGAGGCGGCAGCCACGGAGGATCTCGACCGGAGTCATGGGACAGCCCTTAGGGCTTCGGCAATTTCCCGTTGCCATTCCCGGCTCAGCTCGATCCGCTTCCAGATGCTTGCCGGTTCGGCGGAGTGATTCAGCGTGCTGCCGGTGTGCGGGTCAATGAGTCGTAGTGCCTGCTGGGCACTAGCGGTGTCGCTCACGCGCCGCTGGTGCCGCCGATCGCCATGCCCCGCGCTGCCAGGCGCAGCGCACCCTCGAATGCGGTCGAAGCAATGGTCGACTTCTGACTACGTCCCTGGTCGGGGAGATGACCGAACGCTGTGTCCGTACCGAGGTAGCCTCCGCAAAGCGCCAGGACCAACCCCACCAACGTCAGCGACCGCGATGGTGCTGACGTCCTGCTGGTTCGACGTGCCGGGGAGTCTCCGCGGCTTCGGCCCCTGTGGGCCGATCAGGGCTACCGCGGCCCTGACCCGCCTGGCCGGAGTCCAGGCGGGAGCCGGGATGGCCATCCAGTTCGTTCAGCGCAAGGGCGGTGGCTTGCGCGGCACGTGGGCCAAGGTCGACGACCCACCACACGCGGTGCCGATGTTCGCGGTGGTTCGGCTCCGTTGGGCGATCACCCCGCCAGCACGATGGTGTGCGGTGTCGGGGCGAGCTGTGCGCGGTAACGGCGGACGCCCCAACTACGGTGCTCCAACTCCGCCGCAACCAGCACCTCGGCCATGTTCATGCGGTCGGGCACGAGCTCCACCAGCGCGGCCACCGGGTGATCGCCGACCAGCGGGCAACCCTTGACTCGGCGGAACTCCCACTGTGGGTTCGGCTGGGAAGCGCCGTGGCCCCGGGCGATCCACTCCTCCCTCGCCGGTCCGGCTCCGGGCGGCTTGTCCACCCCTACATCCAGGACGCCGGTCGTGACCGTGAAGCTCACACCTGTCCCAAGGCTGGCGACTGGGCGGGTGCGTTCGCCGGGGTCGATCAGGCGCGCGATCGGCGATACGTCACGCTGCGGCGTGGACAAGGCGACGCCCAGGGAAGCATGGCGGAACACGCCCTTGTTCTCCGATGTCTCGGGGCGAAACGAGCACACCATCAGCAGTTGCCGGAACTGCCGGTCGGGTGTGGCCCTGAGGTATGACGGCCAGCCCGCTGGCGCGCCCTCGTGATCAGCTGGCAGCAGGTCCCAGCCGAAAGTGAGCCTGCCGTGCAGCGGTCTGTCATCCGCCGGACATCCGAGCGTACGTTCCGGCACGAGTTCGACGCCGTGCAGCCGAATCTCGGTCATGCGGCGGCTCCCTTAGTCCTTCCGTGCACGTAGGTGAACGCTCCCCAGTCACGGTAGTGGGGATACGTGGCACGCGTGGCGAGTTGGGCGCCGCGGAAGGCTTGCTCCGGCTCCACACCGCGTGCGACTGAGTGGTGCAGGTGATGGTAGAAGTACGTGGCTGGCTCCGGGCGCACGGGCCACAGGCACCCGACGACGGCCTGCACTCCGGCGGTGATCAGTGCTGAAGGGATGCCGCGGATGTTGTCCCCGCGGTCGAATCGGCCGAGCGCTGACTCGCAGGCGGCGAGTGTGACCAGGCGAACGCCGCGCAGGTCGACACTCAGGAAGTCGTAGGCGAATACGCGGCCGTCATCATCGCCGTCCGGCGTGAGGTAGAGGCAGTGCATCCAGGGTGCGGCCTCATCCAGTGTCCCGTGTACGGCGATGTGGACGACGTCCGCTGTGGACATCTCTGTGAGCAGCCTGTCGCGATTGGCCGCGAGACCGGTGAGGGCATCCGCACCTACCGCGTCGGCGACCTTGCGCGCGTGCTCTTCCAGCGCTGGTTCGGCGTGCAGACCGAAGGGAATGCCCCCGGCAGCGGAGGCGAGTACGACGGTGCGGGGCTCACGCGCGGCAACTTCGACGGGTGCCAGGGCTTCGAGGCCGGCAATCGTGGTGACAGTCCAGTCGTCGGCGATCAGGCGGCCTCCCGTACGGCACAGCGGTACGGGAAGGTAGTGCAGAGCGCCGTGCGGCCAGGCCAGGATTCGGTCTTTGCCCTGGGCGCGCCACTTGTCCCACAGTTCGCCGCTGCCGAGAGGCAGCCCGGCCGACTCCAGCAGCCGACTGCCCTCCGGCGTCACGGCGGCGAACAGCGGGTCGCGTTCGATCTCCGTCCGGATCTCCTCGACCCGGTCCGCGTCCGGGTGGCGATCGTTGTTCTCGTCCCCGCCCTCGCCGAGGTACACCACGAGCTCCCGGCCCTGTCTGGTGACCGCCAACAGCACGGCTGCGCCGTTCACCGCCGCGGGCAGGATCCACGTCAACAACACCGTTCGATCGTCCAGCAGTTCATGCACCTTGGCCCATATGTGCTGGTCGTCGATGAGCGGTGCCGAGCGGTGGCGCAGCTCGTCGTCGATGAACGACGAGATGCGCCACCGGAGATTCCGGGCAATCTGCGCGTTGTCGTGGCCTCCAGGTCGATGGTCGGCGTCCAAGTCATTGAGCAGGTTCGGCAAGGCACCGCCGGAGGCGTAGGTCTCCTCCAGGTCGCGCAGCTTGCCGATGAAATGCTGGATGTGGGCCGGCAGGCCGAGAGGGCCTTCGATGCGCCACCACGCGCCCAGCTGCGATCCCTTGCCCGCCTGATGCAGGCCGAGCATCAGCCCCATCGGCAGCCTCTCGCTTTCCGCGGCGAGCTGCCAGACCGCGGAGTGGACGAGATCGCGCAGCATCCCGCCGAGTTCGGGTGCACCGCTCGTGTCGAAGTTCGGCGCGTCCACGATGATCGCGTACAGCGCGTCCCTGAGTTCGTCGCCGTGGAGGTTGCCCAGTTGCTGCACGAATGGCACCAGGCTCGCCTGCGCCAATTCCTCGAAGTCGAGCGAGGCGTAGGCGAGCGCCGCGTACATGTAGAAGCCCCATGGGAACGGGACAGGGCTCGGGACCGGCTCGCCTGTATCCGCCGACTGGTAGTACAGATCCGCCGTGAGTAGTCGGACTTCCTCGTCTTGACCGGCGCCCGCCTGCCGCAGGAGGGTGAGCCCCAACGCTGGCTGCCGCCGGTCGCGAGCATGTGCGGCGGCATGCAGCAGAGCCGCAGACCGTTGCGCTGGTGTCCAGGACTCCGGGAACGACACCGAGAGCGCCTGATTGGGATCCAGACACTCGCTCGGGTCGTCGGGCAGCACATGAAGTCGCGCCTCGATCAGTTGCCTGCGGTGGGCGGTGGCCCACCGGATATCGAGCTGCCCCGCCCAATCCAACACGGTGCGCAGCAATGGCCGGTCGTCGCGTTCCCGGGCCAGGTTGATGCCTTGGCTGATCACCTTTGCGGTCACTACGCTGTCGTGGGCGGCAACGAAGTCAGCCGGTACCGTCCCGAACACCACCGTAAGCAGCCCGTCGGCCAACTCCGGGGAAAACCCCACCGTCCTGAGGAGGAACAGCGCTAGGTCCGGTTCGTCGGCGGCGGACGAGTCGCGCCATGCCGACAGAGCAGCGCCTGCAGCACCATGGTGAAGTCCCTCCTCGTCGGCGAGAATCTGCGCCAGTACCGCCCACAGCCGGGGCCTCCTCGACCCACCGTCCAACTCCAGCGCCTGTACCACCAGATGTCCCGCTTCCACCACCAGCCGGTGAGACTCCGCCTGGAAGGGCTCCTCTTCGGTGAACCACGTGCGATACAGGTCCGCGATCAGCCGAGCGGACCAGGTAGTCAGCAGGTCTCGAGCGTAGTCGTCGGCGGCCAAGTCCTCCGGCCCTCGGATGGCCAGCCGCAACCGAGCGGCAGCCAGCAGCGCGGCTTCCAGGTCGGCGGGATCCCTCAACCCGTCGATCAAACGCGCCGACAGCGCTTCGGACTCCTCGAACACCGCGCGGTCGGACCCGTCCGCCACCAGCTGGACACCCAATTCGATGGCCTGAAAGGCCGCGACCCGCCAGGCAGCCTCCAGCGCGCAGGCATCGGCGACCTCAACGACTAGTCGCCAGTAGACGTACATGAACTCCACCAAGCCGCGGTGGTCGAGGAATTCGCCCCGAAACAGAGGACCCACCACCGCGTCGGCGGACATCGCGTGGTGCTCCGCCAGGGCCTGCTGCGTCAGCTCTATTTCGCGTGCCCGTCGCTTCGCCTCGTCCAACGACATGACCCGGTCGCACACGTAGTTCGCCAGCTCCATGAGCACCCCGACGGGGTCTATGACGAACTTGGCTGTGGGGTGGCCGTCCTCCTCATAAACAAGCTCACCGAAGCGCACGACGCCGGCGCACACCATCCCTCGCTGCGTTTCGAAGGCCAACGCGCCGAGCGGATCGTCTGTGGCAGGCAGCACGTGGGACACGACCAGCAAGACCGAGCCCGAGGCGTCCGCCGCCTCCCGCCATCCTGGCGGTACCTCCACGTCGAGGTCATGCACGAAGGTCGTGCCGTCGGGGCCCAGAATAGACAGCACATCTCCTGCGTCCTGCGTGACAGACCACAGGGGGGCGACAGGGTGACTGAACGGCAATTCGTCCAGTGAGAGGAGAGCTTGGAGGCCCCGCGCGTACGCACGGGTAAACAGGCTGCCTCCCGCCCCACCTCCAGTGGTGAACGGGCTGATGCTGGCCAGCCCAACGGCCAGACCGGCATGCCGAACCCCCTCCACATCGGCGATGAACGCCCACCCCGTGACCTCCCGGGACAGTCGCACGCCATCCCCCCTTCGCACCGCCGATCATCGACAGGTGCAACGGTGACACAGACAACGGCCGGAACAACCCGCTTCCCGGGGAAGGGATGGTGATCTCAACGGAACCGGGCAGAGGCTGCGTAGCCGTCCCGACACCTGGATCGGCCTCCTGGCCAGCAACGACCCACGCGTCCCAGCAGCCGCAGCTGGGGAGAATCTGGGGAGAATGAAGCCGCCCCGGGGAGCGCCTGGGGAGAATCAACCCTGCAAATCGACGTCACGGTGAAAGCTCCGGAAACACTCATCCCTGCAGGTCAACACGCCCCAGATCGCGATTCCTGCAGGCCAACGCAGCGAGGGCGACGACTTCAAGAAGATCTCGTCGTGGGCGGCGATTCTCTTCGCCCCCACACTGGTCGGCACGATCTACGGCATGAACTTCGACACGATGCCCGAGCTGAAGTGGGCGGCCGGGTATCCGTTCGCGATTCTGCTGATGGCCGTGGTGTGCGTGAGTCTGTACTTCATCTTCAAGCGGCGGGACTGGTTGTAGGAACTGGTGCGGGAGACTGGGGGCATGGAGGAACTGACGCCGATACGGGAGGTGGCGGACCGGTTCGGGCTGCCGCTCTCGACGCTGCACTACTGGGAGCGACGCGGGCTTGTCGAGCCGCACCGGCGGTCCAGGCAGCGGTACTTCGACTCCGAGCAGCTGTACCGCGTGGCTCTCATCAAGCTGTGGCGGGAGACAGGGCAGATGTCCATCGAGGAGATCGACGCCCTGCTCCGCCGGGGCCATCGAGCCGACAGGTCCGGCGGCGACGAGTCCGGGGCCGACTGGCAGAAGACCGTGCGTCGCCGTATCGCGGAGCTGGAAGCACACATCGCCCGCCTCGACGCCGCCCGCTCCTATCTCACCCGGCTCCTCGGCTGCGCTCACGGCGACGGCCTCGAAGAGTGCCCGGCCTTGCGGGCGACCGTCCCCGGCTCCCCCGCCTGATGGGCTGATCGGCGCGCGGCATGGTCAGGAACGCCACACCCGCCGCAGCCGCGACACACGCGGCGCAGACGAGGAAGGCGACGGTGTGGCCATGGGCCAGTGCTGCCGCCCCGGTGCCGCCGGGGCGCCCTCGGTGGGCGGCGGCCCAAGCTGCCGCGGCGGACGCCGACACCGCGCTGACCACGGCTAGACCGACCGCTCCACTGGTCTGCCGGACGGTGTTCAGGACGCCCGCGGCGAGACCGCTGCGCTCCGCGGGGACGCCGCTGGTCGCCACCACCGTGATCGGGGTGAACGCGGCGGCGGTCCCGAAGCCGAACACCCCGCCGGACACCACCACGGTGAGCGCGTACGAGCTGTCCCTGCCCAGGCAGGCCGCGACACCGGCGAACCCGGCCGCGCCCACCAGGCAGCACAGCACACAGGCGCGGCGTGGCCCGAGCCGTACCGTCAGCGGCCCGGCCGCCCGGGCACCGGCGAACATGGCGACGCCGACCGGCAGATAGCCGAGCCCGGCACGCAGCGGCGTCCAGCCGTGTACGTCCTGGAGGTACAGCGAGAGCAGGATCGGGCTGGCGAAGAAGCCGAGGCCCAGCAGGAACATCACCGCGTTGCCGCTGCTCACCGCTCGCAGTCTGAAGAGGGTGAGCGGCAGCAACGGCTGTGCGGCCCATCGGGCTTGGTGGAGGGGGAAGAACGCCATCAGTGCGGCCCCGCCGATGAGGGGTCCCGCGACCTGAGGGCTCGTCAAGCCCGTGACGGGCGCCCGCATCACGGCGTACACCAGGCCGGTGAGACCTGCGGTGGCCAGCGCGGCGCCCACCACGTCGAGGCGGGGGCGTCCTGTGAGGTCGTGCCGTGGCAACCCGCGCGCGGCACCGGCGATGACCAGCGCCCCGATCGGCACCGTCACGAAGAACACCCACCGCCACCCGGCGAACTGGGCGAGGACGCCGCCGATCACCGGTCCCGCCGCGGCACCGACCGAACCGACCGCACTCCAGGTGCCCAACACCCGGGCCCGCCTTGCCGGTTCGGGGAAGGTCATGGTCAGCAGCGACAGCGTCACCGGCATCAGCAGCGCCCCGCCGAGCCCTTGCGCCGCCCGCGCGGCAAGGAGCGTCTCCGGTGTGCCGGCCAGGCCGCCGATCACCCGGGCCGCCGTGAACAGCGACATGCCGGTCAGCAGCGTCACCCGGTGACCGAACACGTCCGCACACTGGCCGCCGAGCAACAGGAACCCCGCGAAGGCGAGCGTGTACGCGTTGACCACCCAGGGCAGCGTGGCCGACGAGAAGCCGAGCGCGGCCCGGATGTCGGGAAGCGCCACCGACACAATGGTGGCGTCCAGGATGACCACGAACGACCCGGCGCAGGCCAGCGCCATCACCAGGCGCTCCCGGCTCATGCGGGCCTCCCGGCTCATGCGGGCTCACCCCCCTCGTCCCTTCTGACGGTGGCTTCCATGCCGAGTACGGGCCTGGCGTAGCGCGCCGCCGACACCTCGAAGAGGGCGTCCACGGCCGGGCGTTGCACGACGTACGCCGTCACGAATCCGGCGACCTCCCCGTCGTCCGCCCGTTCCGCGGGAAGGCCGGCGGCGGCCAGCAGATGCCGGACCCTGGACTCGTCCCGCGGCCCGGTCATGCGCTCAACTCCGTTGCCGTGCCCACCGGATCAGGGGTGCGCAGATGCCAGTCGGTGTGCCGCTGGTACGCGTCGCCGACCCGCAGGATCGCCGTCTCGCCCGCCACCGGACCCGCGATCTGCATCGACAGGGGGAGACCCGCCGCAGTGCAGCCCATCGGCACCGCCAGTACGGGGTTGGCCAGCGCATTCCAGTACGGGGTGTGGATCATCCCGAACACGCCCGCGTGGTCCTGATGGCCCGCCTCGTCGGCCAGGGCGTCGAACGGCGGCGCCCCGATCGACGCGGTCGGGCACACGATCACGTCCACCCGGTCGAGCAGCTCGTCCAGCGCCTGCTGCGCCACCGTCCGCACGCGCTGCGCCTGGACGTAGTCCGCGCCGGACACGAGGGCTCCCGTCGCGAGGAGGCCGCGTGCTGCCACGCAGTAGTCGGCCCAGCGCCTGGACAGGTCGCCGCGGTGGTAGGCGAGGCCCTCACTGGCGGCGGTCACGAACACCGTGGTGATCAGCTCCGGCCAGTACGGCAGCCGGATCTCCGCCGCCGAGGCGCCGAGCCCGGTGAGTACCGACACGGCCTTGTCGAACGCCCCGGGCACCGCCGCGTCGCCGTCCGCCGGGAAGTGGTGCTCACGGACGACACCGACCCGGACCCCGGCCAGGTCGCCGCCGAACCGGGGCTCGGTGAACTCGGGCAGGTCTGACCCGGGATCCGCGCTTCCCGCCATCACGTGCAGGAGCGCGGAGCAGTCCCTGGCCGTGCGGGCCAGCGGACCGACGCGGTCGAGGCTGTAGCCCAGCGGTACACAGCCGTCCGCGGGGACGCGGCGATACGTCGGCATCAATCCGCTGACCCCGCAGAACGCGGCGGGCATACGGATACTGCCGCCGGTGTCACTGCCGATGCCCGCGAGGAACATCCCCGTCGCCACGCCGCTCGCGGAGCCCGAACTCGAGCCCCCGGCCCAGGACTTGGTCCGCCAGGGGTTGCGCGGGAACGGGAACGGCTTGTCCTCCTGTGGAAGCCCGCAGCCGAACTCCATCGCGGTCGTCTTCCCGGTGACGACCGCCCCGGCGGCCCGCAGCCGGGCCACCACCGGGGCGTCCCGCCCGGCCCACCAGTCGCGGTCGAGGACCAGGCTCTGGGCGGTGGTCGGACCCTCCGCCACCGCGATGGTGTCCTTCACCCCGAGCGGGATCCCGTGCAGCGGCCCGCGGTCCGTCCCCCGCGCCAGTTCCTCGTCCGCGCGCCGCGCCGCCGCGAGCGCCTGCTCGTCGAATCGCGTCACATACACCCCGAGCGACCGGTCCAGCCGCTCGGCGGCCGCGGCGGCCGCCTCGGCGAGCCCCACGCTGGTCACGGTCCCGTCCCGAAGTGCCTGCGCGGCCTCGGTCACGGTGAGCGCCTCGATCACGTTCCACCTCCGCATGCGTCGCCGCCGTCGTCCGGCGGCCGGTGGTCCGCAACCCTGCCGACTCAACCCGAGTTGAACGCAACCTCGGGGCGACGGAACGCGTCCCGTGGCGTATCGGGCTGGCTCAGCCGGTGCCGTCCTGCACGGGATAGTGGATGATGACCACACCGCCGGTGGCGTAGTTGGCGACATCGGCGGCCAGCCGCTTGCCGTGCGGCGTCGCCTGCGCCGCGTTCATGGCGGCGGCGTCGGCGAAGTCGGCTTCGAAGACCGCGAAGTACGGCGCTTCCGCCTCGGTCGACGCTCCCTCGATCGCCCCCACGTCGAAGCTGTAGCGCCACGCAAGCGGTCCGGGCCAATTCTTGACCAGCGGAATGTGGTTGGTCAGGTAGTAGTCGCGGAAATGGTCGGGGTCGGCGGGCTTGGAATACAAGACAACAAGCCTATGCATGACGGCCTCCGTGCAGATCGGTGTCGGCGGGCCGGGTGAGTGCGATGTCCGGGACCGCGGTCATCAGTTGGATCGTCTGAATCGCCATATGCGCAGGCTAGGGCCTGACTTGGGGTCAGGGGAAAGATCAATTCGGGATAGGCTCAGAACGGATAGTTATCAATCGGCAGGGAGGGCCCATGGCACCGGATACGGTCAGCCTGCGGTATTTCCTGGTGCTGGCACAGGAGTTGAACTTCACCCGCGCGGCCGCCCGGATCGGTATCGCGCAGCCCGCACTCAGCGCCCGGATGCGCCGACTGGAAACGGAACTCGGAACGGCCCTGCTGGTCCGCAACACGCGTAGCGTCGTATTGACCACGGCCGGTGCGGCGTTGGCGGAGTCCGCGCCGCCCGCACTGGCGGCGCTGGACCGGGCATGGGACACCGCCCGCAGCGCGGCGGCCGGTGAACTGGGCACGCTGCGCATCGGATACAGCCTCAGCACCGGGGCCGAGACGGTACCAGCCCTGGTGGACAGGCTGATGCGCGACAACAGCGGACTCCAAGTCGGCGCGGTCCCGATGGCGACGCCAGAGATCTCCCCCGCGGTCGCCGACGGCCGCATCGACGCGGGGATCACCCGCGGTGAACAGCCGGGCCGTGGCGTGCGCCGGTACCTGCTGCGGCGTCAGCGGATCGGCGTCCAATTGGCGCAGCACCATCCGCTGGCCGAACACCCGGAGATCGAGATCGCCGCCGCGGCCGCGTATCCACTGCGGCTCCCCGACCGTGCGGCCAACCCCGTGATCCACGACCAGCTGGCCGCACTGTTCCAAGACACCCGGCCACAGCCCCGATTCCACACGCCCACGGTCTCTTTCGACATGTCACAGCGCGATCTGCGCGACGGGCTCACCCTCGCCCCGGCCGGCGAGGCCGCCGCCACGGCACCATCGCCCGGCATCACCTGGCGACCCCTGCACGGCGCACCCGGCTTGACGATCCACCTGGTCCTTCCGCGCGAACAGTCGCCACTGCACCGCCGCGCCCGAGCCGTCGCCAAAACCCTCGCGCACGAGCTGCACTGGCTGCCCGACTGACGGGCAGACGGGCAGACGGGCTGACGGACTGACGGGCTGACGGGCTGACGGGCAGACGGGCAGCAGGTCATGCGCGGCGAACTTCCCCCTGGGCCGGCCGGCCTCGTCGGCTCACTCCTTCAGGCCGTAGAAGTGGATGGGCGTGTTCGGCGAGAAGCCGATCCGGGGGTATACGGGGGCCCCGGCGACGGTCGCGTGCAACGTGGCGCGGGTGAGCCCGGTGGCCAGTGCGCCCTCGTACAGCGCCTTGCGTGTGACCGCCTCGCCGTAGCCCCTGCGCTGCCACTGCGGGTGGGTGGCGACGAAGGCGACGAAGAGGCGGCCCTCCGCCTCCACCGTCGCGGCGCTCGCCACCGGAACGTCGCCCCGCATGGCCAGGTAGGCGTACATCCCGCTCTTCCAGTGCGCGGATCCGACCAGGCCGTCGCGGCCTTCCTCCAAGGGGAAGCCGTAGGCGTGGGACTGGAGGTCCGCGTAGGCCCGCAGGTGCTCGTCGGTGCTCACCCGCACGAAGGTCAGGTCGGGGTGGACCGGGTCGGGGACGGGCAGCAGGTCTCCGGCCATGCCTGTGCCGGGGAAGGCGTACTCCAGGCCGGCCTGCTCGGCCGCCGTGGCCAGCGCGGCGCGGGCCTCGTCGTCGAGGAGGTCCTCGAAGAGCCACAGGAAGCCCGGGTGCTTCTTCGCGCGCATGATGTCCGCCGCCTCGCCCAGGCGTTGCGCGACGAGATCGGCCCCTGCTTCCTGGTCGGTCAGCGTGAGGCAGTTGTAGAACGAGAACCGGCAGTCGGCCCAGCGGACGGCGATGCCGGGGAGGTCCCGCACATCCGCGTCCGCGTCGCGGTCGAGCACCAGGGCCCGCCAGGCCACGGTGAGCTGCTGTGCCGATTCGATGGATTCCGTGACGCCAGTCACCGTACTCCCATGGGTCGTTGAGGTCGCTGAGGTGTTGCTGCCATCAGATGATGCCTTCGAACTGTTTGTCCTCGGTCGGCGAATTGGAGCGGGGCACGTGGTAGGAATCGCGTCCGAACCGCCGCCACAGGGCGGCGATGAGGAAGGCCACCACTACGGCCACGGGGGTGTAGTTGAAGGTCGTCGCGGTGATCGGGCTGCTCTGCGGCAGCAGGAACAGCACCGTGACCGCGGCCGCCCACACCACCGCCACCCAGCCGATCGGCCGGCTCCAGCGGCCCAAGTTCCAGGGCCCCGGGGTGAATCGGTCGCGGTGGAGGAGTCGCAGCAGCACCGGGATGGCGTACGCCGAGGTGAATCCCACGACCGAGATGGCGGTCACCGCCGAGAACGCCGTCGGGGAGTACAGGGACGGCAGCGCGAGCACGAACGCCACGGCGACCGCGAGCCAGACCGCGTTGGCGGGGATGGCGCTGCGGCGGCTGATCTTCTTCCAGAGCCCCGATCCGGGCAGGGCGCCGTCCCGGGCGAAGGCATAGATCATCCGGCTGGCGCTGGCGGTCACGGTGTAGCCGCACAGGAACTGGGCCACGATGATCACGAGCAGCAGGGCCTTGGCCGCCGCCATGCCCAGCGCGTCCAGCAGGATCTGCGCCACCGGTACGCCGGTCGGTCCCGCCAGGGTCGCGGCGTAGTCCTGGATGGCGAAGAGGAGAGTGGTCAGCAGGATGCCGCCGGCGATCCAGGACACCGCCACCGAGCGGAAGATCCCGCGGGCCGCGGCGACGGAGGCGTGGTTGGTCTCCTCGCTCAGGTGGGCCGAGGTGTCGTAGCCGGCCAGGGCGAACACCGGAAGGAGCATGCCCAGCAGGATCACGTACACCGGGGCACTCCAGCCGGTGTTGTTGGTGAACTCGGAGAAGACGAAGCCGGCCGACTGGTGGTGGGAGGGTACGAGCGTCAGGGAGCCGATGATGACGACGGCCCCCGCCAGGTGCCACCACGCGCTCAGCGACGTCAGGATGTTCATCAGCCGGGTGCCGAAGAGGTTCAGGACCGCGTGCAGCGCGAGGATGACCGCGTACAGGGCGAGCAGGGAGCCCGGCGTCGGCGTGTAGCCGAACTGCAGGTTCATCCACGCGGCGGTGAACGTCGCGATGCCGTAGTCCTGGGCGGCGATTCCGCCGAGCAGGCCCAGGAGGTTGAGCCAGCCGGTGTACCAGCTCCACCGCTCGCCGCCGAGCTGGCGGGCCATGTAGTACAGGCCGCCGCTGGTGGGGTAGCGGGAGGTGATCTCCGCCAGGGCCGCGGCCAGGCAGAGCACCAGCGGTCCGACGGCGAGCCACCCCCACGTGATCACCGCGGGGCCTCCCGAGTTCAGGCCGTAGCCGAACAGGAGCAAGGTCCCCGACATGATCGAGATGACCGACAGGGAGGCCGAGAAGTTGCCGAAGGCCCCCATCCGGCGGTGCAGTTGCTGGGTGTAGCCCAGCGACTGGAGGATGCGTGCGTCCTCCCCGTCGTCGTCGGCCGGGGTCGTCGGCTGCTGGCGCGGTGCTCGTATCGAAGTCATGGGTTCTCCGCACGGGGAAGCTGAAGTGGGGGGTGCAGGCGGGACGGCTGCCGGGCCACCGGCGGGACGCGGGACGTGGCGGCGCCCGCCCATGGGGCTGCCTGGTCGGCGGTCATGTGGGGCCTCCCAGGTGCCGCGGGTGGGATCTCCGGCAGGCGTCGCGGTCCTCCTCGAATGCCTTCCGCCACTGGTCCTTGGGGTGCCGGGGGTCGTACTGCCACGGGGCGGGCGTGGCGAAGTCGCCGATGGCGTCGAACACTTCGGTCGCCCAGTGCGCGAAGCCGCCCCTCGCCAAGGCGTAGGCGAGGTAGTTCAGATCCATCTGGGAACTGGTGGCCGGGTCGCACTTCCGGAACCAGCCCTCGAAGGCCCGCGTGACGGCCCGGGTGGTGTCCTCCCTGGTCCACAGCAGGTTCAGCATGCCCTCGGCGCCGTTGTCCCGTCGCTCCCGGAGCTCCTGCACACGGGCGTAGAGGGGCAGCAGAAGCAGGGGCGACTCGGACGGCGCGAAGGAGACCGTCCAGCGGGCGAAGTCCGTCGCGACGGCCTGGCGGCCCGCGGGACCCGGGCGGGCCTGGAGCGCCTGGGACATGCGGTGCCATGCCTCGCGGTTGAACGGGTCCCGCCGGTGCACCTCTCCCAGCAGGCCCCAGGGTCCGCCGGGCAGCAGGTACTCATGGGGCGGCGGAGCCACGTGATGCTCCGGGTATCGTCCGGTCACGTCCGATTCGGCCAGGGCCAGTCGGCAGATCCAGGGCACCGAGTCGTGGGGATTGCCCTCACCCGCCTTGGCGCACGCTTCCCGGGCCCGCGCCACCAGTTTCTCCAGGTCGTCCGCCCGCCGGTAGTCACGCGCCCAGTTCCTGCGGTGGGCCTGCAGCACTCGTTCGGCGGCGACTCTGGCGTACATCACGCGGGCGGCGAGGCTCTCCGGTTCCTCCTTCAGCCACAGCTCGACAACGTTTGCCTGGGCCGCGACGACGCCCAGGACCTGCGTACGGGATGTCCACTGCGGCCAGTTGCCCGTGCGGGCGAGGACCTGCCGCATCTGCATCCAGTAGCCCGCCTGGATGTCCTGCACGGCCGCGTAGAGGTCGGTGTCTCGACCGGCCGGGTTCGATCGTCCTGCCGGGTTCGATCGTCCTGCCGGGTTCGACGGTCTGGGCGCTGTCACCCGGCGACCGGCCGGTTCTGACGGCGATGCAGGGACCTGCGGCTCGCCGAGTGGTGTGAGCACGACACCGAACGGTGTGCACTGGCGGCCATAGGCAGAAGGACTCTCGGGGCAGTCGGGACGAGGTGGCACGAGGTGGCACGGGGTGGCACGGGGTGGTGCGCCCGACTGGTACTTAAGTGCCTGGAGAGGCGTATGACCAGGGAATCCCAAGATTGTTCGGTTGCCCAGACGTAGGTTTCGGCCATGCGGAAGGCGAGCGTCGCGATCCGTGACCGGACCCGTCCATCGCCGCACTCAGACGGTGCGGCGCCGGTGCACGGAGGCTCACGGCCACGTGCTCACGGGCACGTGGGACAGGGCCGCCGCCCCGAGCGGAAGCCGGCGGACTCCCGGTGCCCGGCCGGACGGCGTCCGCCCTCCCGCCCGTCCCGCCGGGGCCGCCGCTGCCCGGCGGGCGGTCTCCCAGCCGCGGGAGCATTCGGCCAGTTCGGTACTATGGTTACTGACTGTGATCAGGCGCCGACGGGCCGAGAAACTTGATACGACTGGGCTCGGTGGCTCGGTGGCTCGGTCGGCACGGTCGGCTCAGCAGCAGTCGCAGCCGGTACGGCACCCACAGGCATCGACGGTTACGCCGGAGGGCGCGGTCGGCATCGGGCCGCAGCAGGCGTCTCCGCGCCACGCGTCGCGCCCCTCCTTCACGGCTACGACGGCGATGATCAGGGCGGCGATCGGGTCGGCCCATGACCAGCCGAACGCGGCGTTGAGAACCAGGCCGACGAGCAGGACCGCGGAGAGATAGGTGCACAGCAGGGTCTGCCGGGAGTCTGCGACCGCGGAGGCGGAGCCGAGTTCGCGGCCCGCGCGGCGCTGGGCGGCGGAGAGGAACGGCATGATCGCCAGGGAGAGCGCGGCCAGGACGATGCCGGGCAAGGACGACTCCGCCTCCCCCGCTCCGGTCAGGGCACGGATGGCGTCGGCGGTGACGTAGGCGGCGAGCACGAAGAAGGACACCGCGATGATTCGCAGCGTGGCTTTCTCCCTGGCCTCGCGCACCGCGTGATCGCGGGCGGAGAACTGCCAGGCGACCGCGGCCGCCGAGGAGACCTCGATGACGGAGTCGAGTCCGAAGCCGATCAGCGCGGTGGATGACGCGAGGGTCCCGGCCGTGACGGCGACGACGGCCTCGATGACGTTGTACGTGATCGTCGCGGCGACCAGCAGGCGTATGCGGCGGGTCAGGACATCGCGGCGCACGGAGCTGGGGCCGAGGGATATCGCCGTCATTCAGCAGCAGCCCTTCTCGGCGGCGTCCGGGCAGGTGCGGTCCGCCTCGACGGCCACGACGGCGGCGCGCAGGTCGTCCAGGGCATGGCCGAGGCGTTCGTCGGCGAGTTCGTACCGGGTACGGCGGCCGTCGGGCACGGTGACGACCAGGCCGCAGTCGCGCAGGCACGCCAGGTGGTTCGACAGACGGGTGCGGGAGATCTCCAGCGCGTCCGCGAGGTCGGCCGGGTAGGCCGGGGCCTGGCGCAGGGCGAGCAGGATGCGGCAGCGGATGGGGTCGGCGAGGGCGCGGCCGAACCGCGCAAGGACGTCGATGTCAGCGGCGAGTGTCAGCACACCAATGACAGTACACGAATTCCTGAATTCAGGAATCATTGAATCATCGCAGAACCCCTATGCGGTGATCAGCTCCCGGCGCGCCGGGCTGCCCACCGCGTACTGGACGTACTCGCGCACGAGGCGGAATCCCGCCGTCCAGGCGAGGAGCCGACTGGCGCGGTTCAGGGTGGCGCAGTTCCAGCTCGGGGTGTGGCCGCGCGCCGTGATGTCGGCGCACAGGGCGGTGACACAGGCGAGAGCGAGGCGGTGGCGGCGGTGGTCCGGGTGAGTGAGGACAGCCACGTCCTCATGGCGGGAGCCGCGGAAGTACGTGCAGGCGATGGCCAGGACGGTGCCGGTGCGGTCGGTGGCGATCCAGCCGTGCCCCGATGCCGCAAGGCCCGCCGGGCCGCCCCAACTGGTCGTGATCCAGGCGGAGTCCGGCCCCAGAGCCTGGAGTGCGTCCGTGTCCGCGGGCTCGATGCGGCGCACGCGCACGCCGCGCGGGGGTGTGCCGGGCGTCGGCGGTGACTGCAGTGTCCACACCATGCGCTCCGTTGGGGTGAGGCGCGTGAAGGCCGCACCGAGGAGCGGGAGGAAGCGGTCGGGGGCGTCGATGTGCGAGTCGGCGAAGGGGGCCAGGTCCTCAGGGGTCAGGCCGTCCGTGGCACCGCGAAGCAGGACGTGGCCGGCGCAGGAGACGGCGAGGGTGCGGGGCTGCTCCACTCGGTCGGCCCACCAGCGGCCCTTGCCCGTGCGCAGGGCATGCTCGCCGACGGCGGCCGGACCGGGTACGTCGGCAGGGAACTGCCATGCCAGAGCGGGGAGTTCACGGGGCTGGAGCTCGATCACGGGTGAGTTCCCTTCGTGTTCGGGGTCAGGGGTGCGGGGCTTCCGGGGTGCGGGGCTTCCGGGGTGCGGGGCTTCCGGGGTGCGGGGCTTCCGGGGTGCGGGACGTACCGTGCCCCGCACCCCGGATCACCGGCTCAGCTCTGGCCGGCCTTGCTGCCGTGGTTGGCGCTCTTCTTGCGGCGGGCCTTCTTCTTGCGGGCTCGTTTGGACATGGCGTAACTCCTGTTCGGGGATGGGCTTTTCAGGTGGCGCTGCGGCCGACGAGCAGGTCGGCGAGCTTGTTGAGTCGCTTGACGGTGCGCTCCTCGGTGGCCGCCGGCGCCGGGTCGACGCGCTCGGCACGGTCGTAGTAGGCGCCGTTGACGATCTCGGTCGCCGGGTCACAGAGCCGGACCACGTGCGCGGCGCCCTCGGCCGCGGGCACCCCCTCCTGCGCGTACAGCGGGAGCAGATCCGTGGCGCAGACACCCGGGTGGACGGAGACCGCGGTGACGCGAGGGTCGGCGGCGAACACGGTCAGGGCCAGCTGCGACTGGGCATAGGCGGCCAGACGGGCGTAACGGCGGGCACGGTTGGGGTCGTTCCACTGGATCGCGGCCGTGCGGTGCAGTGAGGAGGAGACGTTGACGACACGTCCGCCGGGTGAGCTGACAAGCGCCGGTTCCAGGAGGCAGGTCAGCAGGTAGTGGGCCAGGAAGTTGACCTGGAAGGCGATCTCGTTGCCGTCGGCGGTGATGGTGTGGCGCTCGGGCGCGGCCATGCCGGCGTTGTTGACGAGGACGTCCAGGTGCGGGTGTTCGGCCGCGATCTTGCGGGCCATCTCCTCCACCTCGTCGAGACGGCTGAAGTCGGCGGAGAACGCGCAGAGTTGGGCGGCATCGGCCTCGGTCGTGGCGATGACGCGGTCCATGGCGGCGCGTGCCTCTTCGGCGGTGCGGCCGTGCACGAGGACGACGGCTCCGCGCGCGGCGAGCTGCCGGGCCGTCTCCAGGCCGATGCCGGAGGTGGCTCCGGTGACCAGGACCGTACGGGAGGTGAGGGTTGCGGAAGACATGATCCATCCAGGAGTTGTCAGGTGGAGTGAGGCGTGCGCGTCCGGGGCCGTGAGACGTGGCGCGCGGACGGGCACGGAAAGGGGCGCCGGACCGAGTCTCGGCGCCCCTGGGTGCGGGAGGTGAACGCGTCAGCGCGTGGCGGACGCGGGATTCTCCGGGCAGCGGGGCTCGCGACGGGGCGCCTGATGAGGCGGCCGGTCGAGAAGGAGCCACTCGCTGTTCACGTCACTCATCGAAGCCGGTGGGTCAGGGGCGGGCAAGGCTGTCGGGGGTTTCCTGACGGGGCCCTGATATCGGGTCGGTCGAGTGTCCGGCCGAGTGTCTGTACGAGCCTTGCGCAGGGCGGAGCAAGGCAGCGCAGCGCGGCCGGGAGGGCGCGGGGCGCGGCCGGGTGGGCGGGGTCTGCGGTGGAGCGGCGGGGCGCATGGGAGCCTTCGGAGACTTCGTGTCAGAGGCCCGGCGCGGAACGCGGCCGGGCGGGGACGCGGCCGGGCAGGGAATCGGCCGGGCAGGGACGCGGGTGTGGTGGCCGCCGGGCCTTGAGGTGCCGGGGCCCCGGCACCTCAAGGCTGCACACGGGCGTCGGCGGCTGGGATGACGTGGCGCCGGCGCGTGCTCGGCCGCCCGGGAGACATTCGGACGACGACTTGCCGGAGGAAGGCCGAAAGCGCGTCGTCCTGGTCGGTCATGCCACTGACGTCCGCTGCCTGTCCGGCGGCCGAAGAGGAATGTATCCCGGAGGTCGGCTCGAAAGGCCCTGCACAGACCGGTATTTGCGCCCCTCTAGCGGTGTTCCCGGGAAGCTCGTCAAGGCACCGTCAAGGGACATCGGACCCTCGTCAAGGCACCGTCAACGGATCGCACGCCCGGCCGATTCCCGGCGCAGACTTTCCGCCACGGGGGACGGGCGACCGTCCGTGGCGTGACGTTGGAGGGCGTGTGGCTGTCACCGCCGGTACGACGCGCAGTCCTGAAGCGGGGGCCAGGACCGGCGCGCAGACACCTCACGGAACGGTCGCCCCGCCGCCCGCCGGGCCTCCCGGTCCGCAGCCACGAGGGGGGCCGCGGACCGGTGGCCCGGTGGGGACGCGGCGCGGCCGCCGCCGGGACGTCTTGCGCCGCCTGAGCCCGTCGACCCTGCCCGCCCGCCTCAAGGCCGTGCGCGCACTGATCGTGCTGCTGTCCGCCGCGCTGCTCCTGCTCCTCGCCCTGTCGGGGCTCGCCGCCTCGGGCGCCTGGGACGCCGTGGAGAAACGGCACGCGCCGCGCACCACCAGCTCCGCCGGGCTCGACCTCGCGCTCAACGACATGGACGCACAGGTCGCCAACATGCTTCTCGCCGGCGGTGACGCGGGCAAGGGGCGGCTCGACGTGCCGTACCGCCCTCGCGGTGGCCGCGGACGGGGACCGGTCCGCCGAGCGAACGGTGGACTCCCTCACCGACTCCTACGCACGCTACGAAGAGCTGGTCGGGCGGGCCCTGGAGAACGACGAACGCCCCGGCGGCAAGGCGGCGGCCCGCGCCGACTACCGCACCGCGACCCGCCTGCTGAGCGATGAACTCGCGCCGAGGGCCCAGGAGTTGGTCGAGACCAACAACGGCAACTTCGAGGCCGAGTACAGCGCGGCGCGCTCGGCCCTCACCGGACAGCTCATCGCGCTCGCGGCGTGCGGCGCCGCGCTGCTCGCCGTCCTGGCCGCCCTGCAGTGGTGGCTGGCACGCCGGTTCCGCCGCGTCCTCAATCCCGGCGTCCTCGCCGCGACGCTGTGCGCGCTGCTCGCGATCGTGCTGGGCTCCCAGACCCTCGTCGGCGAGCGCGAGCACCTGCGGGTCGCCCGCCGTGACGCGTTCGACTCGGTCGTCGCGCTCTCGCGGGCGCGCGCCATCGCCTACGACGCCAACGCCGACGAGAGCCGCTATCTGCTCGATCCCGCTCTGCGCGACCGCTACGAGGCGTCCTTCTACGCCAAGTCCCGGAAGCTGTACGGCATTCCGGGCGCCGGCCTGCCCTCGTACGCCGAGCGGATCGACGCGACCTGGCGTGCCTACCGTGCCGACCACCACGATCTGCGGTTCACCGGGGAGTTCCGGCGCGAGCTGGACAACATCACCTTCCCCGGCGAGCGTGCCGCCGCCGAGCGCACCGTCGAGGCGTACGCCGTCTACCAGCACGACGACGTGAAGATCCGCCGCCTGGTGGCCCAGGGCAGGGAGCACGAGGCCGCCGAGTTCTGCATGGGCTGGGAGCCCGGCACGTCCAACGACCACTTCGGCACGTGGATGAAGGCGCTCGATCACGTCACGGACATCAACAAGCGGTACTACGCGGCGTCCGTGACCGCCGGGCGGGCCGACCTGACGGGGCTGTTGCCCTGGTCGGGCGGGGCACTGCTCGGGGTGGCGGTGTTCACCTCTCTCGGACTGCGGCCCCGGCTCGCCGAGTTCCGCTGAATTCCGCTGAGCGGTTCCGGGCGAGCCGAGACGAGACATGTCGCTCACGCCCCCGCGAGCCGCGCCTCCTCCAGGTCGAGCGACCGCTGCAGCTTCCGCCGTGTCGTGTCGCTGATGCTGTGCTCCTCGTAGAGGCGCCGCAGCTCACCCGCCTCGACCGCGATCAGGTCCCGCCGCAGCTGTCGGTAGACGCGGTCCGCCGACTCCTGGCCGCGTCCGTCGCCGTCCGTGTCGGCGAGCCGGTCCTGGGCCGCTTCGAGGCGGGCCGCGAGACCTCTGCGCAGCCGGTCGAGCACGACCTCGGGTACCGCCTCCAGATCGGCCATCTCCTCAAGGCGCCGCAGGCCCGCGCCCGCAAGACTGCTGCGCGCCGCGGCCTCCTCGCGCTCGGTGTGCTCGGGCTCCAGGGCGATGCCCGATCTGCGGACGACCGGCGCGAGCGTGAAGCCCTGCACGACGAGGGTGACCACCACCACCGACGTGGTCAGTACGAGCACCAGCGGGCGCTCGGTGAGCGGCGTGCCGTCATCGGCCACGACCGGGATCGACAGGGCGGCGGCCAGCGGCACCACGCCTCTGGTGCCCGCCCAGGTGAGCACCACCGGCACCTGCCAGTTCAGCCTGCCGACGCCGCCCTTGCGCTGCACGACCGCCGACAGCGGGGCCAGCCACAGCAGTCGTACGGCGACGAGCGTGGCGGCGACGGCGAGCGCGTACAGCGGCCAGGCCCGGTCGTCGGCGGTGAGGGACTTCACCTGCGCGGGCAGCGCGAGACCGATCAGGCTGAAGACGACGCTCTCCAGGAGGAATATCAACGTGCCGTAGACGGCGTGCAGTTGGAGGCGTATCGGCGCGGTGGTGAGCCGGTCGCCGCGGCCGCCGAGGATGACTCCGGCCACCACGACCGACGTGACGCCCGAGGTGTGGGCCGTCTCCGCGAGGACGTACGCGGCGTAGGGGGTGACGAGCGCCGTGACCGTCTCCAGGACGGGGTCCTCGGTACGTTGCCGTATCAGCGTGACCACCCACGCCAGGGCGGCGCCCACCAGGCTGCCGCCGCCCGCGAGGAGCGCGAACTCCCCTGCCGCCGCCTGCCAGTTGGCGGCCGCGGAGGCCACTGTCACGCCCACTGCGACCCGGAACAGGACGAGGGACGTGGCGTCGTTGAAGAGGCTCTCTGCCTGCACCAGGACCTGCACCTTGGGCGGCAGCGAGAGCCGTCGGCCCAGTGCCGTGACGGCGACGGGGTCGGTGCTGGCGAGCACGGCGCCCAGGACCAGTGCCATCGGCCACGACAGCGGTGTCAGCAGAGCCGCGACCGCCCCGACCGCCGCGGCGGAGGCGAGGACCAGGCCCACCGCGAGCACGCCGACCGGCTTCCACACCAGGCGCAGCTCACGCCAGGACAGTTCCTCGGCGCTCGCGTAGAGGAGCGGCGGCAGGACCACCAGGCCGATGATCTCGGGGCTGATCTCGATCTGCGGGGCGCCGGGCAGCAGCGCCACGGCAAGACCCGCGACCACAAGGAGCGAGGGGGCGGGGACGCGCCATCGGCGGGCGAAGGTCGCCACCATCGTGGCCAGTACCACCAGTGCGAGGACCGTTCCCACGCTGCGCATGCCCGCCCCTTGAGCCGAAGCCGAAAGGAAGCCGATGACCGCGACTCCCCACGGAGCCCTCGCGGGTTCCGGCCGACCAGACTTCCCGGCGCACCGCCTTCACCCTATCGGCCCGCATGCCCGTCAGGGGCGTGTCAAGGTCCTGGTGGCCGACGCCAGGGTTGCGCCAAGATCCGTGACCCTCATCCGTGGGAGCGGCTTCAGTGGGCCGTACACGACTGGAGACACAGGGGAGTTGAGTGCCCGTGAACGGAGAGTCCACTCTGCGATGAGCGACGTACGCCGCGGCCGGCTGAAGGTCTACCTCGGGGCCGCCCCGGGGGTCGGCAAGACCTACCGCATGCTCGACGAGGCCCGGCGCAGGGCGGCGCGCGGCGCCGATGTGGTCGTGGGCCTGGTGGAGTGCCACGGGCGGGCGGGCACCGAACGCATGCTGGAAGGTCTGGAACTCCTCCCCCGCACCCACTGCGCCTACCACGGCGGCGAGTTCACCGAGCTGGACCTCGACGCCCTGCTCGCCCGGCGCCCCGAGGTGGCCGTCGTCGACGAGTACGCGCACTCCAACGTCCCCGGCGCCGGCCGCAACCCCAAACGCTGGCAGGACGTCGACCGGCTCCTGACCGCCGGGATCGACGTCATCACGGCGCTCAACATCCACCATCTGGAGTCCCTGAGCGACGTCGTCGAGAAGATCACCAGGGTGCCGCAGGCGGAGACGGTCCCCGACGACGTGGTCCGCCGCGCCGGCCAGATCGAACTCGTCGACATGGAGCCCGAGGGTCTGCGACGGCGTATGGCACACGGCGACATCTACCGCCCGGAGAAGGTCGACGCCGCGCTCGCGAACTACTTCCGCACCGGAAACCTCACCGCCCTGCGGCAGTTGGCGCTGCTCTGGGTCGCCGACCGGGTCGACGAGTCGCTGCAGAGCTACCGCTTCGAGCACGGCATCGGCGGCGTCTGGGAGACCCGGGAGCGCGTCGTCGTCGCCCTGACCGGCGGCGCCGAGGGCGACACCCTGATCCGCAGGGCGGCCCGGATCGCCGACCGGGCCGCGGGCGGTGACCTGCTCGCCGTCCACGTCACCCGCAGCGACGGCCTCGCCGCCGGCGCCTCGCACGCCTCACTCGCCCGGCAGCGGCGCCTCGTCGAGGACCTCGGCGGCAGCTACCACTCGGTCGTCGGCGACGACGTGGCCGGCGCCCTGGTGGAGTTCGCCCGCGCGGAGAACGCCACGCAACTCGTCCTCGGCACCAGCAGGCGTGGCCGCCTGGAACGCTTCCTCGGGGGCCGTGGCACGGGCGAGACGGTCGTCGCCCTGTCCGGTGACATCGACGTCCACACCGTCACCCATGAACGCGCGGGCCGGGGAACGCTGTTGCCCTCTCGTCGGCGTACGTTGTCGGGGCCACGCCGGGTGGCCGGACCGGTCGTGGGGCTGCTGCTTCCGATGGCGCTGACGTGGCTGCTCGATCTGGACGCGGCCCGCGACCGCCTCGATCTGACCAGCGAGGCACTGCTGTTCCTGCTGTCCGTGGTCGGGGTGGCCTGCATAGGGGGCGTCCTCTCGGCGGTTGTCGCGTCGGTCACCGCGTCGCTGCTGCTCAACTACTGGTTCATCCCGCCGATCGGCCACTTCTCGTTCGCCGACGCCAACGCGGTGATCGCCGTCGCCGTCTTCGCGGTCGTCGCCGCGACGGTGGCCGGTGTCGTGGACCGCTCGCTGCGCCTGGCACGCAGGTCGGCCAGGGCCACGGCGGAGGCGGAGACCATGTCGTCGCTCGCGGGCACGATCGTGCGGGGCGGGGCCACCATCCCGGCCCTGCTCGAACGCGCCCGGGAGACCTTCGGCGTCGAGTCCGCCGACCTCGTGGAGCAGCCTCCCGATACCGACGGTGCGGTGACCGCCGTGCCCGCGGGCCCTGGCACGCATCTCGTCCTGCGGGGCCGTTCCCTGCCGTCGTCCGAGCGCCGGGTGCTCGCCGCGTTCGCCGCGCATGTCGGCGCGGCGGTGGAGCGGGGCCGGCTGGCAGAGGTGGCCGCCGAGGTGGAACCCGTCAAGGCCGCGGACCGGATGCGTACGGCGCTGCTGCGGGCGGTCGGCCACGACCTGCGCACCCCGCTGGCCGCCGGGTGGGCCGCCGTCACCTCGCTGCGCAGCTCCGACGTGGAGTTCTCGGTCGAGGACCGGGCCGAACTGCTCGCCACCGCCGACGAGTCCATGGCCAGGCTCAGCCACCTCGTCGAGAACCTCCTGGACCTCAGCCGCCTCCAGGCCGGTGCCCTCACCCTCGATCTGCGTGCCACCGCACTGGAGGAAGTCCTGCCGACCGCCCTCGACTCACTGCCCGCGGACGCACCGCCCGTCGACGTACGGGACCTGGCGGAGATCCCCGACGTGCTCGCCGACCCACCGCTGCTCGAACGCGTCGTCGCCAACCTCGTCTCCAACGCCGCACGCCACACACCGCCCGGCCGCACCGTCCTGCTCTCCGCGAGCGCGCACGCGGGGCGGGTGGAACTGCGGGTCGTCGACCAGGGACCCGGCCTGCCACCGGACGGGCGCGACCGGCTCTTCGAGCCGTTCCAGCGGCTCGGTGACACCGACAACACGACGGGGCTCGGTCTCGGCCTCGCGCTGTCCCGCGGTCTGACCGAGGCCATGGACGGGACCCTCACACCGGAGGACACCCCGGGTGGCGGCCTCACGATGGTCCTGTCGATGCCCTTCGCGGACGGAGCAGGGGCCGGGGTCGGCGCCCGGACGGCCCTGGTCGACTGACGTGACGTCAACACTCCATATACGTACGGCATCCGGTCAACGGTCCCAGCACATGGTCATCTGTGGTGACGACGGCCTGGCGCACCGGCTCGCCGTCGAGCTGGACGCCGTGTGCGGTGAGGCCGTCACGGTGGTGCTGCCGACCCGGCGCGACGAGCACGGCGCGGAGATCGCCGCCCTGCACCGCGATCCGCACTCACCGGTCGAGCTCCTCGTGGCCGCCCGCCCCGACGAGCAGACCCTGCGCGCCGCCGGGGTGGACCGGGCCGCCGCGCTGGCCCTGACCTACCGGGACGACCAGGTGAACCTGACGGCCGCGCTCCTCGCCCGTGGCCTCAATCCGTCCATCCGCCTGGTGGTCCGTATGTTCAACCGGGGCCGCGGCCGCCATCTGGAGCGGCTGCTCGACCGGACGGCCGCCGTGTCGGGCGGTGCGGAGGACCCGCTGCTCGACATGTCCACCACCGTCCTGTCCGACGCCGACACCGCCGTGCCCGAACTCGTCGCGGCAGCCGCGCTCGGTCATGGTCACACCCTGCTCGTCGAAGGCAAGGTGTTCCGCGGCGTCGTGCGGCCCGCCGGTGCCTCACCGCGCTCCTCCGACCTCGCGACGCTGGCGGTCCTGTCCGGCACCGACGAACACGACCCGGCCAGCGAGGACAGCCCGGAGACCCCGGGCGAGGAGGGCACGCAGCTGCTGCCGGACACCCGCACCGCGGACCGCAGACAGTTCACGCACGGCCGTCTGATGCTGGAGGAGGTCACCGTCACCCAGCACCGCCCCCATCCGGCACCGCCGCCCCAGCGGGCGGGCGGCTGGCTGCGCGGCCGGCTCGCGCATCTGCCGTGGAAGGTCTTCCTCGCGCGCGAAGTCATCGCGGTCTTCGGGGCGTTGGCGGTCATCGTCGTCGCCCTCTCCGCCGCGACCGCCCTCTTCGCGCACGAGGCCCCCTGGTGGAAGAACGTCTATCTCCCGCTGCTCGACATCTTCACCATGGGCGACCCGGCCACCGGGGACGGCGCGGTGCGGCGCTGGCTCCAGCTCATCGCCGGTTTCACCGGGCTGGCGGTGCTGCCGCTCGTCGTGGCGGCGGCCATGAACGCCACCGAGGCGTTCCGTACGGCATCGGCGAACCACCCGCCCGCCCGGGCCACCACCGACCACATCGTCCTGGTGGGCCTCGGCAAGGTGGGCACCCGTGTCCTGGCCCAGCTGCACACCACCGAGCACCAGGTGGTCGTCGTCGAGCGTGACCCGCAGGCCCGTGGTGCCGCCCTGGCCCGGGAGCTCGGCGTACCCCTCGTGCTGGGTGACGCGGGCGCGGCCGAGGTTCTCGACCAGGCGGGCATCCGGCGCAGCCGGTCCCTGCTCGTCCTCACCCGCGACGACGGGGAGAACCTGGAGATCGTGATGGCGGCACGCGAGGCGAACCCGGCCGTCCGGGTCGTGATGCGTCTGTACGACGACGATTTCGCCGCCACCGTGCAGCGCACCCTGCGCGCCTCCTACCCGGATGCCCCGACCCGCAGCCGCAGTGTCTCCGCGCTGGCCGCGCCGTCGTTCGCGGCGGCGATGATGGGCCGGCACGTGCTGGGCGTGATGCCGGTCGAGCGCGGCTCGCTGTTGTTCACCGTCGTCGACGTGGCCGGGCACCCCGAGCTGGAGGGCCGGTCGGTGCACGCAGCGTTCCGTGCCAACGCGTGGCGGGTCCTCGCGGTCGGACCGGCCGGACCGGCCGGATCGCCGGTGGAGTCCGCCGCCGCGGAGACGGACACCCTCGCCGGGATCCGCCTCGACCGGGGCGGGCCGGGGTTCGACTGGCGGCCACCGCACGGACGCGTGCTGCGGGCCGACGACCGGGTGATCCTCGCGACGACGCGGCGGGGCCTCGATGTGCTGATGACGGGCGTACAGCCGCATCCGACGGACCGGCGGCCCTGACCGGGATCACCCTCCCGGCAGTCCTGAATCGACGGGTCCGGCGTGCGGCGCACCACGCGACGCGTATGGACTCTGTCAAAGGTGTGCAGTGCGCCGTAAGGGACACGTCAATAGGGATCGGAACCGGCCATTTCTGGGAGTTTCCTCTAGACGTCCATTCCGTTCCGAACCTCATCTCCGGGAGCTCACGATGGCCGACGTGGCCTTCGTCGTCACCACGATCGCGGTCTTCGCGCTGGTGGCACTCGTCGCCAAGGGGGTGACGAAGCTGTGACCGCCGAGAACATCGTCGGCCTCGTCGTGGCCGTCGCCCTGCTGGGCTATCTCGTCCTCGCCCTCGTCTACCCGGAGAGGTTCTGAGCACAGATATGAGCCCCGTTCTTGCCGGTGTGCTCCAGCTGCTCGCGCTCATCGCGGCGCTGGCACTGGCGTACCGTCCCCTCGGCGACTACATGGCCCGGGTCTACTCCTCCGAGAAGCACCTCCGGGTGGAGAAGTGGATCTACAAGGGCATCGGCGCCAACCCCAACGCCGAGATGCGCTGGACCGCGTACCTGCGCGGCGTCCTCGCGTTCTCCGCGGTGAGCGTCCTGTTCCTCTATCTGCTGCAGCGGCTGCAGGGGTCGCTGCCCGGCTCGCTCGGCTTCAAGGCGATCGACCCGGACCAGGCGTTCAACACCGCCGCGTCCTTCGTCTCCAACACCAACTGGCAGTCGTACTACGGCGAACAGGCCATGGGCCACGTCGTGCAGACCGCCGGTCTCGCGGTGCAGAACTTCGTCTCGGCCGCCGTGGGCATCGCGGTCGCCGTCGCGCTCGTGCGCGGCTTCGCCCGTTCGCGTACCGGTGAGCTGGGCAACTTCTGGGCCGACCTGGTGCGCGGCGTCGTCCGCATCCTCGTACCGATCTCGGTGATCGGCGCGATCGTCCTGGTCGCCTGCGGCGCCATCCAGAACTTCTCCGGCATCCACGAGGTCGGCCAGTTCATGGGCGGCACGCAGGAGTGGAACGGCGGTGCCGTCGCTTCCCAGGAGGTCATCAAGGAGCTCGGCACCAACGGCGGCGGTTACTTCAACGCCAACTCGGCCCACCCCTTCGAGAACCCCAACGCGTTCTCCAACCTCTTCGAGATCTTCCTGATCCTGCTCATCCCGTTCTCGCTGACCCGCACCTTCGGCAAGATGGTCGGTTCGATCAAGCAGGGTTACGCGATCCTCGCCACCATGGCGACGATCTGGGTCGGCTTCGTCGCACTGATGATGTGGACCGAGTTCTCCCACCACGGCCCCGCCTTCGACCTGGCCGGCGGCGCGATGGAGGGCAAGGAGACCCGCTTCGGCATCGGCGGCTCGTCGATCTTCGCGGTCTCCACGACGCTCACCTCGACCGGCGCGGTGGACTCCTTCCACTCCTCCTACACCGGTCTCGGCGGCGGCATCACCATGCTGGGAATGCAGCTCGGCGAGATCGCGCCCGGCGGCGTGGGCTCGGGCCTCTACGGCATGCTGATCATGGCGATCATCGCGGTGTTCATCGCGGGGCTGATGGTCGGCCGTACGCCGGAGTACCTGGGCAAGAAGATCGGCACGCGCGAGATCAAGTTCGCGGCCTGCTACATCCTCATCACGCCGGCGCTCGTCCTGACCTTCACGGCGCTCTCGATGGCCCTGTCGACGCCGAAGGACTCCATGCTGAACGGCGGCGCGCACGGATTCTCCGAGATTCTGTACGCCTTCACTTCCGGGGCCAACAACAACGGTTCGGCCTTCGCGGGGCTGAGCGCGGACACGAACTGGTTCAACACCACGATCGGCATCGCGATGCTGCTCGGCCGTTTCCTGCCGATGGTCTTCGTGCTCGCGCTCGCCGGTTCGCTGGCCGAGCAGAAGCCGGTCCCGGAGACCGAGGGCACCCTGCGTACCGAGAAGCCGCTGTTCACGGGCCTCCTGGTCGGCACGATCCTGATCATCACCGGACTCACCTACTTCCCGGCGCTCGCGCTCGGGCCGCTCGCCGAGGGGCTGGCGTAGATGGGCACCGACACCAAGAAGACCAAGAACTCGCCGAGTTCGGAGAATCCAGAGGACGCGATGTCCACAGTCACACCCACGCGGGCGCCGCACCAGGACGTGCCGACCGGCCACAAGCCGGAGGAAGGCAAGGTCGGCGCGGGCCTCTTCGACCCGAAGCAGCTGGTCAAGTCGCTGCCGGACGCCTGCCGCAAGCTTGACCCGCGCGTGATGGTCAAGTCGCCGGTCATGTTCGTGGTCCTGGTCGGCTCGGTCCTGACGACCGTGTTCTCCTTCAAGGACCCGTCCGACTGGTTCGGCTGGGCGATCAGCGCCTGGCTGTGGCTGACGGTGATCTTCGCCAACCTGGCGGAGGCGGTGGCCGAGGGCCGCGGCAAGGCGCAGGCGGACACCCTGCGCAAGGCCAAGACCGACACCGTGGCGCGCCGCCTCAACGGCGGCACCGAAGAGTCGGTGCCGGGCACCGAGCTGCGCATCGGTGATCTGGTCGTCTGCGAGGCGGGCGACGTGATCCCCGGCGACGGTGACGTCGTCGAGGGTGTCGCGTCCGTCGACGAGTCGGCGATCACCGGTGAATCGGCCCCGGTCATCCGGGAGTCGGGCGGTGACCGGTCCGCGGTGACCGGTGGCACGAAGGTGCTCTCCGACCGGATCGTCATCAAGATCACGACGAAGCCCGGCGAGACGTTCATCGACCGCATGATCAACCTGGTCGAGGGCGCGGCCCGGCAGAAGACGCCCAACGAGATCGCGCTGAACATCCTGCTCGCGTCGCTCACCATCGTCTTCCTGCTCGCCGTGGCCACACTGCCGCCGCTCGCCGACTACGCGGGCAAGCACCTCAGCATGGTCGTCCTGGTGGCCCTGCTGGTCTGCCTGATCCCGACCACCATTGGTGCGCTGCTGTCGGCGATCGGCATCGCGGGCATGGACCGGCTGGTGCAGCGGAACGTCCTCGCCATGTCGGGGCGGGCCGTCGAGGCCGCCGGTGACGTGTCGACGCTGCTGCTCGACAAGACCGGCACGATCACGCTCGGCAACCGGCAGGCCGCCGAGTTCGTGCCAGTGCGCGGCACCACCGCCGCCGAACTGGCGGACGCCGCCCAGCTGTCGTCGCTGGCCGACGAGACGCCCGAGGGCCGCTCCGTCGTCGTACTCGCGAAGGAGAAGTACGGCCTGCGCGAGCGCCACCAGGGCGAGCTGACCGGTGCCACCTGGATCGAGTTCACGGCGCAGACCCGGATGTCCGGGGTGGACGTCGACGGGCGCAAGATCCGCAAGGGCGCCACGGGCTCGGTCATCACCTGGGTCAAGGAGCAGGGCGGCCAGGTCTCCGAGGAGGCCGACCGGCTGTCGAACGAGATCTCCGAGGCGGGCGGTACGCCGCTGCTCGTCGCGATCGAGGACGGCAAGGGCGCCCGCGTTCTGGGGGTCATCCACCTCAAGGACGTCGTCAAGGACGGCATGCGGGAGCGCTTCGTCGAGCTGCGCCGGATGGGCATCAAGACGGTGATGATCACGGGCGACAACCCGCTGACCGCCAAGGCCATCGCGGACGAGGCGGGCGTGGACGACTTCCTCGCCGAGGCCACGCCCGAGGACAAGATGGCGCTGATCAAGCGCGAGCAGGCCGGCGGCAAGCTCGTCGCGATGACCGGCGACGGCACCAACGACGCGCCCGCCCTGGCCCAGGCGGACGTGGGCGTGGCGATGAACACGGGTACGTCGGCCGCCAAGGAGGCCGGCAACATGGTCGACCTCGACTCCAACCCCACCAAGTTGATCGAGATCGTCGAGATCGGCAAGCAACTCCTCATCACACGGGGCGCGTTGACGACCTTCTCGATCGCCAACGACGTCGCGAAGTACTTCGCGATCATCCCGGCGCTGTTCGCCGCGGTCTACCCGGGCCTGGACAAGCTCAACATCATGAACCTGTCCAGCCCCGACTCCGCGATCCTGTCCGCGGTCATCTTCAACGCGATCATCATCATCGCGCTGGTGCCGCTCGCCCTGAAGGGCGTCCAGTACCGGCCGGTGAGCGCCGACAAGCTGCTCCGCCGCAACCTCGGGATCTACGGGCTCGGCGGGCTCATCGCCCCGTTCATCGGCATCAAGATCATCGACGTACTCATCTCTCTCATCCCCGGGATCGGCTGACGGCCATGAACAACTCCGTACGAAACACCGGCCGGTTGCTGTCGGCGGGCCTGCGCGCCCTGATCGTGCTCACCGTGATCTGCGGCGTCATCTACCCGCTCGCCGTCACCGGGATCGCCCAGGTCGCCTTCAACGACAAGGCCAACGGCTCGGAGATCAAGTCCGGCGGCAAGGTGGTCGGTTCGTCGCTCATCGGGCAGACCTATCTCACCAAGGACGGCAAGCCCGACCTGAAGTGGTTCCAGCCCCGCCCGTCCAACGGGCTCGGCGAGAACAGCGTCAACACCCAGTACCAGCTGATCCTCTCCGGCGCCACCAACCTGGCCGGCGACAACAAGGACCTGATCAAGCAGGTCAAGGACGCCAAGGCGGCCGTCGTCAAGGACAACTCCACGGCCGACTTCAAGGTCAAGCCCTCCGACGTGCCGGCCGAGGCCGTCACTTCCTCGGGCTCGGGCCTCGACCCGCACATCTCGCCCGCGTACGCCGAACTCCAGGCACACCGCGTCGCCGAGAAGAACCACCTGGACGTGCAGCAGGTCGACAAGCTGGTCGCCGACCACGTCGACGGGCGGATCCTGGGCTTCATGGGGGAGCCCCGCGTGAACGTCCTCGAACTCAACATCGCCCTCAAGGACCTCGCGGCGAAGAACTGACCGTGGAACCCATGGGCTTAGGCGAACCGCACGGGAGTCGGCGGCCCCGGATCCGTTCCGGGACCGCCGGCTCCCGTAGCCATGACAGGAATACGCAATGAAAGGCGCACACCGATGACGCGGGTACTGGTGGTGGAGGACGACGCCCAGCTCGCCCGAGCCCTCGTGATCAACATGCAGGCACGGAAGTACGACGTGGACGCCGCACCCGACGGCACCACCGCGCTCCGCCTCGCCGCCCTGCGGCAGCCCGACCTCGTCGTGCTCGACCTGGGTCTGCCCGATATGGACGGCGTCGACGTGATCAAGGCACTGCGGGCCTGGAGCAGGACACCGATACTGGTCCTCTCGGCACGTACGTCCTCGAACGAGAAGGTCGCCGCGCTCGACGCGGGCGCCGACGACTACGTGACCAAGCCGTTCAGCATGGACGAACTCCTCGCCCGGGTGCGCGCGGCGGCGCGCCGGACGGAGGCCGGGCCGCCACCCGCCGAGACCGCGGTCATCAGGACGCCGGACTTCACGCTGAACCTCTTCGCGAAGAAGGCGACGCGTCAGGGCCGGGACGTCCGGCTCACGCCCACGGAGTGGCATCTGCTGGAGATCCTCGTCTCCCGTCCCGGGCACCTGATCAGCCAGCGCGACCTGCTGAAAGAGGTCTGGGGCACCACCGCCAACAAGACCAACTACCTGCGCGTCTACATGGCGCAGCTGCGACGCAAGCTCGAACCCGACCCGTCGCACCCCCACTACCTGCTCACCGAGCCCGGCATGGGCTACCGCTTCGAGAACCGGGACGGCGACTGACCATGGCCCGCGGCAAGCTCCGCATCTACCTGGGCGCGGCGCCCGGCGTCGGCAAGACGTACGCGATGCTCTCCGAGGCGCATCGCCGCGTCGAGCGCGGCACCGACTGCGTCGTCGCCTTCGTCGAGCACCACGACCGGCCACGCACCGAGGTCATGCTGCACGGCCTGGAACAGGTGCCGCGCAAGCAACTGGAGTACCGGGACACCGTTTTCACCGAGATGGACGTCGACGCCGTGCTGGCGCGCGGCCCCGCGGTCGCGATGGTCGACGAACTGCCGCACACGAACGTGCCCGGCTCCCGCAACACCAAGCGCTGGCAGGACATCGAGGAGCTTCTGGCGGCCGGCATCGATGTGGTGTCGACGGTCAACATCCAGCACCTGGAGTCTCTCGGTGACGTCGTCGAGTCGATCACCGGCGTACGGCAGAAGGAGACCGTCCCCGACGAGGTCGTGCGCCGCGCCGACCAGATCGAGCTGGTCGACATGTCCCCGCAGGCGCTGCGCCGGCGTATGGCCCACGGCAACATCTACAAGTCCGACAAGGTCGACGCGGCGCTCTCGAACTACTTCCGGCCCGGAAACCTCACCGCACTGCGGGAGTTGGCCCTGCTGTGGGTCGCCGACCGGGTCGACGAGTATCTGCAGGAGTACCGCAGCGAACACCGCGTCTCCAAGATCTGGGGCTCGCGCGAGCGCATCGTCGTCGGTCTCACCGGCGGCCCCGAGGGCCGCACGCTCATCAGGCGTGCGGCACGGCTCGCGGAGAAGGGAGCGGGCGGCGAGGTGCTCGCGGTCTACATCGCCCGCAGCGACGGCCTCACCGCCGCCTCGCCCAAGGAACTCGCCGTGCAGCGCACGCTGGTGGAGGACCTGGGCGGCACCTTCCACCACGTCGTCGGCGAGGACATCTCCACCTCGCTGCTCGATTTCGCGCGCGGCGTGAACGCGACCCAGATCGTCCTCGGCGTCTCGCGGCGAAAGTCCTGGCAGTACGTCTTCGGGCCGGGCGTCAGCGCGACCGTCGCCCGCGAGTCCGGCCCGGACCTCGACGTCCACCTGGTCACCCACGACGAGATCGGCGCGGGGCGCGGGCTCGTGCCGTCCGCACACGCCGGCCTCGGCCGATCGCGCAAGCTGTGGGGCTGGCTGACCGGCACCCTGGGCCCCGCCCTGCTCACCCTGTTCCTGAGCGGCCTCGCGCCCGGTCTCGGCCTCGCCAACGACATGCTGCTCTTCCTCACGGTGACCGTGGCGACGGCGCTGCTCGGCGGGCTCCTCCCCGCGCTCGCCTCGGCGGCGGTCGGCTCCCTGCTGCTCAACTGGTTCTACACGCCGCCGGTCCACAAGCTCACCATCTCCGACCCGAAGAACATCGTCGCTCTCGCGATCTTCGTAGGGGTCGCGGTGTCCGTGGCCTCCGTCGTCGACCTGGCGGCCCGCCGCACCCACCAGGCGGCCCGGCTGCGCGCCGAGTCCGAGGTGCTCTCGTTCCTCGCGGGCAGCGTGCTGCGCGGCGAGACGACTCTCGACGCCCTGCTGGAACGCGTACGGGAGACATTCGCGATGGAGTCCGTCGCCCTCCTGGAGCGGGAGAGCGAGACCGCACCCTGGACCTGCGTGGGCAGCGTCGGACCTCACCCGGTCACCGACCGCCCGGAGGACGCGGACGTCGACATGCCGGTCGGCGACGACATGGCACTGGTGCTCTCGGGCCGCGTCCTGCCGGCGGAGGACCGCCGGGTCCTCGCCGCCTTCGCCGCCCAGGCCGTGGTGGTCATCGAACGGCAGCGCCTGCGGTCCGAGGCGGACCAGGCCCGCACCCTCGCCGAGGGAAACCGCACCCGCACCGCGCTGCTCGCCGCCGTCAGCCACGACCTGCGCACCCCGCTGGCGGGCATCAAGGCGTCGGTGTCGTCGCTGCGTTCGGACGACATCGAGTGGTCCGAGCAGGACCAGGCCGACCTCCTGGAGGCGATAGAGCAGGGCGCGGACCGCCTCGACCACCTCGTGGGGAACCTTCTCGACATGTCGCGTCTCCAGACCGGCACCGTCACCCCGCTCGTCCGGGAGATCGACCTCGACGAGGTCGTCCCGATGGCCCTGGGAGGCGTACCGGACGACAGCCTGCATCTGGTGGAACTCGACATCCCCGAGACGCTCCCGATGGTGGTCGTGGACCCCGGCCTGCTGGAGCGGACCGTGGCGAACGTCGTCGAGAACGCCGTCAAGTACACCCCCGACGACCGCCCCGTCCTCGTCTCGGCCAGCGCGATGGCGGACCGGGTCGAGGTGCGGGTGGTGGACCGCGGCCCCGGTGTCCCGGACGAGGCCAAGGACCGTATTTTCGCCCCGTTCCAGCGCTACGGCGACGCCCCGCGCGGCGCCGGGGTCGGCCTGGGCCTCGCCGTCGCCCGCGGCTTCGCGGAGGCGATGGGCTCCACGCTGACCGCCGAGGACACCCCGGGCGGCGGCCTCACGATGGTCCTGACGCTGCGAGCGGCGGCGGACAGGCCGGAACGGGCAGCGGATCTGCCGGCGAGCGCGACGTCATAGGGGGACCTCGCGGAGCTGATGGAATCGCGGGGGGGCGTCGCAGGCGTCACGGGACCTCACCCGCTGACGGTCGCCTTGCCGTCGTCCAGTCGTCCAGTCGCCCGGTCGTCCAGTCGCCCGGCCGCCTCGAAAGGTTCCGCCCCCGCGCGCCCGCGAGCAATGTCCCGCAGCGCGAGAACGACTCGCAATGCGACCGTCACGGCACCGGCACCGGCCGCGACGCACAGGGCGACGAAGGAATCGGGCACCCAGTTCAGGAGTTGGCGCGCTTCCATCCGGTGGACCAGGGCGAGCAGCGCGACGCCCGGCAGCGCGCCGACCGCGCACCAGGCCGTGGTCACGACGGCGAGACGCTTCCCGGATGCGTACACGCGCCTGCGCCGCAGCAGGACGACGGAGCGGATCGCGGCCGCGAGCAGCAGCAGGGCCAGGGCCGTGGTGGTCCAGACTGCGGCGTGATAGGTGAACTCCGAGGCGGCTTCGGCAGGTTCGCCGCCCGCGAGGATGCGTGCGGCTCCGAAGCCGACCTCCATGACCGCCCCGTCGTGCAGGAGCCCGTGCAGGTTCTGCTGGACGACGACGGCGGTGCCCTGCTCGGGCAGGAGGAAGAGCATCGCCGCATAGCCGGGCGTCGCGCCCGTGTGCCAGACGGCCTTGTCGAGGGGAGCGTCCAGACCCCCGACGCGCCAGCCGAGGCCGTATCCCGTGCCGTCGCCGCTCGGCCGCAGCCTGCCCTCCTCGCGCATGAGGCGTACGGACTCGGGGGTGAGGACAGTCCTGCCGTCAGCGGTCTTGCCCGCGCGGAGCTGGAAGGACGCGAAGGCCGCCAAGTCGCGCAGGTCGCCGCCGAGATAGCCGTAGCCGGCGCCGTCGTCGTCGACCCCGTCCGCGATCGCGGACGGTACGCCCCACAGGAGTTGGTGTCCGGGAGCCAGCGCGCGCTCACGGGCCGAGGCCGCGTCGGCGATCGCGCCCTTCATGCCGGCCGGGTCGAGCACGGCGCTGCGCAGGTATTCGGCGTACGGGCGCTTCGTGACCGCTTCGACGACCGCGGTCAGGGCGAGGTAGTTGGCGCTCGCGTACTGGTAGCGCGAGCCGGGCGGGCCGAGCGGCTCGATGCCCTCCAGTTCGGACAGGCGTCGCGCCGGGTCGGGGCAGTCGGCGTCCAGGCAGTCGGCGACCTTGGAGGTCTCCGTCTCCGGGAGTCCCGCGGTCTGGCTCAGCAGGTGCCGCACGGTGACCCGCGACGCGTGCGCCGTTCCGCCGAAGCGGAAGCTCGGAACGTGGTCGACGACCCGGTCGTCGAGACCGAGCCGGCCCGACTGGACGAGGGTCATGACGGCGCTGGCCGTGACGGGCTTGGCGACCGACCCCCACAGGAACGGAGTCTTCTCCGTGACGCGTCCACCGTTTCCGTCGGTGCCCCAAGACCGCTGGTGAAGCGGCCCGTCGGGCCCCACGACGGCGTAGGAGAGTCCCGGTGTGCCGGTGGCCGCCATGCGATCGCGCACGAAGTCGTCGAGCCTGTCGTACGTGGCGTGCGGGACAGGCGCGCCGGGACGGGCGGGCTGAGCCGACGCCGACGCCGGGTCGCCGACCACCAGTGCCAGCAGGAGCAGAACGACGCCCACCGCCCCTCCGCGCAGACGTATGGACTCAGGACCGGACCTGGACGGAAACACGGCAGCTCCTCGCAATAACCGTACGGCTATACCGTATAGCCATATGGTTTTTACCGTACCCTGATACGGTTATCAAGTGGCGAGGACAGCGGATCATGAAGAACGGCGACGTCAGATCGCCGTGGCGGTGTGCGAACTCATCTCCGGGGACGGCTTCGACTCGGTGACCGTCGCCCGCACGGCCGCTGCCGCGGGCATCTCAGTGGGCCTGGTGCAGCACTACTTCCGCACCAAGGACGAGATGCTGCTGCACGCCTTCCGGCATGTGAGCGCCCAGGTCCGGCGCCGGATCGACGAACGCATCCAGGCCGGCATCGAGCACCGTCGCCCCATCGCCGAGGTGTTGGCGGAGGGGATGACCGAACTCCTGCCGCTCGACGCGACCCGGCGCACCGAGTTCCGCGTGACGCGCGCGTTCGCGGGGCGCGCCCTGGACGCGCCCGCGCTCGCCGAGGTCGACATCGAGACCGCGAGGGCGCTGCGCGCCGATGTCGCCCAGGCCGTGCGCAACGGCAAGGAGTGCGGCGAGGTCGAGCCCGGCCTGGACCCGTGGCCCGCGGCGGTGCGCCTCGCCGCGGTCACCGACGGACTGGCCCTCCAGGTGTACCGCGACCCGGACGGCGTGCAGGGAACCCCCGCGAAGGAGCTCGCGGCATCGATCCTCGACGCCGAACTCGGAGCGGTGTTCACGGGGCAGTGCGGGCAGTACGACGCCGGAAAGGGCCGCCGCTAGCCCGACCCATGTCCAGCGGCGCTCAGACGCTCAGCTGCTCAGACGCTCAGCGCCTCGTCTCGTACCTGGTCAGGAGCACGCCGCAGGGAAACGTCCGCGTTTCCACCAGGTTCAGGTTCACCCAGCTGTCCAGCCCGGCGAAGAACGGGGTGCCGCCGCCCACCAGGACCGGCGCGGTGGCCAGCACGTACTCGTCGACCAGCCCGGCCCGCATGGCCGCCCCGGCGAGCGTCGCGCCGCCGATGACCATCGGGCCGCCGTCCTCGGCCTTGAGCCGGGTGATCTCAGCGACCGCGTCGCCGGTGACCAGGCGGGTGTTCCAGTCGACCTTGTCGATCGTCGAGGAGAACACCACCTTCGACATGTCCCGCCAACGGTGCGCGAACTCGATCTCGGCCGGGGTGGCGCCCGGCTGCTGGTCGCCGGTCGGCCAGTAGGAGCTCATCGTCAGCCACAGCTTGCGCCCGTACAGCGAGATGCCGGTCGCCTCCAGCTGGTCGGACCAGAACTGGAACAGCTCGTCGCTCGGCACGCTCCAGCCGATGTCGTCGCCGGGCGCGGCGATATAGCCGTCCAGGGACAGGTTCATGGCGTAGATGAGTTTCCGCATGGCGCCAGCCTCCCGCGAGTCGGTCTCACGCGTACAGACCGACGCGGCGCGGGAAAGTCATCGTTCCGTCGAGGAAATGACATCGAGCCTGGTCATGAGGTCCACCGCCGCTGAAATGCGATGGACACGGCGATCTCGGCGGCCGTACCCTCGGCCGGTCCCAGCCTTCACACGTCCGAAGAGGTGCATTTGATGACGGTCCAGGTTCTCGCGGCCAACTCCCGTCGGCCGCATGGCCCAGCCGTTCTCACTTCCACGGACCGAAGGAACCCCTGTAGTGGATCTGCCACGTAGCTTCACCATCCGCGACAGCAGTCATCGCCTCTGCAACCCGTTCACCAGCGAGAAGCTGGCCATCCTGGGGCAGGCCATCAGCCCGTCGCCGGGCACCCGCGTGCTCGACCTCGCCTGTGGCAAGGGCGAGTTGCTGTGCACCTGGGCCCGGGACCACGGTGTCTTTGGCACCGGGGTCGACATCAGCACCGTCTTCCTCGACGCCGCCCGTACGCGGGCAGCGGAGCTGGGCGTCGCCGACCGGGTCGGCTTCGTGCACGCGGACGCCTCGGGCCACATCGCCGAGGATCCCGTCGACATCGCCGCCTGCGTCGGCGCCACCTGGATCGGCTCAGGCGTGGCGGGCACCGTCGAACTCCTGCGGCGCAGTCTCGTTCCCCGGCGGCATGATGCTGATCGGCGAACCGTACTGGCGCCGCGAGCCCGCGGACCAGGCCACCGTCGAGGGCTGCCACATGGCCCGCAAGGACGACCTGCTCCCGCTGCCGGAACTGCTCGAACAGTTCGGGACCCTGGGCTGTGACGTCGTCGAGATGGTCCTCGCCGACCAGGACAGCTGGGACCGTTACGCCGCGGCACAGTGGCTCAACATCCGCCGCTGGCTCGACGCCAACCCCGACGACGAGCTCGCCGCCGAACTGCGCGCGGAACTCACCACGGCACCAGTCCGGCACGCCAGGTACCAGCGCGAGTACCTCGGGTGGGGTGTGTTCGTACTGATGGACCGCTGACACCACTCCAGGTAGCCCCGGCGCCACCCGCCGGGGCTGCCCGGCTCGGCTGGCAGCCCCCCACCCCCCGCTCTAGCCTGATCAAAGGCGTCGTACGTCGTACTCAGCGCGCGCCCCCGTGGCGAAAGGTGTCAGTCGTGTGCCCCTCCAGCGAGGATCAGGGACAGCCGGAGGGCAGGGTCGGGCCCGTGCCTGCGGGCGAGCCGGAGTTTCGGCCCTATCACCATCCTGCCGCCGGATGGGGCGCCGCCAAGAGTGTGACCCGCTTTCTGGTGCGGGAGCGGGAGCTGGTCGACGGGCCCCGGGCCATCATGAAGATGAACCACGAGAACGGTGGCTTCGACTGTCCCGGATGTGCTTGGCCCGATGACACCAAGGGGCTGAAGCTCGACATCTGCGAGAACGGGATCAAACACGTCACGTGGGAGATGACCGGGAAGCGGGTCGGGCGGGAGTTCTTCGCCGAGCACTCCGTGAGTGAGTTGTCCCAGTGGAGCGACTTCGCGCTGGAGGACCAGGGGCGGCTGACCGAGCCGATGCGGTACGTGTGCCGCCACCTCCTGGGAGGAGATCGAGCGGCAGTCCGGCGTCGGCCGCGACGTCATCCTCAAGATGGCCCGCGTCTACGGCGAGGCCGACCGCAGCATCGTCAGCTGGTGCCTCGGGGTCACCCAGCACGAGCACGGCGTCGACACCGTACGCGAGATCGTCAATCTGCTGCTGCTCCGCGGCAATCTGGGGCGCGAGGGTGCCGGGCCCTCCCCGGTGCGCGGGCACAGCAATGTGCAGGGCAACCGGACCTGCGGCATCGACCACCGCCCCTCCCCCGAGTTCCTGGACCGGCTCGCCGAGGTCTGCAAGATCGACCCGCCCCGCGCGCACGGCCTGGACACCGTCGCCACCATCCGGGCGATGAAGCGCGGCGACGTGAAGGTGTTCGTTGGCATGGGCGGCAACTTCGCCCTCGCGGCGCCCGACACCCCGTACACCTATGAGGCCCTGCGCAACTGCGAGTTGACGGTGCAGGTGAGCACCAAGCTGAACCGCAGTCACCTCGTCCACGGGCGGCAGGCGCTCATCCTGCCCTGCCTCGGCCGTACGGAGAAGGACCATCAGCGCGGCGGCCTGCAGTCCACGTCCGTCGAGGACTCCATGAGCATGGTGCATCTGTCGGTCGGCATGAAGCGCCCCGCCTCCCCGCAGCTGCTCTCGGAGCCCGCGATCGTCGCCGGCATGGCCCGCGCCGCGCTGCCCGACAGCGAGACCCCCTGGCAGTGGTACGTCGAGGACTACGACCGCATCCGCGACACCATGGCCCAGGCCCTCGACGGCTTCGAGGACTTCAACCGCCGGGTACGCCTTCCGCTCGGCTTCCGCATCAAGCAGCCGGCCCGCGAGCTGGTCTTCCTCACCCCGTCCGGCGCCGCCGAGTTCTCCTCGGCCCCGCTGCCGGACGTCGTGCCCGACCCCGGCACCCTCGCGCTCGGCACGATGCGCTCCCACGACCAGTGGAACACCACCATCTACTCCGACAACGACCGCTACCGCGGCATCAAGAACCTGCGCACCCTCGTCTTCATGAACCAGGACGACATGCGCGAGCGCGGCATCGACGAGTTCGACCCGGTCGACATCACCAGCACCGCCAAGGACGGCAGCCGGCGCAGGCTCGACGGCTATCTCGCCATCCCGTACGACATCCCGCGCGGCTGCGCGGCCGGGTACATGCCCGAGATGAACGTCCTGTGCGCGCTGATCGACCACAGCACCCAGAGCGACCAGCCGATCATGAAGCACGTCAAGGTCACCATCAGCCCGAGCCCCACTGGCTGAGCGGCACACGCCTCTTCGTACGGCGTCACACGGACATTTCTCGTCCATCCGTTTCATGCAGATCGGTTCCATTTCCCTCGCATCAGTTTTCGGGGATTCCCCGGGGAAATCAAAGAGGGGTTTCCGATCTCGTGATCGGCGGGGGCTATCCGGTCATCATCACTCCCGTGAGCAGGGACGTTGCGGCAATAAGCCGTGCCTATCACGTCATCGAAAACGCCGCTTTGACGTGGACCGCGCACCCGGCGGAAGCTGCTCAAGCAGCGGGCACCGGACATTTCACGGGACAGCGGAAAAGAAGAAAGAGGCAGCGCACACCATGACCACCATCGAGGACCCCAGCGACGAGCTGTCCGTCACCCCGCCCAAGACCTGGGCCGCCGGCGTCCCCGCCGTCACGCACGCGCTGCGGTACTCCCTGGAGCAGACATCGGTACGGCGCACCGCGCTGACCCTGCTCAACATCAACCAGGCCGAGGGCATCGACTGCCCCGGCTGTGCCTGGCCCGAGCCCGCGCCGGGCAAGCGGCACAGGAACGAGTACTGCGAGAACGGCGCCAAGCACATCAACGACGAGGCCACCTCACGCCGCGTCACCCGCGACTTCTTCCGCGAGCACTCCATAGCCGAGCTCGACGGCAAGTCCGACTACTGGCTCAACCAGCAGGGCCGGCTGACCGAGCCGATGGTCAAGCGGCCCGGTGCGACACACTACGAACCGATCGGCTGGGACGAGGCGTTCGGGCTGCTCGCGCGGGAGCTCAAGGCGCTGGCCTCCCCCGACGAGGCCCTCTTCTACGTCTCCGGGCGGCTGAACAACGAGGCCGCCTTCCTGCTCCAGCTCTTCGCCCGCGCCTACGGCACCAACAATCTGCCCGACTGCTCCAACATGTGCCACGAGTCCAGCGGCTGCGCGATGAACGAGACGCTCGGCACCGGCAAGGGCAGTGTCACGCTGGACGACATCCACGACTCCGACCTGATCTTCGTCGTGGGACAGAACCCCGGCACCAATCACCCCCGCATGCTGTCGGCGCTCGAACAGACCAAGCGCAACGGCGGGCAGGTCGTCGCGGTCAACACGCTGCCCGAGGCCGGGCTCATGCGCTTCAAGAACCCGCAGGTGCCGCGCGGCGTCATCGGCAAGGGCACGGCCATCGCCGACCAGTTCCTGCACATCCGGGCCGGTGGCGACCTGGCCCTGTTCCAGGCCCTGAACCTGATGCTCCTGGAGGCCGAGGACGCGGCGCCGGGCACGGTCCTCGACCACCGGTACATCGACACGTACTCCACCGGCTTCGAGGAGTTCGCCGAGCACACCCGCAAGGTCTCCTGGGACCACGTCCACGAGGCGACCGGACTGTCCCGCGAGGAGATCGACCAGCTCTTCGACCGGGTGCTCGGCGCCAAGAAGATCATCGTGTGCTGGGCGATGGGCCTCACCCAGCAGAAGCACGGCGTTCCCTCCATCCGCGAAGTCATCAACTTCCTGATGCTGCGCGGCAATATCGGCAGACCCGGCGCGGGCGTGTGCCCGGTGCGCGGCCACAGCAATGTGCAGGGCGACCGCACCATGGGCGTCTGGGAGCGGATGCCCCAGCCGTTCCTGGACGCCCTGGGGAGCGAGTTCGGGTTCACTCCGCCCGCCCGTCACGGGCTCGACGCCGTGAACGGCATCCGGGCCATGTACGAGGGGCGCGCCAGGTTCTTCCTCGGCGTCGCGGGCAACTTCGTCCGCGCGAGCCCCGACAGCGCGGTCACCGAGGAGGCCATGCGCGGCTGCCGGCTCACCGCGCACATCTCCACCAAGCTCAACCGGTCCCATACGGTGTGCGGCGACACCGCCCTGATCCTGCCGACGCTGGGCCGCAGCGACAGGGACGTACAGAACGGCGTCGAGCAGTTCATCACCGTCGAGGACTCGATGAGCGATGTGCACGCGTCCCGGGGGAAGTTGCCGCCCGCGTCGCCCCATCTGCTGAGCGAGGTCGCGATCATCGCGCGGATGGCGCGCGCGACGCTGGGCGACGAACCCGCCATCCCCTGGGAGGAGTTCGAGGCGGACTACGGGACCATCCGGGACCGGATCTCCCGTGTCATACCTGGCTTCGAGGACTTCAACGCGCGCGTGGCCGAGCCGGGCGGCTTTCATCTGGCCAATCCGGTGAACGCGGGCGTCTACCGGACCCCCAGCGGCAAGGCCGTCTTCACCTGCAACGACTTCACGATGCCGGACGTGCCCAAGGGGCATCTGCTGCTGCAGACGCTGCGCTCGCACGACCAGTGGAACACCGTCTGGTACGCCCCCGACGACCGCTACCGCGGCATCCACAACGCCCGCCGCGTCGTGCTCGTCAACCCGGCCGACCTGGCCGAACTGGGCATCGAGGACGGGGACTTGGTGGATCTCGTCAGCGTCTGGCACGACGGGAGGGAACGCCGCGCGGAGGGGTTCCGGGCCGTCGCCTATCCCGCCAGTCGCGGTTCCGCAGCGGCCTATTACCCCGAGACCAACGTCCTGGTCCCGCTGGACAGCGTCGCCGACATCAGCAACTGCCCCACCTCCAAGGCGGTCGTGGTGCGTCTGGACCCCGCCCAGACCCCGCCGCGCTGAGCCCCCTCCCCCAAGAAACTCCACCTCCAGAAAGGTGCTGTCCCGCATGCCCGCGTCTCGCGCCCCTCGCGGCCGGCTCCCGGCTGCTGCCGCGGTGTTCGCCGCCGCCTGGGGCGCGAACCAGTTCACCCCGCTCTCGGTGGTGTACCGCACCCAGGAGCACTGGGCCGCGCTTCCCGTCGCCGCCATGTTCACGATGTACGTCATCGGACTGCTGCCCGGTCTGCTGCTCGGCGGCATGGCCGCGGACCGCTTCGGCAGGCGGCGCGTGGTCCGGCCCGCGCTCGCCCTGTCCGCCGCCGCCAGCGCCCTGCTCGCCGCGGCTCCCGTCTCCCAGAGCCTCGTGTACGTCAGCCGCCTCGCCACCGGAGTCGCGGCGGGCGTCATCCTGACCGCGGGGACCCGGTGGCTTCGGGAGCTGTCCGCCGGGGCCGGGCGCCCGGACGTGGGCGAGCGGCGTGCGACGTACGCGACCGGCGGCGGATTCGCCACCGGCGCGCTGGTGGCGGGCGCCGCCGCCGAGTGGCTGCCGCGGCCGATGGTGCTGCCCTGCCTCATCCACTGCGCACTGGCCCTGCTGGCGCTCGGCGCGACCACCCTGGCGACGGAGACGACACCGGAAACTCCGGCGCCGGAGACCTCACCCGCCGCCCCAACGACCCCACCCCGGCCCGCCCCGCACCACGCCCCCTTCCGAAGCCCCCGCTTCCGCTGGGTGGTGCTGCCCGCCACCCCCGCGGTCTTCGGTGCCGCGACCGTCGCGTACGTCGTGCTGCCGCCGCTGGTGGCGGACCAAGTGCCCGGATTCGCACCGGTCTTCAGCGGTCTGGTGGCCGCGCTGACCCTCGCGACGGGCATCGCGGTGCAGCCCCTGGCCGCCTGGCTCGACCATGCGCACAGCGCGCGGGCCACCCTGGCGGCGATGGCCACCGTCATCGGCGGACTCGCGCTCGGCGCGTTCGCCGTCCAGCGGGACTCCGCGGGGCTCGTGCTCGCCGCGGCCGTGCTGCTCGGCGCCGGGTACGGGCTCGCGCTGGCCTCGGGGCTGATGGAGATGGAGCGGCTCGCGCGGCCCAAGGCCTGCCCCTCCACGGCGTTCGTCTATCAGGGCGCCACCCACAGCGGCTTTCTCGCGCCGCTCCTGCTGGCCCTCGCCGCCGGAGCCGGGGCCGCTCCCTACCACCACCTGCTGGCAGGCATGGCGGCCGTCGGCCTGCTCTGCCTGGTCGTCACCGCACGCCACAGCCGCCGGAGCACGGCCCCGAGAAGAACTATGAGGAGAACCACGCGAAGAGCTACGAGAAGAGCTACGAGAAGAGCTACGAGGAGAGCTACGAGGAGAGGAGAAGCGTCATGGGACGCGTGACCGCCCGGCGCCGGGTGCTGCGCATCCGCGACGGAGTCGCCTCGCCGCGGCCGGACACCCTGGCCGCCGAGGAGCCGATGGAGATCAGGGTCGGCGGGCGTGCGCTCACGGTGACCATGCGCACGCCGGGCGACGACTTCGACCTGGCGGCCGGATTCCTGGTGAGCGAGGGGGTGTTGCACGCCGCCGACGAGATCGCGGGCATCCGCTACTGCGCGGGCGCCACGGCCGACGGCGGCAACACCTACAACGTGGTGGACGTCGCCCTGGCCCCCGGCGTGGCCGCTCCCGACGCGTCGCTGGAGCGGAACTTCTACACCACGTCATCGTGCGGGCTGTGCGGCAAGGCGAGCCTGGACGCCGTACGCACCTCGGCGGCGTGGTCCGTGGCCGATGACCCGCTGCGCGTCCGCCCGGCGACGCTGACGGACATCCCGGATCAACTGCGGGCCGCCCAGCGGGTGTTCGACAGCACTGGAGGGCTGCATGCCGCGGGGCTGTTCACCGCGGACGGCGAGCTGCTGTGCCTGCGCGAGGACGTCGGCCGGCACAACGCCGTGGACAAGGTGATCGGCCACGCCCTGCGGTCGGGACTCCTTCCGCTGCGCGGGACGGTCCTGATGGTGAGCGGCCGGGCCTCCTTCGAGCTGGTGCAGAAGGCGCTGATGGCCGGAATCCCGATGCTGGCGGCCGTCTCCGCGCCGTCCTCGCTCGCCGTGGACCTGGCCGCGGACAACGGGCTGACGCTGGTCGGTTTCCTTCGCGGTACGTCGATGAACGTGTACGCCGGGTTCGAGCGCGTAGGGCCGCTGCCCGGCACGGCGTGAAACGGGCGTTCCCGGGAAACTGGCATTGCCCCGCGCGTTCCGGTAGACCCTTGACGTGCTCTTTCGCCAACTCGAATACCTCGTGGCCCTCTCCAGGGAGCGTCATTTCGCCCGTGCCGCGCAGGCCTGTTACGTCTCCCAGCCCGCCCTGTCAGAGGCGATCCGGAAACTGGAGGAGGAGCTGGACGTGCCGCTGGTCCGGCGCGGCCGGAAGTACGAGGGGCTCACGCCCGAGGGCGAGCGGATCGTGATGCGGGCGCAGCGGATCCTGGCCGACCGGGACGCGCTGAAGGACGAGGTCGGCGCGTTGCGCACCGGTCTGAGCGGCAGGCTGCGGATCGGCTCGGTGCCGACCGCGTCCGGTGCCGTGTCGCTGTTGACCGCGCCGTTCTGCGCGGCGCATCCGCTGGTCACCGTGGAAGTGATAGCGGACCTGAGGTCCGAGGACATCCTCCGCCAGCTGCGGGATTTCGAGATCGACGCCGGAATCACCTATCTGCGCAAGGACCTCGGCGACGGTTTCCGGTCGGTGCCGCTGTACCAGGAGCGGTACGTCCTGCTGACCGACGTCGCCGACGGCCTCGCACAGCGGCAGTCGGCGACCTGGGCGGAGGCGTCCCAGCTGCCGCTGTGTCTGCTGATCGGGGCGATGCAGGGGCGTCAGGTGCTCGACGAGCTGTTCGCCGAGGCGGGCCTGCGGCCCGCGCCGCGGGTCGAGACCGATTCGGTGGCCGCGCTGTTCGCCCATGTCCGCACGGGCCACTGGGCGAGCATCGTGCCGCACACGTGGCTGCATGTCTTCGGCGTCCCGCACGGCATGCGGGCGGTGCCGATGGTCGAGCCCGAGCGGACGGTGCCGGTGGGCCTCGTGGTCGCCGCGCGGGAGCCGGAGTCGGTCATGGCCCGCGCGCTCACGGCGACCGCACGGCAGACCGACGTCGCGGCCGCCCTGGAACGCCTGCCGGGGGATCCGCCCTGAGTCAGCCGAGCGACACGATCGTCACGGCCGCCGCCCCGCCGGGCGCTACATAGCTGACGCTGTCGCCCGCGCGGTGGCCCATCAGCGCGCGGCCGATGGGACTGTCGTAGGTGACCATCGTCGGGTCGAGCGGCTCCGCGACCTCGCCGATCTCCACGGTCTGCAGCGATCCGTCCGGGAAGCGCAGGGTGACCGTGCTGCCCATACCGACCTCGTCGGTCGAGGGCGGTCCCGCGTCGTCGGCCTGGCGCAGCCGCAGGGTGATCTCGGTGATGCGGTCGTCGAGCCGCCCGATCACCGCCAGCCGCCGCAGTTCGTCGGCCTGGTCGGCGCGGTCCCCCGTCTCGGGGTTGTCCTGGAGCGTCGCGGCGTCCGCGTTCCGTTCGGTACGCAGATCGGCGAGCTCCTTCTCGAGTGCGCGCCGTGCGGTGGCACTGATCGGCTGGGGCTCTGCGGTCATCACTGCTCCTGGGGCGGTCCTGTCCTGTGTGCTGTGCTGTGGCTGGGCGGCGGTCCGGTCCGGTCCGGTCCGCGAGAGGTGTGCGGGCCGGCCGCCGCCCACGGATCACGTCGCGTCGGGCTTCCTCTTGCCCGTCCGGATCTCGCCCAGGCCGGCCTCGCGGTCCACCTCGGCCTGCGCCGCCTCGTACTGCTCCTCGCCGCTCTGCCGCTTCGTCACCGGAATGCCGGCTTCGCGCTCGTCCTCGCGTGTACGACGCTCCAGTTCCTCCTCGTCGGGCCGCCGGGGCATTCCCCGGCTGTGGTCCGTGTCCGGGTTGCCTTCGACTTTCCGGTTGGACTTGTGGTGACCCGCCATGTGTCCTCCTTGGTGGAACACCCGGCGCCGGTGCGCCCAGGCGTGCTCACTGATGGGCGGTATTGAGGGGCATTGAGAGGTATTGAGGGGATCTGTCCCACTGAATCGCGATGTGCCCGCCTCTGCAAGCGGAGCCGGAATGGCCGGTGGCCGGTGCGAGCGGCGGTTCCGGGACAACCCGTCGGCGGGCATTGCCGCCCTGGCTCCACCGCTGCTATCCAGGGCAGAAAGGGCAGAACCGGCGGTCCACACAGCGAGGAGCCCCGAGATGCGGGACGAGGGAACTCGGAGCGGGCAGGGGCGCCTTGACGGCAAAGTGGCGTTCGTGACGGGTGCCGCGGGCGGACTCGGCCGCAGCCATGTCCGGCGCCTCGCCGAGGAGGGTGCCGACCTCGTGATCGTGGACCTGTGCCGGTCGGTGGACACCGTGCCCTACCCGCTGTCGACCCCGGAGGAGCTGTCGGAAGCGGTCGATGAGGTGCGGGACCTGGGCCGCCGCGTCGTGGCCCGGCAGACCGACGTACGCGACCGGGCCGCCCTCCAGGAGGCGTACGACGCGGGGCTCGACGAGTTCGGGCGGATCGACGTCGTCGTCGCCAACGCCGGGATCGCGCCGCTCCTCGTGGAGGACCGGCTGGAGGCGTGGCACGACGCCATCGACGTGAACCTCACCGGCACCTTCCACACCGTCGAGGTGGCCATACCGTCGATGATCGCCGCCGAGCGGGGCGGCTCGATCGTGCTCGTCAGCTCCACCGCGGGCCTGGTCGGCATCGGCGGGGCCAGCAACGGCGGCCTCGGCTACGCCGCCTCCAAGCACGGCATGGTCGGTCTGATGCGTACGTACGCCAACAACCTCGCCCCGCACAGCATCAGGGTGAACTCCGTGCACCCCACGGGAGTGGCCACCCGCATGGTCACCGACCCCGCCGTGGTCGACTTCGTCGCCCAGGACCCGATCCTCTCCGAGACGGCACCCAACGCCCTGCCGGTGGAGACGGTCGAGCCGGTCGACGTGTCCCATGCCGTCCTGTGGCTGGCCTCTGACGAGGCCCGCTACGTCACCGGCGTCACGCTGCCCGTGGACGCCGGATTCATCAACCGCCGCTGAGCGCTGAACCGGCCCCTGCCGGAGGTGGAGCGTCATGAACGACCGATACGCCGACACCGCGGACACGATTCTGCTGGGCGGGTACGTCCGGACGGAATCCGGCTGGGCCGAGGCCCTCTCCGTACGCGCCGGTGTCATCGACGCGGTCGGCGGGGGCGCGGAAGTGCTGCGGCGGCGCGGCCCCGGCACCCGGGTGGTGGACCTGGCCGGTGACACCGTCCTGCCCGGCCTGCACGACCTGCACGTGCATCCGATCTACGCCGGGGTCCGTGAGCGCCGCTGCAAGATCCCGCAGGGTTCGAGCCTGGCCGACACCCTGCGCGTCGTGGCCGAGCACGTGGCGCGGGCCGCGCCCGGATCGTGGGTCCTCGGCGGGCAGTGGGACGCCTCCGCGCTCGGCGGCACCCCGAACCGGACCATGCTCGACACGGTCGCCCCCGACCATCCGGTGATCCTGGAGGACACCAGCGGCCACAGCTCGTGGGCGAACAGTGCCGCCCTCGCGGCCGGCGGCATCGGCCCCGGCACACCGGACCCGCTGGGCGGCTTCTTCGAGCGGGACGCCGCGGGCAGGCCGAGCGGCATCCAGCGCGAGACGGCCGCCGATCTGCTCGCCGCGTCGGCGCCCAGGCCCGGCGACGACGAGGTCGAGGCGGCCCTGGAGTGGTCCCTCGGCGAGATGCTCTCCCACGGGATCACGTCGTTCACGGAAGCCGCGGTCGGGTTCACCGCGGGGCCGCACTCCGAGTTACGCGCCTATACCCGTCTCGCCGCGCGCGGAGCCGTCAGGCAGCGGGTGCGCCTGAGCCTGGTGTGGTCTCCGCACGACCCGCTGTGCGAGGAGGTGATCGCGAACCGGAACCTGTGCGCGAGCCCTCACATCACGCCCGACTGCGTGAAGATCTTCCTCGACGGGGTGCCGACCGACAGCCACACGGCGGCCATGATCGAGCCGTACCAGGACACGGCGGGCGGACGGGGCGACGAGGCCGGCCGGCACGGGATGCTCGCGATCGAACCGGCGGTGCTCGACCACGCGGTGACGCGCTTCGACCGGATGGGCATCACGGTCAAGTTCCACGCTGCCGGCGACGCGGCGGTCAGGGCGGCCCTTGACGCGATCGAGGCCGCCCGCGCGGCCAACGGGCCCGGCCCCTGCATGCACAACGTGGGTCACTGCACGTTCGTGGCGAAGGCCGACCTCGCGCGCGCGGCGCGGATCGGCGCGACCTTCGAGGTCTCCCCCTATCTGTGGCGGCCCTCCCCGATCTGCTCCGACATCGCGGCCGCCGTCGGCCGGGACGCGGTCGAACGCGCGTGGCCGGTGCGCGAGATGCTCGAGTCCGGCGCGCTGGTGGTGCCGGGGTCGGACTGGTGCGTCGTACCGTCGGTGAACCCGTGGTCGGCCATCGAGACGCTCGTCACCCGGCAGGAGCCCGGCGGCGGCACCGACCGCTTCGGCGGGTCCGAGGCGATCACGCTGGCGCAGGCCTTCGATCTGTTCACGGTCAACTCCGCGCGCCAGGAGGGCATGGCGCACCGCGTCGGGCGCATCGAGCCCGGCATGCTCGCCGATGTCGTGGTCGTCGACCGGAACCCCTTCGAGGTGCCGATCACCGAGGTGCACGGCACCAGGGTCAGGCGGACCTTCGTCGAGGGCGAGCAGGTCTACGACGCCGGGGCACAGGCCCCGTCACGGGCTTGACGGAGCCCGCGGCACCGCCCGGACCGGCCCGATGGGATGATCGGCCTCTCGACGCGTGCCCACCCAACAAATCGGCCGACAATTGATACCCATAGGTTCGCGGATGCTTCCGCGGGACAACAGCAGAGCCAACCCCGCCGTCTGGCGTCAGCCGCGTGTGCTCATCTGGGCCGCGGCAGGCCTCGTGGCCCTCGGGTTCCTGATCGCCCTGGAGATCGCCGCGCGGCGCTACGGCGGAGTGCCGGGGCCGATCACCAACCAGGCGCGCGAGGTGATCTTCCCGCCCAAGCCGGGGCCGCTGTACGGCGGTCTGGCGCTGACGATGGTCGTGCTCAGCCGGCGGGAGCGGCTGATCGCCGCCGGTGCCGCGGTCGGCATCGACGTCGTCTTCGTTCTTGTGCGGTGGGCGGTCGACGCCGACGTACCCGAAGGGCAGTTCTTCGGGAACGGCGCGCTGTGGGCGATGCTGGGCGTCGCGGTCGTCGCGATCACGCGCCGAACCGGGGCCGAACGGGTCCTGCTCCTGAAGGGCGTCGGGCTCGGGCTGCTCCTGGTGGCGGGCCGCAAGACCGGTGACACCTGGCTGCTCATCACGTCGAAGACCCGCCCGACCGTGCTCGACCCGTATGTCGCGGCCGCCGATCACGCCCTGGGCAACCCGTCGTGGCTCGCGGGCCGGGCCCTTGAGGCGATCGGTCCGGTCGGCTCCCATGTGCTCGACCTGGTGTACGCGCAGCTCGCGGTGGCCGCGATCGTCGCCGCGCTGTACCAGCTGCGGAACGTGGCGGCCGAGCGCCGCTTCCCGCGCCACCACCTCGTACGCACCTTCCTGCTCATCGGGCTCATCGGCCCCGCGTTCTACATGATCTTCCCGGTGGTCGGCCCGATCTTCGCCTACGGTCCGGGCACCTCCGGCACCGGCGGCGTGGAGTGGGCGGTGGCCGACCTGTGGCCGCACACGCTGCCGTCGATCACCGCCCCGCACCCGGTGCCGTACGACGGCATCACCCCGCGCAACTGCATGCCGAGCCTGCACACGGCCTGGGCCACGGCGATCTTCGTGCATACCCGCAAGGGGCCGCGGCTGCTGCGCTACGCGGGCACGTTCTGGCTGGTCGCCACGCTCAGCGCGACGCTGGGCTTCGGCTACCACTACGGCGTGGACCTCGTCGCCGGCATCGTCTTCGCGCTCACCGTCGAGGCGGGCCTGCGCACGTTCGACCGCGGCTGGGACCGCTCGGGGCTCGTGCTGGTCGGCTACGGCACCGTGGTCTTCGCGGCGCTCCTGGTGTCGTACCGCTTCCTGCCGATGGAGATGGCCGGACACCCGTGGGTGTTCGGCCCGCTGGTCCTGCTGTCGATGGTCTCCGTGATCTACGGCTATGTGCGGACCACCGGGGCGTGGGAGCGGAAGCCCGCGCCCACGCTCCGGTCGCCGCAGCCGCAGCCCGAACCGGTCTGACTCAGCCCAGCGGGCGGTCGTGCCGCAGATCGTCGAAGAGCCGGGCCGATTTCTCGGGGTCCCACTTCAGTACGTTGCCCTTGGGGGTGGGGACCCCGATCCCGGACACGGGGACGTTGATCTGCTTGCCGCCTCCGCTGGTGACGTTCTGCGCGGCGCGGAACATCCTGCTGAGATCGCGCAGGCTCATGTCCTCGTCGACGATGAGCGTGTCAAGACCGGCCTGCATGGCCGGGCCGATCTCGGTGGGGTCGAAGAGGGTGCCGGGCCGGGCTGCCTGGGCGGCGAGCGCCGACAGGAACTTCTGCTGGTTCTTCGACCGGCCCAGGTCGCCCTCCTTCTCCTGGTGCCGCTGCCGGACGAAGGCGAGCGACTCCTTGCCGCTCAGGCTGTGGCAGCCCTTGCGCAGATCGGCGCCCGACTTCTCGTCCTTGATGTCCCGGTCCAGGCAGATCCGTACGCCGCCGATGGCATCGACGATGTTCACGAACCCGGCGAAGCCGATCTCCGCGTAGTGGTCGATGCGCAGTCCGGTGTTCTGCTCGACGGTGTGCACGAGCAGCTCGGGACCGCCGTACGAGAAGGCGGCGTTCAGCTTGTCGCCCTCGGGCCGCTTGGTCTTGCCCGTCGTGGTGTCGAGGCGGCCCGGCAGCGTGACCCAGGAGTCGCGCGGCAGGCTGACCATGCTGGTGCCGTGGGCGCCGGTGTGCAGCAGCATCATCGAGTCGGTGCGCCTGCCCCCGCCGCCGCCCGCGTGCAGGTCCTTCACGTCGTCGTCGGAGAGCCCCTCGCGGCTGTCCGAGCCCACGATCAGGTAGTTGGTGCCCTCGCCGGGCGGTGGCCGGTCCCCGTACGCGCCGAGGTCGACGTCACGCTGAAGCCGGGTCTCGGCCCAGCCGTACGTGCCGCCCGCCGCGACGGTCACCACGGCCAGCAGGACGAGCACCGCCCGGCGCAGCCTCCTGCGCTTCTTCTTCGGCTGCCGGGCGTGGGCGCGCCGGGGCCCGTAGCGGGAGCTGGGCCGCTCCGCGAACCGCTCCCGCGCGGCGGAGTCGTCGTACTCCGCCACGGACAAGGTCTCCCCCGTGGGCATGGTGTGTGCTCCGGCCCGCTGGTCAAGCGGGTCTCTCATGGCCGACTCCCCTGGTCGATCCCCTTGGTCAACTCCCAGTTCCGACTCGCACGGCCGCCTTCCGGTTCCCCCTGCGGCGCTTCCAGCAGGAACGGGTCGGCGGTTCCGGTGCGCTTCATGCTGTGCCACTTCAGTCGGGTGCCGAGCAGCGCCGTCGTCACGGAGTGGATGACCACCAGGTACATCAACTGCCGGTAGATGAACTGCTGGAGCGGCAGCGCCCACAGCACCCGCAGCCGCTCCCGGTCGAGCCGCAGCGCGTACGCGGCGGTGACCAGCTGGACGGAGAGGAACCCGAACCAGACGAGGGCCGCCTCCACCGGGTCCCGGAACACCGCCCCGAACAGGGCGAACATGTCCACGACGGGCGCGCACAGCGGAAGGACGATCTGGAACAGCGTGACGTAGAGCATGACGCGCCGGCCGAAGCGCCCCGCGGGGCCGACCTCCACCGCCGCGTGCCGGTGCTTCCACATCGCCTGCAGCGTGCCGTAGCACCAGCGGTAGCGCTGGCGCCACAACTGCCGCACGGTGCACGGGACCTCGGTCCAGGCGACCGCCGACTGTTCGTAGACGACGCGCCAGCCGGCCCGCCAGAGCGCCATCGTGAGGTCGGTGTCCTCGGCGAGGGTCTCGTCGCTGACACCGCCGACGCCCATCAGCGCGTCCCTGCGGAACGCGCCGATCGCCCCCGGCACCGTCGGCATGCACTCCAGGACCTCGAACATCCGCCGGTCCAGGTTGAATCCGAGTACGTACTCCAGGTGCTGCCACTTGCCGAGCAGATGGCGCCGGTTGCCGACCTTCGTGTTGCCGCTGACCGCGCCGACCGCCGGATGGGCGAGCGGCTGGACGAGCCGGGCGAGCGCCTCCGGTTCGAAGATGGTGTCGGCGTCGACCATCACGACGATGTCGTGCCGGGCGTGCGCCAGACCGGTGTTGAGGGCGCTCGGCTTGCCGCCGTTGGGCTGCCGGATCACCGTCACGCGCGGATCGTCGATGTCCTCGGCGATGTCCGCCGTGGCGTCGGTCGAACCGTCGTCGATGACGATGATCTGGAAGTGCGGATGGGTGGAGGCGAGCAGCGAGTACACGGTGGAGGCGATACCGGCCTCCTCGTTGTACGCCGGCACGAGCACCGTCACCGGGTCCCGCACCTCCCGCAGCCTCGGCGCGCCGGGCCGGTACCGGTGCAGTCTGCGCACGTGGAGCCGGGCGAACAGCGCGAAGAGGAGCATCCGCAGGACGCCGAGGGCGCCCGTCAGGGTCAGCGTCCACACCATCACGCTCAGCAGGGCCTTCCCGAGCCGCTGCGACCAGATCAGTCCCTCGCCCTTGATCTCCTGGGCGACCGGGACCGATGCGACGAAGGAGGTCCTGCCGAGACCGCCGCTGACGGTGGTGAACCGCTGCACGCCGCGGTCCCGCAGCAGATCCTGCGCCTCGTGGTAGCCGAGGTCGGTCTGGCTGTGCTGGGTGACCAGGCCGCGCCACGGCTTGCGGTCCTTGTGGTCCGACGCCACCACCAGATATCCCTGCTCCGCCGCGCGCTCGGCGGCCGGCCACTGGGGGCCGCAGAGCGTGTCCGACGCCGTGGTGTGCGGCAGCCGCAGCAGGGTGGTGTTGACGCCGGCCGCGCCTGCGAGAGCGGTCTGGGTGAGGGCCAGTTCGAGCCGGGCCCGCAGCGGTGAGGCGACGCCGAGGTCGCCGCCGCTGTAGGTGTACGAGCCGATCTCGTGGCCCTCGTACAGGATGCGCCGGATCAGCTTCGGATGCCGGGCGACGTCCTTCCCGTACACGAAGAAGGTCGCCTGCGCGTGGTGTCGGCGCAGCAGGTCGAGCAGGCGGGGCGTCCACTTGGGGTCGAAGCCGCCGTCGAAGGTGAGGGCGACGGTCCCGCGCGGCATACCCGCCGTGCTCACGCCCTGCGGGCCGAACCGCAGCAGCGGCTTCCCGTCGTCGGCTTCGCGCGGGATCGGCCGGGTGCAGGGTGGTTTGGTGCGTGCCGCGTCGACCTGGTGGGTCGTCCATCCCTCGAAGAGGAGGGCGACGCCGACCACCAGGAGCACCAGGAAGAGCACGAGCCAGTGTCCGCGCGGCGGTCGGCCGCCTGCGGTACGCCGCCTCACTGCCTCTGGCCTCCGGCCGGGGGCGGGACGGATCTGCCGGCGGGCACCTGTCCGTCCGTGCTCGCCGTGCTCGGCGGCTGGTCGCCGACCGGCTGCCAGAGGCCGCTGACCACCATGCCGACGAACAGCAGATAGCCGAGGCAGGCACAACTGACGACCAGCGCCATGCCCTTCAGCGCGCGTCGGCGCCAGCCCGGCTCGTCGATGAACACGGGGAGTCCGGGGTCGGCGGCCCGGGGGTACGGCATGCCTGCGGGCGACGATCGCCCGTCGTGCGGTGTGCCGGCTATGTGGGGGATGCCCTGCACTGGTGCTCCTGAGATGCGGCCGCGCACGCGCGGCTCTTTGTGTGGGGGGTACGGACCCGTGGGTCCGCCGTAACGCAGCCCCCGACCCTACTCGAACACTCAGAGCATGATGAGGAGGCGGGTCTTCGGCTTGAGCTTCCTGTTCACCGAACGGCTCTGCACATAGACCTCCAACTGGGGATTGTTTCCCGCCTTCACGGATACGGTCCCGTGGATTCCGGAACCGAAGAGAAGACTGCGCGCCGCGTCGCCCGTATAGGCGCGGTCGGTGTCCTTCTCGACGACGATGACTTCCTTGTCGGGCTGGACCTGGACTCGGGCGCCCAATTGGTAGTAGCAGGCACCGCGTTCGTACGTCACGCCCGGATACGATTCGACGAAGGGCCGGATCTCGGCTTCCTTGTCGACCTTCAGAAGCCGGTACTTGTTCGCCGGAATCGGTTCGAGATTCGCCCGCACCTCGTCGAGGGAGACGTCCTGTCCGACGGCGAACAGATTCTTCGTTCCGCGCACGCCCTGCTCGCGCGCCCGCAGGAAGCTGGTGGCGGCGGCGCGCACGGTGCCGATCGCCTCCTCGACGCCCTCATGGGAGTCCGCGTCCCAGATGGCGATGTTGCCCGCCGGGAAGCCGTAGTTCTGCGCGGTGCGCTTGGCCAGCGAGTTCGGCACGAGGATCGCGGACGTCCAGTGGCCGGGAAGCCCGCCCATCTTCGCCGTGATCTTGTCGAGCCAGGGGCCGAGGATGGCCATGTCGCCGTCGTGCCGCCGGTCGCCGCCCGAGGCGTTCTCCTCGCCGTCCGTCACCACGATCTGGAGGAAGCTGTGCTCGCCGTACCCCTCCCATATGTGTCCCAGGTCGTCGAGGGATTTCAGGGAGGCCTCGATGAGGGCCGTCGCTCCGTTGTTCACCCGGTAAAGGCCCTGCATGGACGGCAAATGCTTCACGTCCATGTCCCAGACCAGATTCTCGACCCTGTGGTCGAAGGAGTAGAGGCTGATCCGCGTCTCATGGCCGAGGCTGTCCGATTCGGCCTTGAGGCCCGCCACGAATTCGTCCACGACACGAATGAGCTGGCCCTGATGGGGTCGCATGGAACCGGAACAGTCCACCACCAGCGCGACGTGATTCACCTTGTGCTGGATCCTGTTGCTGGACATGGTTTTACTCCCTCTGCGAGGCCTGCCGAACCAAGTGATCTCACTCTAGGAGGAGGCACTGACAACGGCGTTCGGACGCCGTCGAGGAGCAACCGAGGGCGAACTAGACTCGGCCCGTGACCAGCGAACCAGCCGCATCGGCACCCTCCCCCGCCACTTCCCCTGCCGCCTCCCCCACCGCCTCTCCGGACGACTCCTTCTGGCAGGAGCGGAGGGTCTGTTTCCTCACCACGCGACGCCCCGACGGCACACCGCACCTGGTGCCCGTCGGCGTCACCTACGACCCCCGGACCCGCATCGCCCGCGTGATCAGCAGCGGCGGCAGCAAGAAGGTGCGCAACGTCCGCGCCGCCGGTCCTGACGCCCCGGTGGCGGTCAGCCAGGTGGAGGGGCGCCGCTGGTGCACCCTGGAGGGCACGGCGGTCGTGAAGGACGACGCGGAGTCCGTCGCCGACGCCGAACAGCGCTACGCCGAGCGGTACAAGCCGCCGCGGGTGAACCCCGAGCGCGTCGTCATCGAGATCACCGTCACGCGTGCCATGGGTACGGCGAAGCCCCCCGGCTGGTGACGGGGGGCTTCGCCTGGACGTCCTGTCAGTCCTCGCCTTCGAGGTTCCCCTCGGTCTCCAGGTAGATCCGGCGCAGCTCTTCCAGGACGGCCGGGTCGGGCTTGGCCCACATGCCGCGCGACTCGGCCTCCAGGAGGCGCTCAGCGATGCCGTGCAGCGCCCAGGGGTTGGCCTGCTGGAGGAACTCGCGGTTCTCCTGGTCGAGTACGTACGCCTCGGTGAGCTTGTCGTACATCCAGTCGGCGACCACGCCCGTCGTGGCGTCGTACCCGAACAAGTAGTCCACCGTGGCAGCGAGTTCGAAGGCGCCCTTGTAGCCGTGGCGGCGCATCGCCTCGATCCACTTGGGGTTCACCACGCGCGCGCGAAAGACGCGGGAGGTCTCCTCGACCAGGGTGCGGGTGCGGACCGTCTCCGGGCGGGTCGAGTCGCCGATGTACGCCTCGGGTGCCGTGCCGCGCAGTGCGCGGACGGTGGCCACCATGCCGCCGTGGTACTGGAAGTAGTCGTCGGAGTCGGCGATGTCGTGCTCGCGGGTGTCCGTGTTCTTCGCGGCCACCGCGATCCGCTTGTACGCCGTCTCCATCTCGTCGCGCGCCGGGCGGCCGTCCAGTTCGCGGCCGTAGGCGTAGCCGCCCCACACCGTGTAGACCTCGGCGAGGTCCGCGTCCGTGCGCCAGTCGCGGGAGTCGATGAGCTGGAGCAGGCCGGCGCCGTACGTGCCGGGCCGGGAGCCGAAGATGCGGGTGGTCGCCCGGCGTTCGTCGCCGTGCTCCGCGAGGTCGGCCTGGGTGTGGGCGCGGACGAAGTTGACGTCGGCCGGCTCGTCGAGCGAGGCCGCGAGGCGCACCGCGTCGTCGAGGAGGCCGATGGTGTGCGGGAAGGCGTCGCGGAAGAAGCCCGAGATGCGCAGGGTCACGTCGACGCGGGGGCGGCCCAGTTCCTCGTACGGAACGGGCTCCAGGCCCGTGACGCGGCGCGAGGCGTCGTCCCATACGGGGCGGACGCCGAGCAGGGCCAGCGCCTCGGCCACGTCGTCGCCCGCCGTGCGCATCGCGCTCGTGCCCCACAGGGAGAGGCCGACCGAGGTGGGCCACTCGCCGTTGTCCGTGCGGTAGCGCTCCAGGAGGGAGTCCGCGAGGGCCTGCCCGGTCTCCCAGGCGAGGCGGCTCGGGACGGCCTTCGGGTCGACGGAGTAGAAGTTGCGGCCGGTCGGCAGGACGTTGACCAGGCCTCGCAGCGGGGATCCTGAGGGGCCCGCGGGGACGAAGCCGCCGTTCAGTGCGTGCACGGTGTGGTCGAGTTCGGCGGTGGTCGCCGCAAGGCGCGGGACGACCTCGCGGGCGGCGAACTCCAGGATGGCGGTGACCTGTTCGTTCACGTCCGTGGGGAGGGCCGCGAGGTCCCAGTCCGCGTCGTCCATCGCCTGGACCAGGGCGCGGGCCTGTTCTTCGGCGGCGTCGGCCGCGGTCCGGCCGGGCGCCGACTCGTCGAGGCCGAGGGCCTCGCGCAGACCGGGCAGGGCCGAGGTGCCGCCCCAGATCTGGCGGGCGCGGAGGATCGCGAGGACCAGGTTGACCCGGTCGGCGCCGGTCGGCGCGTTGCCGAGGACGTGCAGTCCGTCGCGGATCTGGGCGTCCTTGACCTCGCACAGCCAGCCGTCGACGTGCAGCAGGAAGTCGTCGAAGCCGTCGTCGTCGGGGCGGTCCGCCATCCCCAGGTCGTGGTCGAGCTTGGCGGCCTGGATCAGGGTCCAGATCTGTGCGCGGATGGCCGGGAGCTTCGCCGGGTCCATCGAGCTGATCTGGGCGTATTCGTCGAGGAGTTGCTCCAGGCGCGCGATGTCTCCGTAGGAGTCGGCGCGGGCCATCGGCGGCACGAGGTGGTCGACGAGGGTCGCGTGCACGCGGCGCTTGGCCTGGGTGCCCTCTCCGGGGTCGTTGACCAGGAAGGGGTAGACCAGCGGCAGGTCGCCGAGGGCGGCGTCGGGGCCGCAGGCGGCGGACAGGCCGGAGTTCTTGCCGGGCAGCCACTCCAGGTTGCCGTGCTTGCCGAGGTGGATCATCGCATCGGCGCCGAAGCCGCCGTCGTCGCTCGCGGCGGCGATCCATCGGTAGGCCGCCAAGTAGTGGTGCGAGGGCGGCAGATCGGGGTCGTGGTAGATGGCGATGGGGTTCTCGCCGAAGCCGCGCGGCGGCTGGATGAGGATGAGGAGGTTGCCGCGGCGCAGCGCCGCGAGGACGATGTCGCCCTCCGGGTTGCGGCTGCGGTCCAGGAACATCTCGCCGGGCGCCGGACCCCAGTGCTCCTCGACGGCGGTGCGCAGCTCCTGCGGCAGCGTGGCGTACCAGCGGCGGTAGTCGGCCGCCGGGATGCGGACCGGGTTGGCGGCGAGCTGTTCCTCGGTGAGCCAGTCCTGGTCGTGGCCGCCGGCCTCGATGAGCGCCCGGATCAGCTCGTCGCCGTCGCCGGACTCCAGGCCCGGAATGTCCGCGGCGGGCCCGAAGTCGTAGCCCTCGTCGAGGAGTCGGCGCAGGAGTGCCACCGCGCTCGCGGGGGTGTCGAGGCCGACCGCGTTGCCGATCCGGGAGTGCTTGGTCGGGTACGCGGAGAGCACGAGGGCCAGGCGCTTGTCGGCGGCCGGGATGTGCTTGAGACGCGCGTGGCGTACGGCGATTCCGGCGACGCGGGCCGCGCGCTCGGCGTCGGCGACGTACACCGGAAGTCCGTCCTCGTCGATCTCCTTGAAGGAGAAGGGAACGGTGATGAGGCGGCCGTCGAATTCGGGGACGGCGATCTGGCTCGCGGCGTCCAGCGGCGAGACGCCCTCGTCGCTCTCCTCCCAGGCGGACCGCGAACCGGTCAGGCACAGGGCCTGCAGGATCGGCACGTCGAGGCCGGTGAGGGCGCCCGCGTCCCAGGACTCGTCGTCGCCGCCGGCCGATGCCTCGGCGGGCTTGGTGCCGCCCGCCGCGAGGACGGTGGTCACGATGGCGTCGGCGGCCCGCAGTTCGTCGATCAGCTCCGGCTCGGGGGCGCGCAGCGACGCGACGTACAGCGGAAGCGCCCGGCCGCCCGCCTCCTCGATCGCGTCGCAGAGCGAGCCGACGAACGCGGTGTTGCCGCTCATGTGGTGGGCGCGGTAGTAGAGCACGGCGACGGTCGGGCCGTCGGTGTCCTTCGCCTCGCGCGGCAGCGGACCCCAGGTGGGTGCGGGCGCCGGCGGCTCGAAGCCGTGGCCGGTGAGGAGCACGGTGTCGGAGAGGAACCGGGCGAGCTGGTCGAGGTTGCCGGGGCCGCCGTGCGCGAGGTAGGCGTGCGACTCGGCCGCGATGCCGATGGGCACCGTCGACGCGGCCATCAGCTGGGCGTCGGGGGCCTGTTCACCGGTCAGGACGACGACGGGCAGGCCGCTCGCGGTGAGCTGGTCGAGGCCTTCCTGCCAGGCGCGGACACCTCCCAGGAGGCGTACGACGACCAGGTCGACGCCGTCGAGCAGGGCCGGGAGTTCCTCGAGGGGGAGCCGGGCGGGGTTGGCGAACCGGTAGGCCACCGGGCCGTTCGCGGCACGGGCGCTGAGCAGGTCGGTGTCGGACGTCGACAGGAGCAGGAGCATGCGGCGTCGGCCTTCCTCGGGGTGTCCGCGCCCCGGGGTTGTGTCGGAAAGGGGTCTCCCCTGCTCGAACGGGTCGAGCGGCGGGGAAGGGAGTTCCTGGCTCACCCGGACCAGGCCCGTGGGGGCACCGAGGCCGGGCTCACAGTGGCGGGACCGCGCCGGATTCACACCGGGCTTCCTCCCCTGTCGCCGTGGTGGCGTTGGCGGATCAGTTGATCCGCCGATGAGCATAGTAAGCGTCCCGGAGTCGGCGCAGGTCATGCGATTGGTGTGATGGTCGGTATGCTCGCCGCCATGCCCACCGCCCCCGCAGGTTCGCCGCGCCCTGACGCATCGCGTTCACGGCAGCGGGGCGACGCCTGCCCCGGTGCGTTGCGGCTGCACAGCGCGGACGACGGGGCGCTCGCCCGGATCCGGATACCCGGCGGTGTCCTCACGGCCGCGCAGGCGATCGCCCTCGGGGAGGCCTCCGGGCGCCTGGGGGACGGTGACATACACCTCACCTCGCGCGGCAACGTACAGCTGCGCGGCCTCGACAGCGGCAGCGGTACGGAACTGGCGCGGCTGCTTGGCTCGGCGGGGCTACTGCCGTCCGCCGCGCACGAGCGGGTCCGCAACATCGTCGCCTCGCCGCTCTCCGGACTCGACGGGCGCGGGCTCCACGACGTGCGGGGCTGGCTGCGCGAGCTGGACGAAATGCTGTGCGGAAGCGAAGAATCGACCGCCTTGTCCGGCCGGTTCCTGTTCGCTCTCGACGACGGGCGCGGGGATGTGGCGGCCCTGGGCGCCGACATCACGTTGCGCGCCGCACAGGGTGATCGCGCCTGGGTCTCGATCGGCCCTCAGACACTCGCCGTCGCCACCGGGGACGCTCCCCGGGCCGCGCTGCTGGCCGCCGAGGCGTTCGTCGCGGCCAGTGCGGGCAGCGCCTGGCGGATGTCGGAACTGCCCGGCGGTACCGAGAGGTTGGCGCGGGAGGTCGTACGCCGGCTGCCGTCGGCCACACGCGCCGCGCAGGCACCTCCCGCTCCGCGCGCTCCGGGTCCCGCACCCGGCATCGTCACCGGCCCCGGCGGCGAGTCCCTCTCCGTCCTGGCCCCGCTGGGCACCCTCACCGCCGAGCAGTGGCGGACCCTCGCCGGACTCGGCGACGAACTGCGGCTGACTCCTTGGCGAGGCGTCGTCCTGCCCCGCGTCCCCGCCCGCGAACTGCCCGCGCTTCAGGCCCTGGGCCTGGTCACGGGACCGGCGTCCCGCTGGCTCGGCGTGGGCGCCTGCGTGGGCCGGCCCGGCTGCGCCAAGTCCCTGGCGGACGTCCGCGCGGACGCGGCGGACTGCCTGGCCGGCGAAGGCACCGATCGCGGCGAGAGCACCGGCCCCGGCCTGCTGCCCGTCTACTGGTCGGGCTGCGAGCGCCGCTGCGGCCGGCCGCGCGGCGACCACGTGGACGTGGTCGCGTGTCCCGACGGCTATCAGGTCACCGTCGTACGCGACGGACGGCCGGCCACGCCCGCCCCAGGGCACCACCCCTCAGAGCTCGCCGCCGCCGTGGCGGCGGCACGCACCACGAATGTCAACGGATGAGCGAGAGCACAGTGTTCGACTATGAGAAGGACGGCGCGGCCATCTACCGCCAGTCCTTTGCCACCATCCGCGCGGAGGCGGACCTCGCGGCGCTGCCCGCCGACGTCAGCCAGGTCGCGGTCCGGATGATCCACGCCTGCGGGATGGTCGACCTCGTCCGGGACCTGGCGTACACGCCGGGTGTGGTGGCCTCGGCGCGCGAGGCCCTGCGCGCCGGCGCGCCCATCCTGTGCGATGTCTCCATGGTGGCGAGCGGCGTCACACGCAAGCGGCTGCCCGCCGACAACGAAGTGCTGTGCACCCTCTCCGACCCGTCCGTCCCGGCGCTCGCCGAGAAGATGGGGACGACGCGCAGCGCCGCCGCGATGGAACTGTGGCGCGACCGCCTCGAAGGGTCCGTGGTCGCCGTCGGCAATGCGCCCACCTCGCTCTTCCGGCTCCTGGAGATGATCGAGGAGGGGGCGCCCCGTCCAGCCGCCGTCATCGGCGTCCCGGTCGGTTTCATCGGCGCCGCCGAGTCCAAGGACGCCCTGGCCGCGCACCCGTCCGGCCTCGAACACCTGGTCGTGCGCGGCCGTCGCGGCGGCAGCGCCATCGCCGCCGCCGCGCTCAACGCGATCGCGAGTGAGGCAGAGTGAACGGCAAGCTGTACGGCGTCGGGCTCGGACCCGGCGACCCCTCGCTGATGACCGTGCGAGCGGTCGAGGTCATCTCTCAGGCGGATGTGATCGCTTATCACAGCGCCCGCCACGGCCGGTCCATCGCCCGCTCGATCGCGGCGAAGCATCTGCGCGCCGAGCAGATCGAGGAGAAGCTGGTCTACCCGTTGACGGTGGAGACCACGGACCACCCCGGCGGCTACAAGGGCGCCATGGAGGAGTTCTACGAGGAGTCGGCGGCCCGGCTCGCCGCGCATCTCGACGCGGGCCGGACGGTCGCGGTGCTCGCGGAGGGCGATCCGCTCTTCTACGGCTCGTACATGCACATGCACAAGCGGCTCGCCGACCGGTACGACACCGAGGTGATCCCCGGCGTGACCTCCGTCTCCGCGGCGGCGGCCCGCCTCGGCACGCCGCTGGTCGAGGGCGAGGAGGTCCTGACGATCCTGCCGGGCACCCTGCCCGAGGAGGAGCTGACCGCGCGCCTCGCCGCCACGGACACGGCCGTGGTGATGAAGCTGGGGCGTACGTTCACCAAGGTGCGCCGTGCGCTGGACGGTTCGGGGCGCCTCGACGAGGCCCGCTATGTCGAGCGGGCCACCATGGAGGGCGAGCGGGTCGACGCGCTCGCGGACGTGGACCCGGAGACGGTGCCGTACTTCTCGGTGGGCGTGCTGCCGAGCCGGGTCGACGTGGAGCGGCCGGCCGCGCGGGAGCGCGGCGAGGTCGTGGTGGTCGGCACCGGTCCGGCCGGACCGCTGTGGCTGACGCCCGAGACGCGGGGCGCGCTCGCCGCCGCCGACGACCTCGTCGGCTACACCACCTATGTGGACCGGGTGCCGCAGCGGCCCGGCCAGGTCCGGCACGGCTCGGACAACCGGGTGGAGTCGGAGCGCGCCGAGTTCGCCCTCGACCTGGCCCGGCGCGGGCGCCGCGTCGCCGTCGTCTCCGGAGGGGATCCGGGCGTCTTCGCGATGGCCACCGCCGTCCTGGAGGTCGCCGCACAGCCGGAGTACCAGGACGTGCCGGTGCGGGTGCTGCCGGGCGTGACCGCCGCCAACGCGGCCGCCGCGCGCGCGGGCGCGCCGCTCGGGCACGACTACGCCACCCTCTCCCTCTCCGACCGGCTCAAGCCGTGGGAGGTCATCGCCGAGCGGCTGCGTGCCGCGGCGTCGGCGGACCTGGTGCTCGCCCTGTACAACCCCGGTTCGAAGAGCCGGACCTGGCAGGTGGGCAAGGCGCGGGAGCTGCTCCTGGAGCACCGGGCGCCGGACACGCCGGTCGTGGTCGCGCGGGACGTGGGCGGTTCCGGCGAGCGGGTCCGCATCGTGCGCCTCGCGGACCTGGACCCGGCCGAGGTCGACATGCGGACGCTGCTGCTCGTCGGCTCGTCGCAGACGCAGGTCGTGCGGCGCGGGGACGGCGAGGAGATCGTCTGGACGCCCCGGCGGTATCCGGAGGCGTGAGGGGCGCTGCCGCGGAGGGGTGATCGGGGCGGTCGGCGGCGTGCGGGTGCGCGGAGGGGACAGCGGACGCGGTCGGCCCCGCGCGACTGCCGCAGAGGGGCGAGCGGACGCCGGCTGCCTCGGCCGTCGGCGGACGCGGCGGTCCACGGTCGTCTGCGCGCCGCATGTCCCCGCGCATCCGCGTCAGCTCGCGGCGCCTTCCTCGGGCGGCGCCGTGCGGCGCTCCGTGATCCACCGCGCCGCCTCCTCGGGCCCGGCCACGACCGGGACGCCCTCGGGGGCGGGCGGTCTGCGGACCACGACCACCGGGAGACCGGCCTCGCGGGCCGCCGTCAGCTTCGGTGCGGTGGCCGCTCCCCCGCTGTCCTTCGTCACCACGACGTCGATGCGGTGCCCGCGCAGCAGTTCGCGCTCCGCGTCGAGGGTGAAGGGACCGCGGTCGAGCAGTACCTCCATCCGGGCCGGGTGCGGGGCCTCGGGTGCGTCGACGGACCGTACGAGGAACCACAGGTCGTCCGTGGCGGGACCGGCGAACGCGGCGAGGCCCATCCGTCCGGTGGTGAGGAACACCCGCCGTCCCAGCGCGGGCAGCAGCGCGGCGGCCTCCTCCAGGGAGCCGGCCTCGTGCCACCGGTCGCCCGCGCCGGGGACCCAGCCGGGGCGGCGCAGCGCGAGCAGGGGAACATGGGTGGCGGCGGCGGCCCGCGCCGCGTGGAAACTGATCGTCCCGGCGAAGGGGTGGGTGGCATCGATGAGCGCGTCCACCTCGTGCTCGCGCAGCCACCGGGCCATCCCCTCGGTCCCGCCGAAGCCGCCGACGCGCACCTCTCCCGGAGGCAGCCGGGGGCTCGCGACCCGTCCGGCGAGGGAGCTCGTCAGGCGCAGTCCTGGCGTGCCGTGCAGCAGCTCCGCCAGGCGGCGTGCTTCCGTCGTTCCGCCCAGTATCAGTACGTGCATGAGAGTCCGGGTCCGTTCATGAGTGGCAAGGCAGACAGCGGTGACAGCGGGGTTCGGGGCGCCGGTGCGGTGCCGGGCGCCGGTGCGGTGAAGGGCGGCCGCAGCGCCCAGCTGGAGCACACCGGTCTGCGGTCCGGCTGGACGACCGGCGCCTGTGCGACCGCGGCCACCACGGCCGCGTACACGGCCCTGCTGACCGGTGACTTCCCCGACCCGGTGACGATCACGCTGCCCAAGGGGCAGACGCCGTCGTTCGCCGTCGCGGCGGAGGAGCTGACGGACGCGTACGCGATGGCGGGGATCGTGAAGGACGCGGGCGACGACCCCGATGTCACGCACGGCGCGCTGGTCAGGGCCACTGTACGACGCCTTCCGGCCGGCTCCGGGGTCGTCTTCCGCGCGGGACCCGGCGTGGGCACGATCACCCGGCCGGGCCTTCCGCTGCCGGTCGGCGAACCGGCGATCAACCCGGTGCCCCGGCAGATGATGCGGGAGCACGTCGCCGAGGTGGCGGCCCGGCACGGGGGCGGCGGGGACGTCGAGATCACCGTCTCCGTCGACCACGGCGAGGAGATCGCCCGCTCCACCTGGAACCCTCGGCTCGGCATCCTCGGCGGCCTCTCGATCCTGGGCACCACCGGGATCGTGGTGCCGTACTCGTGCTCGGCATGGATCGACTCGATCCGGCGGGGAGTGGACGTGGCCCGCGCGGCGGGCCGTACGCATGTCGCCGGGTGCACCGGCTCCACGTCGGAGAAGACTGCCGTCGCCGAGTACGGGCTGCCCGAGGACGCGCTGCTCGACATGGGGGATTTCGCGGGCGCGGTGCTCAAGTACATCCGCCGCCACCCGGTGGACCGCCTCACGATCTGCGGCGGCTTCGCCAAGCTCTCCAAGCTCGCGGCGGGCCATCTGGACCTGCACTCGGGGCGCTCCCAGGTCGACAAGGGCTTCCTCGCCGAGCTGGCCCGGCGGGGCGGCGCGGACGAGGCCCTCGCCGCCGAGGTCGCGGCGGCCAACACCGGCCTCGCCGCGCTGCAGTTGTGCGGCGCGGCCGGGGTCCCGCTCGGTGATCTGGTCGCGGCGACGGCACGGGACGAGGCGCTCGCCGTGCTGCGCGGGGCGCCGGTCGTGGTCGACGTGATCTGCATCGACCGGGCGGGCACGGTGGTGGGCCGCAGCTCGCCGGCCTGACCGCGCTTCCGGGAAGGCCTGGTTCGCCCGGTCCGTGAGGATCGCCGGGCGCTCAGCAGACGTGCCGGTCGCGCTCCGGCGAGTACAGGTGGCTGTCCCCGAACTGCTCGGCGCCGAGCGTCCGCCCCACCATGATCACGGCCGTCCGCACCACACCGGCCTCCTTGACCTTCCCCGCGATCTCGTCGAGCGTGCCGCGGATGACGATCTCGTCGGGCCGTGAGGCGTAGGCGACGACGGCGGCGGGGCAGTCGGCGCCGTAGTGCGGGAGCAGCTCGTCGACGACACGGTCCACGTAACCGGCGGCGAGGTGCAGGACGATCAGCGCGCCGCTGCGGCCGAGGGTGGCCAGGTCCTCGCCCTCGGGCATGGCCGTGGCGCGCTGGGCGACGCGGGTGAGGATGACGGTCTGGCCGACGGTCGGCACGGTCAGCTCCCGCTTCAGGGAGGCTGCGGCGGCGGCGAAGGCGGGCACGCCGGGGACCACCTCGTACGGCACGCCCGCCGCGTCGAGGCGCCGCATCTGCTCGGCGACCGCGCTGAACACGGACGGGTCCCCGGAGTGCAGCCGGGCCACGTCGTGCCCCTCCTCGTGGGCGCGGACCAGCTCGGCGGTGATCTCGTCCAGATTGAGCTGGGCGGTGTCCACGAGGCGGGCGTCCGGCGGGCATTCGGCGAGGAGTTCGCGGGGCACGAGGCTGCCGGCGTACAGACAGACCCGGCAGGCGGCGAGCGTACGGGCGCCGCGTACCGTGATCAGGTCGGCGGCGCCGGGTCCTGCGCCGATGAAGTGCACGGTCATCTGTCTGCTCCTGCGAGGGGGTTGAGGGTGTCGGGCGACTCGGGGGTCTTCTGTACGGCCCACTGGGTCACCGGCATCGCCTGCCGCCACCCGGTGAAGCCGCCCACCGGCACGGCGTGCGCCACCGCGAGCCGCACGAGTTCGCCGCCGAGCCGCCGGCAGGCACCGGCGAGCAGCGCCTCGGACTCCAGCGTCACGGTGTTGGCGACGAGCCGCCCGCCGACGGGCAGCGCCTCCCAGCAGGCGTCGAGGAGACCGGGCACCGTGAGCCCGCCGCCCACGAACACCGCGTCCGGCGTCGGCAGTCCGGCGAGCGCGGCGGGCGCCGCACCGCCGACCACGCGCAGCCCCGGCACCCCGAGCCGCTCGGCGTTGCGGGTGATCCGCTCGGCGCGCACGGGATCACGTTCGACGGCGACGGCCCGGCACGCGGGGTGGGTCCGCATCCATTCGATGCCGATCGACCCGGAGCCGCCGCCGATGTCCCAGAGCAGTTCGCCGGGGGCGGGGGCGAGCGCACCGAGCGTGGCGGCCCGCACATGCCGCTTGGTGAGCTGGCCGTCGTGCTCGTACGCCTCGTCCGCGAGCCCCGGCACGGCGCCGATCCGCAGTGCGTCCGGGGCGCGTCGGCAGGCGACGGCGACGATGTTGAGGGGGTCGCCTGCCGCGCGGTGCCACGCGTCGGCGGAGGTCTCGTCCGTCGTACGTTCCAGCTCGTCGCCGAGCCGTTCGAGTACGCGCATCCGGCTCGGTCCGAAGCCGCGGTCGCGCAGCAGGGCGGCGACCTCGCCGGGGGTGGTGGCGTCCGCGCTGAGGACCAGCAGTCGGCGCCCTTCGTGCAGGGCGGCGGCGAGCCGCGCGGTCGGCCTCCCCACGAGGGTGACGATCTCGGTGTCCTCCAGCGGCCAGCCGAGGCGGGCGCAGGCGTAGGAGACGGAGGAGGGGTGCGGCAGTACGCGCACGGCGTCGGCGCCGAGCTCTTCGACGAGCGCGCGCCCGATCCCGTAGAACATGGGGTCGCCGCTGGCCAGGACGGCGACGCGGCGTCCGGCATGGGCGGCGAGTATCCCGGGGACGGCGGGCCGCAGCGGCGAGGGCCAGGCGATCCGCTCCCCGGCGCACTCGGCCGGCAGCAGGTCGAGCTGCCGGGGCCCGCCGATCAGTACCTCGGCCCGCGCCAGCACGGCACGGGGCCCGTCCGCGATGCCGTCCCATCCGTCGGCCCCGATCCCGACGACGCTCACGGTGCCGGACGGTCCCGGTGGTGCGGGGCTCACTGCAGGACACCTCGTGGTTGGGGAGCGTTCAGAGGGGGGATGGCGCAAAAGGGCGACGTCAGAGGAACAACGGAGCTGAACTCTACTGGCCGGGGGCGCACGGGCCTGTGACTGGGTACGCCTCCCGCCTACCCTCGCCCCATGGATCACGCGCCGAACCACCTCACCGCGTCCCGTCCCCCCAACCCCCTGCGGCAGCTGACCTTGGAGCAGCTGCGGGAGCGTACGAGCATGAAGTGGCGGGCCTACCCGCAGGACGTTCTGCCGCTGTGGGTCGCGGAGATGGACGTGCCGCTCGCCGAGCCGGTGGCGCGGGCGATCCGGGACGCGGTGGAGCGGGGGGACACGGGGTATCCGGCGGGGAACGGGTACGCGCAGGCGCTCGCCGGGTTCGCCGCGCGGCGGTGGGGGTGGGAGGGGCTCGACGTCGGGCGTACGGCGATCGTGCCCGATGTGATGCTCGGCATCGTCGAGATGCTGAAGCTGGTCTCCGGTCCCGGGGACCCCGTCGTCGTCAACTGTCCTGTGTATCCGCCCTTCTACCAGTTCATACGGAGCGACGGGCGGCCGGTCGTCGAGGCGCCGCTGGACGAGGCGGGGCGGATCGGTCTCGTCGCTCTCGAAGCCGCCTTCCGGGAGGCCCTGCGTCTTGGGCGGCGGCCCGTGTATCTGCTGTGCAGCCCGCACAATCCGACCGGCACCCTGCACACCGCCGGTGAACTCGCCGATGTGGCGCGGCTCGCGCGGCGGTACGGCGTGCGGGTCGTCGTGGACGAGATCCATGCGCCGATCGTCGCGGAGGGCGCCCGGTTCGTCCCATATCTGAGTGTGCCGGGTGGCGAGAACGGGCTCTCGCTCCTGTCCGCGTCCAAGGCGTGGAACCTCGCCGGGCTCAAGGCCGCCGTCGCCGTCGCGGGGCCCGAGGCGGCAGCCGACTTGGCCCGGATCCCCGAGGAGGTGAGCCATGGCCCCAGCCATCTCGGCGTCATCGCGCACACCGCCGCCCTGTGGCACGGCGGGGACTGGCTGGACGCGCTCCTTCGCGGTGTCGACGAGAACCGCCGGCTGCTCGGCGAGCTGCTGCGCGAGCGGCTGCCGGGCGTCCGGCACCGTCCCGGCCAGGCCACCTACCTGTCCTGGCTGGACTGCCGGGAGCTCGGTCTGGGCGAGGATCCCGCCGCCGTCTTCCTGGAGAAGGGCCGCGTCGCCCTCAGTTCGGGTTCCCCCTTCGGGTCGGGCGGCACCGGCTTCGTCCGCCTCAATCTGGCGACCTCCCCCGAGATTCTCGCCGAAGGGATTCGAAGGATGGCGTCGGCCGTCCGTCACATCGGTTGAAATATCGATCAATTGATCCGTCCGAAAGTTCACCCCACCAGAATCGGACGCTCCACCGGCGACTTAGTCGGTAATTCGACGGACACATGACAATGGCAAAAATCATTTGTTACCCGTCGGTGGCCATCGCCATAGCGCCCCTTCACGCCCGGCAGGCCCGTGATCCGCGACGCGGCGCCCTGTCCGGAACACTTCGGGGGCAGCCGTACGGCTGGGACGAGTGTGAACACGGATGCGGCCAAGATGTGATGACGGGACGTCAGGGGGTGCCCCTTATTTTTGGACAGACCGTTGAAAGGGTCACATCGGAGAAACGTGAGGCCCTACGGTTGCTCCGGTGGGGGGAGACAGGGGCACAAGGGGGGTAGAAGCCGACCATGCGGGCGTGGCGCGAAAAGCCGGGGGGTGCACGCGCCGCCCTGTAACAACAAAGGCTGTTCTTTCGAGGGAGTTCCGTAAGGACACCGCGGAACGCGGACCACCGGAACTGATGCGGACTTCCGACTTGACCAGCCGGGCCGTCGCATCGAGAGTGAAGTCCTTCTGCCCATCGGCATGCACTCGGCATGCTTCAGGCATGCGCTCAGCAGGTCCGAACAGGTATCTGACAAAGGAAATCGGCATGCGCGAAATCCCTTGATGCCGTACAGGTCACACCCGCCCACATTCCATGTCGGGCAACACAGGGACTTTGTGAAGGAGACCCTCGTGACGGAATCTCGGCCGAAGAATCCCATGTCCGAAGGAAGCGCGCTGCTGCCCGCTTCCGAAGGCAGCGGGCTACTGCTCGACGCGTTTGACGCCCAACTCTTCCGGGAGACATCCGAAACCGCTCTGGCGAAGTTGGAGAAACACCTCTCCGATCTCTCCATCAGGGGTCTCGAGCTCACCGATCCGGCCAGGCTGTCTCAGGCCGCACGGGCACTGATGACCACGGAGCGCGAGAGCGTGGCGGCGTACGACGAGGAGAAGCTCGCAGGGATCATCGACCTGTACATCAGGACCGGCATCCAGGTGCACTCACCCGGATACATGGGCCGGCAGTTCTCGGGCGTCGTCCCGCTCGCGGGCGTCATCGACTTCGTCAGCTCGGTGATCAACCAGCCGGCCTCGTTCTACGAGGCGGCCCAACTGCCCAACGTGGTCGAGCGGATCATGGCCGACGAGCTCAACCGGTACATCGGCTGGGACCCCGAGCGGTTCACGATGGTGACCACGTCAGGCGGGTCGCTGGCCAATCTCACCGCACTGCTCGCGGCCCGCAGCCAGAAGCTCCCGGGCTACTGGTCGGACGGCGGCTCCAGCCTGCGCGGCCAGCCGAGGCCGGCCATCGCGGTGGGCGCGGACGTGCACTACAGCGTGGCCCGCGCGGCCGGCGTCATGGGCATCGGCGAGGCCCAGCTGGTCCGGCTTCCGCTCAACGCGCGGGGGCAGATCTCGGTGGCCGACGCGCGCCCTGCCCTGGCCGCGGCCGAGCGGCAGAACCTGAAGGTGTTCTGCCTCGTCGTGTCGGCCGGCGGCACCTCCGTCGGCGCCTTCGACCCGATCGACGAACTCGCCGAAATAGCCAGGGAATTCAACCTCTGGCTGCATGTCGACGGTGCGCACGGCGCGAGCCTCCTGGTGTCGGACGCGTACCGCGAGAAGCTGCGGGGAATCGAGAAGGCGGATTCCCTGACCTGGGACGCGCACAAAATGATGTTCGTGCCGTCGCCCTGCACGATGCTCTTCTACCGGGACAAGGAGACCTGCCGCGCCGCGTTCCGGCAGAAGGCCAGTTATGTGTTCGACGAGGAGCCGGACATATACACCGCGTACGACAGCGGGGGCAAGAACTTCGAGTGCACGAAGCGCCCGATGATCATGACCCTGTGGACGCTTTGGGCCATGTATGGACCGGCTCTGTTCGCGGAGAAGATCGAATATCTCTGCCGATTGACGGAGAAGGCCCATGGAATCCTGCGGGCTGATCCGGATTTCGAGACACCGCACCGCCCGGAGGCGAACATCCTGTGCTTCCGATATCACCCGGCAGGGCTCAGGAAGGAGGATGTGCACAGCCTCCAGATCGCCATTCGAAATCGCGTCAAATTCCGCGGAAACTTCTTCATCTCCAAGGTCGACCTCGATGGAGTCGCCGCGCTGCGGGTGGTCATGATGAACCATCAGATCACCGATGGGCACGTCCGGATGCTGATCTCTGAGATCAGGAACACCGGACAGGAAATTCTCGAGCGCGAATCGGGCACGGAAACAACTTAGAGGGGACGGGTGTTGAGTACATCGCATGTTCCACAGGCCACACATCTGCCACCGGCCGCGAACACTCCCGGCGGACCGACCGAACTGGCCCATTGGCTGATCCCCGACTGGGAGCTGCGCCCCGAATCGGTTGAAGCCGTAACGTTGCTTCCCTCGTTCGCGAGCAAACTCCAGGAATGCGAGCGGGTCTGCCAGGCGCCGTACAGCGAGGTCTCCCACGAGATCCAGGACGCGCTCGTGCTGCGCCGGCTGCAGCAGATGGTGAACACCGTGCTGCTCAACCCGATGTGGCGCGAACGGCTCTACGGCGCCGGCACCGTGGGGGCACCCGAGTCGTTCGAGGCCTGGCAGAGCATCCCGCTGTCGGACAAGGACGTACAGCGCGACTTCTTCATGGACACGCGCCCCGGCATGGTCGTCCCGCTCACCCGCGGCGAGTTCGAGGTCGTCGCCAGCGGCGGCACCAGCGGCGGCAGCCCGCTCGAAGTCGTCTACTCCCTGCGGGAGTTGAAGGACACCTACGAGATCGCCGGCCGCTTCATGGGCGCCTACCAGCTCGCCGAGCACCTCGCGGGCACCGACCCCAAGTGGCTCTTCACCACGCTGGCCGACTACCAGATGTGGAGCAGCGGCACCATGGTGGGCGGCGTCCTGTCACATGTGCCGGGCGTCAACTACGTCGGTGCGGGCCCCGTCACGGCCCCCGTCCTTGAGCACATGTTCTCCTACAAGGGCCCCAAGGCCCTGATGGGGATCTCCGCGGGCATCGGCATCCTCAGCGAGCTGGGCGCGGGGATGCGCCAGGAGTCCAGGGAGAGTTTCCGCGTCGCGCTGTACGGCAGCGGGGTGCTCTCGCAGCGCAAGCGGGTCGAGCTGAAGGCGCTGTACCCGAACCTGTCGATCCTCAGCTACTTCGCCGCGACCCAGGCGGAGACCATCGGGCTGCAGCTCGACGCCGCGTCGCCGTATCTGTCCGCCGTACCGGGACTGCACTTCATCGAGATCGTCGACGACGAGGGGCGCTGGGTCGCGGAGGGCGAGGAGGGCGAGCTCGTCGTGACGCGGCTGCACGCGCACGAGGCGCCGCTGCTCCGGCTGAAGCTGGGCGACCGGATGATCCGGCGGCGCAGGACCGAGGGGCCCGGCCTCAAGACCCAGCGGTTCGAGTTCGCGGGACGCACCGGCGACGTGCTGCACATCAACGACAGCCAGTACTCCGCCGCGCGCGCCTACGCCTCGGTCCGTGACGAGCTGCGGGCGGTCGAGGCGGTGGACCTGGACGCGGTGGCGCACGAGGTGCAGTTCGTCAACAACCGCGAGGGCCGGACCATCACGCTGTTCGCCTCGGTGGACGACGTACTGGGTCTGACGTACCGGACGGACACCACGCTCGGCCCCTACGGGGTCCAGCAGGTCTTCGTGAACGCGCTGCCGCGCTCGCTGTCGCTCTTCAACCACGGCGAGGCGAACCCCGCGTCGATCGAGAAGACGGGCTACAGCTTCCAGCTCAAGTTCGTGCCCCGGCTGTCCACGGAGATCGAACGGACGGCGGTCGGGAAGGTCCCGCTGGTCCGGGACCGGGGTTGACCTCAACAGAAGGAGTGAGGATGAAACCGCAAGTGAACATCGTGGCGGTCGTGGACGTCATCGGGGCGCTGTCGGCCAGCACCCTGCAGGAGGGCAACCTCTGCATGATCGACGACGGGGCACACAACAGCGCCCACCAGGGGACGCCGAACCTGTGCACCGTCGTCAAGCCGGGCCAGGTCGTGTCGTGGTCGGCGCTCGCCGTGGACCTGCAGACGCCGGTCGAGATCAAGAACATCTCGTTCGTGCCGGCCGGCCAGTCCGCCGTGCCGGCGCAGCCGCCCGCGCAGACGCCCGGTCAGATCCCGGGCCAGCCGCCGGTGACCGGGCACGCGCAGCCCCCCTCGGCGGCGGGCAGCCACGCCGAGGGCGACAAGCTCGACCTCGACGTCTGGACCGGCGTGGTCCCCAGCTGGCTGACGCCGGGGGTGGCCTACCGCTACCGCCTGGAGCTCCAGATGTACGAGGGCAGCAACAGCGTGATGCACGTCGATACACCCGCGTTGATGTGTCAGTAGCAGCCGCAGCGCGACGGCAAGGGCCTGGAACGACGACGAAGGCGGAATCATGCCCCAACAATTGGCGATCATCGTGCTCGTGGACGTCGGCAGCGCGCTGGAGTCCGAGTCACTCGACGGCAACACCTACCTGTTCGACAACATGAAGCTGCAGGGTTCCGAGAACCAGGGAACCGGCGAGCTGGTCACGGCGATCAACGGCTCCTACTGGCGGGACGGCTCGCAGGCCAGCGAGCAGGTCCTCAACTGGCTGCCCTACAGCCTCGGTTCGATCCCGCCGACCGTGCCCCGCGGCTATGAGTTCGACCGGGCGCGGCAGAGCGACGAGAAGGCACTGGCCGATCTGCAGGACCTGGCGACCAAGTCCTCGGTCGCCGGCACCGACCAGGCCGAGCAGCTCAGCCAGATCCGCAAGACGGTCGGCGCCCGCGTCAAGACCACGCGGCGCACCCGCGGCCGGCTGTCGGGCCAGAAGATCCTGGACGTCACCGGTCAGGTCGTCACCGAGGAGAACACCGGGGCGTACACCTACCCCGCACCGGTGATCACCGACATCTACGGCGAGGCGGTCGACTCGAAGATCATGTATCCGGCGGAGTACGGCTCCCCGGACCTGGTCACCGACGGCTGGTACTGGTCGGCGACCGTCGACACGTCACGGCCCGGCACCTACTCGTACGTGATGCGCATCCAGTTGCACAAGCTGGTGGGCCTCAACGGCGAGCTGCGCTGGGAGGCGGTCAACCTGACCTGCCCCTCGACCCTCAAGATCACCTCGGAGCCGAGGCGCAACGCGTTCACGAAGGCGGGCATGGGCATCCTGCCCATCCCGCCGGGGTCCGGTGTCCGGCCGGGCGCTGTCTGACCACGTCGCGCGAGAAGCACCGAGCGGAAGCCAGAAGGAGGAGCAGATGACCACCAAGCCGAGGCAGCGGGAGAGTTCCGCGAAGCGGCCCATCTCGATCACCGCGGTCGTGGACTGCGTGGGCGCCCTCGCGGCCGGAAACATGCAGGGCCACCTGTACATGTACGACACGAACAAGTCCGGGGGCTCGGCCGGTTTCGGCACCGAGCAGCTGCGGACCAAGGCGAAGAAGGGCGACCAACTCCTGTGGAACGCCCTCGCGCTGGAGTGCGAGGCGTATGTCGCCATCGACGACATCGTGATGGACAGCGACATCTGCGAGCCGGAGCGCAAGACCTATCCGGGCACGGACGTCACGTACTGGATCGGGACGCTGAAGAAAGACGCGACCAACGTCCCGTACGAGATCAAGTTCAAGCTCGGCACGAGGGACGAACCGATCGCCACCACCCTGTCGTCGTCCCTCGTCGGCTAGGGCCCCAGATGGCGGCGTACGCGAAGGAGGAGTGTTGACCAGCAGCGTGCAGCAGAAGCAGAACCCCGGGCAGCTGAACTCGGTGCAGCTCAACATCGTCACGCTCATCAACATGGAGCGGGCGACGGAGACGGGCTCGCTGAGCGACTCGATGTACATGATGGACAACAGCATCGGCGGGCGCGGGCAGGGCACTTCGTCCCTGGAGACCGTGTGCAAGCAGGGGCAGGTCCTGAACTGGATCGTGCGTCCGCTCGACATGGAGAAGCGCACGGACGGCACCTGGCCGCCCATGCCGAAGATCAACAACATCACGTTCCTCGACACCGAGCTGGGTGACGAGGAGGACGTGGCCGAGCGGAAGATCTTCACGGAGCTGAAGATCTACGGGATGCCGGACCGCATCCGCGACCCGTTCACGCCGGTCTACTACTACTGGGCGGGCACGGTCCTTGGCAACGCCAAGCCCGGCTTGTACCGCTACCGGCTCGTGATGGAGCTGGAGCAGGAGCGCAAGAAGGAGAAGCTGTACCTGAACACGGCGATCCACCCGTCGATCAGGATCATCGGCGTGTGACGCGAGTGCACGGCTGAGGTCCCTCCGGCGGACGGTTCCCGCCGGAGGGGCCTTGTGGGCACAGGGCCGATTCTCTGCCTGGCGGTCTTGAACCACCGGGCGTAGAGAGGGAGTTCACCCCCTGGGAGGCCGGTGTGGACAGGACCATCGACAAGGGAACGTTCCAGGACACGTTCAAGAACCAGGCCATCGTGATCTCCATGCTGCCGCGGGGCATGCAGCTCACGCTCGCCATGAATGCCAACACCGCGGCGGGCCCGGAGGACGACGTCCTGCGGTCGAAGGCCGAGTTCGGTCTGCTCTACGACCTGCTGCTCGGCTGGCAGGGGGACGAGGCGGAGGACGGCAGGCTCGTGCTGCTCGGCGGGGACGGGGAGTCCACGCACGTGGGCAGGATGGTGCAGATACTCATCGACAAGGCGCAGAGCAAAGAGGAGTTCTTCGCTCAGGAGATGTATCAGGTCAAGGTCACCGGCTGGCCGCAGGACACATGGACGGCCGACGACGTGATGGTGGCGCCGCCGGGCGCCCGGCTGAGCCTGGCGATGAGCCGCACGCCGGACAGCCTGCTCCTGTCGACCGGCGCCTTCTCGATGGTCAACAGCGGCAACATGACCGCCCACGCGCCCAAGCGCTCCTGGAAGGTCGACTTCGAGATCGGCGAGAGCGAGGACCGGCTCTACGGAATGGAGCGGCTCAACCTCAAGTCGATGTACAACGACCCCTCACAGATGCGCGAGGCGATCGCCTGGCGGCTGCTCGACCGCGCGGGAATTCCGGCGGCGCAGCACACGTACGCGACGTTCTCCGTCAACGACCGCTACATGGGCCTGTATTCGGTCGTCGAGCAGGTCGACAAGAAGTTCCTGAAGGACCACTTCGGCAAGAACTCGGCGGGCAACCTCTACAAGGCGTACTGCGGCGACGTCGGCTGCGCGACCCTGGAGCACCGCTCCGGCACGGACGGCGGCGACGGCGGCCGCCAGTACTTCACCGCGGGCAGCCACGAGGACGACCGTACGTACCGTCTGAAGACCAACGAGGACGACCCGGCCGCCAACACCTACGACGATCTGGCCGCCCTGATCCGGACCGTCAACGGGGTGCAACTGCCGGGTGGCGACGACCGGTTCGCCTCAGACGCGTTCCGCGAGTCGGTCGAGCGGGTGCTGAACGTCCGCGCCTTCCTGCGCTGGGCCGGCGCCAATGTGCTGCTAGGCAGCTGGGACAACTATTTCGCGACCCCGTCGAACTACTACCTGTACAACTCGGGCCGGGCGGGCGACCCGAACGGCTTCACCGACCGTCCGTACTTCACGTTCATCCCGTGGGACTACGACAACAGCTCGGGCATCGACTTCTTCGGTACGCCGTGGCAGTACACCGATCTCCTCGACTGGCCGGCGATGACCCGGAACTACTGCCGGATCACGCACGCCCCGCACGAGGTCTCCCGGCTGCCGCTCTTCAGCAACCTGCTGCGGCACCACGACTTCTGCCAGTACTACCTCGACCACCTGGAGTTCCTCCTGGACACCGAGTTCGGCCCGGAGAAGGTGGCCGCGCTGATCGGCGCCGAGGGCTCGGGGCAGGCCGAAGGGCTCTGGCAGCTGGTCTCGTCCGCCGCGTACGGGGAGTCGGCGACACCGCACGGACAGCCCTTCACCGGGCGGCAGTTCAGCAACGACGAGGTCTACCGGGCGGGCTACCGACAGTGGGAGCTCAGCCGGGGCTCCCAGTTCACCTACGGGATCTACCACTACACCCGGATGCGCTACGACCACGCCCGGCAGCAGCTCGCCGAGCTGCGCAAGACCTATCCCAACGGAGCGAGCGGGGCCCTGTTCCCCGGCGCGATGGAGGTGCTCCCCTCATGACGGCAGCGAAGAAGACGAAGAAGGCCGAGCCGCAGACCTTGCGTCTGGTCAAGGAGGCCAAGATCCAGGAGCTGATCGGCAAGGTCGCGGGCACCCGCCTGGAGGCGAGCGGCGTCATCTACCGCGACGGCGTGTTCCTGGTCGTCTGCGACAACCTGACCTCGCTCATCCGGATCAGCAGCGAGCTGTCGCCGAAGGCCCCGGAGAACGGGGTCCGCGCCCTCAAGCTGAGCAAGGCCGCGGGGAATTCGCGGAAGGTCGAGGGGTACGAGGATCTCGCCCACGACGAGCGGCGCGACCACTACTTCGCGCTGAGCGAGGCCGTCCCGGTCAAGCCGAAGGGCTTTCGCGCGCGGGTCCAGGAGTACGACGCGAAGCTGCGCCCGACCAGCTCGACGTGGCTGGACTTCACGCTGACGGACGCCAACAAGGGCATGGAGGGCCTGGACTGGGTCGAGCGGCAGGGCACGGCGTATCTGCTCGGCCTGTGCGAGGGGAACCGGTGCGCGGGCGGCAAGGAGGGCCGGCGGCCGGGCGGCGGACGCATCCAGGTCTTCAAGCGCGGTCGCAGGCAGTGGGACCACGCGGCGACGATCCGGCTGCCCGCCTCGCTGCCCTTCGAGGACTACGCGAGCGTGTCCGTGCGCGAGGACGGCAGGATCGCCGTCCTGTCGCAGGCGTCGTCCGCGCTGTGGGTGGGCCGCCTGTCGACGAAGAAGTGGGAGGTGGACGAGGGCACGGTCTACCACCTGCCGAGGGACGCCAAGGGCCGGCTGGCCTACGGCAACCCGGAGGGCGTGTCCTGGGTCTCGGCCGACCATGTGGTGGTGGTCTCGGACCGCGCGAAGAAGGGCCCGGACAACAAGCTCCACCGCGTCAAGGACCAGTCGATCCACCTGTTCCTGATCCCTGGCCCGAACTGAGGACGCACCGCTGACGGCGGAGCGCTGGGGGCGGCCGGGCCACTCGGCCGCCCGTAACCACGCACACGGCCCGGGCGGCGGGACCTCGCGCCCGCTCGGGCGGCCGAGTCACTCGGGCTGGGGCCGTCGGGTCACTCGGCCGCCCACATGCCCCGTACGTGCCCCAGGTGGCGGGTCATCACCGCTCGCACGGCCGCCTCGTCGCGGGCCAGCAGGGCGTCGAGGATCTCCAGGTGTTCCTCGGCCGACGCCTCCAGGCGGCCCGCGTCGACCAGCGCCTGCAGTCCGTAGAGGCGGGAGCGCTTGCGCAGGTCGCCGACCACCTCGACCAGATGGTCGTTGCCGGAGAGGGCGAGCAGGCCCAGGTGGAAGCGGATGTCCGCCTCGACGTACGCGATCAGGTCGCCCTTGGCGGCGGCGGTGACGATCTCCCGCGCCACCGGCCGCAGCGCCTCCAGGGCGGCCGGATCGGCGGTCGTCGCCAGCTCGGCCGTGGTCGGGATCTCGATCAGCGCGCGGATGTGCTTGTACTCGTCGAGCTGCTTCGTGGAGACCGCGGTGACCCGGAAGCCCTTGTTCGGCACCGTGTCGACGAGCCCCTCCTTGACCAGGTCGAGCATCGCCTCGCGCACCGGCGTCGCCGAGACGCCGAAGCGCGAGGCGAGCGTCGGGGCGGAGTAGACCTCGCCGGGCCGCAGCTCCCCCGCGATCAGCGCGGCCCGCAGCGCGTCCGCGACCCGCTCGCGGTAACTGCTGCGCGTCCCGCCGAGGCTGGGCAGGGCCGACGGCGCGGCGGACGGGGCACTGCTGCGCCGGTCGGTCATGGGGGTCGGCCTCCTTGATGCCATGTCACGTGCCACGAGTATCCCAAGTGGCTACAGGACGAACCCCGCCGGGAAGGGGTCGTCCGGGTCGAGAAGGTACTGGGCGGTGCCCGTCACCCAGGCCCGCCCCGTGAAGCTGGGCAGCACGGCGGGGATGCCCGCCACTTCGGTGGTCCCCAGCAGGCGCCCGCTGAACCGCGTACCGATGAAGGATTCATTGACGAACTCGGTCTCCAGGGGCAGCTCGCCCCGTGCGTGCAACTGCGCCATGCGCGCGCTGGTCCCGGTGCCGCACGGCGAGCGGTCGAACCAGCCGGGGTGGATCGCCATGGCGTGCCGTGAGTGCCGGGCGGTGGAGCCCGGCGCGTAGAGGTGGACGTGGTGGCAGCCGCGGATGGAGGGGTCGTCGGGGTGCACCGGCTCGTCCTCCGCGTTGATCGCCGCCATCAGGGAGAGCCCGGCCGCGAGGATGTCGTCCTTGCGGCCGCGGTCGAAGGGCAGGCCGAACTGGTCGAGCGGCAGGATCGCGTAGAAGTTGCCGCCGTAGGCCAGGTCGTACGTCACCGTTCGGCCGTCGGGCAGGGTGATCTTCCGGTCGAGGGCGACGGAGAACGACGGCACGTTCTGCAGCGTGACGGCCTTCGCCGCGCCGTTCTCGACCGCGACCTCGGCGACGACAACACCCGCCGGAGTGTCGAGCCGGATCGTGGTGACGGGCTCCACCACCTCGACCATGCCGGTCTCGACGAGGACGGTGGCGACGCCGATGGTGCCGTGCCCGCACATCGGCAGATAGCCCGAGACCTCGATGTAGATCACGCCGTAGTCGCAGTCGGGCCTGCTCGGCGGCTGGAGGATCGCGCCGCTCATCGCGGCGTGCCCGCGCGGCTCGTTCATCAGGAGCTGCTTGATGTCGTCGCGGTGCTCGCGGAAGTAGAGCCTGCGCTCGTTCATCGTCGCGCCGGGGACGGTGCCGATGCCGCCGGTGATCACCCGCGTCGGCATCCCCTCGGTGTGCGAGTCGACCGCGTGCAGGACGAGTTTGCTGCGCATGTCGGAACCCTTCGTAGGCGATAAGACCCTCAGGCGAGCCCGGCGGCGACGGCCCGTTCGGTGGCGGCGCGCACCGCCTTCTCCTGGTCCGGCAGGAGCGGCACGCGCGGCGGCCGGCAGGGGCCGCCGTGCCGCCCGACGATGTCCATGGACAACTTGATGGCCTGCACGAACTCGGGCCTGGAGTCCCAGCGGAGCAGCGCGTGCAGCTCCCGGTACAGCTCCCGCGCCGTGGCCAGCTCACCGGCCACCGCCGCGCGGTACAGCTCGGCCGAAGCGGCGGGCAGCGCGTTCGGGTAGCCCGCGACCCAGCCCTTGGCGCCGGCCAGGGCGAGTTCGAGCAGTACGTCGTCGGCGCCGATCAACAGGTCGAGTTCCGGGGCGAGTTCGGCGATGCGGTAGGCGCGCCGGACGTCTCCGGAGAACTCCTTGACGGCGTGCACGTACCCCTCGCCGTGCAGCTTCGCGAGGAGTTCGGGCTCCAGGTCGACCTTGGTGTCGATGGGGTTGTTGTACGCCACCACGGGGATGCCCGCCCCGGCGACCTCGCGGTAGTGGTCGAGGACGGAGCGCTCGTCGGCGCGGTAGGCGTTCGGCGGAAGCAGCATCACCGAAGCGCAGCCCGCGTCCCTGGCCTGCTCGGCCCAGCGGCGCGCCTCCGCCGAGCCGTAGGCGGCGACGCCGGGCATCACCCGCTGCCCGCCGACGGCGGCGACGGCGGTCTCCACGACCTTGGCGCGCTCCTCGGGCGTGAGGACCTGGTACTCGCCGAGGGAGCCGTTGGGCACGACACCGTCGCAGCCGTTCTCCACGAGCCAGGCGCAGTGCTCGGCGAAGGCGCCGTAGTCCACGGAAAGGTCGTCGTTCAGGGGCAGCGCGGTGGCGACGAGGACGCCGTGCCAGGGGCGGTGACCGGACGCGGTCATGGGGTGGTCCCTTCTCGATGCGGTGCGGTGCTGTGCCGTGCTGTGCGATGTGGTGCTGTGCCGTGCTGTGCGATGTGGTGCCGTGCTGTGCTACGTGGTGCCGTGCTGTGCGATGTGGTGCGGGTCTGGTGGTCGGGACGCGCCCTACGGATCAGGCGTGGCCGCTTCGTCGCCCGCCTCGGCGAGCACCCCCAGCGGCACGGGCCTGGCGAAGGGTCTGCGCGCGGGCGGCTGCGCGCAGCCCGCCAGTCCGGCGACGGCAGGACCGCACATCCGGCCCTGGCACCAGCCCATCCCGGCGCGGGTCAGGAGCTTGACGGTGCGGACGTCCGTGGCGCCGAGCTCGTCGACGGCCTCGCGGACGGCCGACGCGGGCACCTCCTCGCAGCGGCACACCAGCGTGTCGTCCCGCAGCTGCTCGGTCCAGTGCGCGGGCGGGACGTACACGGCGTCCAGCGCCGCGGCGAACTTCCGTGCCGCGGTACGGGACTTGGCGGCCGCGGCCCATTCGGCCGGGTCGGGCGTACGTCCGCGCAGGCGGGCGGCGGCCGAACGTCCCGCGATGTGTCCCTCGGCGAGCGAGAGGGCGGCGCCGCCGATGCCGGTGGCCTCGCCCGCCGCCCAGACGCCGGGCACGTCGGTGCGCTGCTCGGCGTCGACGGCGACGCCCGCCTCCTCGATCCGGCAGCCGAGCGCCTCGGCGAGGTCGGTGTGCGGCAGCATGCCGTGGCCGACGGCGAGGGTGTCGCAGGCGATGCGCCGTCCGGTGCCGGGTGCGACGCGCCCCGCCGGGTCGAGCGGGGCGACGGTCACCGCTTCGACGCGGTCCTTGCCATGGGCCTCGACGACGGTGTGGCGTGCGAGCAACGGGACGCGGTGGCGCAGGAGTTCGGCCGCGTACTGTGCGCCCTCGGCGAGCTTGGCGGGGTGGGCCGCGAGGGCGGCGGCGTGCCGTGCCGCGCCCTTCGGCCCGCCGGACTCGACCAGCGCCGCGACGTCGGCCCCTGCCGCGGCGAGCCCGACGGCGACCGGCATGAGCAGCGGCCCCGTCCCGGCGACCACGGCCCTGCGGCCGGGCAGCACGAGGCCGCCCTTGAGCATGGCCTGCGCCCCGCCGGCGGTGAGCACGCCGGGCAGCGTCCAGCCGGGGAACGGCAGCACCTTCTCGTACCCACCGGTGGCGAGCAGCACGGCGTCGGCGCGCACGGCCGCGGGTTCTTCCTGCTCCGGACCGAGCAGCGCGTGCACGACGAAGCTGTCGCGCGCAGCCTCCCGGCGTTCGACGAACCAGACATGATGTTCCGTCAGATGTGTGACACGCCCTGCCGCGACATGTCGCGCGAGGCCGTCCCGCAGCCGTTCCCATGTGCGCCACCCGTGGTGCAGCGCCTGCGGCCGGCGCGCGCCGAGGGCTCGGGCGGGCTGCCGGTAGAACTGGCCGCCCGGCTGAGCGCCCGCGTCGACCAGGCGTACGTGGATGCCCCGGTCCGCGGCTGCCAGCGCTGCCGCGAGTCCGGCGGGGCCCGCGCCGATCACGGCGAGCGTCGTCATCGCCGCTCCCCCGCTCCGGCGTGACCGGTCCCGTTCTGGGTGCCGATCTCGTCGCCGGGAGCGGCGGGGACCAGGCAAGCCCGTTGATTGGGGCGGCCGTTGACGGTGACCAGGCAGTCGAAGCAGACGCCGATCCCGCAGAAGACGCCGCGCCGCTCTCCGCCGCGCCGGGTGTCGCGCCAGGCGGTGATGCCCGCCGACCACAGTGCGGCGGCGACGGTCTGGCCGGGCAGGGCCGGGATCTCGCGGCCGTCGAAGGTGACGGTGTGCGCGGGTGCGGGGCGGGCGCGGACGAGGTCGATGGGAGTGCGGCCGCTCGCTGCGTCCACGTGACTGCGCTTGCTCACGACGCCTCCTCGGCGAATCGGTCGGGGCGGAACGGTTCGAGCCGTAGCTCGGGGCTCGCCCCGAGCAGGGCCTGGGCGATCAAGTACCCCGTCCCCGTGGCGAGTCCGATGCCCGCGCCCTCGTGGCCGCAGGCATGGAGCAGGCCCGGCGCCCGCGCGTCCGGGCCGATGGCGGGCAGATGGTCCGGGAGGTAGGGGCGGAAGCCCACGTAGGCGCGCATCGCGCGGACGTCCCTCAGGAACGGGAAGAGTCGGTTCGCCCCGGCGGCGAGGGCACGGAGGACCGGCAGGGAGAAGCTCCGGTCGAAGCCGACCCGTTCCCGGCTCGCCCCGATGAGGACGGGGCCCGCGGCCGTGCCCTCGACCACCGGTGAGGTCTGCAGCGCGGCGGACTCGCTGGCCACGTCGGCCACATAGTCGGCGGCGTACACCTTGTGCCGGACCATGCGCGACAGCGGCTCGGTGACCAGGACGTATCCCCGCCGGGGCAGGACCGGGAGGCGGACTCCCGCGAGGGCGGCGAGGTCGCCGCCCCAGGTGCCCGCCGCGTTCACCACGGCGGGGGCGTGCACCTCGCCCCGGTCGGTGCGGACGCCGTACACCGTGCCGCCCGCGTCGCGCAGCACCGCGGTGACGGTCCAGCCCGTGCCCAGCCGGGCCCCCGACTCCCTTGCCCTGCGCACCAGTTGGGCGGCGGCGAGGGTCGGCATCACCTGGCTGTCCTGCGGGTAGTGGACGCCACCGGCCGCGTCGGGGGCGAGATGCGGTTCCAGTTCGCGCAGTTCGGCGGCCGTGACGGGGCGCGCGTCGACCCCGGCGGCACGCTGCCCCGCGGCGAACTCCCCCAGCGCGGCGAGCCCTTCACCCGACGAGGCGACCACGACGCCGCCCTTGGCCTCGTACTCGACGCTCGCCCCGAGGCCCGGCTCGGCGGCGAGTTCGCTCCACAACCGCCCGGAGAGCAGGGCCAGTTCGAGTTCCGGGCCCGGTTCCTTGTCGGAGACGAGCAGGTTTCCCTCGCCGGACCCGGTGGTGCCGCCGGCCACCGGACCCCGGTCGAGCAGGACGACGGACAGTCCGGCCCGAGCCGCGTACAAGGCACATGCGGCGCCCACCATCCCGGCGCCGACAACCACAACATCGCAGGTCAGCCGCTTGGTCACAGCAGTACTATGTCACATGTTCCTTTATGGGCCAAGGGTCTCTACGCTGGTGGACATCGCTGTCGAGAACGCCCGCACGCGACCCGTGGCGGGCAGAAGAGGTGGACCGGATGGCCGAGTTCGACGACAAGCCCGCGCCCAGGCCCGAGGGGCGCAAGAACGCGCTCTACCCCGGGATCTCCGAAGAGCTCTCCGCCCTGATGAGGACGGGCTGGGCCGACACCGAGCGGCGGGACCTGCGCCCCGACGAGCAGTCCGCGCACGCCGCGCGCCGCCGCGCCGCGCTGTCGGCGCGCTTCCCGGGGGAACGCCTGATCATCCCCTCCGGGAAGCTCAAGACCCGCTCCAACGACAGCCATTACCCCTTCCGCCCCTACTCCGCGTACGTCCACATGACGGGCGACCAGGCGCGGGACTGCGCCCTGGTCCTCGAACCGCGCGCCGGCGGCGGCCATGACGCGCACCTGTACCAACTGCCCCGCGACAGCAGGGAGAGCGACGAGTTCTGGACCGGCATGACGGCCGAGCTGTGGATGGGCAGGCGGCGCAGCCTCGCCGAGTCCGAGCTGCTCTTCGGCCTGCCCTGCCGCGATGTCCGCGACGCGCCCGGGGAGTTGGCGGCGTCCGAAACGCCGACCCGCATCGTGCGCGGCCACGACCCCGCGCTCGAGGCGGCCGTGACGAGCGACGCGCGGCGCGACGACGAGCTGGAGGAGGCGCTCTCCGAGCTGCGGCTGGTCAAGGACGACTGGGAGATCGGCGAGCTGCGCAAGGCCGTGGACTCCACGGTCCGCGGATTCACCGATGTCGTACGGGAGTTGGCGACCGCGGTCGACACGTCGGAGCGCTGGATCGAGGGCACCTTCTTCCGCCGCGCCCGCCTGGAGGGCAACGACGTCGGGTACGGCTCGATCTGCGCGGCGGGCGAGCACGCCACGATCATGCACTGGGACCAGAACGACGGGCCGGTGCGCCCCGGCGAACTCCTGCTCCTGGACGCGGGCGTGGAGACCCGTACCCTCTACACCGCCGACGTCACCCGCACCCTCCCCATCAGCGGCACCTTCACCCCGCTCCAGCGCGAGATCTACGACGCGGTGTACGAGGCGCAGGAGGCCGGCATCGCGGCCGTGAAGCCCGGCGCGGCGTACCGGGACTTCCATGACGCGGCGCAGCGGCATCTCGCGTACAGACTGGTCGAGTGGGGCCTCCTGGAGGGCGACCCGGAGCGGGTCTTCGATCTCGCGCTGCAGCGCCGCTTCACCATGGCGGGCACGGGACACATGCTCGGCCTCGATGTGCACGACTGCGCCCAGGCGCGCACCGGGGAGTACGTCGGCGGCGTACTGGAGGCCGGCATGGTGCTGACCGTCGAGCCCGGCCTGTACTTCCAGCCGGACGATCTCACCGTGCCGCCGGAGTACCGCGGCATCGGGGTGCGCATCGAGGACGACATCCTCGTCACGGCCGACGGCAACGAGAACCTGTCGGCGGGCCTGCCGCGGAGCGCCGCGGCCGTGGAGAACTGGATGAGCGGCCTGACGACCGGCCACCGAGAGCCCTGACGAGCCGGTCCCCGGCGTTCACCGCCGATCGCCGGGGACCGCTCAGGCGCCGTCCCGGTCGGCGGCGGCGAGACCCTGGGCCGAGCCCACCGCCCCGCACCCCTTCAGCCACCGCCCGGCGATCTTCGCCGCCCCACTATGCACTCGATGTATACACACTATGTATAGTGCTCGCATGCCTGCTGCGAAAAGCAAGATGAAGAGACGCGCGAACCGGTTGCTTTCAGTGCCCACCTTTATGGCCGCCGCCTCGCTGGGACTGGCCGTGGCGCTCACCGGATGCACCAAGCTGGACACCACGTCGCCCAGTTCCGTCCGCAAGGACGCGGCCGCCGCGAACACCGTGAACCGGGTGAAGCTCGGTACGGTCGACTGCCGCAAGGCCAAGTGCGTCGCGCTGACCTTCGACGCCGGTCCGAGCGAGAACTCGGCGCGGCTGCTCGACATCCTCAAGGAGGAGAAGGTGCCCGCCACCTTCTTCACGCTCGGCAAGAACCACATAGCCAAGTACCCCGAGCTCGTGAAGCGCATGGACGCCGAGGGGCACGAGGTCGCCAGCCACACCTGGTCGCACAAGATCCTCACGGACATCGACCCGGACGAGGCGCGCGAGGAGCTGCGCAGGCCCAACGAGGCGATAGAGAAGCTGATCGGCCACAAGCCGACGCTGATGCGGCCGCCGCAGGGACGCACCAACGACGAGGTGAACAAGCTCTCCCGCGAGGAGGGACTGGCCGAGGTCCTCTGGAGCGTCACCGCCAAGGACTACACGACGAACGACTCCGCACTGATCCGCAAGCGGGTCCTCGACCAGACCGAGCGGGACGGCATCATCCTGCTGCACGACATCTACAAGGGCACGGTGCCCGCCGTGCCGGGCATCATCGACGGCCTCAAGGAGCGCGGATTCGTCTTTGTGACGGTCCCCCAGCTGCTCGCCCCCGGCAAGGCCGAGCCGGGCAAGGTCTACCGCTGACCCGTTCGGGCCGCGCCGCCTGACAGGATCGGCGGGTGGCTCTCTTCACCATCACCCGGCAATCCCCCCTGCCCGCCCCCGAGGCCTGGCACCGCCTGACCGCATGGGAGCGGCATGGCTCGGTGGTCCCGCTGACCAGGGTCACCGTCAGGACTCCGCCCCCGACGGGCGAGGGAACGGTGTTCGTCGCCCGCAGCGGCATCGGACGCCTCGGCTTCGACGACATCATGGAGGTCGTGGTCTGGCGCCCGCCGGGCCCGGACGGCGCGGGCGGCCTGTGCCGACTGGAGAAGCGGGGGACGTTCGTGACCGGCTGGGCGGAGATCGGGGTGACCCCCGCCCCCGCCCGGCGGGGCTGCCTGATCACCTGGCGCGAGGAGCTGCGGGTCCGCGGACTGCCGACGGCCTTCGACCGGCCCCTGTCGGCCGCCGGCCGCCTGATGTTCGGCCGGGCGATGCGGGGTCTGCTGAATCCGTGACCCCGCCCGCGGCTCAGGAGTCGCGCGAGGACCGGGCGGCGTGCAGGGTGCGGGCGACGCGCGGGCCGAGCCAGCGCTTCATCCTGCGCAGCGGCTCCAACTGCTCGGCCGCGCGGTCGATCCGGTAGTACAGCTGCGGCGGGATGTGCGGAAGCAGCGGCGAGTGGCGCTGGCCCAGGAGCGCGAACATCTGGTGCGGGTCCAGGCCGATGTAGCGCGGCAGGTTCTCGTACCACTGGGCGCTGTAGCGGGCCGCGCTCTGGACCGGGAGCAGGTCGGAGCGCCGCTCCCGTTCGTAGCGGTCGAGTGCGGGGCCGAGTTTCGGGCCCCCGCGCAGGGCTGCCGCGAGCGCCATCGCGTCCTCCAGCGCCAGCGTCGTCCCGGCGCCGATGGAGTAGTGCGTGGTGTGCGCGGCGTCGCCGAGCAGGACGAGGTTGTCCCGGTGCCAGGTGCGGTTGGTCAGCGTACGGAAGTTGAGCCACTGGGCGCTGCCGTCGGCCTGCGCCCGGCCGATCAGGCGGTGTCCGTCGAGGACCCCGGCGAAGAGCCGCTCCAGCAGGGCGAGACCCTCCTCCTCGCTTGCCTCGTGCAGGCCGAGCCCCTGCCAGGTCTGGGGCGCGCACTCGACGACGCAGGTGCTGCGTTCGTCACTGAACCGGTAGCCGTAGCACCAGATCCAGCCGTGCGGGGTCGGTACGAAGGCGAAGGTGAAGGAGTCGAAGACCTTGGTGGTGCCGAGCCAGATGTACTTGTTGCGGCCCACCGCGACCTCGGTCCCGAAGTGCCCCGCATGCCGCTCGCGCAGCCTGCTGTGCACGCCGTCACCGGCGACGACGAGATCGGCGTCGGGCAGCAGTTCCGTACCCGTGATCTCGCTCTCGAACTCGACGCGTACGCCGAGGGATTCGGCCCGCCGGGCGAGGATGTCGAGCAGCCGGTGCCGCCCGATGCCGAAGCCCTCGTCGCCGTGGTGCACGGTCGTGCGGTCGCCGACGTGGGCGATGCCGTCGCTCCAGCGCACCGAGTGCTCGACGACGGCGTGCGCGCATTCGGGGTCACCGGACCGCAGCTTGTCGAGCAGCCCGCCCCAGTAGGTCACGCCCCAGCCGTACGTCGAACCGGCGGGGTTGCGCTCGTGGACGGTGATGTCGTGGGACGGGTCCTGCCGCTTGAGCAGGATCGAGAGGTACAGGGCGGCGGGACCGCCCCCGACGCAGGCGACCTTCACGGGTACTCCTCTTGCGACACAAAACGAACAATTCGTGACGCAAGGTAGCAGGGGGGACAGGCTGCGGAGTGGACCTCACAGACGTGGCCGCGCCGGTCACCAAGGCGCGGGCGGCTCCGCCACCGGCTGCCCGGCGAGCCGGTCGAGGGCCACCCGCACCGCTTCCTCCAAGTGGCGGTCCCTGCCGCGCACATGGTCCTCGGGGCCGCACCGCACCTCGATGTCCGGCACCGTCCCGCGGTTCTCGACCTGCCAGCCCTCGTCGGTGAACCAGTAGGCCTCGCGGGGCAGGATGAGGCCGGTGCCGTCGGCCAGGGAGAAGTTCCAGTCCATCACGTTCACCCCGCCCCAGGTGCGGTTGCCGACCACCGGTCCGACGCCGAGCGCCTTGACGGCGGCCGCGGCGACATCGCCGTCCGAGCCCGTGAACTCGTCGGTGACCACGACGACCGGGCCGCGCGGGGTCAGCGACGGATAGCTGCGCGCCGAGCCGCCCCGCGCCACCCGCCAGCCGAGGATCCGGCGGGCCAGCGTCTGCACGACGAGCTCGGACAGATAGCCGCCGGTGTTCTCCCGCAGGTCCACCACGAGGCCCGCCCGGTCGAACTCGGTCCGCAGGTCCCGGTGGAACTGCGCCCAGCCCGTGGCCAGCATGTCGGGCACGTGCAGATAGCCGAGGCGCCCGTCCGACGCGCGGGCGACCAGCTCGCGGCGTTCGGCCACCCACGCGTGGTACCGCAGCGTCGCCTCCTCCCGCAGCGGGACCACCGTGACGCTCCGCGGGGCGCCGCCGTCGGCGGGCCCGACCGTCAGCCGCGTGGGCACTCCGGCCTTCCCGGCGAGGAGCGCCCCCGGCGTCCGTCCGGGGCCGGGGCCGGTCGGCACCCCGTCGATCTCCAGGAGCGCGTCGCCCGCTTGTACGCCGATGCCGGGCGCGTGCAGCGCTGACCGTGCCCCCGCGACGGCGCCGTCGCCGCGCGGTATCCGCTCCACCCGCCAGGTGCCGTCCGCGTCGCGGGTGAGGTCGGCGCCGAGCAGGCCCTGCTGGTCGGGCGGCGGCGGGGTCGTGGTGCGCTCGGTGACATAGGCGTGGGAGCAGCCCAGTTCGCCGTGCACCTCCCACAGCAGGTCCACGAAGTCGTCGTAGCAGCCCAGGCGTTCGACGAGCGGGCGGTAGCGGTCCAGCACCCCGTCCCAGTCGAGGCCGCCCAGGTCCGCGCGCGCGTGCACGTCGCGGATCAACTCCCCGTCCTCGTCGAACGCCTGGGCCCACTCCACGGCCGGGTCCACGCGCGTGCGTGCGCCTTCCAGCGGGATCCCGGTCGCCGCGTCGCCGGGCACGGGCCGGTCGGCGGGCAGGAACGTCAGCGTACGGTCGCGCCGGGCCAGGACCCGGCGGCCGTCGCCGCAGACCGCGTACTCATCGATGTCCGGGCGGAGTTGGGTCACCGCACCGGCCGCGAAGTCCCAGCGCATCAGGGTGCCGCGCTCGGCGAGCCAGTCGCCGCTCGGGTTCTTGCGGATCCACAGCACGCCGCCGTCGGCCGCGCGCAGATCGATGAGTTCGCCCGCCGGAACGGGGAACGGCTCCGCGCGCTCGGTGAGTCCCTCCCGGTCCACGACCACGGAGCCGGTGGCCTCGGCGCGGCGCGGGTCGTGCGGGCTGAACGGCGAGGGGGTGTCCGCGGCGAGCGGCAGCGCGTACAGCCGGGTGCCCGCGGCGAACGCCGGGTCGAGGACGTGCGCCTGCGGCACCGGGTCGAACTCCCGCTCCGAGAGGAACACCACGTACAGACAGTCCGCCGTGAAGGCGGGCGAACGGTCGCTGAAGCGGAACCGGGTCGCCTCGACGACCTCTCCCGTCGCGAGCCGCGCGAGCCTGATCTGCCGCGTCCTGTTCGCGCCGGGGTGCGACCAGGCGAGCCAGCGGGAGTCCGGCGAGAAGACGACGTCGGTGGCCTCGCCGCCGTCGGTGCGGTCCACCTCGGTCAGCTCGCCGGACCCGGCGTCCGCCACGAGGACCCGGCCGTCGTGGGTGGCCATGGCCAGGGACGTGCCGTCGGGCGAGGCGACGAGTTCCCGCACCCGGCCCAGGCGACCGGTCCCGAAGCGGTGCACGGCGGCCTTGCCACCGGAGACCGGCGCCCCCTCGACGACCTCCGTGCCCTCCGCACCGTCAGCATGCTCCACCCCGGTCACCTCACCGGACCCGGCACCCGCGACCAGGACCCGGCCATCACGGGTGACCGCCGCCCGGGACACCCCACCAGGCGACGCCACGAGATCACACTCCCGGCCCGGACCGCCGGTCCCGAAGCGGTGCACGGCGGCCTTGCCACCGGAGACCGGCGCCCCCTCGACGACCTCCGTGCCCTCGGCACCGTCGGCATGCTCCACCCCGGTCACCTCACCGGACCCGGCGCCCGCGACCAGGACCCGGCCGTCACGGGTGACCGCCGCCCGGGACACCCCACCAGGCGACGCCACGAGATCACAGTCCCGGCCCGGACCGCCGGTCCCGAAGCGGTGCACGGCGGCCTTGCCGCCCGGTGCCGGCTCCGCGTCGACGACCTCGATCGCCTCACGGCCGCCGACGACCACGACGCAGGCCACCCTGCCGGTCTCGCCGAGGACGCGGGGCAGCCGGGCGCGGGTGCCCGGCTCTCTCGGCAGGGCCCGCGCGGGCTCGCCACCACCGCCGACACGGTGCGCCGTGCCACGCACGGTCACCACGGCCGCCCGGCCCGACCGGTCGGTGTCGAAGTCCTCCAGGCCCTCATCTCCCGTGACGGTGTACGGCACACGGGCCGCGCCCGGACTGCCAAGCGTGACGGCGAGCCGTTCGGGCACCTGGCCGTGACCGAGGCCGGGGAGCAGCCACAGCTCGCCGCCGCTCTGGTAGACGACGCGGCTGCCGTCGGTGGTCGCGTTGCGGGGCGCGAAGGGGTGGTCGGTGTGGCGGCGCGGATCGCTGCCGTCGGGCAGGCTCGACCAGAGCCGGGCGGTGCCGTCGTGGTCGGAGAGGAAGGCGATGCGGTCCCCCACCCACAGCGGGCACTCGATGTTGCCGTCCAGGTCCTCGTGGATCCGCCGGAACTCTCCCGAGCCGTCCGGGTCGAGCCACAGCCGTCCCGTGGTGCCGCCCCGGTAGCGCTTCCAGAACGCGGCCTCGCCGAACATCGACGGGGTCTGTACGAGGACGGCGCCCGCCGGTCCGTGCGCGACACCGGACACCGGCCCGTACGGCAGCCGTCGGCCGGGCCCGCCGTCGAGCGGAACCGCCCGTGCCCAGGTCCGCCGGGTCGCCCGTTCGCCGACCGCGCTCACCACGAGAAGCTCCGTCTCCGAGTGCCAACCCAGCACCCGTGTCCGGGAGTTCGCCCAGTGCGTGACCTGGACGGGCGCCCCGCCCGCGACGGGGGCGACGACGGCCTCGGGCGCGCCCGTTCGGCGTGACGTCCACGCGACGAGACTGCCGTCCGGGCTGATCCGGGGGTGCCGGGCCGGCTCTTGCTCCGCGCTGCACCGCCAGGCTCGGCCGCCCGACAGGGGCGCGATCCATACGTCGTTCTCGGCGACGAACGTCAGCAGGTCGCCGCGGAGTTGGGGGTCCCGCAGATAGCCGCCGGTGCGGGCGGCGGGCACGGAGGGCGCGGAAGACAAGAGGGCTCCTGGGACGGTGGGGGTTCGGGTGGTACGCGGCTTCAGCAGAGGCGGTCGTCCAGGCGTGCCGCACCCGCCTGCCGGTGGCCGAGGAAGACGCAGAGCAGGGCGTGGCTGCCGGACGCGTCGAGCCCCAGGGCCGATTCGAGGAGCGGCCCGTCGAAGCCGAGGACGATGCCGGACGCGAGGCCGGACCGGGTGGCGGCCAGGTGCAGCCGCTGCGCCCCGGCCCCGGCGGCGACGGCCGCGTACCGGTAAGCGCGCGGCCCGGCACGGTCCACGGCGCGCTCCGGCCGCCAGTGCGGGACGAGGGTGACGGCGGCCTGTCCCACGGAGTAGTTGGGCAGGGTGTAGACCCGTCCGTCCAGCGCCGCGGAAGCGCCGACGACCGGGGCGAGCGCGTGGTGTTCGGGCAGGTAGTCGTAGACGCCCGGTGCGAGTCCGGTCACCCGGTGGGCCGCAAGGCGCAGCCGGGCCGCGCCGTGGAGCGCCGCGTCGGCGCCGGGAGCGGTGGCCGCGAGCAGCTCGCCGAGGACGGGGAGGTCCACCGGGCGGCTGCCGTCGATGCGTCCGTTGGCCGATGCCCGGCGGGCGAGTGCGTCCACGACGGCCGCCGTTCCGGGACGGCCGGTCGGTGCGGGCAGGGTGATCGCGTCCGCCGGGCGGGCGGCGGCCGGTGGCTCGGCGAGGCCGCTCTCGTCGAAGTCCCGGATGCCCGATGTCGCCTCGTGTACGGCGGTCACGAGCGGGAAGCGGCGGGTTCTGCGGGAGCGTTCGTACGGGACGGGAGCCACAGAGGTGCCGCGGCACTCGACGGTCCCGCCGTCGGACTCCGCCCAGGGCAGCGGCAGCACCGCGAACACCCCGCCGTCCGGGGCGACTTGGCCGACCAACCGGGAGAGCGCCGCGTCGTCGAAGGCGAGCCGGGGCCGGGACGCGATGCCGTGTGCCGCGCAGAGCGTGTCCCACGAGCCGAGGAAGGCCCCGAGGTCGTGCAGCATCAAGTGGTAGGCGAAGTTGTTGTACTTGTACGCCGTCTTCCAGAACCGCAGCGCGCAGAGCAGGTGGCCGACGCGCGGCGAGCCGGGCTCCTCTCCCAGCGCCTCGCGCACCGCCGGCCCGGGATCGCCGTCGGCCACCTGCTCCAGGGCGTGCAGCCCGGTGGCGTAATGGTGGATGCCGGGCGGGACCGGGGCGCCCGGACCGGCGGCCAGGTAGAGCTCCAGGGGATTGGCGCCGCCGCCGGACGGGGTGCCCCGGCCCCAGCGGGCGCCGGTGAGCGTGTCCTGGCCCGCGACGTCGGGGCTCCAGTCGATCTGCCAGCGCCGGGACAGGACGCCCGCCGTCAGCTGGAGCAGCGAGCCGACGAGCGGCAGGTCGCAGCCGCCTCCGGAGGCGCTCGCCCCGGCGGTGTGCGGCGGGAGCGGACGGCGTACGGCGTGCGGGTAGTGGGTGTGCGGGGCGGGACGGTCCGCCCAGTCGGGGGCGAATCCCGGGGGTGCGACGGGCTGGGTCCAGCGACCGCGCACCGCGTGCACATAGTCCAGGACGACCTGGGACGTGCGGGACCGGTCCATGGCTCTCCTCCTCTCCTCCGGTCGTGGCGCGGTCACGGGAACGGGTGCGGGTGGCGGTGGATCTCGTCGTCGCCGAGGGGCGTGTCGCGCAGTCCGGCTCGCTGGGCGGCTGTGCGCAACCGGTCGCTGTGCAGGGCGCGTTGCTGGTCCCAGCCGAAGTCGATGGGGATGAGGCCCTGGGAGACGACGGCGACCGTGCGCAGTCCGATCGCGAACTGTTCCGCCGACGTCTGGTCGACCACGGCCAGCTCGCCGTCGACGGTCTCGGTGACGAGCCGTGCGCAGAGTTCGAGCTGGTCCCGCAGGTCGTCCCCGGTGGGCCTGACACGGTTCCAGTCCGCGAACGCCCGGTCGAGCGGCAGCGGTTCGGCCCCACGGTCATCAGCGAGTTCATCGGGAAAGAGGAAGGCCGTCCGGTCGGCCATCTCCGGCAGCCCGTAGAGCATGAGGTGGTCGTGGAGCGTGCGGACCCGGTCGTAGTCCCGTGCCATGGCCCGGAGGTCGTCCGTCACCTTGGCGACGCGCTCGGGGAAGTTCTCGACCAGGGACGACACCTCACCCACCGCCGATGCCACGGCGTCCGCGGGGTCGAGCGAGGCGCCCGCGGAGAAGACCACGTCACCCGGCCCCGGCACCCGGCGTTTGGCGACGCAGAGCACCGCGGGGACGGGCAGGTCGACCCGCATGTCGAACAGGTGGATGTCGTAGCCCGCGCCGCGCATCCGGTCGATCAGGGCGGCCGTCGCGGGGCGGTCGCAGCTCGCCGGGTCGATGCGCGGGACCCGCCGTGCCCCGTACCAGGTCAGCAGGAACGCGTCCCGTTCGATGAGCTCCAACAGGCCGAACAGGGCGGCCTCTTCGAGGCAGCTGCCGGTGGCGCAGCCGCTGGAGGAGCTGGTGGTGAACCGTACGCCGGAGGGGCGCGGCCCGTAGAAGGCGAGCTGTTCGGGTACGAGTACGGCCCGGTCGTCCCGCAGGGAGTGGCCCCAGACCCAGTCGACGCTCAAGTCCTGCGAGAACGGCACCATGCCGGGGCTGCGCGCGGCGTAGAACTCCGGGGTGTGCCGGAGTGTCTTGCTCGGGTCGAGTGCGGGGACGGACCGCTGCCGCAGTTCCCGCAGGGAGGCGGTGGCCGCCGGGCGCCGGCCGCGCGCGTGCTGGCCCGCGTAGCGCTCAAGGCCCTCCAGGAAGGCCATGGCCTCGCTCTCCGCATACGACCCCGAGTGTCCCGACCAGCTCACCTCGTACAGCGGGACGCCCTCGGACCGCCTGCCGCCGAGGCGCATGGTGCCGTTGAGGTTGGCGTTGGCGGCGGCGCCGCGCGCGGAGGCCGTCGACAGGGCGCCCAGCACCCCGCAGACCGGGCTGACCAGGGCCTGCTTCGGCAGCGCGTACTCCCGCCAGCCGCGCAGCCGCGAGCTGCCCGGCGCGAGGCCGGGGCGGGCCGCGGGGAAGCCGGCGACCTGCGGGGGCACATCGGGCCAGCCCCGGCCGCACCGCGGGCAGTCGGGGTCCGCGAGCAGGGGATGGCGCGTGGTCCTGCCGGTGAAGAGGTCCACTTCGAGGACATCGGCGGTGCCGTCCGGCCGTGCCCCGGTCGTCTCCGTACGCAGTTGTGCGAGGGCGGCCGCGATGTGCGGGGTGCCGAACTCGGCGAGCAGCGGGGTGACGCCGTCCACCACATGGCAGGCACCGTCCCCTTCGAGGGCCTCGCGTTCGTGCTCCCTGCGCAGCCGCAGCCAGCGGCGGCGCAGACAGGTGGTGCAGGGGCGGTGGCCTCGGGAGCGGCGCTGGGCGGGGCCGACGAGCGCGGTGTCCCGGTAGAGCAGCACCGGGAGGAGCGGGCGGCCGTCGTCGGCACTGGAACCGGCACCGGCACCGGCACCGGCACCGGCGGTCGTCTCGTCACTACCCGGTAGCCCCAAGGTGCCTATTTCCACCAGCAGTTCGTCCGACGGATCCGATGCCCGTGCGTCAAGTCCGTACGCGGCGGCGTCCCGCAGCAGCCTGTCGCGTACGGCCGCCACATCGGGGGCGGGCGTCGCCGCCGGGGGCAGCGTCACTATCTCCATGGTGTTGGGCGCACTCCTGTACCGGTCTGCCGGGCGGACGGGGCGGCGCCGTGACGGCCGGCTGTGCGGCCGGCCGCCACGGCGTCCTCGGTTACTTCTTCTCGGGCACCTGGTTGCAGTGGCAGCCACAGAAGACGCAGTCGGTGTTCAGCGACTCCGGGACGAGCTCGGCCGGCACAGCCTCCAGCTCGAAGGACTCGACGGACAGGGTGCCGAGGTCGGCGAGTTCGTTCTGCACGATGTCGTACCTTTCTGTTGGCCTGCTCCCGGGCCGCTGCCACGGGAGCCCCCCGGCGGTCGCCCGCCGGGAAGTTCAACGGGTCAGCAGCACACGGCAGTTCAGGGCGGGCAGGCCCGCGGCGGGGCCCGGCGGCAGGGTGCTCACCAGGACCGCCTCGCGCCCTCGGCGGCGCAGGGCGGCGAGGACTCCCGCGAGGTCGGCGGCCTCGGGGTCGTCGGCCGTCACCGGCAGCACTGGCCGCGCGGACGCGTCCGGCAGCCGCCAGCCGTCCGGGCACACCAGCGAGCGGGCGCCTTCCGGGCGCGGCAGCTCGTGCGGGGACTGCAGCAGTCCGGCCAGTTCGAGCACGGCGCCGCGCAGCGCCTCGGCCCTGGTCAGGCCGATCGCGGCGACCTGGACGGGGCGGGTCCCCGCGGAGGCGGGCGGTGTCGCCCGGGCGACGACGACGGGCGCGGGGCCGTCCCCGAGCAGTTCGTCGAAGCGGAGTTCACCGGCGAGGCGGCGCAGCGAGGGCAGGATCGACAGCTCCTTGCCGTCGGGGTCCCAGGGGGCAGGCTCCCCGGCGTCGGACTCCCAGGCGACAGGCTCCCCGGCGTCGGGCTCCCCTCCGACAGGCTCCCCTCCGACAGGCCCTCCTACGACGGGCCGGACCGCCGCCGCACCACTCGCGGCCGCCGCCAGTCGTTCATGGAGCAGCGCGGAGAGCACCCCGCTCAGGGCAGTCTCCTCGAAGGTCGCGCCCGCCCCGTATCCGGCGGTGCTGTCCGCCCCCTCCGCACCGGGCGGCGGGAACGCGGTGTGCCGTGGGATCCAGGTCACCGTGGCGCGGCTCAGGGAGTAGGCCGGCACCCACGTCGACTTCTCCACCGGGTCCACCGGGTCCACCGGGTCCACCGGGTCCGCCGGGTCCACCGGGTCCGCCGGCGGTGTCGGCGCCGCGGCGAACCGCTCGGCGGGCACCGCATCCGTGCCCTCGTCCGCGAGCTGTCGCCAGGTGCCGAGCGCCGTCGGCAGGAAGGCCGGGGTCCGGCGGTCGGCCGCCGTGCGGCGCACCAGACGCTCGACGGCGTCGATCCGCGCCGCCTCCAGGGTGTCGAAGCTGTAGCCGTAGGCGGGTCCGGACCCGTCCGGACCCGGCTCGGCGGGGGCACGGAGTCGGCCGGTCTTCACCAGGAGCTGGGGCAGCTCCCCGTCGTCGAAGCCCGCGAACAGGCCGAGCGTGGGGGCCGTGACCGCTTCCTGGCGGAGGGTGCGTGCCGCGCTGTCGGACGGCAGGTCGTGCCGCCCCGCGGAGAACTCGCGCATTCTCCTCGTGAATTCCTCGACCGTGTCCTGCCCATTGCAGCGCGGGCATTCCCGGTGCACGGCGAGCGGTTCCACAAAACTCTCCAGGGAGAGCGGGTCACGTATGACGACGCCACCCGTGAGTTCCGATTCGATGCAGCCGGACAGCTGCTTGAAGAGTTCCGCCGCCAATTCACTTCCGGTCGCCGCGGCGACGGCCGGATAGAGCTCGACCGGCTCTCCGTCCGGAATTGATTTCTCCGTCAACCAATTGCGCAGGCATTGACGGCACGCGGCACCGTTTCCCGACAACGGGCCGAGGAACAGCCGGTCGCCCCTGACGCCACCGGAGAGAAAGAGCGCCCCCTGTTCCGCCGCCAGGTCGAAGAGCCTGTCGGTGAGATGTTCGGACGCGCCTTCCGGCAGGACGAGAAGGGCGTCGGGCCGCCACCGTCCGACCCGCTCGACCATCGCCGACGCGGCCTTCTCGGGGTAGAGCACCAGGCCCTCGGCGTCCGCTCCGGACGCGAGGTCGGGCGGCACGTCGCCGGCTCCGCAGAGCGCGACGCCGCGTACCCCGTTGCGCACCAGCAGCCGCACGGCCGCCGCGGCGCCCGGACCGTCCCCGACGACCAGGACGCGGGCGTCCCTGACCTTGCGGAAGGCGGCCTGCGGGGTGTCCGTGTGGTGGGCGAGGAAGGCGATCTGCTCGGCGTACCGGTCGCGCTCGGCCGGATCGAGCAGGTCCTCGGGCTCGGACCTGCGCACCCTGACGAACCCGCTGAGCACCAGCTGCTCCAGGAGCCGCAGCACCGCCGCCGAGCGCTCGGCGTCCAGGCCGGCGCGGAGCCGCTCGGGGGTGCATCCGGCGGAGAGTGCGGGCGCCAGTGCCGTCAGCCAGCGATAGGCGGTTCTCCCTTTCAGGAAGAAGTCGTCTCCGGTTCCGCGAAGCAGCGCACCTTCGGGAAGCTCCAGAAATGCGGCGTCTTGTCTCAGAAACAGCTCTTCGTCGTCACGTAACGAATTTACCGCCGATTCGAGCGCCACATCCACCCCTTCACTTTCTCCGGACGCAGATAAACCTATACAACCGGCGAACCGCTATCCATCAGCAATTGGAACGAAGGGGCGACGGATCATGGACGGTGTCTTTGGATGATGCCACGAGAGGCAATTTGTTTTGACGTGAAAAGTCCCGCCCCTCCCCCACGGAAGGACGGGACTTCCCGTCTGCTGCGGCTACTTCACCGCGGTCATGCCACCGACCCGATCCGCCCCGAGGGGCGCGAGCCGTCGTGATGGATCGGCGTGTGCGCGCCGGTGAGCGAGACCCCGCTGCCGCCCCGCCGGTTCGCGACGATCTCCGAGGCGATGGACAGGGCCGTCTCCTCCGGCGTACGGGCGCCGAGGTCGAGGCCGATGGGCGAGCGCAGTCGGGTCAACTCCAGTTCGGTGACGCCGACTTCGCGCAGCCGCTTGTTGCGGTCCTCGTGGGTGCGGCGCGAGCCCATCGCGCCGACGTAGGCGACCGGGAGCCGCAGTGCCAGCTTGATCAGCGGCACGTCGAACTTGGCGTCGTGGGTGAGCACACAGAGCACGGTCCGGCCGTCGACCTCCGTGCGCTCCAGGTATTTGTGCGGCCACTCGACGACGATCTCGTCGGCGTCCGGGAAGCGGGTCTTCGTCGCGAAGACGGGGCGCGCGTCGCACACCGTCACGCGGTAGCCGAGGAACTTACCCATGCTGACCAGCGCGGACGCGAAGTCGATCGCGCCGAACACGATCATGCGGGGCGGCGGCACGCTCGACTCGACGAGCAGGGTGATCGGCTGCCCGCAGCGCGAGCCGTCCTCACCTATCTCGACGGTGCCGGTGCGGCCGGCGTCCAGCATCGCGCGGGCCTCGTCGGCCGCGGTCCGGTCCAGCTCGGGATGTCCGCCGAGCCCGCCTTCGTACGCACCTTCCGTACGGACGAGAAGTGCGCGTCCCATGAGGTCGGCGGGGCCGGAGGTGACGCGGGCGACCGCCGCCGCGCCGCCGGACGCGGCGGCGGCGACCGATGCCGCGAGCACTGGCCGCGCGGCGGAGTCCGCGCGGACCGGGGTGACGAGGATGTCGATGATGCCGCCGCAGGTCAGACCCACGGCGAAGGCGTCCTCGTCGCTGTAGCCGAAGCGCTCGACGACACTCTCGCCGTCTTCGAGCGCCTGTCGGCACAGTTCGTACACGGCGCCCTCCACACACCCGCCGGAGACCGAGCCGATCGCCGTGCCGTCGGAGTCGACGGCCAGGGCGGCGCCGGGCTGGCGCGGCGCGCTGCCGCCGACGGCCACCACGGTGGCGACGGCGAAGTCACGTCCCTGCTCGACCCACCGGTTCAGCTCTTCGGCGATGTCCAGCATCTCGGCCTCCTCAAAGGTTCTACGGGTGTGTGGAGGGCTTGGCGCCTAGTGGACGCCCAGCCAGCTCTCGATGGGGTTGAGGGCGAAGTAGACGATGAAGATCACCGTCAGGCCCCACATGAAGGCACCGATCTCACGGGCCTTGCCCTGGGCGATCTTGATGGCGACCCAGGAGATGACGCCCGCCGCGACACCGGTGGTGATGGTGTACGTGAAGGGCATCAGCACGACGGTCAGGAAGACCGGGATGGCGGTGGCGCGGTCGGCCCAGTCGACGTGCCGGGCGTTCATCATCATCATCGCTCCGATGACGACGAGTGCGGCGGATGCGACTTCCTGCGGCACGATCGCGGTGACCGGCGTGAAGAAGAGGCAGGCCGCGAAGAACAGTCCGGTGACGACCGAGGCGAGGCCCGTACGGGCGCCTTCGCCGACGCCGGTGGCGGACTCCACGAAGACGGTCTGGCCGGAGCCGCCCGCCACACCGCCGATGGCGCCGCCTGCGCCGTCGATGAACAGCGCCTTGGACAGGCCGGGCATCCGGCCCTTGTCGTCGGCGAGCTTGGCCTCGGTGCCGACGCCGATGATGGTGGCCATCGCGTCGAAGAAGCCGGCCAGCACCAGGGTGAAGACGATCATGCCGACGGTCATCGCGCCGACCTCGCCCCAGCCGCCGAACTCGACGTCGCCGAAGAGCGAGAAGTCCGGTGTGGAGACCGCGCTGCCCTTCAGTTCGGGGGCGCCGTTCGCCCACTGCTTCGGGTCGATCACGTCCAGCGCGTTGAGCAGGACGGAGACGATGGTGCCGGTGACGATGCCGATCAGGATCGCGCCGGGGATGTTGCGCGCCTGCAGCATGAAGATGAGGAGCAGGGTGGCCGAGAAGATCAGTACGGGCCAGCCCGCGAGCTCACCGGCGGGGCCGAGCGTGAGCGGGGTCGCCTTGCCGGGGTGCACGAAGCCGCCCTTGACGAGGCCGATGATGGCGATGAACAGGCCGATGCCCATGGTGATGCCGTGCTTGAGGGCGAGCGGGATCGCGTTCATGATCATTTCGCGTAGCCCGGTGACCACCAGGAGCATGATCACGACGCCGTACATCACACACATGCCCATGGCCTGCGGCCAGGTCATCTCGGGTGCGACCTGCGAGGCGATCACACCGGACACGGAGAGTCCGGCGGCCAGGGCGAGCGGCACCTTGCCGACGAAGCCCATCAGCAGGGTGGTGACCGCCGCGGCCAGTGCCGTCGCGGTGACCAGGGCCTTCTGGCCCATGGTGTCCCCGGCCACGTCCTTGCCGGACAGGAGCACGGGGTTGAGCAGGACGATGTAGGCCATCGCCATGAAGGTGGTGATGCCGCCGCGCACTTCACGTGCGACGGTCGATCCCCGCAGGGATATGTGAAAGTACCGGTCCAGCCAAGACCTGCCGGCCGGAACACGCGAGCCGTTGCCCGCGTCCTCCGCCGTGGTCTTCGGCTCCGTTGACTGCTGGGTCATGGTGCCTAACTCCCAAGGTTCAAAGGGGCACCCGCATCAGGCTTCCGACATGGTTGTGCCTGTGGAGACTGCGGGATTTGGGATGGTGCGTTGGCTGCACGACCCGGGGGACGGCCCGAGACGAACTGGGGCTCCTGAGAGCCTGGGTACTGCGTGGGTACTGCGCTGACCGCGAGCGGTGCGGTACTGGTGATCTCCGGGCGGCACAGGCAGCGGAAGTGTGACGTTCCATGGGAGGCACGGTGCCGCCCGGAGAGTTCGTGGTGGAGGGGGCTCGGGGGACGAAGTCCCCCGAAAGAAATCTCTCCCTGCTCCCCTCCCGGGAGGGGCTACGCGCCGGTGAGGTGCTCGGGGCGTACCGGCGTCCTGTTCAGTTCCAGACCCGTCGCGTTCCGGATCGCCGCGAGGACGGCCGGGGTCGAGGACAGGGTCGGGGCCTCGCCGATGCCGCGCAGCCCGTACGGGGCGTGCTCGTCGGCGAGTTCGAGCACGTCGACGGGGATCGTCGGCGTGTCGAGGATGGTCGGGAGCAGGTAGTCCGTGAAGGACGGGTTCCTGACCTTCGCCGTCTTGGGGTCGACGACGATCTCCTCCATCACCGCGACGCCCATCCCTTGGATGGTGCCACCCTGGATCTGGCCGATGACGGAGAGCGGGTTGAGCGCCTTGCCGACGTCCTGGGCGCAGGCCAGTTCGATGACCTTGACCAGGCCGAGCTCGGTGTCGACCTCGACGACGGCGCGGTGCGCGGCGAACGAGTACTGCACGTGGCCGTTGCCCTGGCCGGTGACCAGGTCGAAGGCGACGGTGGGCCGGTGGCGCCACTCCTCCTCGATCTCGACGACCTCACCCTCGAGGATGTCGACGAGATCGGCGAGGACCTCGCCGCCGTCGGTGACGACCTTGCCGCCTTCGAGCAGCAGCTCGGCCGTCGCCCACGCCGGGTGGTACGAGCCCTTCTTGCGCCGGCCGATCTCCAGGACCTTCTCGCGCACCAGCTCACAGGCGTTCTTGACGGCGCCGCCGGTGACGTACGTCTGACGGGACGCGGACGTCGAACCGGCCGAGCCCACCTGGGTGTCGGCGGGGTGGATGGTCACCTGCGTGACACCGAGCTCGGTACGGGCGATCTGGGCGTGCACGGTGACGCCGCCCTGGCCGACCTCGGCCATCGCGGTGTGCACGGTGGCGACGGGCTCGCCGCCCACGACCTCCATGCGGACCTTGGCGGTCGAGTAGTCGTCGAAGCCCTCGGAGAAGCCGACGTTCTTGATGCCGACCGCGTAGCCGATGCCGCGTACGACGCCTTCGCCGTGCGTGGTGTTGGACAGACCGCCGGGCAGCTGACGTACGTCGGAGCCCTCGCTGGACTCCCACTGGCGCTCGGGCGGCAGCGGCATGTCCCGGACGCGGCGCAGCAGTTCGGAGACCGGGGCCGGGGAGTCGACCGGCTGCCCGGTCGGCATGATGGTCCCCTGCTCCATGGCGTTCAGCTGCCGGAACTCGATCCGGTCCATGCCGAGCTTGTCGGCCAGCTTGTCCATCTGCGCCTCGTAGGCGAAGCACGCCTGGACCGCGCCGAAGCCGCGCATGGCGCCGCAGGGCGGGTTGTTGCTGTAGAGGGCGATGGCCTCGATGTCGACGTCGTCGATCACGTACGGACCGACCGACAGGGACGAGGCGTTGCCGACGACCGCCGGGGAGGCCGAGGCGTAGGCGCCGCCGTCCAGGACGATCTTGCACTTCATGTGCGTGATCTTGCCGTCCTTGGTGGCGCCGTGCTCGTAGTAGAGCTTCGCCGGGTGACGGTGCACATGGCCGAAGAAGGACTCGAACCGGTTGTAGACGATCTTGATCGGCTTGCCGGTGCGCAGCGCCAGGAGGCAGGCGTGGATCTGCATCGAGATGTCCTCGCGACCGCCGAAGGCACCGCCGACGCCGGAGAGCGTCATGCGCACCTTCTCCTCGGGCAGGCCGAGGACTGGGGCGATCTGCCCGAGGTCCGAGTGCAGCCACTGGGTGGCGACGTACAGCTCGACACCGCCGTCCTCGGACGGCACGGCGAGACCGGACTCCGGGCCGAGGAAGGCCTGGTCCTGCATGCCGAAGGTGTACTCGCCCTTGACGATGACGTCGGCCTTCTTGGCGGCCTCGGCCGCGTCGCCGCGGATGATCGGCTGGCGGTGCACGATGTTCGGGTGCGGGACGTGACCGATGTGGTGGTCGTCGCGGTTCTCGTGCACGAGGATCGCGTCGGGAGCGGTCGCGGACGCCTCGTCCGTGATGACCGGCAGCTCGCGGTACTCGACCTTGATCTTGGCGGCGGCGCGGCGCGCGGTCTCCGGGTGGTCGGCGGCCACGATGGCGACCGGCTCACCGTGGTGACGGACCTTGCCGTGGGCGAGCACCGGGGTGTCCTGGATCTCCAGGCCGTAGTGCTTCATCTCGGCGGGCAGGTCGTCGTACGTCATGACGGCGTAGACGCCGCTCATCGCGAGGGCCTCGGAGGTGTCGATCGACACGATCTCGGCGTGCGCCACGGTGGAGCGCAGGGCCTGGCCCCACAGCATGTCCTCGTGCCACATGTCCGAGGAGTACGCGAACTCTCCGGTGACCTTCAGGGTGCCGTCGGGCCGCAGCGTCGACTCGCCGATGCCGCCCTTGGTCTGCGACCCCTGGGTGATCTGCGTGGGGGCGCCGGTCGTACGGGTGGATGTTCCCATGATCAGACCGCACCTTCCTGAAGTCCCTGACGATCCTGGCGCGCGGCGGCGAGGCGCACCGCGTCCAGGATCTTCTCGTAACCGGTGCAGCGGCAGAGGTTGCCGGAGAGCGCCTCGCGGATGTCGGCGTCCGTCGGCTGCGGGTTGCGCTCCAGCATCTCGTCGGCCGCGACGAGCAGACCGGGGGTGCAGAAGCCGCACTGGACGGCGCCGGCGTCGATGAACGCCTGCTGGATCGGGGAGAGTTCGGTGCCCTCGCCCGTCTGGCCGTCGGTGCCCTCGGCCTGCCAGCGCTGGGCGCTGTCCAGGGAGACACCGCAGGCGCCGGAGGCGCAGCCGCCGCCCGGGTGGGCGTCCTCGCGGTGCTTGGCGTAGTCCGCCAGGCCCTCGACGGTGGTGACCTCACGGCCCTCCACCTGTCCGGCCGCGACCAGGCACGAACACACCGGCACGCCGTCGAGACGGACGGTGCAGGAACCGCACTCGCCCTGCTCACAGGCGTTCTTCGAACCGGGAAGCCCCATGCGCTCACGGAGCACGTACAGAAGGGACTCGCCCTCCCAGACGTCATCGGCTTCCTGCTGACGGCCATTGACCGTGAAGTTGACACGCATTACGCGACTCCCTCAGTGCTGCGGCCCTTGCCGCGGTACGTCTCCCAGGTCCAGCCGAGCGTGCGGCGGGCCATGATCCCGACGGCGTGCCGGCGGTAGCTCGCCGTGCCGCGTACGTCGTCGATCGGGTTGGCGGCGCCGGAGGCCAGCTCCGCGAACTGCTTGGCGATCGAGGGGGTGATGATCTTCTTGTTGTCCCAGAAGCCGCCCTCCTCGAGCGCCGCGTTCAGGAACTCCTCGGCGGCCTTGGCCCGGATGGGCGTCGGGGCGGCGGAACCGATGCCGGTCCGCACGGTCCGGGTCTCCGGGTGCAGCGCGATGCCGAAGGCGCACACGGCGATGACCATGGCGTTGCGGGTGCCGACCTTCGAGTACTGCTGCGGGCCGTCCGCCTTCTTGATGTGGACGGACTTGATCAGCTCGTCGGGGGCGAGCGCGTTGCGCTTGACACCAGTGTAGAAGTCGTCGATCGGGATCAGGCGGGAGCCGCGGACGGACTCCACCTCGACCTCGCAGTCGGCGGCCAGCAGAGCCGGGTGGGCGTCACCGGCCGGGGATGCCGTGCCGAGGTTGCCGCCGACGCCGCCGCGGTTGCGGATCTGCGGGGAGGCGACCGTGTGCGAGGCGAGCGCGAGACCGGGAAGCTCGGTGCGCAGCTCCTCCATGATCTGGGTGTACGGGACAGAGGCGCCCAGCTGGACCGTCTCCTCGCCCACCTCCCACTCGCGCAGCTCGACGATGCGGTTGAGGTCAAGCAGGTACTCGGGACGACGGTGGTCGAAGTTGATCTCGACCATCACATCGGTGCCACCCGCAATCGGCACAGCTGTCGGGTGCTCGGCCTTGGCGGCGAGCGCCTCCTCCCAGCTGGCGGGGCGAAGGAAGTCCATGAGGCTCTCTTCTTCGTATCGTGGGTCGTTCGTTCGAGGTGTTCCAGCCAAGCGGGCCGGACGCCTCTCGACTGCTCGTTCATGTGCTGTTAACGCGGAGTGGGCCAAGTACACCGCCCGGTCGGCCGGTGGGGGCAGTAACCGAAACCATGAAGGAGTTGGCTGGCCAAGCCGCGCGTCTTGTAGATTCGTATGAAGAACGGCCCTCAGTAACCTCGCGGCTTCCCCCTGGAAACCGGAGATGCCCCAGGGCACAGGGCCCCGGGTCGACAGATCCGCACTGCCTGTACATCCCATTCGAGACAGATCGGCGGCGACTACACCATGCGGCTGCGCGCACTCCTTGACACCGACGCGCTGGGCCTGCGGCTGCTCGGCGGCGAGGACGAGCTGGACCGCACCGTGCGCGGTGTGATGACCACGGACCTGCGGGACCCCAGCCGCTATCTGGCGGGCGGCGAGCTGGTCCTCACGGGCCTCGCCTGGCGCCGGGACGCCGGGGACACCGAGCCCTTCGTGCGCATCCTCGCGAGCGCCGGGGTGGCCGCGCTCGCCGCCGGTGAGGCGGAGCTCGGGGACATTCCCGACGACATCGTCGAGGCCTGCGCGCGGCACCGGCTCCCGCTGTTCGCGGTGAACGAGCGGGTGGCCTTCGCGACGATCACCGAGCACGTCGTGCGCCAGGTGTCCGGCGAGCGGGCCGGTGACCTCGCGGCGGTCGTGGACCGGCACCGCCGCCTGATGACCTCGGGCCCGGCGGGCGGCGGCCCCGACGTCGTCCTCGACCTGCTCGGCTCCGACCTGGACCTGCGGGCCTGGGTGCTCTCCCCCGCCGGCCGCGCGATCGCCGGGTCGAGCGCGGCGGGGCCCGCCCTGCCCACGGAGATCTGCGCGCGCCTCGCGGGCGAGCACCTGGCGGCGGCGCGGACCGGGCGGCGCGGGCCGCACCGGGTGCTCGTGGACGGCGTGACGTACTCGCTGTTCCCCATTCGGAGCAGCGGGCGCGGGTCGGGTTCGGCGCCCGCGGGGACGGCGGGCTCGCGCGACGTGCGCGAGACGGTGCTCTCGGACTGGCTGCTCGCGGTCGAGGCCGACGCGGGCGACTGGCCCGAGGAGCGGCTCGACCTGCTGCAGGGCGTGACCCAGCTGATCGCGGTCGAGCGGGACCGGCGCGACGCCGCCCGCACGGTGCGGCGCCGGCTCGCCCAGGAGGTCCTCGAACTGGTCCAGACGGGCGCGGCGCCCGCGGAGATCGCCGCCCGCCTCCGGGTGGCCGCTCCCGTGCTGCTGCCCGGCCTCGGCGCGGCCCCGCACTGGCAGGTCGTGGTGGCCCGCGTCGAGTGGGACGGCGGCGAGATCGAGGGCGGGCCCGTGGCCCAGTCCCTGCTGGAGGAGATCCTCGTCGACCCGCTGTCGGCGGGCCCCGAGCCGTCCGACCGGATCGCGGTGGCCCATACGGGTGACGAGGCGATCGCGCTGGTGCCGCTGCCCGCGGTGTCATCGGAGCACGACGGCTCCGAGACGGGGCTGCTCGCGGACTCCCTGCTCGCCTCCGTCCGCGACCCGCTCTCGGCGGGCCTCGACGGCGACGGGCGGCTCACCCTCGGCGTCAGCGCCTCCGTGCACTCGGCGGAGGGGCTGCGCGGCGCCCTGGAGGAGGCGCGGCACGCCCGCCGAGTCGCCGCCGCGCGCCCCGGCCGGGTCTGCGCCGCCGGCCACCAGGAACTGGCCTCGCACGTACTTCTCCTCCCCTTCGTGCCGGACGACGTCCGCAGGGCGTTCACGGCCCGGCTCCTGGACCCGCTGCGCGATTACGACCGGCGCCACCGCGCCGAGCTGATCCCGACCCTGGAGGCGTTCCTCGACTGCGACGGTTCGTGGACCCGGTGCGCGGCGCGGCTGCACCTGCACGTCAACACGTTGCGCTACCGCGTCGGCCGTATCGAGCAGTTGACGAGTCGTGACCTCTCGCGGCTCGAGGACAAGCTGGATTTCTTCCTGGCACTGCGGATGAGCTGAGATCGGGGGCGGCCGTCAAACCCCTTTCATGGCACGCCCTTTGTGAAATCTTTCACCCAGCCCCTTGGCCGCGCCCGCCGATCCATGCTGAGATGCGCCCACGACTCAACAGCTCAATGGCGTGCTCGGGGAGGGCAACGTGGCGCATACCGCCATGTCTGGTACGGGAACGACTGCAGGGGACGATCCACTCCAGACCGCGGTATGGCGGCTGCGCTCGCGCGGCTGTTGGACCGACGCGGCCGCGCTGCTCGCCTCACGGGAGGGAGCTGCCGCGGCGATCCAGAGAACGTCACTCCTGATCGAGCGCTGCCTCTTCACGGGCGACGGCTGGGGCGAGGCCGAGGACGGCCTGCGGACGGCGGAGGCACTGGCCGTCGACGACGACGACCGGGGCGCGGCGGCCTGTGAGCGGGGGCAGTTGGCGTACGCCGCCACGGTGCTCGCGGTGCGGGACCGGGCGGACGAGGCGCGTACCGCACTCGGCCGGGCGGCGGCGCTGCTCGCCCCGAACGCTCCGGGCCGGCCGCTGCTCGACTTCCGCCGCGGCCTGGTCGCCGAGCACCTGGCGGACTCACCTCAGGCGGCCCGAGCGGCGTACCGCAGGGCACACGCGGGCGCGACGGCCCACGGCGATTCCCTGCTCCTGTCCTTCACCTGGCGCCACCTGGCCGGACTCGCCCTGCGGGAAGGGGAGTTGGCGGAGGCGAGGCACGGTTTCGCGGAGTCCCTGCGCATCCGGGAGGAACTCGGCTACCTGGTCGGCACGGCCCCCGCGCTCGCGGCCCTCGCGGACGCGGAACCGGAACCGGAGGCGGGCCGGCTGCGCGCCGAAGCGGCCCGCCTGTTCCGCCTGATGGGCGGCGTCCCGTCCTGGCTGGCCCAACACCTGACACCACCGGCACCGGCGGCGTGAGGCCGGCCGGGGCGGGGTCCGCCTCCGGTGCGGCCCGCTAGGCCCCCGCCCCCGCGAAGTGCTCCCGTACCAGCGACTGGACCACCGGCAGATCGCGGGCGACGAGGGCCTCCAGGAGGGCCGTGTGTTCCGCCGCGTCGGCGATCAGGTCGGCGCGGCGGCCCGAGACGGGGCCGCTGACCAAGGGCCACTGCGAGCGGCGGTGCAGGTCGTCCGCCACTTGGACCAGCTGCTGGTTGCCCGACAGGGACAGCACCGCACGGTGGAAGGCGCGGTCCGACTCCGCGTAGCGGGCCAGATCGCCGCCGGCCGCCGCCACGACAGTCGCCTCGGCCAGGGGACGCAATTCACACCACCGGGAGGCAGGCACGCTGCGGGCCAGCCGCAGCATCACCGGCACCTCGATCAGCGCCCGCACCTCCGCCAGCTCCCCCAGCTCCCGGGCGCTCCGCTCGGTCACCCGGAAGCCCCGGTTCGGCACGACCTCCACCGCGCCCTCGATGGCGAGCTGCTGCATCGCCTCGCGGACGGGGGTCGCCGAGACGCCGAAGCGCTCGCCGAGCACCGGCGCCGAGTACACCTCGCCGGGCGCGAGATCACCGCCGACCAGCGCCGCGCGCAGCGCGTCGAGCACCTGCCCGCGGACCGAGCTGCGCTGCACGACCGGCTTGCGCGGCGCGGGGGGCGCGGGGGGCGCCTCCACGTGCGTGTGCTCACCACGGGCAGCTCCCGGCTGCTCCGGCACACGGACGGCGAGGCGGTACGCGTCATGCGCCCTGGCCTGCTCCACGAGGTCCACCCCAAGTCCGCTCGGTCCGAAAGGTACGAGAGGCACCATAGGCGGACAGCCCCGCAGTTGAAACCTCGATCACATCGGGTAAGGTAAGGCTAACCTGCAATCGATCGTGATTCGGCGGTCCCCGCATGCACGTTCCCACCTCGGCCACCCGCGCCCCGAGCGCCCTCGCGGACGCCTACGCCCGCCTCACCGAGGTGTTCCCCGGCCTGCGCGTGACCGAGCTGGGCGAGGCGGAGCAGGCCCCACAGGGCGACGGCTGGGTCACCGCCGCCCGGCTCGCGGAGGGCGGGGCCGACCTCGACGCGTTCTTGGAGTGGGACGCGGCACAGGTGCTGAAGGACTACGGACAGGCGGGACGGCCGGACGTCATCGCCAGTTTCGGGCTCCACCGGTACGCGTGGCCCGCCACGCTGATGATCACGCTGCCCTGGTTCCTGCACCGCCGCGTCCCCCGCTATCCCGTCCGGGACGTCGCCTTCCAGCGCACCCTGGGCCGGATGGCCGTCCGCGCGGAGAGCTTCGCCTGTCTGCCGGGCGACCCGGCGGCCACCCTGCCCGGCGCCCGTGTCGTACCGGACGAGGAGGCCCTGCGCGCGGAGGTGCGGGCCGCCGTCGCCGACCACCTGGGACCGCTGCTCGACGCCTTCGGGCCCCGGATGCGGCGCCGCTCGCGCGCCCTGTGGAGCGTCGCCACGGACGAGATCGTCGAGGGGCTCTGGTACGTCGCCCATCTCCTCGGCGAGGAGCGGCGCGCCACACGGGAGCTGGAGCTGCTGCTGCCGGGCGCCACCAAGCCGTACGTCGGGACGGCGGGCTTCCGGGAGCTGACGGGGCCGAACGGCGAGTCCCTGCCGACCCGCGACCGGGCAAGCTGCTGCATGTTCTACACACTGCGCCCCGAGGACACCTGCGTGACCTGTCCGCGCACCTGTGACGCCGACCGCGTCACCCGGCTCAGCGCCGCTGCCTGAAGCCTGCCGCGAACCGCAGCCACTCTCCCTTGAACCACCCCTTCGTGTCCGATTAATCGAACTCAACTCCCCTTTCCATCAGCTGAGTTCGAGCAAAACGGCGCGCGCCGCACCCCTTTGCACCCCCCTACGCGTTCTCTTGCCCCGAAACCCCTCTGAGGGCCACCGGGATTGGGTCAATATGGCGCCCGAACGCCCTACCGCGACGCAAGGGACCCCAGATGAGACTGACCGACATATCGCTGGACTGGCTGCTTCCGGGCGGCGTCCTGCTCCTGGGCATGCTGGTCGCGGTGGCGGTACTCGCACGCGGCAAGCGCGCCGGACAGAAGACGGCCGCCGGTGCCTTGAGCGACGACTCGTGGGAACGCAGCGAGGAGCGCCGAAGGCGCAAGGAAGCGGTCTATGGAACGGCCTCGTACGTGCTGCTGTTCTGCTGTGCGGCGGTCGCCGCCGCCCTCTCCTTCCACGGCCTGGTCGGCTTCGGCCGGCAGAACCTCAACCTCTCCGGCGGCTGGGAGTACCTGGTCCCCTTCGGGCTCGACGGGGCGGCGATGTTCTGCTCCGTGCTCGCCGTGCGCGAGGCGAGCCACGGTGACGCGGCGCTCGGCTCGCGGCTCCTGGTGTGGACGTTCGCCGGAGCGGCCGCCTGGTTCAACTGGGTGCACGCGCCCAGGGGCCTCGGCCACGCGGGCGCCCCGCAGTTCTTCGCGGGGATGTCGCTCTCGGCCGCGGTGCTCTTCGACCGCGCGCTGAAGCAGACCCGCCGGGCGGCCCTGCGCGAACAGGGCCTGGTACCAAGGCCGTTGCCGCAGATCCGGATCGTACGGTGGCTGCGCGCGCCCCGCGAGACCTTCGGCGCCTGGTCGCTGATGCTGCTCGAAGGCGTCCGCACGCTCGACGAGGCGGTCGAGGAGGTGCGCGAGGACCGGCGCGAGAAGGAGCAGACCCGTACCCGCAGGCGGGACCGGGAGAAGCTGGAGCGCGCGCAGCTGAAGGCGATCAGCCGCGGCCACCGCGGGCTCCCCGGACGTGCCGCGCCGCGCCAGGTCGACCTGCAGCCGATGGCGCCCGCCGCAGGGTCCGCGCAGGTCGGCGCGGACCCTGCAATAGCGCAGCAGGAACAGTTGCCGCTGCGCGCCCGACCCTCCCTCCAGGCCGTCAAGAGCGGTTCTGAACCCGTCACCCCGGTGACCGTCGACCTCACCGCCGAGGACGACACACAGACCCTGCCGCGGCTCGACTCCCTGGAGCAGAAGCTCAAGGACCTCGAGCAGCAGTTCGGCTGATGTCACAGAGGCTGGACGGAAGCCGGACGGCGGCCCGGATCAGACCGGGCCGCCGTCCAGTTCGAACCACACCACCTTGCCCACCCCGTGCGAGCGCACGCCCCAGGCGTCGGCGAGCGACTGGACGAGGACCAGACCCCTGCCGTGCGTACCGTCGTCGGCGTTCGGTACCCGCAGCTTGGGGCGGCGCCCCACGAAGTCCCTGACCTCGACCCGCAGCCTGCCGGGCCCCACGGTCGCCGTCAGAATGGCGTCGTGATCGGTGTGCACCAGTGCGTTCGTGACCAGTTCGCTGGTCAGCAGCTCGGCTATGTCGGATCTTCCCGGTTTCCCCCAGGCCCGCAGGAACTCACGCAGCGCCCCGCGCACCTCGGAAACCGCCCTCAGGTCTGATCGCCCCAATCTGCGCCGGAGTTGAGCCCGGCCGGGCTCCCCCACGGAATCGCCGCTCGGCTCATCCCGTACGTTGGGTGACGCCGTCCCGGATCGAATGGGACCGCCCCCTCTTACCTGCCTAGTCATGGCCCCCGCCCACAAAACGAGTCCTGTTCCTTCCTGCTCGAACGCGCTCACGCAATGCATGCCCCACTCGGTTGGCCGCACTCATGTTCATGAATCAACCAAGGGCACGGATGCGCCCGCTCCCGGCGGGGAAGTGAAGCCGTGGACCATGCCCGTCCGAGCCCGACGAGGAGCCGCCGTGCACGACGACCGACTGTTGGTTGAGGAACGCCTGGAGCGCGCCCTGCGGCAGTTCATCCGCCCCGCCCAGTACACGGACCGGGTGCCGCTGGCCCTCTCCGTCTGGCACGCGCCGGGTGAACCCGTGCCGGTGGCCGAGGCGCTGAAGGCCTCGTACGAGCCCTTCGAGACCGGCACAGAGTGGGGACGGCCCTGGTCAACCAGTTGGTTCAGGCTCCGGGGCGAGGTGCCGGAAGGCTGGCGCGGGCGGCGCGTCGAGGTGGTCGTCGACCCCGGCTTCACGGGTGACGGACCCGGCTTCCAGGCCGAGGGTCTGGTGTACGACGCCGCGGGCGTCCCCCTCAAGGGCGTTCACCCGCGCAACCGGTACGTCCCCGTGGCGGCCCCCGCGCAGGGCGGCGAGCCGGTGAGTCTGCTCCTGGAGGCGGCGGCCAATCCGGCGGTTCTGCACGACTTCACGCCGACCCCACTCGGCGACGTACTGACCGCCGGCGATCGCCCCATCTACCGATTCGCCTCTGCCGACCTCGCCGTACTGGACGAGGAGGTCTGGCAGTTGACCTTGGACATCGAGGTCCTGTCGGAGCTGATGCATGAGCTGGATCCGGCCCGCCCGCGCCGTCATGAGATCCTGCGCGCCCTGGAGCGTGCGCTCGACGCGCTCGATCTGCACGACGTGCCGAGCACGGCGGCGGCCGCCCGCGCCGAGCTGGCCGGGGTCCTGGCGAGCCCGGCCCATGCCAGCGCGCACCGGGTCTCGGCGGCCGGGCACGCACACATCGACTCGGCCTGGCTGTGGCCGCTGCGCGAGACGGTCCGCAAGGCGTCCCGCACCTTCGCCAATGTCACGGCCCTCGCCGAGGACTATCCGGAGCTGGTCTTCGCCTGCTCCCAGGCCCAGCAGTACGCCTGGGTCAAGGAGCACCAGCCGCACATCTGGGAGCGGATCAAGAAGGCGGTCACGGACGGCACTTGGGCGCCGGTGGGCTCGATGTGGGTCGAGTCGGACGCCAATATGCCGGGCGGCGAAGCCCTGGCCCGGCAGATCACGCACGGGACGCGGTTCTTCCGCGAGGAACTGGGCGTCGAGACGGAGGAGATCTGGCTGCCGGACTCCTTCGGATACACCGCCGCCTTCCCGCAGTTGGCGAAGCTCGCGGGCATCCGCTGGTTCCTCACCCAGAAGCTGAGCTGGAACCAGTCCAACAAGATGCCGCACCACACCTTCTGGTGGGAGGGCGTCGACGGCACCCGCGTCTTCACCCACTTCCCGCCGGTGGACACCTACAACTCCCAGTTCCACGGCGCCGAACTCGCCCACGCGGAACGTAACTTCACCGAGAAGGGCCACGCTTCCCGCTCCCTGGTGCCGTTCGGCTGGGGCGACGGCGGGGGCGGCCCCACCCGCGAGATGATGGAGAGGGCGCGCCGCCTGCGCTCCCTGGAGGGTTCGCCGCGCGTCGAGATCGAGCGCCCTTCGGCGTTCTTCGCCGCCGCCGAGGAGGAGTACGGGGCACAGGCCCCCGTCTGGTCCGGCGAGCTGTACCTGGAGCTGCACCGCGCGACATACACCACCCAGGCGGCGACCAAACGCGGCAACCGCCGCAGCGAACACGCGCTGCGCGAGGCCGAGTTGTGGTGCACCGCGGCCTCGCTCAGGGACCCGTCGTACGCGTACCCCCATGAAGCCCTCGACCGGCTGTGGAAGACCGTGCTCCTGCACCAGTTCCACGACATCCTGCCGGGTTCGTCGATCGCCTGGGTGCACCGCGAGGCCCGCGACACCTACGCGGCCGTGCTCACCGGGCTCGATGCGATCACCGCGGAGGCGGCGCGCGCACTTGGCGCCTCCGGCGGCGCGGGCGAGCCCGCCGTGCTCAACGCTTCGCCCTACGCCCGCAGCGAGGTCGTCACGACCGAAGACGGGGCCCTGGTGCATGTGAACGTCCCCGCGCTCGGGACGCAGAGCCTGGCCGTGGCGGCGGGGCACACCCGCGGCCCTGGCGCCGGAGTGACGGCTCGACTCGCCGAAGGAATCATCGAGTTGGCGAACGAACACCTCCGTGTCACCGTCGACGCGGACGGCCTGCTGACCTCCGTACGCGATCTGGACGCGAACCGCGAGGTCCTCTCGCCCGGGGCGCGCGGCAACCTCCTCCAGCTGCATCCGGACCATCCGACGCACTACGACGCCTGGGACCTCGACCGGCACTACCGCAACAGGCACACCGACCTCACGGACGCCGAGTCCGTCGAGCTGGTGGAGCAGGGGCCGCTGCGGGTCGCCGTGCGCGTGGTGCGGGCCTTCGGGTCATCGCGCATCATCCAGGAGATCCGGCTCGCGGCGGGCAGCCGACGGATCGACGTCGTCACGGACGTCGACTGGCGGGAGTCGGAGAAGGTGCTCAAGGCGGCCTTCCCGCTGGACGTGCACGCCGAACGGTCCGCCGCCGAGATCCAGTTCGGGCATGTGCACCGGGCCACGCACGCCAACACCGGCTGGGACGCGGCCCGTTTCGAGATCTGCGCGCACCGCTGGCTGCGGGTCGCGGAGGAGGCGTACGGAGTGGCGGTGCTCAACGACTCGACGTACGGCCATGACGTGACGCGCACGCCCCACGAGAGCGGGCTCGGCACGACCGTGCGCCTGACGCTGCTGCGCGCCCCGCACAGCCCGGACCCGGAGACGGACCTCGGCACGCACCGCTTCACCTACGCCCTGCTGCCGGGCGCGAGCACGGGCGACGCGGTCGCGGAGGGCCTGGCGCTGAATCTGCCGCTGCGGGTCGCCGACGCACCCGTACTGCCGTCGTTGGTGAGCGTCGACAATCCGGCGGTGACGGTGGAGTCGGTGAAGCTCGCCGACGACGGGAGCGGCGATGTCGTGGTGCGGCTCTACGAATCGCGGGGCGGGCGCGCGGCGGCCGTCCTGACCACGTCGTTCGCGGTGCGGCAGGCCGAGGTGACGGATCTCCTGGAACGGCCGCTCGGCTCTGCCGAGACCGGCAGCGCGGGCCTCGCGCTGTCCCTGCGGCCGTTCCAGATCCTGACACTGCGGCTGACGCCGGTGCGCTGACAGGACGTCAGGGGCGGGGCACGTTCCGCAGGTTGGAGCGTGCCATCTGGACCATGCGGCCCACACCGCCGTCCAGGACGATCTTGCTGGCGGAGAGCGCGAAGCCCGTCACCATCTCGGAGCTGATCTTGGGCGGGATGGAGAGGGCGTTCGGGTCGGTGACGATGTCGACGAGGGCGGGGCCCTTGTGCGCGAAGGCGTCCTTCAGGGCGCCGGCGAGCTGCTTGGGCTTCTCCACCCGTACGCCGTAGGCACCGCAGGCGCGGGCCACAGCGGCGAAGTCGGGGTTGTGGTTGGCCGTGCCGAACGACGGGAGACCGGCCACCAGCATCTCCAACTCGACCATGCCCAGGGACGAGTTGTTGAAGAGGACGACCTTCACCGGCAGGTCGTACTGGACGAGGGTGAGGAAGTCGCCCATCAGCATGGAGAATCCGCCGTCGCCCGACATCGAGACGACCTGCCGCTTCCGGTCGGTGAACTGCGCGCCGATCGCCTGCGGCAGCGCGTTGGCCATCGAGCCGTGGCTGAACGAGCCGATGATGCGGCGCTTGCCGTTCGGCGAGATGTAGCGCGCCGCCCAGACGTTGCACATGCCGGTGTCGACGGTGAACACGGCGTCCTCGGCGGCGAGTTCGTCGACGACGGACGCGACGTACTCGGGGTGGATCGGGATGTGCTTCTCGACCTTGCGCGTATAGGCCTTGATGACGCCTTCGAGCGCGTCCGCGTGTTTCTTCAGCATCCTGTCGAGGAAGCGCCGGTTCGCCTTGGCCATGACGCGCGGCGTCAGACAGCGCAGGGTCTCGCGTACGTCGCCCCAGACGGCGAGATCCAACTTCGAGCGGCGGCCCAGACGTTCGGGCCGCACGTCGACCTGAGCGATCTTGACGTCGTCGGGCAGGAAGGCGTTGTACGGGAAGTCCGTGCCCAGCAGGATCAGGAGATCGCACTCGTGGGTGGCCTCGTAGGCGGCGCCGTAGCCGAGGAGCCCGCTCATTCCGACGTCGAAGGGGTTGTCGTACTGGATCCATTCCTTGCCGCGCAGCGCGTGGCCCACCGGGGACTTGATCTTCTCGGCGAACTCCATGACCTCGGCGTGCGCGCCCGCCGTGCCGCTGCCGCAGAACAGGGTGACCTTGTCGGCCTCGTCGATCATCGCGGCGAGCCTCTCGATCTCCGCGTCGCCGGGGCGCACGGTCGGCCGTGAGGTGACCAGCGCGGTCTCGGCGGCCTTGTCCGGGGCCGGCTGGTCGGCGATGTCGCCGGGCAGCGTGACGACGCTGACGCCGCTCTGGCCGATCGCGTGCTGGATGGCCGTCTGGAGCAGCCGGGGCATCTGCTTCGGGTTGGCGATCATCTCGCTGTAGTGGCTGCACTCGCGGAAGAGCTGGTCCGGATGCGTCTCCTGGAAGTAGCCGAGACCGATCTCGCTCGAAGGGATGTGCGAGGCCAGGGCGAGGACCGGGGCCATGGAGCGGTGCGCGTCATACAGGCCGTTGATCAGGTGCAGATTGCCGGGGCCGCAGGAGCCGGCGCAGACGGCGAGGCTGCCGGTGATCTGCGCCTCGGCGCCCGCGGCGAAGGCGGCGGTCTCCTCGTGCCGCACCTGGATCCAGTCGAGTCCCTTGGTCCGGCGGATGGCGTCCACCACGGGGTTGAGGCTGTCGCCCACGACTCCGTACAGGCGCTTGACGCCCGCGCGGACGACGATGTCGACGAACTGCTCGGCGACGTTCTGCTTGGCCATGGCTTCACGAACCCTTCGGTCCCCTTGAGTCCCTACGAGTCTCCTGGGGTCCATGAATTCACAGAGCGGGCGCTCACGCCTCCCAAACTGCCGCCGCGGTTCTGTCGTCCGCGTACCCCTTCACCCTGACCTGGATGTCCCCGAGGAAGTCCGCGAGGCCGGGCGGACCGCCGTCCGACCACCGCTGGGTGAGGTGTCCCGCCAGCTCGGGCTCGCCGCGCAGGGGCTCGGCGAGGCCCCCGCTGCACAGCAGCAGCGCGTCACCCGGCCGGGCGACGGAGGCGCGGAAGCGGAACGGCTCGCGGGGCGGCGGCTCGGGCGCCGGTTCGTAGGGACTGGGCGGCGTGATGATCCCCATGTCCATGGTGAGCCGGTCGCCCTCGGGGGTCTCCGAAGGCACCGAGCCGAAGCCGACGACCGGCGGTCCCGGTTCGCCCGCGGGGTCGGAGACGCGCGGCTCTATGTCCTGCCACTCCCCGTCCCTCAGGCGGAAGAGCCCGCCGCCGCCGACGCCGAAGAAGACGCGCGTACGGCAGTCCGGGTCGGCCGGGAGCAGCAGGCAGCGCAGGGAAGCGGCGTACTCCTCGGGGTCGACGCCCAGGTCGGCGGCCTGCGCGCGGAGCTTCCCGAGGCTGCGGTCGGTCAGGCGGTGCAGTCCGCTCTTCAGGTCGCCGCGCCGGGCGGCCTTGATGTCCTCGGCGAGCCGCTGATGGCTGCGGCCCACGGCGCGGCCGATCCAGCCGCAGGCGTCGGCCGCCGCCCGGTGGGCGCCGGGCGTGGCCCGCGCGCCGGTGGCCATGGCGACCAGGATCAGGGCGTTCTCCCCCGTCCCGAACCGGGCGGTGAGCAGCGAGTCGCGGCGCGGCTCGCCGCGGAAGCGCGCGGAGTCGCCGCGCACGGAGACGGCCCGCAGGGTGGAGGTCCCGTACCGGGCGCCGTCCAGGACGGTGTCGGCGACCAGGTCGCCGAGGTCGTCGGGGTCGGCGGCGGGCAGCACGGTGGGCTCCGCGTCGTACGTGGGCGGTCCGTCACCCACATAGTCGACGGCGCGGCGCGGCTCGGGCCGGAGAGGGGCGGGTTTCGCCGGCTCTTCGGTGCGTCCGGGCGGCGGGGGCGGTTCTTCGGTACGTCCGCTCGGCGGCGGCCCGGCGGATTCGTCGGGCGGGCGGGGCGCGGGGACGGCGGTGGTGGTGTGGCCGGGCGGGGTCTGCGCCGCGGGCGGCTTCGGTCCCGTCGCGAAGGTCACCGGGCCGGTGGGGGCCGCGGGCGGCTCCCAGGGTGCGGTGTGGCGGGTGCGGGCGGGGCCCGCCGGGCGGGCGTCACGCGGGGCTGCCGGCTGCTCCGGGGCGGACGGCTGCTCCGGGGCGGACGGCTGCTCCGGGGCGGACGGCTCGCGCGGGGGCTGCGACGGCTCGCGGTGGGCAAACGGTTCGCCGGTCGGCGGCTCGCCCGGAGGCGGCGGTGCACCGGTGGACGGCTCGCTCCGGTCGCCCGGGGTGCGTGGCCCGAACTGGTCGCCGGCCCCGCGCCGTTCGGCGGAAGCCGGCGGCACGCTCTCCGCCTCCGTCGGCGGCACGACGGTTCCGGCGGATGCCGAGACCGCCGAGGCGAATCTGTCGTCCAGGGTGTCGGCCACCTGTGCGGGGCCCGTGTCGGGTGCGGAGTCGTCGTAGAGCTGACCCCACCAGTCGTCTTCCTGGCCGGAGGCCTCGCTGTGCCTCTCCCCCTGCTGGCTCATGCCCCTATTGTCCACCGCACGGGCCGTACGAAAACGGTGCATCCGGAAATTCCGGCCGTCCGGGGGCGGATTGAGGCCGCCGGGCGGGCCCACCCCCCACGGGAGGACCGCCCGGCGGTGTCTATGTGACTAACGCACGTCGTAGGCGCGCGCCACGGTTTGCGTGACGGAACTGTTGTTCGCGTCCGTCAGTTCGGTTTTGAGCCAGACCTGCTTGCCCGCGGCTCCCGCGTGGTCGACGGTGGCGGTCCACGCCTCGCCGTCGGCGGAGGTCTCGGCCTTCGTCCAGGTCTTGCCCTCGTCGTACGAGTAGGACAGGGCCGCCGACTTGATCGCTCCGGGCTCGTATCCGGCGTGTCCGGTGGCGGTCAGGGTGAGGCGCTGACCGTCCTTCGCGGCAAGGGTCTTGAGTCCGTCCTCCGGCAGTCCGACGCGCGGGAAGAGCATCGGGATGCCCTGCGAGTAGGCCTCCTCGTCCAGGTGCGAGCGGAACGACCAGGTGGTCTCCGTGGCGGTGGACCGCTGCCAGACCTTCGAGCCGATCTTCCTTGTGCTGAGGGTGAGTTCGTACGCCGAGTCCTCGGCCGGCACCGTGAACACCCCGAACGGCCAGCCGGACTGCCCGACGGGCTCCCCGTTCCGCTTCAGTGCCACCGAGCCGATGTCACCGAACCCGCCCTGGATTCCCGCGTGTTCGGCGTCGGACCAGAAGCCGGGCGCGACCCCGATCAGATTCCCCTGCCGCTCGCCGGCGAGGGCCTGCTTCCCCTCGGCGTCGCGCGGCGTGCCGGGCGCGAGGACTCCGTCGTACCAGGTCTCGGCGCGCCGCTCGCCCTCCTTGTACGTACGCACCGGGTCGACCATGAACTCCCCGTACGGGAAGCTGCTGGAGACCTGGTGGCTCCAGCCGGTCGAGCCGGGCGAGTAGTACTCGGTGCGCTTGCCGGGGGCGGGGACGGAGTCGAGGCTGCCGAAGTAGATCTCGAGTCCCGTGGGACGGACGGCGGACGGAATGTCCACGTAGTCCGTCGCCGTGCCCATCGCGCGGTAGGCCGCCTCGTTCGCGGCGAGGTCCTTGTCCCGCACCCGGTAGGCGCGGTCGTCGCGGATCTGGCCGGTCTCGGGGAAGGCGAGGTTGTAGACGTAGGGGCTCTTGGCGGTCGCCTTCCACTTCAACTCGACTGTTCCCGAGCCGAGTTGGGCGAGCAGGTCCGCCGCCTCGTCCGACTGGACGGCGAGCACCGGGAGCGGGGAGCCGGTGAGGCCGACGGACGGGTACCAGCGGCCGGGGGACGGGCGGTGGGCGAGGACCGCGAGGGCCCCGGCCTGCTTGGCGTCGGCGGCCACCTTGGCCGCGCCGCCGTCGTCCGGGACCTCGACGAGGGCGATCCTGTCCTTGACCCCGGCGGCGGCCAGCTCCTCCGGCGTACCGGACTTGGCGTCGACGAGCGCTGCCGTGCCGGTGCCGTCGAGGTTGGCGGAGCCGGTGGACGCGGTCACCGGGTGCAGCGATTCGCCGCCCACGACGGCGAGTTCGGAGATCTGGGGTGCGGCGGCGCGCCAGTAGCTGCCGGACTCGAAGGTGCCGTCGGCGGGCTTGCCCTCGACGGACTGGTAGTAGGCGCGGATCGTGCGGGGACCGGCGGCGGTGCCCGCGTGCAGCCAGCCGTCCCTGCCCCAGGTGCGGGCGAACGCGAGGGTGGCGCCGCGCACTTCGGTCGGCCTGTCGGCCCTGACGGTGAGGCGGTGGGCCTTGCGGGCGTCCAGCGTGACCGTCATGTCCTTCTTCACCTCGACCTGCGGGCGGGCCAGGTGGGTGAGGGAGTCGGTGAGCCTGCTGCCCGCGCTGTCCGGCGTGGTGACGAAGCCGGTCAGGAAGTAGTTGCCGGGGCGGACCTGGTACGTCTGGTCGTTCACGCCCTCGTTGAAGCGGCGCTCGCCGGTCGCGTCGTCCGTGCCGATGAGGTCGACCGACGACTGACCGTCAGCGGGCTTTCCGTCGCGGTCGATCAGCTTCACGCGGAGGCTGACGGTCTCGGGCTGCACGTAGAGCGAGAAGGGCGTGGAGACGCGCACTCCGTCGGCGGTCGCGAGGACCCGGCCCGTGACGTCGCCGTACTGGGCGCGCGTGAGGTCCGCGGTGGGGTCGAGCTTCAGCGGGACCTCGACGCTCGCGCCCGCCGGGACCGTCACGGAGCGTTCGCCGAGCCGGGCGACGGAGGAGCGCACCGGGGAGCCGTCGTTGCCGGTGACGCCCTTGACGGCGAGCTTCAACTCCACTGCCTTGTCGGTGGTGTTGATGTAGGGGACGTCGACCGAGGTGCGGTCCGACGCGTCCTGTGGCCAGCCGAAGCCGCCGCCCTGCACTGCGGGCGAGCCGAGCACCTTCTGGTCGACGGCGGCCTTCACGTCGAGCCTGCCGCCGCCCGTCTCGCGTACGTCGCCGGGGATACCGCTGTCGGCGGACGAGACGAGGGCCGACTTGATCTGCCCCGCGGTCCAGTCCGGGTGGGCCTGCTTGACCAGGGCCGCGGCGCCCGCGACATGCGGGGTCGCCATCGACGTTCCGCTCATGGACTGGTACGCGTAGATCCCCCGGCCACCGGCAGCGGCGGCGGAGATGGCGACGCCCGGCGCGGCGATCTCCGGCTTGAGGGTGTGCGATCCGTACACGGGGCTGCGGCTGGAGAAGTACGCCGTCGAGTCGTCGCGGTCGACGGCGCCGACGGTGAGGACGCTCGGCGCGCAGCCGGGCGAGGACACGGAGTTGAGGGCCGGGCCCGTGTTGCCCGCCGCGATGACGAAGAGGGTGTTCTGTGCGGACCGCGCGAGCTCCTCGGTGGCGGTGCTCATGGGGTCGGAGCAGTCCGTCCGCGCCGGGTTGCCGAGGCTCATCGAGACGACGTCGGCCTTCTGGTCTACGGCCCACTGCATGCCCGCGATGATCCATGAAGTGGCGCCCGAGCCACCGTCGTTGAGGACCTTGCCGTGCAGCAGCTCGGCGCCCGGGGCGACGCCCTTCTTCTTGCCGTCGCTCGCCGCGCCGGTGCCGCCGACCGTGGAGGTGGTGTGGGTGCCGTGGCCCTGGCGGTCCTCGTTGTCCGGGGAGTCGGTGAAGTTCTTCGTCGCGCCGATGCGGCCCTTGAGGTCGGGGTGTTCGGCGTCGGCGCCGGTGTCGAGGACGGCGACCTTGGTGCCCTTGCCGTCGTAGCCCGCGGCCCAGGCTTCGGGCGCATGCACTTGCTTCGTCGACTGGTCGAGGGTCGCCTCGACCTTGGCGTCGAGCCAGAGCTTCTTCAGGTCGCCCGTGGCACGTGACGCGGCACGGGACTTGGGGGACGCGATGTCCGCCCAGAACTCGGCGGCCTTCTTCTTGTCGGCCTTCAGGGCGACGCCGTCGACGGGTTCGAGGACCGGGCCGCGCTCGGCGCCGCGCGGGACGGGCGGCAGCGAGCGCGTGACGTCGACGGACTTGTCGTACACGGCGATGAGCGGCAACTGCTTCGCGTGGGCGTCGTCGTAGCCCTGCCGGACGAGCCCCGTGACGTTGAACAGCTCCTCGTCGACGCGGCCTTCGGCGATCGCGTGGACGGCGCCCTCGGGATAGACGTACAGATCCTTGCCGGACTGCCGGGTCTGGATGAGCGGCACACTGCCGTCGGCTCCGGGCAGCGCGCTCGCGCCCGCGCGGGCCTTGGCGTCGCCGCCCTTGCCGTCGCCGCCCTTGCCTTCGGACGACACTAGGATGCGGTCGCCGGTGACGAGGGTGACGACGGAGCTGCCCTCGCCGCGTGGGGCACTGCCCACCAATGGACTCGTGTCAGCCGTCGCACGTGGCTCGGCCACGGACGGCGCCGCCGCGGTGACGGCGAGGACGGCGGCGGACGCCGCCCCCAACGCCGTACGCGATATCGGACGCATCGCTCTCCCCAGGGTTGACGGGCTGCTGCATGACTGCATGACCGCAGGACGAACCGACCCAAAGGCCGTGTTCGCGGCTGCGGTTGGTGCTGCGGTGGCATGACCTTGGCAGAGAGGCGGGTGGTGCGGGGATGATGTCCCGGGGCGGGTTTACGCCGTGGCTGTTTTCCGCCACGGAGCCGTCGGAACGGATCCTGGGGAGGGGCGTCACCGCATGCTGGCTGCGATAGGTCTGGACGAGACGCATGAGTCGGCGTACCGGGCACTGGTGGCGGTGGGCGCCGCCGACGTGCCCGATCTCGCGCGGCGGCTGACGCTCGGCGAGCCGGAGACGGTGAGCGCGCTGCGCCGGCTGGAGCGGCACGGGCTCGCGGCCCAGGCCTCCGGGAAGGCCGGCCGGTGGGTGGCCGCCCCGCCCGCCGTTGCGCTCGGCGCGCTCCTCGCGCAGCAGCGGCACGAACTGGAGAAGGCGGAGCTGGCGGCGACGCTGCTCGCCGAGGAGTACCGCGCGCAGGCCGCCGAGCCCGCCGTACACGACCTGGTCGAGGTGGTGACCGGCGCGGGCGCGGTCTCGCAGCGCTTCCTCCAGCTGCAGCTCGGCGCGAGCGACGAGGTGTGCGCCCTGGTGACCGGCAATCCGGTGGTGGTCAGCGGCATGGAGAACGACGCGGAGGAGCAGGCGGCGGGCCGTGGCGTCGGCTACCGCGTGGTGGTCGAGCGCTCGGTCCTCTCGCTCCCCACCGGGCTGCTCGAACTGTCGACGGCGATCGGCCGCGACGAACAGGTGCGGGTGGTGGACCGGGTCCCGACCAAGCTGGTGATCGTCGACGGTTCGCTCGCGATGGTGCCGCTGACCTCGCGCACGGCGGAGCCGGCCGCGCTCGTGGTGCACGCGAGCGGTCTGCTCGAATCCCTGACCGGGCTCTTCGAGGCGGTCTGGCGGGACGCGCTGCCGCTGCGGCTCGGCGAGGGCGGGCGCGCGGTCACCGAGGACGCCCCGGACGGGCCCGACGGCGCGGACCTGGAGATCCTCTCCCTGCTGCTCGCGGGCCTGACCGACGCGAGCGTGGCCAAGCAGCTCGATCTGGGGCTGCGGACGGTGCAGCGCCGGGTCAAGCGCCTGATGGAGCTGACGGGCGTGACGACACGGCTGCAGCTGGGGTGGCATGCGTATGAGCGGGGCTGGGTCGCGCGCTAGGCCCTGGCCCGGCGGCTTCCGGGCCGGTGCTGCCTGCGGGGCTCGTGCGACCTGCGGGTTTGTCCCGTTTCCTGCACGCTTGGCAGATGGGTGTGTGGGAACTCCTGCTGGTCGCGGTGGTGCTGCTGCTCGGCCTGTGCGGAGTGCTGGTGCCGGGAGTGCCGGGGCCGTGGCTGGTGTGGGCGGCGGTCATGTGGTGGGCGCTGAAGGACACCTCCCCGGTCGCGTGGGGCGTCCTGGTGGGGGCGACGGTCGTGCTGCTGCTCGCGCAGGCCGTCCGCTGGCAGCTGCCGCCACGCCGCTTCCGGCAGAGCGGCGCCACCCGCCGCACGGCCGCCTACGCGGGCGCCGGGGCGCTGGTCGGCTTCTGCGTGCTACCGGTGATCGGGGCGATACCGGGGTTCATCGGGGGGATCTACCTCGCCGAGCGGCTGCGCCTGGGCGGGCACGGGGAGGCGGTGGCGGCGACGCGGACGGCCATGCGGGCGGGCGGCTGGAGCGTACTGACGGAGCTTTTCGCGTGCCTGTTGATCGCGGGGGCGTGGCTGGGGGCGGTGCTGTGGGGGTGAAGGCGCCTCCCTCCGCATAGGCGAAACAGGTTCATGTACACGAACCACCATCGGATCTCTCCCGACTCATTGACGGGATGCCGCACCATCTCTAGCTTTCAGCGAGGTAAAGCTCCGATGACTCGGGAGATGCGATGCCCAGACCGTCCAGAAGAACCGTGCTCGCCACCGGATCCGCGGTCGGCGGCGCACTCCTCGCCGGAGGGCTCCCCGCGCAGGCCACGGCCGCGACCGGGAGAACGGCGGACGTGACCACGTCAGGCGACCCCTGGCGCGAGGTGCTCGACGACGCCGACCTCGTCTGGCGGAAGATGCCGAGGACCTGGTACGAGGGCCCCTACCTCGGCGACGGCTGCCTCGGCTCCGGCATCTACGCCGAGCCGGGAGCCGAGACCTCCGCGATCCGCTTCAACGTCCAGCACTCCGAGGTGCAGGACCACCGCCCCGAGTTCGGCTCCCTCTTCGGCCTCGCACGCCTCCCCATCGGCCATTTCACCCTCGAACCCGTCGGCACCGTCACCGGCGTCGACTGGCGCCTGCGGCTGCGCGACGCGGAGCTGACCGGCACGCTCACCACGGACAAGGGCACGCTGCGGATCCGCGCACATGTGCACACCACACGCTCCGTGCTCGCCGTCGAGGTCACCCCGAGCGCGGGCGAGCGCGACTTCCGCTGGGTCTTCCACCCGGCCGAGGCGATCAGCCCGCGCGCGGCGTTCAAGCCGGTTCCGGACGGGTACGCCGGAAACCCACCCGCCGAGCTGGCGGAGCACGACGGAGTATCGGCCGCCGTACAGCCGCTGCTCGCGGGAGGGCAGCATGTCACCGCGTGGCGGGAGCGGACGCGGGACGCCGTGCGCACGCTGTACGTGAACGTGGCGCACTCCCACCCGGGGGCGGCGGCCCGCGACCGGGCGGTGCGAGCGGTGCGGGGCGCGGCGGACCTCACGTACGACGGCCTCGCCGCATCGCACCGGGCCTGGTGGCACGCGTACTACCGCAAGAGCTTCCTCTCCCTGCCGGACGCCCGGATGCAGCGCTTCTACTGGATCCAGCTCTACAAGACGGCGGCGGCCGCCCGCCGCGACGCCCCGGTGATGGCGACCTGCGGCCCCTGGCTGGAGCCGACTCCGTGGCCCAATACCTGGTGGAACCTGAACGCGCAGCTGGAGTACTGGCTGATCCACGGCTCGAACCATCTCGAACTCGACGCCGTCACCAGGGCGTTGGGCGAGTTCCGGGACAACCTCAGCAAGGAGATGGCGGCCCCCTACCGCGCCGACTCCCTTGGCATCCCGCGCACCACGGACCCGTCCCTGGTGAACGGCGCGTCGGTGACGGACGGCGGCTACGGGGTCGGCATCCCCGGCCAGGATCCGCCGACTCCCGAGGTGGGCAACCTGACATGGGCGCTGCACAACGTCTGGCTGAGCTACCGCCACACGATGGACGAGTCGATCCTCAGGGAGGTCCTCTTCCCGCTGCTCCGCAAGGCGGTCAATTACTACCTGCACTTCCTGGAGCCGGGCACGGACGGAAAGCTGCACCTTCCGGCGACGTACTCCCCCGAGTACGGCGGCAATTCGAGGGACTGCAATTACGACCTGATGCTGCTGAAATGGGGCTGCCGGACTCTGCTCGAAACTGCCGAACTACTTGGCGTGGAGGACGAGTCGGCGCCGCGCTGGCGCGAGGTCGGCAGCAGGCTGACCGCGTACCCGACCGACGCGAACGGCTACATGATCGGCGCGGACATCCCCTTCGCGAAGTCGCACCGCCATTACTCCCACATGCTCGCCGTCTATCCCCTGTACGAGGTGACGGGCCGCACGGCGGACGAACGCGCCCTGATCGAACGGTCCTTGGCGCACTGGGTCGGCTTCGAAGGCGCCTTGCAGGGCTATACGTTCACGGGCGCCGCGTCGATGTCGGCGCTGCTCGGCAAGGGCGAGGACGCGCTGAAGTACCTGGGCCAGCTGATGTCCCGCTTCATCCAGCCCAACACCATGTACAAGGAGTCGGGCCCGGTCATCGAGACCCCGCTGTCGGCGGCACAGTCCCTGCACGACATGGTCTGCCAGTCCTGGGGCGACGTCATCCGCGTCTTCCCCGCGCTGCCGGACGCGTGGGCGGACCTGGTGGTGCACAACTTCCGTACGCAGGGCGCGTTTCTGCTGAGCGCGGTGCGGGAGGGCGGGGCGACGCGGTGGGTCCGGCTAGTGAGCGAGGCGGGGGCGCCGTGCGTGGTGCGGCACGGGATCGCCGGGGCGATCGAGGTGCGGGACGGTCGGGGACGTCCGCTGTCGTACGAGGATGTGGGCGGCGGCGCGGTGCGGGTGGCCCTGGGGAAGGGCGAGTCGGCGCTGTTCACCGCGCGGGGCGACAGGCCCGATCTGCGGATCGCGCCGGTGACGCCGAACGAGACGGCACCGCCTTGGGGGTTGCCCGGTTCCGCGGCGTGACACAAAGAGAAAGGCAAGGAGAGCGCTCTCCTTGCCACTCTCAACTTATAACCCACTGGGGGGCTTGCCGCAAGGCCCTGGTCTCGGCGCACAATCGTCGGCCTATGCCACACCCTGCGGAAAGGCAACCAGGAATGCAGCACGTGTTGGATCTCCGGGAGATCGACGGGACGCAGGTCGCGGTCGTCGGCGGCAAGGGCGCGCATCTGGGCGCCCTTTCGCGGATCGACGGCGTCAGCGTGCCCGGCGGCTTCTGCGTGACCACGGACGCCTTCCGGCGGATCATGGCGCTGGCGCCGTCGGCGTCGGCGTCGGCGTCGGCGGAGGGGCTGTCGCTCGACGGCCTGCTCGACCGTCTTGCGGACGTGGCCGCCGACGACCGGGAGGCGATCCGCACCCTCAGCGCGGAGATCCGCCGCACCATCGAGGGGATCGAGATCCCGGCCGACATCGCGGCGGAGATCACCGGCGCGCTCGCCCGGCACGGCGACAAGCGGACCCCCTACGCCGTCCGCTCCAGCGCGACGGCGGAGGACCTGCCGACGGCCTCCTTCGCGGGCCAGCAGGACACGTACCTGAACGTCGTGGGCCCCGCGGAGGTCCTGCGGCACATCAGCCGGTGCTGGGCCTCGCTGTTCACCGAGCGGGCCGTGACCTACCGCCGCCGGGGCGGCATCGACCACCGCACGGTGCAGATGGCGGTGGTCGTACAGCGGATGGTGTTCCCGCAGTCGTCCGGCATCCTGTTCACCGCCGACCCCGTGACGGGCAACCGGAAGGTCTCCACCGTGGACGCCGGGTTCGGCCTCGGCGAGGCCCTGGTCTCCGGCCTGGTGAACCCGGACGTCTTCACGGTGCGGGACGGCGAGGTCGTCGCCAGGACGATCGCCGCCAAGCGGATCGCCCTGCACGCCGTACCGGCCGGCGGCACGGAGGAAGTGGCGGTCGGGGCGGGGCGCCAGGAGCAGCCTGCCCTGACGGACGCACAGGCCGTACGACTGGTGGAGCTGGGGCGGCGGATCGAGGCGAACTTCGGCCGCCCGCAGGACATCGAGTGGTGCCTGGTCGACGACGGTTTCCGGATCGTGCAGAGCCGGCCGATCACGACGCTGTTCCCCGTGCCGGAGAGCGACGACGGCGAGAACCACGTGTACGTCTCCGTCGGCCACCAGCAGATGATGACCGACGCGATGAAGCCGCTGGGCCTCTCCATGTGGCAGCTGATGGCGATGGTGCCGATGCTGACGGCGGGCGGGCGGCTGTTCGTCGACGTCACACAGCGGATCGCGTCGCCCGCGAGCCGGGCCGGGCTCCTGGACCTGATGGGGAAGGGCGATCCGCTGGTACGGGACGCGCTGGAGACCGTCATCGAGCGGGACGGCTTCGTCCCGTCGCTTCCGGAGGCGGAGCCGGGCGGGAAGCCGGGCGGGAAGCCGGGCGGGAAGCCGGGCGGGAAGCCGGGCGGGGCGCCTGCCGGGCCGCCTCCCGGTGAGGCATCCGCCCCGGACGATGACGCGTCCACCCCGCCCGAGGCCGATCCGGCGATCGTCGCCGAGCTGATCGAGCGCAGTCGGGCGTCCGTCGCCGCGCTGGAGCGCGACATCCGCACGAAGTCGGGGCCGGCCCTGTTCGACTTCCTCGTCGAGGCGTTCGCCGAGCACAAGAGGGTGCTGGGCGACCCGCTGAGCATGCGGGCGATCATGGCGGGGATGGAGGCCACGTGGTGGCTCAACGACAGACTGCTCGACTGGCTGGGCGAGAAGAACGCGGCTGACACGCTGACGCTGTCCGCGCCCGACAACATCACGTCGGAGATGGGCCTCGCGCTGCTCGACGTGGCGGACGTGATCCGCCCGCTCCCGGAGGTCGTGGCGTTCCTCCAGCGGCGGGACGTCGAGGACGAGAGCTTCCTGGACGAGCTGGCGAAGGTCGCGGGAGGGGGCAAGGCGCGGGAGGCCGTCGAGGCCTATCTCGACCGGTACGGAATGCGCTGCGTCGGCGAGATCGACATCACGCGGCCGCGTTGGAGCGAGCGCCCCACGACGCTCGTACCCGTGATCCTCGACAACGTCAGGAACTTCGGTCCCGGTGCCGCCGAGCGGCGGTTCGAGGACGGGCTGCGCAGGGCGCGGGAGAAGGAGCAGGACGTCCTGGCACGGCTGCGGGCCCTGCCCGACGGGGAGCGGAGGGCCGACGCGGCGAAGCGGATGATCGACCAGGTCAGGGGATTCGCCGGGTATCGGGAGTACCCCAAGTACGGCATCATCTGCCGCTACTTCGTCTACAAGCGGGCGATCCTCGCGGAGGCGGGGCGCCTGGTGGAGGCGGGTGTGCTGGCTCGGCCGGAGGACGCCTTCTACCTCACGTTCCAGGAACTCCAGGACGTGGTGCGGACGCAGCGGGCGGACGCCGGTCTCATCCGGCGACGCGAGGAGGCGTTCCGCTCGTACGAGACGCTCACCCCGCCCCGCGTGCTCACCTCGGACGGCGAGGCCGTCTCCGGGTCCTACCGCCGCGACGACGTGCCGACCGGCGCGCTGGTCGGCCTGCCGGTGTCCGCGGGCACGGTCGAGGGCCGGGCCCGCGTCGTCCTCGACATCGCGGAGGCCGATCTGGAGCCGGGCGACATCTTGGTCACGGCGTACACGGACCCCAGCTGGTCACCCCTGTTCGTCGGGCTCACGGGCCTGGTGACGGAGGTGGGCGGCCTGATGACCCATGGCGCGGTGATCGCCCGCGAGTACGGGCTGCCGGCGGTCGTGGGCGTGGGGGAAGCGACACGGTTGATCCGGGACGGGCAGCGGATCCGGGTGCATGGGACGGAGGGGTACGTCGAGATCCTGGGCTGAGTTTCGGGGCAGCGGGCGGGGTGACTGACGCCGGAGGCCAGACGCCCACGCGCAAGGTGATTCGCCCCCGAGGGACAGATGCCCTGCGCGCAAAGTGACTCGGCCCCGGAGGCCAGACATCCGCCCGCGAGGTGACCGCCGCCGGAAGCCGGACACCCGCCCGCGGAGTGACTCGCCCCAGACGCCAGGGGACAGCCCGCAGAGTGACCGACGCCGAGAGCCAGGCACCCACCCACAGATCACCCCGACGCCGGCAGCCAGACACCCGCCCACAGATTGCCCCGACGCCGGAAGTCAGGCAGCCGCCCGCAAGTGGCCGACCCCATAGGACCGCCACGGCCGCCAGGCCTCCGGCACCGGCTCCCCCGGAGTGCCCCCCGGAGTGCCCCCCGGAATGCCTCCCGGAATGCCTCCCGGAGTCTCCCCCAGGCTCTCCCCCAGGCTCTCCCCCGGAGTCTCCCCCGAGATGTCCCCGGGGATCTCCCCCAGAATCCCTACGTCCGGGTCCCCGAGGGCCCGCATCCTGATGGTCGCCACCATTGCCGCGTCCATTCCCGGCAGGGCGCGGAGGCCCGTCTCCGCGTCGTCCCGGTCCGCCCCGGCGTCCAGCCGTACCCGTCCGTCGGCGAGGGCCGTGGCCAGCGCGCCCAGCGGCCCCGCTTCCCCGGCGAGCGCGCCGGGTTCGGGGAAGACGTGGGTGAGCGTGCCGCAGGGTGCGTCCAGTGCCTTGCCGTGGCGCTGGACCAGCAGTTCCGCCGCCTCGCGGCCCACCAGCGCGCGTACCGCGAACTCCTCGGGGTCCGCTGCTCCGGGCGAGCGGAGGCCGGGGCGCGCCGCGACCAGCGGGGCGAGGCGCGGGTCCGCCGCGAGCCGCTCGTCCACGGCGTACGGATCGGCGTCCAGGTCGAAGAGCCGCCGCAGGCGCTGCACCGCCGTGGTCAGGTCCCGCAGGTCGGTGAGGTGGAGCCGGGTGTCGAGCCAACCGCCGGGCCCGTGGTCGCGCTCCTCCACGGCGACGATGCCCGTGCCGTACGGCAGTCGCAGGGTCCGCCGGTACGTCCGTGCGCCCGGCTGCCCCACGACCTGCTCGACCCCGGCCACCGCCTCGGCGGCGAGGAGGTCGAAGACGGCTCCCGCCTGGTAGGCCCCGCGGTAGGCGAGCCGCAGCGGAACCCCCGCGGCCGGTGTCGCCCGCCCCGCGGCGCCACCGCGCGGCGCCGCTCCCCGCAGCGCGGTCGGCGTCATGGCGTACACGGCCCTGATGGTGTCGTTGAACTGCCGCACGCTGGCGAACCCCGCGGCGAACGCGATCTCCGTGATCGGCAGCCCCGTCGTCTGCAGCAACACCCGCGCGGTGTGCGCCCGTTGGGCCCTGGCGAGCGCCACGGGCCCGGCGCCCAGCTCGGCGGTGAGCTGCCGCTGGACCTGCCGCGCGCTGTAGCCGAGCCGCACGGCGAGCCCCGAGACGCCCTCGCGGTCCACGACGCCGTCGCCGATCATGCGCATGGCACGGCCGACGACGTCCGCCCGTACGTTCCATTCGGCGGACCCCGGAACGGCGTCCGGCCGACAGCGGCGGCAGGCCCGGAAACCGGAGCCCTGGGCGGCGGCGGCCGTGGCGTAATAGCGGACGTTCTGCCGCTTGGGCGTGACGGCGGGGCAGCTGGGCCGGCAGTAGATGCCGGTGGTCTCGACGGCGAAGAAGAACTCCCCGTCGAAGCGGGCATCGCGGCTGCGCACCGCCTCGTACCTGGTCTCTTCATCGATCACGTCATCCAGTGTGCGGGGGCGGCTGCGCCTGTGCTAGCGGGATTCGGACGCCATGTTGGAGGGGTGGGGGGGGGGGGGGGGCCCCCCCCCCCCCCCCCCCCCCCCCCCCCCCCCCCGCGCCCGGCGGGGGGGGGGGGGGGGCCGCGGGGGGGGGGGGGGCCCCGCGCGGGGGGGGGGGGGGGGGGGGGGGGGGGGGGGGGGGGGGGGGGGCGGGCGGGGGGGGGGGGGGGGGGGGGGCCGCGCGCCCCCCCCGCCGCACCTCTGTCCCGGCCCGGCCGGGGGGACGTGCGGCCCGCGCCCGGCAGCGGCGTGCGAGGGGCATCGGGCGTCCGGCCCGGGTTCGGGCGGCGGCTGCGGGCCGCGCGGCGAGGCCGGCCGGTTTCCCGGCGGCACAGACCGCAGGGCGGTGGGCCCGGACCGCATGTCCCCGGCGGCCCCGCCGGACAGGCGGGGCGGGCGGGGCCGCGGGGCGGGTCCTGACCGGGCCCGGCACCCCGCGCACCGGCGGTGGCGGCATCAGGGGGTCAGCCCGTGGCGACCAGCGGCGGGCCGCCGCCGGGGCGCTGGGCGGGCAGGACGGCGCCGGTGCCGGGGCCGGCGTTGAGGATGGAGCGCTGCAGCCGGTGCAGGCCCGCCGACGGCTCCAGGCCCAGCTCGCGCACCAGGGTGGTGCGCAGCTGCTGATACACGCTCAGCGCCTCGCCGCGCCGCCCCGAACGGTGCAGCGCGAGCATGAACTGGCCGTGCAGGCTCTCGTGCGTGCGGTAGCGGCTGACCAGCACGGTCAGCTCGGCCAGCAGCTCACGGTGGCGGCCCAGCCGCAGATCGGCCTCGATGCGCTGCTCCAGCGCGCACAGCCGGCTCTCCTCCAGGCGCTTGATCTCCATCTCCAGCTGGGTGCCCGCCTGGACCCCCGCGAACGGCGCCCCCGACCACAGGGCCAGTGCCCCGCCCAGCAGCCGGGCCGCGCCGGGAAAGTCCCCCGCGTCCATCGCCCGGTAGCCGCTGCCGGCCAGCCGCTCGAACTCGCGTACGTCACTGCGGCCGCCCCCGCCGCACAGTAAGTAGCCCCCCGACGCCGTCACCAGCACATCCTTGGCACACCGCCGCCCGCCATCCCCCTCAAGCGCCACCGCCAGCAGCTCACGCAGCTGCAGCACATAGGTCTGCAGCGTGGTCCGCGCACTGCGCGGCGGCGCGGTGCCCCACAGCTCCTCCATCAGCGCCGAGACCGGCACCACCCCATCGGCGTGCAGCGCCAGCAGCGCCAGGACCTGCCGCGGCTTGGGCGCGGTCGGCGTGATGCTGACCCCGTTCTCCCGCACCTGCAGCGCACCCAGTACATCGATGTCCACGCCGTCTCCCCACTGGAAAGGTGATGCCGCGCGCCGGGGCTCGCGGGGGCGGCTCCCCACCCCGGGCGATTAAAAAACAGGACGCCCGGTTTGTCAATTGGTTCCCGCCCGCACACACCCCGCCCCTTCCCCGGCACTCCCCCGCCCCCTCCCCGGCCTTTGCCTGCCGGGCCGCGGGCGGCGGACGCGCGGACACAGGCCGAAAGGTGCGGGCGGTCCACGGGCCGTCCCGGGGCCCGGCAGGCGAGGACCGGGGACGGCCGGGGGCGGCCGAGGACGGCCGGGGGCGGCCGGGGACGGCCGGGGGCGGCCGGGACGGGACTGACCGCCCCGTTCCCGGCGGACACCGGACACCCGGACGGCGGGACGGCGGGACTTGCCGCCACCGCCGTCGCCGTCCGTCCCGTCCGTCCCGTCCGTCGCCGTCCGCCGCAGGCCGGGGGCCGGTGCCGGGCCGGGGCGCCCGCGCGGCGCGGCCGTCTTGGCGCCGGGCGGGCGCGGGGCCAAGACCTTTCCGGCGCCCGGGGTGCCGGGTCAGGGGGTGGCGGGGCGGAGCACCACGGGCAGGGAGCCGTGGCCGTTGATGATGAAGGACGGCACGGGGGCTATCTCCTTGAGCGGGCGGGCCAGCCGCAGGCGGGGGAAGCGGGCAAAGAGCGCGTCCAGGGCGGTTACGGCCTCCAGCCGGGCCAGCGGGGCGCCCAGGCAGAAGTGCGCGCCGTGCCCGAAGCTCAGGCTCTCGCCGCGGTCGGCGCGCAGCAGGTCGAACACCGCGGCGTCCGTGCCGTGCCGCTCGGGGTCCAGGCCCGCGGCGGCGAAGGAGACCAGGATCGGGTCACCCTTCTTGATCAGTACGCCGTCCAGGGTGATGTCCTCCACCGCGAACCGCATCGGCGAGTAGTTGGCCGGGCCGCGGGTGCGCAGCGTCTCGGCGATCACCTCGTCCCAGCCGGCCCGCCCGGCCCGCACGTGTCCCAGCTGCACGGGATCGTCCAGGAGCGCGGCGATCGCGCTGGTCAGCAGGGTGGAGGTGGTCTCCTGGCCGGCCGCGATCATCAGGTTGAGGGTGCCCAGCAGTTCCTGCTCGCTCAGCTGCTGGCCCTGCTCGCGCGCGGCCAGCAGCGCCGAGGTCAGATCGTCCCCGGGCCGCTCCCGCTTGCCGGCCACCAGCGCGGCCAGCATCGTGAAGACCTCCGCCTGCGCCGCGGCCATCTCCCGGGCGTCCACCGAGGTGCTGAACACCGTCTGCATCGCCGTGCACAGCGCCTCGCGCCGCTCCTCGGCGACCCCGAACAGCTCGCAGATCACCCGCATCGGCAGCTGCTCGGCGAACACCGCCCGCAGATCCACCTCCCGCCCCGCCGGCACCGCGGCCAGGGCGTCCAGCAGCTCGGCCACCGTCTCCTGGACCCGCGGCCGCAGCGCCTGGCTGCGCCGGGCGGTGAACGCCCCGGCCACCAGACGCCGCAGCCGGGCATGACGCCGGCCATAGGTGAAGAGCATGTTCTCGTTGGCCACCCACGGATACAGCGGCCAGTCCTCGGTGATCTGCCCGCCGGCGAACGCCGGCCAGTGCCGGCGGGCGTCCTTCGACACCCGCGGATCCGTCAGCAGCCGGCGCACCGACGCCGCCCGCACCACCGCCCAGGCCACCACCCCGCCGGGCAGCTCCACCCGGGCCACCGGCCCGCGCCCCCGCAGCAACGCGGCCTCACCCGCAAGATCCCGCCCCGACACATCCAGCGCATAGGGGCACGCAGCCGTTCCCATCGTGTACTCCCGTCGGTAGGTGACAACACAACGCGTTCCGACACACAGGCACACCGACACACCCCCGCCCGGCCACCGGCCCCGGCAAAACCGGCCCCGCACCAGACACACCCCACACCCCGGGGGCAGACACCCCCCGGCCCCACAAGCCCACAAGCCCACAAGCCCGCAGGCCGCAGGCCCGGGCCGGGCCGAGACCGGCACCCCGCCCCGCACCGGCACCGGCACCGGCCAACACCCCCGCACCGGCGCGGACCTCGCACCGGTGCGGGACAGGCACCACCCGGCCGCCGGCCCCGGCGCGGAAGGGCCCGGAGCGGACCGTCCCGCACAGGGGCGCGGCCCCACACACCGGCCGGGACACGCCCCGCACCACAGCCCCCGACGGCACCCGCCAAACAACCGCCGCCCGCAGCCACCACACCGCGCCCGGCGGGTCCGCCGGGCCGGCCAACGACACCGGCCGCCCGGCCGCACCCCGGCAGACCGTGAGTCCCGCCCCCTGCCGGCCGGGGGGATATCCCCGGCAGGAAAAGGAACTCCGGCCCGCCAAGTCCGGCCGCCAGACCGCTTCCCGGCAAACCGGGAAGCGGCAACGGGCAGCTGGGCTGCGGGGCGGTCAGCCGGCAGCGGCCGCGGCCGCCCCCTGCTCCAGCCCCTGACCCGATTCCTGCACCTGGACCTGGACCTGATCCTGGTCCTGGTCCTGGCGCAGGCGGACCGCTTCCCGGTAGACCCGCTCGGCCCGGTCCGGCGCGAAGTCCATCTGGGAGATCACCGCCGGTGCCGCGATGGCCGGCAGCACATGCCGGTACAGGTCGATCACCCGCTCCGGCATGTCCTTGCGGCCGGTCATGATGTTCGACAGCACCTGCACCCCGGTCATGCCCCCCACCATCACCTTCGTGATCCGCGGCAGGTCCACATGCGCCAGGATCTCCCCCGCCGCCTTCGCCTCCTCCAGCACACCCAGCGTGTGCCGCTCCCACGCCTGCATCGGCAGCCGCCGGTCCAGCTCGTCCTTCGGCGCACCCTGATCCACCGTCAGACGCACACTGCCCCGCACGATCGCATCCCCCGCGTCCCGGTCGAGCATGTACGCCAGCAACAGCGCCTCATCCAGCGACTTCTGCAGACTCAGCTCACGGCGCGGCACCACCGGCAGCGCATGCACCTGCTCATCGAGCACGCTCTGCGCCAGCTCCGCCTTGGAGGAGAAATGGAAGTACAAGGCTCCCTTGGTCACACCCGACCGCTTCAGGATCTCCGAAATCGTCGCCGCCTCGTATCCGACCTCGTCGAACACCTCACCCGCCGCGACCAAAATCGCCTGCCGCGTACGCGTAGCACGCTCCTGACGCGCCACAGTTCACCTCCGTACCCCCCGTCACGCCCGGAACATGACGGATGCCCCCCACCGCGGACGGACCGGCCAGGGACACATCAAGCACCAGCAAAAATAGAACCAGGTGTCCGGTTTTACAACCACCCGACCAACCCCACCCCCCTGTGACAGCCATCACACACCACCCCCGCCACCAGGCCACCCCCCAAACCCAGGCCGCCCGCACCCCCCGCCCCCGGCCCGCACCGGACCGGAAAACAGCCACAAAACCGGCCCCCACACCCCCACCCGCCCACACACCAGACCCCGGCCCGGGCCCCGAACCCGTACCCAGAACCGGCAACACCCAGCCCCCCGCCCGACCGGCAACACAGCACCAGGGCGGCCCGGCCGGAAAACCCGGCACACCCCTACGGCGCGCGGGAAACCAGGCCCAGAACCGGCACCCGGCAGACCCCAGACGAGACCGGCGCCAAGGCGCGGCCCGGCACCACATCCGGGACGCCGGAAAGCCGGGGGCCGGGAGGTGCGTGGTCCGGTGCGGACCGGGGGCCGTCGGGCAAGCCCGGCCAGACCGGCCGGTCTGCGGTCCGGCGGAACACAGGGACGGCACGGCAACCACGAGCCGGGGACCGGCCGGTGAGCGGCCGGGCGCGGGCAGGACACGCCTCCCGCCGCCGGGCCAGGAACCCTGCCCCACCGGGTGCCGGCTCCGCCAGGACCCCGGGGGCGGGCGGAGCCGGCACCCGGCGGGGCAGACCCCAGCCGACCGGGCCAGGAACCCGACGGCCGGGGCCGGGAGCAGTCCCGAGCCGGGCCGGGAGGGGACCCGATCGCGCGACGCAGGGCCGCGGGGCCGCGGGGCCGCGGGGCCGCGGGGTCCGGCTGGTGCGGGGCGGGCACCGGGACGCAGGAACCGAAGGAGGGCCGGGACCGGCCAGAACCCGGCCGGCCCCACCAACACACCCGCCCGGCAGCCACCCGACCCGGCAGCCGGAACAGACCGGAAAACCGGCACCGGCCCCGGACCCGGCAAAGGACCAGGCACCGACGCCGGCAACCGGCCCCCTTCACACCGGTCACCACCGGCGGACACATCCGATGACGGCCCGCGGCGGCCCCACCTCACCAGGCCGGCCCAAGGCACACGGCAGGCGGGCCTTGGGACATCACCCGCCGCTCCCCGGCCGGACGGGGCCAAGTACCCGCCCTCCAGGGGCCACCGAACAATCCCCGAGCCCCCAGGACCAGCACACCCAAGGGCAGGCACCGGGCGGACGGCCGGCACCGGCCGGCACAGGACAGGACCGGCACGGGCCAGGGCCGTACCGGCGAAACCGCACCCGACAACCGGCGCGAGTAGACGGCCTGCCCCCACAAGCGGCGCGGGCGAAGGAGCTGCCCCAAGGGCCGCACCGCTGGAGGACCGGGACCGGCCAGGGCCGTACCGGCGAGACCACACGCCCAAGGGCCGGCGCGGGTAAACGGCCTGCCCCACAAGCGACGCGGGCGAAGGACCGGCCCCAAGGGCCGCACCGCTGGAGGACCGGGACGGGCCAGGGCCGTACCGGCGAGACCACACGCCCAAGGGCCGGCGCGGGTAAACGGCCTGCCCCACAAGCGACGCAGGCGAGGGAGCCGCCCCGAGAGCCGGCACGGCCGGAGAACCGGCACAGGCCCCGGACCCGTACCGGCGAAACCGCACACCCGACAACGGCACGGTGAACGACCCGCCCCCAGGAACGGGCACGGGCGAAGGACCGGCGCCCGGCAGACCACACCGGCCGGACACAGGCCCCGAGCAGCCGGCCACGCCCCCCGAAGGGCAGCAGGCCCGGGGACCGGAGGGGCCAAGCCCCGAGGCGGCGGCCGGAGCAGGGCGCCGTCGCGGCCGCCCGCACACCACCCCGCCCAACCACCCCAGAAACAGACCCGCAGCAACAACCCCGGCCGGCACGACGGAAGAGACAGCAGCCAAAACGGCGGCAGCCAGGGCAAGTTGCAAGGCGGCGTCCACAGCGGCGTCCACAGCGGCGGCGGAGGCGGCGGGACCGCGGCCCGACGGGACGCGGCAAAAGGAGCGCCAGCCCCGCCGGCGCTCACAGCGGCGACAGGGCGGACTCCGGGCAGGGGCGGGATTCCGGGAGCGGGCCGACGGCCGCAAGGGCGGCGCGGCAGACAGGGACATGACCGCAAAGCCGCGCCGGAAACGACACGAGGGAAGACGCGGCGAAACGGCGCCGGAAAAAAGACGGGGCAGGAGAGGCGGCAAAACGGCGCCGGAAAAAGGACGGGACAGGAGAGGCGGCAGGGCAACACCAGAAGAGACAGGGCAAGCGAGGCGCCAGGGCAGCAGCGAGAAGGGCGTGACAGAAGGGACACGGCGACAGGGCAGGCCACCGGACACGGCCACAAGGGCAGCCGCCGCAGGCGGCGGCCGGGCGGACTCCGGACCGGATCGGCCAAAAACAGACCGCCCCCGCACACCGCCCGTCGCCCGAGCTGCACCAAGACCCGCCCCCACCGGCCGCCACAACGGCCAAAAACAGACCGCCCCCGCCCCACCCGGCCCGCCCAGCCCGACACCCCGCCCCCCTCCACACCCCGGCACGGGCCCAGAGGGCCGGACAACCACGGCCCGCCCCCGGCCAACAGACCGGACCCGGCCACCGCCTCCCCGCCCCCCACCCCACCCCCCGCCCGGCCGCCCAAACCCCCGCCCGGCACCCCCACCACCCCCCTGACCAGCACACCAACCACCCCACAGCACTCCCGACACCGCCAAAAACCCACCCCGCAGACACCCCGCAGACACCCCGCACACCCCCGCAAAACGACCGGAAGAAGACCGAAAGGAGGCCCGGAAAACGACCCGGAAAAAGACCGGAAGAGAGGCCGGGCCGGGCCGCCCACCGGCCCCCGGCACCCCCCGGACAGACCACGGACACCCCCGAAACAGCCCCCCAACCGCCCCCCAACCGCCCCCGAACCGGCCGCGAACCGGCCGCGAACCGGCTGCGGACGGGCCGCGAACCGGCTGCGGACGGGCCGCGGACGGCATCCCCCGCACCCCCGCTCACGGATGACCTGGGACTTCCCCCGATTCCTTGCAAAAAACCGGTGGGTCCGTATCTTTATGGTCCTGCACTCCCGGACATCCATCTGCCCGATGCCTTCGCGGAGAGGTCCTCATGACCCTGCTGACATTCCAGAAGAACCCGGCCCGGCCCACCACCGCCGCCCCGGACACACCCCCCGCACACACCGCCCCGGCCACACACACCGCCCCGGCCGCGCCGCCCGCACCCCCCGCCCCGGACCCGGCCACCAGCGCCGAACTGACCCGGCTGCTCTTCCACCAGCACGACCACGACCACGACCGCTGGCGCGCCCTGGTCTCCACCCCCGACTTCGCCCACACCCCCCACCTGTCCGACACCGAACGCATCGCCCAGTCCTACCGCCGCCTACGCCTGGTCAACGACCAGCTCGACGCCGCCGCCCTGGCCGCCGACGTCGGCCGCCTGACCGCCCTGCACGAATGGATCGGCCCCGCCGACGGCGGGACGACCACCGCCGCCAGCATCCACTACAACCTCTTCCTCGGCAGCCTCATCGACCACCACGACACCACCCCGCCCCGCGACCTCACCCCCTACACCACCCTCCAGCACACCGGCACCTTCCTGTGCACCGAACTCGACCACGGCAACGACGCCACCCACCTGCAGACCACCGCCACCCACGACCCCACAACCGGCGGCTTCACCCTGCACACCCCCACCCCCGGCGCCCAGAAATTCATGCCCAACACCAGCCTGACCGGCGGCCCCAAAACCGCCCTCGTCGCCGCCCGCCTCATCACCCACGACGGCCACGACCACGGCATCCACCTCTTCCTCACCCCCCTCTCCGACCACACCGGCCACCTCCCCGGCATCACCGTCCGCCCCCTGCCCCCCACCGACGGACCCCTCATCGACCACTGCCTCACCTCCTTCCACCACGTCCACCTCCCCCACCACGCCCTCCTCCAAGGCGACCACGCCCGCCTCACCCCCGACGGCACCCACCACAGCACCCTGGGCAACCACCGCAAACGCTTCCTCACCACCATCAGCCGCGTCACCACCGGCAAACTCTGCATGAGCGCCGGCACCCTCGGCATGGCCCGCGCCGCCCTCACCATCGCCGTCCACCACGCCCACACCCGCCACACCACCGGCCCCAAACCCGGCCACACCCAACCCATCGCCGACCACCGCACCCACCACGCCCCCCTCATCAACCACCTCGCCACCACCTACGCCATGACCTTCCTCCACCACACCCTCGTCGACCGCTGGGCCCACCACACCCCCACCAACCAAACCGACACCGAACGCGACATCGCCATCGCCAAAGGCTGGATCACCTGGCAAGCCCGCGACATCGCCACCCAATGCCGCGAACGCTGCGGCGCCGCCGGCCTCTTCCCCACCAACCACCTCACCAACCTCACCCGCAACATCGAAGGCGGCATCACCGCCGAAGGCGACAACCTCCTCATCTGGACCAAAGCCGCCGCCGAACTCCTCCTCACCCAACCCACACCCCCCACCACCCCCAACCCCAACCACCACCCCCACAACAACGACCCCCACCACCACAGCGACGACCCCCACCCCCACTACACCTACACACCCCACCCCGGCCACAACCCAAACCACCCCATACCCCCCAACCAACCCCCCCTCACCCACCTCCCCTTCCTCCGCAACCTCCTCGCCCACCTCCAAACCCTCCACCACACCCGCGCCCGCACCGCCCTACGCCACCCCGCCACCAACCCCACCCAACGCTGGAACCACACCGCCCCCCACGCCCTCACCCTCACCGCCACCCACGCCCCCCTCCAAGCCACCGACGCCTTCCTCACCACCATCAACAACACCACCCACACCCCCACCAAAACCCACCTCCAAAACCTCTGCACCCTCTTCCTCCTCAACCAAATCACCCCCCACACCGGCGACCTCCTCACCCACCACCACCTCCACCCCACCCACATCCACAACCTCCCCCACACCACCAACCACCTCCACCACACCCTCCACCCCCACCTCACCACCCTCACCCACGCCCACCAACACCCCACCCACACCACCCACAACCTCAACCACCACCTCCACCACACCACCCCCCACCCCAACCACCACGACAACCACTACGACTTGTGAGAAGCAGGCATGGCCAGGCCGAGCCACGAGCTGCATACGGTGCCGACGTGACTGCTGTGAGACCGAACCAGGCTTGAGCGATGCTGAGTTCGTCAGACTCGGACGTGGACTCAGTCGCGGACCCGCGGACCCGCAGATCGGCGGATCGGCGGATCGGCGGACCGATTGAGCGAAGCCTCGCTAGCGTTCCTCGCGTAGCTTCAGGACATACGTCGCAGTCAGTGCGACAGCGCGGTCTTCGTCATCTGACAGAGCCACGAGGGCGCGCGACACCATGTGCCCCGGGATTTCCGCCAGCGCCTGCGTCAGGCGTCGGCGTGCGGGCTGGCCGATGGTGTCTCGGGCGAGGCAGTCGATGAGTTCGGTGGCGATCTGGTCTGCCAGCGCGGGGTCGCTCGCCAGTGTGCTCAGCGCATCGGCCGCGTCCACGTCGTTCGCCTCCTCGACGACCATGTCCACGAGTGTCGGGATCGCGTCGGCTGTCCCGCGTACGCCGAGCGCCAGAGCCGCGTACCTGCGGACCGCGATGTCGGGGTTCATGTGGGCGTCTTGCAGGAATGCCGTCGTCGCCTCGCAGCTCGGGAGCTCGGCGATGGATTGGACGGCGCGTTTGCGCACGGCGGCCGTGGGGGCGTCGAGGCCCTCCGCCAGCAGTGCCAGCGCCTCCTCGCCCGACTGCGCCAGAGCCCAACGAAGGGCTCCGGCGACAATCGGGTCCGACTCGCTCAGCACCGCATCGACCAGGGCTTCCACCGGGACCGGTGCTTCCTCGGCCGCAGACAGCGCTGCCCGCTGCCGCGCCCCCGCGCTCTTGGAACCCAACGCCTGGAGGAGCGCGACGCTTTGGAGGACGTCCTCCCAGTCGGCCGGTTCCGCGGCGCCGATGCGGCGAAGTCGCGTGAGCAGTTCCGTCTCCGCCGCGATGCGCTCCCGCGTCTGGCGGATGAGGTCGTCGACCAGTTCCCCGGGTGCGAAGCCCGGGTCGTCCAGCGCGCGCCCCACGTCCCGCAGCGACAGACCCAACGACCGGAGGCTCTCGATGTGGAAGATCCGCCGGATGTCCTCGACGGAATACTCCCGGTAGCCCGAGCCGGTGCGGCCCGTCGGCTGCACCAGCCCCAGCGATTCGTAGTGCCTGAGCATGCGGGCACTGACCCCGGACCGTCGCGCGACATCACCGATCAGCACTGCTACCGCCCCTCTTGGCCCACTTCGCCGAGGGCTACGACGCGCTTCGCCTCCTCGACCGCGAACTCGAATCCGGTGTCCGGGTCGCGCCACAGCCGTTCCGTGGCGATCGCGTGCGCGCGCACGCGAGGGTCGGGATCCCTCGTCGCGGCGCCCAATGTCGGCAGCATCGCCTCTCCGAGTGCGATCAGCGCCCGGCTGAGGCTCAGTTGCGTCTCGCGTTCGCCGCGCCCGAGCTGTGTCGCCAACACTACGGCCAACTCGTGCTCCGCACCTTCGGGCACGAGCACGACTGCCGCCCGCCAGGCACTGCGGGCCACCTCGTCGTCGGCGTCGGCCAGCAGGGCCGGTGTGATCGCAGGCCACGCCTGCCGATCCCCGATCTTGGACAGTGTGTGCAACGCCTGGCTCCGTGCCTGCGCGCGCTCCGAGCAGACTTCGGCGAGCAGCGCCGGAACCGTCAGGGATGCCGCGTGGCGGGTGAGCGCCCACGTCAGCATTTCACGCACGTAGAACTCGGGCTCGATCGCGCTTCGCTCGACGAGCCTGCCGATGATGTCCGGGTCCGGGTTCGTGCCGGCGGCCAGCGCCGCCTGCAGCCGGACCGACGAGCTGTTGCTCTCCAGCCGCTGGTGGGTTCGTGTCGTGCTTGTTGCCTCTTCGGGCATGGTCATGGGACGGCCTCCTTGATCACAGGGAAGGCCTTGTCACCGTGTCAAGGTCAAGCGGAGCCGGTTCGAAAGCGGAGCGCTCCCCGCGTGCGCGGCGCACCCACGTCGGTGTCATGCCTCCGTTGAGGAAGCGAGTCCACCCCCTTCACTGATCTGGGTGGTCAGGAGGTCCGGTCGGGAGTAGCGCCGTCATGCCATGGGCAATTTCCGCAGCGGCGTGGAATCCACGCCGTCAGTGGAAGCGAGGAGGACGTTCATGCAGTACGACGAGGTGTACGAGCCGCCGGCCATGGTGGAAGTCGGCGACTTCGCCGACCTGACGCGCGGTGAGGCCCTGGGTGCGTTCTACGAGGGCGGGTTCCCGCCCTACGAGTGGTACCTCGGCCCCAACTGACCCTCGGATCAGAGCGCATTCAGAGCACATGACGGATCAGTGCACATGACGGAAGGGTGCCATGAGCGGCGACGTGTGGTTCACGATCCTGCCGGACGGTGAACCGGGTGTTGCCGTGGCTCGGCTCCTGCGCCCCTGGGCCACCGAGTCCATCGCTCACGGTTCCGGCCGGCCCTGGCTGCTGGGCAGTTGGCCGGACGGACACGTGACGGTGGGCACGGCAGGGGCGCGGAGAGTCGCGGTGATCGGGCGCTGCCCGGTCACCGCCGAGGCGCTGTCCGCGCGGGCGCGACGGCTGCGGGACATCGGGGACGTGGAGCGGATCGCCCGCGGTCTCACCGGGAGTTTCCACCTCGTCGTCTCGGTCGACGGTGCCGTCCGGGCGAGAGGCAGCGCTTCTGGCGTACGACGGCTGTTTCATACGGAGGTCTCGGAGGCCGGCGGGGTGTGCGTGGCCGCCGACCGCTCGGACCGGCTCGCCGCGCTCATCGGCGCGGCTCCCGACGAACGGCTCCTGGCCGCTCACCTCCTCGCCTCGCCGCTGCCGTACCCGCTGGACGACCACTGTGTCTGGCAGGGCGTGCGCGCCGTGCCGTCCTTCGACTGTCTTCGGATCGACGCCGACGGGCGGGCCCGTACGCAGCCCTGGTGGCAGCCTCCGGAGCCGCAGCTGCCGTGGGAGGAAGGGGTGCCCTCGGTGCGTGCGGCGCTGACCGCCGCGGTGGGGGCCTGTACCGCCGGCGGGGGCACTGTCAGCGCGGACCTTTCGGGCGGCATGGACTCCACCAGCCTTTGCTTCCTCGCCGCCCGGAGCCAGGAGCAGAGCCAGGGTCGGAGTCAGGAGCGGAACCAGGCGCGGCTCGTGACGTTGCGGTGGCAGAGTCTCGACCCTGCGAACGACGACGCGACCTGGGCCGCCGGTGCCGCCGCCCGCCTCCCGGACAGCGAGCATGTCACGCCTGACCAGGGGCAATGGCCGCTCTGGTACGCCGACTTGGCGGACCTCACCGGTGACGCCGTCCCCACCGACGAGCCCGGTCCCTGGGTACGTGACGGGGCCAGGATGGCGGTGCTCTGCCGTCTGATGACCGACCGTGGTTCGCGGCTGCATCTGATGGGCGGCGGTGGGGACGAGCTGTTCAGTACGTTCCCACCGCACCTGCACGACTACGTCCGACGGCACCCGCTGGCGGCGTACTCCCGCATTCGTACGCAACGTGCCTCCCAGCACTGGCCGTTCGGTGAGCTGTTGCGGCAGCTCGCCGACCGCAGAACCTTCGGTCAGTGGGTCAGCGCATGGGCCAAGGGCCTGACCGCCGCGCGGCGGGCGGCGCCCTCGGCGGCTCTGGTCCGTGGCGCGCCCTCCACCGCGTGGGGCGTGGAGCTGCCCATGCCGCCGTGGGCGACGCCCGATGCGATCGAGGCCGTACGGGATCTGCTCCTCGAAGTCGCCGGACCAGGCTCCGCCGATGCGGCCGATCCCCTCTCCCCCGAGCGCGGACAGCACACCGCTCTCTCCTGTCTGCGGACCGGCGGGCGCGGGCTGCGGCAGCTTGATCAAGTGACCTCGCGGCTCGGTCTCCCCTATGCCGCGCCCTTCCTCGACGACCAGGTGGTCGAGGCGGCCCTGGCCATCCGTGTCGCCGAGCGCAGCACGCCCGGGCGGTACAAGCCGGTGCTCGCCGAGGCGGTGCGCGACATCGTGCCCGACGACGTCCTGTCCCGGCACACCAAGGGCGAGTACAGCGCGGACTTCCACGTCAGCCTGCGCCGCAACCGTGCCGGACTGGTCGAGCTCTTCGACGGCTCGCGGCTGGCCCGCGCGGGGCTGATCGATGATGCCGCGGTCCGGGCGTCCCTGCTCGGGGTGCATCCCACCCCGGAGGCCCTGCGTTCCCTCAGCTCCAGCCTGGGCAGCGAGATCTGGTTGCGCGCCCGCGCGGAGCACACCCGTCCGCCGAGCACGTCGTTCATCGAAGGAGCACCGTGAGCCTGACCCTGCGACCCGACGTCTGCGCGACGGACACGGCGGACGACGGCATGGTGCTGCTCGACGAGGCGACCGGCCGGTACTGGCAGCTCAACCGCACGGCGGCGCTCGTCCTGCGCAGTCTCCTCGACGGCAGGGAGCCGCCGGACGCGGCTCGCGCGCTGTGCGCCGCCCATCCGCGGCTCAGCGCCGAGCGTGCCGCCGCCGACGCCGCCTCGATCACGCGCTCGCTGATCGAGGCCCGGCTGGTGGTGACGTCGTGAGCCAGCCGATGGTGCCCGCCACGCGCGACCGTCTGCCCCTGCGCCGTCGTCCGCCCGTGCTCTTCGCGACGGCCGTCGCCCGGCTGATCGTCGCCTTCAAGCCGCACCGCATCCGCCGGGTCCTGTGTGTGGTCCGGCGCGGGGCGGCGCCCGCCACCGCCGGTCAGGCGCTCGCCGCGCGGGAAGCCGTCGTCGCGGTCAGCGCGCGCTGTGCCGGGGAGGGCTGTCTCCAGCGGTCGGTGGCCACCGCGCTGTTGTGCCGGATGCGGGGGGTCTGGCCGGACTGGTGCACGGGCGTGCGCACGGCGCCGTTCCGCGCGCACGCCTGGGTGGAGGTCGACGGCTTCCCGGTGGGCGAGCCGCACCGGCCCGGTGAGTTCCGGCGGCTGATGGTGGTGCCGGGCGCTCCGAAGTCCCGGTCCTGAAGTCCCGGTCCTGAAGTCCGGTCGGCCGTCCTGAGGCGCCCGGCGTCACCGGTCCTGCGCCAGGCGGTACAGCTCGGCGAAGAGTCCGTCACGGGCCATCAGGGTCTGGAAGTCGCCCTCCTCATGGACCCGACCTCGATCGAGTACGACGATGCGGTCGGCGATCCGGGCGTTCTCCAGCCCCTGGGTGACGAAGACGGCGGTCTTGCCCGCGGCGAGTTCCTTGAAGCGGCGGATCACCAGGTACTCGGCGCGGGGGTCCATCGCGGACGTGGGCTCGTCCAGCATCAGCATCGCGGCGTCGCGGTAGAAGGCGCGGGCGACGGCGATGCGCTGCCACTGTCCGCCGGACAGGTCGGTGCCGCCCCAGTGGGAGCCCGCGACCAGGGTGTCCAGGCCGTGCGGCACGTTCTCGATGACGCTGTCCGCGCCGGCCGCCCGTGCCGCGCCCAGGAGGAGTGCGTCGTTCTCCGAACGGGGCTGCCCCAGGTGGATGTTGGCTCGCAGGTCCATCGGCCAGCGCGTGTAGTCCTGGGGCACCAGGCCGACCTTCGCCCATACGGTGTGCGGGTCGGCGTCGGCGAGGTCGGTGCCGTCCCAGCTGACCGTGCCCGTGGAGGCGATGCGGAGTCCGGTGAGCAGGGCGGACAGGGTGGTCTTGCCCGAGCCGTTCTCGCCGACGAGCGCGACGAGTTCGCCGCGCCGCAGGGTGAGGCTGACGCCGTCGACGGCGGGAGCCGGGGCGCCCGGATAGGTGTAACTCACGTGCTCGGCGCGGATTTCGCCGGGCCCGTCGGCCGGGATCGGGCGGGACCCGCGGACGGCACGCAGGGCGGCGGCGCGCCGCAGGAACATCTGCCAGTCCTCCAGGTACAGGCTGGTGCGGAACAGCCGGGCGGCGGCGAGGACGAGGGACGTCAGCGCGCCGGTGGAGGTGCGTACGGCGACGACGGCCGTGGCCGCGACGGCGAGGTCCATGCGTCCGGTGGCGGCAAGCCAGCCGAGGGCGGCCCATGTCGCGGCGAGCATCAGTCCGCTGATTCCGGCGCCGAGCAGGGTGACGCGCAGGACGCGCGGGGCGGCACGGCGGTGGGTGGCCTTGATGCGGCCGGTGATCTCCGCGTACCAGTCGGCGAGGAATGTGGCCATGGTGGTGGCGCGGACCTCGGCCGCTGTGCGCTGGTGGGTGGCGTAGTGCCGCAGCAGATAGCGCAGATGGCTGTCCGCGATGTTCTGGTGGTCGGCGCGGTGCTGGATCCGCGCGGTGGTGACGGCGGCGGCGCCCTTGGGGACCACCGCGAGGACGAGCAGTGGCAGCAGCAGGGGGTGGAGCAGGGCCAGGACCGAGGCGGCTGCGATGAGTTGGCCGAGGGCGGAGACGAGTGCCTGGGCGTCGCCGATGAGGTTCTCGGTGGCCTCGGCGCCCCGCCCTGCGGCCTGCAGCCGGTCGGCGAAGCCGGGCTGGTCATAGGCCTCGAGCTCCACGCGCGGTGCGGCGGCGAGGATCTGGAGGTCCGCCTCGGAGGCGATCTCCGGTGCGAGGCGTGCGGAGGCGTAGACGGCGAGGGCGTCGGCCCCTGCGCGTACCCCTGCTGCGACGGCTACGACGATCAGCGCGGGCGCGGCCGCCGCCACCCGGTCCGCCACCTGGCCGCCCTGGAACAGCTGGGCCAGCGCGTCCGGAAGCGCGGCGAGGGCCACTGCGGAGGATGCGACGACGACCAGTTGGCATCCGGCGAGCCAGAGCATCGCGGAACGGTCGGCGGCCCAGCCGAGGCGGGTCGCGGCGGCGAGGGTGCGGGGCAGCCGGGCGGCCATCCGCCACCATCCGGCGTGCGCGATGTCGTCGAAGTGCGGGTCGTTCCGGTATCCCACTTGCTGCGGGGCGGCTGCGGACCTCGTACCGGATGGTGGCTGCGTCGTCACGCGCCTCATCCTGCTGCGGGGGCCGCGGTGGTCTGGGCGGAAGTTGCCCGAAGTCACCCCCAGGGGCGGGGAATTACCCTCTGACGTGCAAGTTGTCTCCGGTATTCCTGCGCACCGGGGGTGCGGCTCTCTTTCCTGCCGGGGGGGGATGCGCGGGAGTCCCGCCCGGCGTCTTCCGTTACCGCGTGTCTAGGGTGAGCCGCTTCTCGAACCAGTGGTGGGCGTAGGGCTCGTCGTTGAAGGCGGGGACTTCCTTGTAACCGCTGTTGCGGTAGAGGTTGGTGGCCGCTTCCAGGGCCTTGTTGGTGTCAAGCCGTACCCGGTCGCTGCCGTGCAGGGCGGCCCGTTGCTCGAGTTCGGTCAGGAGGCGTCGGGCCAGGCCGAGGCCTCGGGCGCGGGGGTGGACCCACAGGCGCTTGATCTCGGCGGGTGCTCCGGTCGGCAGCTTGAGGCCGCCGCAGCCCACGGGCTCGCCGTGCAGCCGGGCGACGAGGAACAGGCCGCCCGGCGCGCGCAGTTCACCGGGGTCGGGCAGTCGGCTGTTGGCGGGGTCGAAGCCGCCGTCGAGGAGGTCGCGCAGTTCGGCGGCGTAGGACCGCAGACAGTACGCGGCGTCCGGGTGGTCGGGGTCGAGTACTTCCACGGCGACCACCGAGGCGGTCAGCAGTCGCTCGACCTCTGCCATGGCCGAGGTCAGTCTGGACCGCTGCCGGGCGTCGAGGGGGTCGAGGAGTGATGTGGCGAGCGCGTCGCTGCGGGCGTCGAGGAGCGCGCGCTCCTTCCGTCCCGCCTCGGTCAGCCGCACGGTGCGTACGCGGCGGTCCTCGGGGTGCGGTTCGACGACGACGAGGCCGTCGCGCTCCAGGGCCCGCAGCAGTCGGCTCGCATAGCCGGAGTCGAGGCCGAGCCGGGCGCGCAGACCGCGGACGTCGTGCGGGCCCTCGCCGTCGATCTGCCAGAGCAGCCGGGCCTGGCCATAGGGGCGTGCGCCGCCCAGGTAGTGGTCGTGCAGCATTCCCACGCGCTCGGCGACGGTCCGGTTGAAGCGTCGTACCTGTGTGACCTGCTCCTCCGTCATCCTCTGACCTTAGTCAGAGGATGACGGGTGGGCAATCGCTCGTGCGGGCCGGCCGTGTCGGCTGAGCGGGCGCGGGGGGGGCAGCTGGGGTCGCCCTATGAGGCCTTCGTGGGGGCCCCGGTCCTTGACCTCGACGGAGCCCCCACCCGACCGTCTGTCTATCTCCCGAGCACCCGCCGCACCTCCCTGCAAGCCGCCGAAATCGGGCCGATCACCGGGACCGGGAAGCTGTGTCGCAGTGCCTCGGCCGCTTCGCCCAGTGGGCCTCCGCCGATGATGACGGCCTCTGCGCCGTCCTCGGTTATGCAGGCGGCGACCGCTTCGGACAGGCGGCTCCGCATCGCCTCGGGAGTGGCGGCCAGTTCCAAGGGGTTGCCCGCAGTCAGGCGGATGCCCGTGTACTGGGGTGAGTGGCCCAGCTGGTCCACCCGGGCGGCGATCGCCGCGGCCAGACCCGGTGTGGTCGTGGCGATGCCGAAACGGCGGCCGTTCGCCGCGGCCTCCGCCATGGCGGCCTCGGCGATGCCCACGACCGGGACGTCGGTCCACGCGCGCAGTTCCTCGACGCCGGGGTCACCGAAGGCGCTCACCACCAGCGCCTCGACGCGCCCGCCCGCCGGTCCCGCGAGGGTGTGTCGCGCGGCGTCCAGGACCTGCGGTCCCGCCGCCCGCAGTACGTCCTCGTCCACCAGCATGGAGGGCCCTTCGGCCACGGTGACTCCGTGCACCTCGTAGTCGTCGTCGGCGCGCAGGGTCCGCCTGGCGATGGTGGCCATCATGTCGGTGGTGGCCCGCGACGTGTTGGGGTTGATCAGGGCTACGACGGTCACTTGGCGCTCTCCGCTGACTCGTCGCCGGACTTCCGCGCCGGCCCGTCGCCCGCGCCTCGCGCGGACTCGTCGGCCCGCTCGTCCGGCGTCTCCTCCATCGACTTGCCGAACGTCTCCGGCGGGAACTGCACGGACACGGCAAGGCCCACGAAGAGTACGCCGAGCAGGGTGAACATCCCTGCGATGCCGTACGCGTCGAAGGCGGCACCGGCGAGCATCGGCGTAAGGCCGCCCGCCAGCGAGCCGAGGGCCAGGATGATCGACGTACCGAACGCCCTTACCCGCGTGGGGAACTGCTCCGGCGCGAAGATCCAGATCGTCGTGTTCAGCGTGATGATGCAGCAGTTGACGGCCGCCCCGAGAATCAGGATCAGCGCCACGTTGGACGCCAGGAAGCCGAAGCAGAACGCCGAGGCGCAGCCGAGTCCGGCGGCCACCGTGAGGACGAGCTTGCGCGGTATGTAGCGTGCCGCCGTCGAGGCGATCAGCGCGCCGAGCAGTGAACCCGACTGCATGACCAGGGTGAAGACCAGCGACTTGGTGATGCTGTGGCCCTGGGCCACGAGGATCGTCGGCATCAGGGAGAGGATCGAGATCTGCGCGCCGTACGACATGCAGACGGCCACGCCGAGGGAGAGGGTGCGGCGGCGCAGTACTCCCGCGAACACGTCGCGCAGGCGGTTGCGTTCCGCCACGACCTTCTCGCCGCTCTCGACCGCCGTGATGAACTGCTGCGGCGCCTCGATCTCGCCTCTGAGCTTGCCTGAGGCGAGCCTGTTGAGGACCTGGTTGGCCTCGTCGACCTTGCCGCGGGACAGGAGGTAGCGCGGGGTCTCGGGGACGAACCGGCGGTAGAACAGGACCAGCAGCGCGGGCAGGGCGAGCAGGCCGAACAGCCAGCGCCAGCGGTCGGGGCCGGAGAAGACGGTGAACACCAGGACGCCGAAGCCGGGCGCGAGCATGTTGCCGAGGCCGCCGGCCGTCACGTTGATGATGCCTACGGCGGTGCCTCGGTGCCGGGCCGCGAAGAACTCGGACATCATCGTGACCGCGATGGCGATCTCCCCGCCGAGGCCGAAGCCGACGATGAACCTGCCGATCGCCACCACCGCGTAGACGGGCGCGAAGGCGCAGATCAGGGCGCCCAGGGAGAACAGCAGCAGATTGACCGTGAGCATCGTCCGGCGGCCCATCTTGTCGCCGATGATGCCTGTGGTGAGCCGGCCGAGCGCCGCGGCGGTGAACGTGATGGTGTTCAGGAATCCGAGTTCGGCGGCCGTCGTGCCCCATGACTCCTGGAGGACGGGGCCCACCAGGCCCACGGCGTTCTGTTCCAGCGCGTCGAAGAAGACGCCGAGCAGCACCATCGCACCGATCTGGCGGTGCGCTCCGGTGACGCCGATCCGGTCGAGCGTGTTCTCCAACTGGCGATGACGCGGGCTGGTGTCCACGGCGGCCTTGGCCGGGGGAGCTTCCATGGGGATCCTTCCGAGCGGAGCGGAAGCCGAAAATGGAATACCATTTTCGGCACGCGGAAGTTTCATCCGCGTGCCGATGCGGAGTCAAGGGATCTCGCAAGGAATCTCGCCGGAGGGCGGGGAGCAAATGGGATGCCGAATGCGGGCGGGTCGGGCCCGTCTGCCGCCGAGCGGGGTCGCCGCCCCGTCGACCGCGTACCTCTGAAGTCCGGAAAGCACCTTTCCTGACGAGGCCATGACCATAATGGCGGGACTGCGACAGCATCGGGGGGCTGGGCATGGACACACCCGACCTGGCGGCGATGGCCGCGCAGGCGCTGACCGCCGCCGTGTCCGGCGCCGCGAACACGGCGGCGTCGGAACTGGCGCGGGGCAGGCTCAGCCGTTCGGCTCGTGGGCGGGCCGCCCTGGAGGAGCTGACGGATACCCCGGACGATCCCGAGGCGAGCCGGAGCGCGCAGGCCGCTCTCGCCGAAGAGATCAGCGCGGACGGCGAGTTCGCGGATCGGCTCGCGGTGCTCCTGAACGCGCCCTCCCACCAGCACACCGGCAGCGTGGTCGTCACCGGCAGCAAGGTGACACGCAGCCAGTTCGCACTCGGTCCCCTGACCATCAACAACACGCGGACCGGGCGGCTGTCCCTCGCCGTGGGCGTCGTCCTCGCCCTGGCCATGGTCGCGCTCGCCGTCTACGGAGGTGTGCGGCTGGTCGACGACGACGCCCCGCCGCGCGGCGCGTCGTCGGACCGCGGCGCGGCCCGCGCCGACGGGCGCTCCGCCGCGCTGCCGCCCACGACCGACACCGTCCGCCGGATCCTGCCGGATCGCGGCAGCATGGACGCCGAGGTCTATCCCTGGGCAGGGACACCGAAGCTCCGGACGTCGGCGGCGGAGCTGCGCATCTGCCGGGCAGCGCCCGCGTGCCGGACGGGGGCCACCGCGGTCGGGGCGGTGGATTTCGGGCGGGGCGAGAACGAAGGGGAGAACAAGGCGGAGTTCCTCGTCATGGCGTTCCCGAGCGCTGCCGCCGCCCGTCTCGCGTACGCCGACATCGTGGACGACATCGAGCAGGCCGAGCCCCGGTCCGCCGCTGTGGAGCTGGAGGCGAGGGGCGCGGAGAGCCGGGGAATCGACCACGACGGGGCGGTCGACGTGGGCGACTCCGGCGACGAGTCCCCGTCGCACGTCAACCGCTCCCTGATCTTCCGCCAGGGCGCCTTCATCGGGATCGCGCACCAGATGGACGATCCGACCGAGCGGCGGGCCACACGCGTCAACGACCTCTCCGCCCTGCTCGCCGCCCGCATCGCGAAGGCAGACGCCGGGCAGGCCCCGTAGGCCGGACCCCGTCGGCCGGACCCCCTCGGCGCAACGCGTCGAGCGACGCGCCTCAAAGGCGCGCCGCTCGATTGCTCCCCCGTTGCTCCCCCGCCGGTCCGGCTCAGCAGTAGGGCTTGGACGAAGCCGCGAAGTGCTTGAACGCCTTCTTGGTCTTCGAGCCCGCGACGCCGTCGATCTCGCCGTTGTAGTTGTGGTACTCCTTCAGGTCCCGCTGCAGGGCCTTGATGGTCTTCGGGCCGACGATCCCGTCGATGCTGCCGTTGTAGCCCCAGCGGTCCTTGAGCCAGCGCTGCAGTGACTTCCAGCTCTCGGTGCCCAGTTTGCCGTCCAGGGCGCCGTTGTAGTCCCAGTAGTCCTGGGCCCAGCACTGGACGTACCTGGCCTCGGTGGTGCTCAGGCCGAGGTTGTTCACCGCGCGCGGTGCCACGTTCTTGGCGCTCGCCGCGGCACTCTGTGTGGTCTGCGCGGGCTGGGCGAACGCCGCGCCCGCACCCGCCACGCCGCCGGCGGCGATGCCGATGGCGGCGGTGAGGCTGATGACGGTCCTTGTCGCAAGGTTCGGTCGCATCTCTTCCCCCGATGATTCCTTGGTTGCTTGGGCTGGTTTCTCGGTTTTTCGGTTTCTCGGTTTCTCGGTCGCCACCCGGCGCGGTCAGTGCCCGGGTGACGGTTTGCGCCGCCGTCGTGGCGGCACTACGAGAGTGCGGTCCGGGAGCGCGGCCCCGCCAGGTTCACCGGCCAGGTGGCGGGACAGCGGGACGTCTCACCCGCTGACCTGCGGGGATGCCGTCCCTCTTGGAGCCCCGGCGGGACGCGGGACGGCTAGGCTGAGGCTCGCACGTGACGGACAGGAGGCTCAGGTGGCCGAAACGACGGCGGCCGGGACGACGACGGCCAGGACGACCGTGGCCGAGGTGCTGGCCGAGCTGGCCGCCCTCGAGGACCCGAAGGCACGCGCGGTGAACGAGAGGCACGGCGACGATCACGGCGTGAATCTCGGCAAGCTGCGCGCGCTCGCCAAGCGGCTGAAGACGCAGCAGGAACTCGCGCGCGGGCTGTGGGAGACGGACGACACCGCGGCGCGCCTGCTGGCGCTCCTGATCTGCCGTCCGAAGGCCTTCGGGCGCGACGAGCTGGACGCCATGCTGCGCGGGGCGCGCACGCCCAAGGTGCACGACTGGCTGCTGAGTTACGTCGTGAAGAAGAGCCCGCACGCCGAGGAGCTGCGCCTGCACTGGTTCGGCGATCCGGACCCCGTGGTGGCGAGTGCCGGCTGGGCGCTGACCGCCGACCGTGTGGTGAAGAAGCCCGAGGGTCTCGACCTCGCGGTGCTGCTCGACACCGTCGAGGCCGGGATGAAGGACGCCCCGGAACGCCTCCAGTGGGCGATGAACACCTGCCTCGCCCAGATCGGCATCGAGCACCCAGAGCACCGTGCCCGTGCCCTGGACATCGGTGAGCGCCTGGAGGTGCTCAAGGACTACCCGACGTCCCCTGGCTGCACGTCTCCGTTCGCACCCACCTGGATCGCCGAAATCGTGCGGCGGCAGGGCAGCAAGTAGCCCCGGAAAGTGATCAGAGCTTAGGCGGGCCCGCCTCGATGCGGCGCAGCACGGGGGCGAGACGGTCCAGGTCGGGGCCGGTCTCGAGCTGCCGCTCGTCCCACCAGGTGGCGCCCGCGTCGTGCAGGGGTCCGATCACGTCCTTCGCCTTGGCCGCGTCAAGGGGCGTGGCACCGCCGAGCACGAACTCGAAGGGGTGCGCGGTTTCGGTCGTACGGTGCTCGCGTACGTAGGCGAAGAGGTCCCGTACCTCCGACAACTCGGGGGCGTGGCCGTGCTTGGCCGACTCGAAGAGCGGCACCACGCCGTCCCAGCGCGCTCCCCTCCGCATGGGCGCGCGGCGCGGCCAGAAGCCGCCGATCCACACCGGCGGGCCGGGCCGCTGCACGGTGGGCGGCAGCAGCGTCACGTCACGGACCTCGTAGTGCTCGCCGTGGTGGTCCACCGGCTCGCCGGACCAGAAGCGCCGCAGCAGGTCGAGGCCCTCGTCGAGGCGCTCGGCGAGGACGCGCGGCTCCGCGGGGTCGCCGAAGCTGCGGTACTCGTCCTCGATCGGTCCGCCGAGACCGGCGGCGAACGTCACCCGGCCGCCGCTGAGCTGGTCCAGGGTGGCCACTTGGCGGGCGAGTTGCTGCGGGCGGTAGCGCGGGACCGGTGTCAGCAGGGTGCCGAGCCTGATCCGTGAGGTCGCGAGCGCGGCGGCGGTCAGGAGCATCCAGGCGTCTCCGAAGGGGCGTCCCTGATGCGCGCGGTGCAGTACGTGGTCCCAGACGAAGAGGCCGTCCCAGCCCGCTTCTTCGGCGGCAGAGGCGACGGTCGCCACGTTGCGGGGGTCGGCGAAGTCGCCGAAGTCGGGGATGTTGATGGAGAAGCGCATCTCAGCAGGATGGGCAATCGGCCGCTGCGGGGCAATCGGATTCGGGGCCGTGTCGGGTCACTGCGGTGAGCGATCGGGCAGCGCTGCCGTCAACCCCTGCCGATACGCCATCGCGGCGGCTTGGGTACGCGTGGACGCGCCGAGTTTCGCCAGGATGTGGGAGACGTGTACGCCCGCTGTGCTCGGCGAGATGTGCAGCCGCCCGGCGATCTGACGGTTGCTCAGGCCCTCGGCGATGAGGGCCAGTACCTCGTGTTCGCGCGAGGTGAGACCGGGGTGCGTCGAAGCATCTGCGGGTGGCCTCGCCGCGAGGCCGATCTGGCGTACGAGAAGCCGCGCGTCCAGCGTGCCCGCCAGGTCCGCCGCCTCCTTCAACCGGGCCTTCCCCGCGATGACCTCACCCATGGCGATCGCCGACTGCCCCGCGTGCAGCAGGCATTGGGCCAGTGTGTACGGCTGGCTCAGCTCCCGCCACGTGCTCACCGCACGGTCCCATCCGTCGTCGTCGAGCAGGGCGTGGAGGTAGCCGCGCCAGGCCCGGTCGAGGCGTCCGTCCTCGGTGAACTCGCCGTCGGCGGCGGCGAGTTCCGCTCGGCGGGCCGCGATCCGGTGCGCCGTCGTGTCGTCGTCGGACCGCGCGAGGCGGGCGCGTTGCACCAGGGCTCCGGTGACCAGGACGGAGCGGGCGTCACCGCTGTGGATCCGGGTGAGTCCGGGGTCGGTGAGGGCGCGGCCGAGGAGGTGGTCGGCTCGCTCGGGATCGCCCTGGTCGACGGCGAGCAGGCACAGCCACTGGTAGTGGTGGAACAGGCCCGTGTTGCGCAGCGCGTCGGAGGGTTCGGCGGCCACGGTCGCGGCGGCCGCCGTGTCGCCGCGGAGCAGCGCGAGACGGCCGACGAGTGAGCGCAGCTCCTGTCGGGCCGCCGGTGGCGGGTCCTGCGCGAGCGCTTCGTCGAGGAGGGCGGCCGCCTCGTCCCACCGCCCGGTCAGGATCAGGCTGTGCGCGGCGTAGCAGGCGAGGTCGGCGCCGCGGCTGAGGCCGAGTCCGAAGCGGCGGGCGCGGCGCAGCCCGTCCATGGCCGCCGCCGTGCTGCGGTGGTGCTCGCCGGCCCGCGTGAGCACCGTCGCCTCGTACATCGGAACCGTCAGGAGCAGGTCGTGGCTGTCGAGCCGCTCGGCGAGCCTGCGGGCCTCGGCCAGTGCCGTGAGGTCTCCGGTGCGGGCGCCGGTGCCGAGGAGTCCTCGGACGGTGACCGTCGCGTCGCCGGTGTGCCTGCCGATGCGCAACGCCTCGTCGAAGGCCGGCCGTGCCGCGGCGGCGTTCGGCAGCAGGCCCATGGCGAGCACGCCGAGGAGCCGCCCTCGCTGCACATGGCCGGGGTCGTCGGGGAGGAGCCGCAGGGCATGCTCGAAGTCGGTGATGCCGGTGGCGTCGAGGCGGTGCCGCAGTCTGCCGCGGTGTTCGAGGAGCAGGGCGGCGCGTTCGGGGGCTTCCCGCTCGTCGAGGGCGGCGAGGCCCTCGGTGGCGTGGTCGATGCCCTGCCGGTAGTCGCCGCTGAGCATGCAGGTCTCAGCGGCCTCGGTCAGGACGCCGACCAGGTCGGTGCCGATCCGGGCCGACGGTTCCGGTACGCGGTCCCACAGGTCGAGGACCCGTTCGAGCAGGTGGCGCTGTTCTTCGTAGGCGTAGGAGCGGCGGGCCTGGCGTGCGGCCCGGTGGGCGACGGTCAGGGCCTGTGCGTGGTCCCCCGCCGCGTACGCGTGTGCCGCCAGCTCCGCCGCGTGGGCGTCTTCGGTGCTCAGGGCGTCGGCGTAGCGGGCGTGCAGCCGGGTCCGTTCGCCGGGGAGCAGGTCCTCGTACACCGCCTGTCGGATGAGTGCGTGCCGGAACGTGTAGCCGTCGCCGGCCGTCACGAGCAGGCCCTGGTCGACGAGGGGGCGCAGCAGGGCGTCCAGTTCCGCGCCGGTCTCGTCGGCCACGCTCTCCAGGAGGCGGTGCGAGACGTGGTCGCCGCCCGCCGAGAGCAGGCTGAGCAGGCGGCGGGCGGGGGCGGGCAGGGCGCGGGGGGACCGCAGGAGCAGCTCGCGCAGGCTGTCCGGCGTACGGCTGCCTCCGTGGGCGAGTGCCTCGACGAACAGCGGGTTTCCGTCGCTGCGCCGGTGGACGCGCTGTACGGCGGTGGGGTCGGGCAGGGTGCCGAGGATCGCGGCGAGTTGGCGGCCGACGTCCTGTTCGGTCAGCCGGGGCAGCCGCAGGGTGGTGGTGCGCGGGCCGCGGGCGAGTTCGGAGAGGAGCGGGCCGAGCTGTCCCGCGTCGGCCTCGCCGGGCCGGTAGGTGGCGAGCAGGAGCACTCCGGGCTGGGTGAGGTTGCGGGCGAGGAAGGCGAAGAGTTCCCGCGATGCGGTGTCCGCCCAGTGCAGGTCCTCGACCGCCACGACGAGGGGCCGTTCGGCGGCCGCCCGTTCGATCAGCGTGAGGATCTCTTCGTAGAGCCGGTGCTTGCCGGGGGCGTCGGCGTCGCGCGCGTCGCCGAGTTCAGGGAACCAGCGCGCCAGCTCGCCGAATCGCCCGGTGCGCGCCGCCCCGCCCCTGATCAGTGTCCGCAGCACCGCCACGAACGGCGTGTACGCGAGGCCTTCGCCGCCGAACTCCGCGCAGGCGCCCCGCACCAGGTGCGCCGACGCCTCCAGGGTCCGTTCGAACTCGGCGAGCAGCCGCGACTTCCCGATGCCGGCCTCACCGGCGACGAGCGCCACCGCCGGTCCCCGCTCTCCTGCCGTGCGCCACGCCTCCGCCAGGACGGCCAGCGCGTCGTCCCGGCCGACGCACACCGGACTGACCACGCGTTCCGCCACCATGGCGCCAGCATATAAATACCGAACTCGCCTGATGCGACGCAGGTGTTTACGGGGCCAGCCTGGACACATGACAGCAACGCCTCTTCCTCTTCGCACCATTGAGGCCCACGAGTTCGACGCCTGGGCCCGGATGGTCACCACGACGTACGGCCAGGACTGGCGCGAGGGCGCCCTGCGCAGTGCCCGGTCGGTGTTCGAACCGGCGCGCACGCTCGCCGCGTACGACGGTCCGGACATCGTCGGCGGGGTGTCGATCTACGGCCGCACCCTGACCGTGCCCGGTGCCTGCGCTCCGGTCGCGGGCATCACGCTCGTCGCAGTCCTGCCCACGCACCGCCGGCGCGGCATCCTCACCTCGATGATGCGCGAGCAGCTGACCGATCTGCACGAGTCGGGCGGCGAACCGATCGCCGCGCTCAATGCCGCCGAGGCCACCATCTACGGCCGCTTCGGCTATGCCGTCGCCTCCCATCTGGCCGAACTCCGTGGCGACAAACGGGACATGGCGCTGCGCCCCGACGTCGACCTCGGCTCCGGCACCATCCGGCTGCTCGACGCCGAGCAGGCCCGCCCGTTCCTGGAGAAGGTCCACGACACCGCGCGCCGCGAGACCGTCGGCTGGGTCGACCGGACGGAGAAGTACTGGAACGCCCGGCTCTACGACGCCGAACACGTCCGCGGCGGCGCGACCTCCCTGCGCTTCGCGGTCCACACCGAGCCCGGCGGCGCCGCCACCGGTTACGCCTTCTACCGCTCGGCGGGCCGCACCGTGCGGATCGTCGAACTCGCCGCCACCACACAGCAGTCGTACGCGAATCTGTGGCGCTACTTCATCGAGCTGGACGCCCACGACCACCTCACCCACGAAGGGGCCGTCGACGAGCCGCTGCCCCACCTGCTGCTGAACCCGAGGGCGGCGCGCACCTCTGTGGCCGACAACCTGTGGGTCCGGCTCGTGGACGTCGGCCGGGCATTGACCGCACGCCGGTACGCGACCGCTCTGGACGTGGTCCTGGAGGTCGATGACGCCTTCTGTCCTTGGAACGCGGGCCGCTACCGGCTGCACGCCGACGGCGAGGACGTCACCTGCGAACGCACCCGGGCGCCTGCCGATCTCCGGTTGTCCGCCGCCGAGTTGGGCGCGGCGTACCTGGGCGGGCCTACGCTGACGGCCCTGGCGGCGGCCGGTCGTCTCCAGGAGCTGCGCCCCGGCGCGCTGGCCGCCACGTCACTGGCGTTCCGGGGAGCCCGGGAGCCCTTTCATGTGTCCGGCGGGGCGTTCCCGGCCTTCTGACCTTCTGGGAAGGGGGAGAACGCGATGGAGAGACGGAGAGCAGGCAGCGGATGAAGACCAGGCGGCTCGGAAAGACCGACGTACACGTCACGGAACTCGGCTTCGGCGGCGGCCCGCTCGGCGGGCTGTTCGCGCCGCTGGACGACGAGACCGCCGCGGGCGCCCTGGAGGCGGCCTGGGACGGCGGGATCCGCTACTTCGACACGTCGCCGCACTACGGCATCGGGCATTCGGAGCGCCGTACCGGCGAGCTGCTGCGCGGCAAGCCGCGCGAGCGGTTCACGCTGTCGACGAAGGTCGGCCGGCTCCTGGTGCCGCAGGATCCGGCGGGCCGCATGGACGAGGGCTTCGCCGTGCCCGCCACGCACCGTCGCGTCTGGGACTTCACTCGGGACGGTGTGCTGCGCAGCGTGGAGGACTCGTTGACGCGCATGGGGGTCGACCGGATCGATCTGCTCATGCTGCACGACGCGGAGCGGCACTTCGAGGACGCGCTGCGCGACGGCCATCGGGCCCTCGCCGAACTGCGCGCACAGGGGGTGGTGGGCGCGATAGGCGCGGGCATGTACCACCCCGGGATGCTGACGAGGCTCGTCGAGGAGACGGACGTCGACGTGGTGATGCTGTCGGGCCGGTACACCCTCCTCGACCACAGCGCGCTCGACAGCCTGCTGCCCGCGTGCGTGGACCGCGGGGTCTGTGTCCTCGCGGCGTCCGTCTTCAACTCCGGACTCCTCGCGACGGACCGGCCCGTCCAGGGCACGACCTTCGACTACGCGCCCGCCGCGCCGGACACACTGCACCGCGCTCACCGTCTCGCCGATGTCGCCGAGGCGCACGGGGTCACGCTGCCGCAGCTGGCGATGGCCTTTCCGCTGCGCCACCCGGCCGTGGCGGGGATCGTGGTCGGCATGCGTTCCGCGACCGAGGTACGGCGGAACCTCGCGGCGTTCGGCGCGCGGATCCCGGAGGCGGTGTGGGACGACCTGCGCGGCGAGGGTCTGCTCGACGAGCGGACGGCGTCCGTCGGCTGACGATCAGGTGCCGCCCACGGTTGAGATTTGGTGACCCGTCAGGGAGGGTCCATGGTCATGGAGTTCTTCTGTTACCACCGCGACCGTCCGGGCTCGCTTCCGTTGCGCGAGAAAATGGTGGAGGAGCACTGGTCCTACATGGATCAGTACGCGAATCGGCTGATCGCCCGCGGTCCGACGTTCGCCGACGGCGGCGAGACGCTCTCCGGAAGCGTGCACATCGTCGACCTGCCCGATCCGGCGGCCGCCCGCGCGTTCGCCTTCGACGAGCCCTGCTACCAGGCGGGCGCCTACCGGGACGTGCTGGTGCGCCGGTGGCGCAATCTGCTGGGGCGCACCATGTGGGACTTCCCCGGTGGCCGGACGGACGGCAACCGGTATCTGGTGCTCGGCCTGGGCTCGGAGCAGGCGGCCGACTCCGGGTCCGGCGACTTCGACGTACCGCCGGTCGACCGGGACGAACTCGTGGCGTACGGACCGCTGTTGTCCGACGACGGCGCGAGGTGGCTGGGCACGGCGGCGCTGGTCCGGGCGCGGGACGCGGAGTCGGCACGGTCGATTCTGACCGGGGAGGCGATCCGGGACAGGTATGCCGGGATCGAGGTCCATGACTGGGAGTTCGGCGGACGCCGGTGATGGGACCAACGGCTACTTGCCTTCGGACGCCTCCACCCGCACGCTCCCGCCATGCGTTGATCCCGTCACCGTGATCACGTGCGTGACGGCCGTTCCGGGGAGCGTGTGGCGTGAGGCGTTGTCGCGGATCTGGCCGCCGTGTGCGGAGATGCCGCTCAGGTCGACGGCGATGCCGGGCGGCACCGTCAGTCGCAGCCTTCCGCCGTGCGCCGAGACGCGGATCGTGCTCCGGCCTCCTTCGGGGAGCCGGGCCACGGTGTAGTCCAGGCGGGCCGAGCCGCCGTGCAGGTTGAGCTCGATGACGCGCGGCACGGTCCACGCGCCCTCGCGGCGCAGCCGCTGGCCGGAGACGGACCAGCGCTCGGCCTCGCCGTCGGCGGGGGCCGCAGGGGCGGGTAGCTGGACGGCCGGCGGGGTGGGCGCGGCGACCGGCAGGTCTTCGGCGAGCGGCTCCAGGTCCGCGAAGGTGCGCGCGGTGAGCGCGCGCTCCACCCGCTCCTCGAGCTCGTCGAACTCCAGCCGGCCGTCCGCCGCCGCGTCCCGCAGGATCTCCACCATGCGGTCGCGGTCCGCGTGCGAGACACGCAGCAGACTCGGATCGCCCTTGGGTCGGCCGCTCGCCTTCTCGATGCTCATGTCCGGCACTTTACGACCCGGCCGACCTCCGTGGTGACGTCCTGCGCCTCCTCCAACCTCCGCCGCGTCTACGACCCTTGAGGCACGAGAGTCTTCAGCCAGTCGTCGACGGTGGGGACGTCGGCCCACTGCGGGAACAGTCGCTCGACGAGGACCCGGTGCACCTCCGGGTCGAGGTCGAGACAGCCGTCGGAGAGGACGGTGAGACCGAAGTCCAGGTCGTTCGCCTGGCAGGCGGTGCTCAGCACCACGGCGCTGGTGGCGATGCCGGTGAGGACGAGGCTGTCGATGCCGCGCGCCCTCAGTACGACGTCGAGATCGCTGCCCGAGAACGCGCTCGCCCGTCTCTTGCTGACCACGACGTCGCCCGGCCGGGGCGCGACGTCGGGGTGGATCTCGGTGCCGTGGTCGCCTTCTACGTAGAGGCCGGCTTCCGCGATGGCGGCGAGGGGTTTGTTGCTCCTGCCTACTTCCGGGAAGCCGGGGCGGAAACCGATGACCACGTAGATGACGGGGATGTTCGCGGCGCGGGCCCCGTCGATCGCCCGGCGCAGGCGTGGCAGGTATCCGGAGTCTTTCTCGGTGTCGGCGATGTCGACGATGGCCCGTTGGACGTCCATCACGAGAAGGGCGCTGCTCATGTCGTCTCCAGGAGTGAAGTCGGCGTCAGGGCCCGGCGTCGGGCACCAGTTCAGCAACGGCGGAGCAGCACGCCGCGTTCCCCGCTGCGGGCGGCATCCGGCTCGGGGCGGTCACCCGGCCGTTAATTTGCCTTTCAGATGCAACATTAATAGCGTGGCCTCATGCGGCTGACAAGGTTCACGGATCTGGCGCTGCGCGTCCTGATGCGCCTCGCCGTCGAGGAGGGCGAGCTGCCCACCACGCGCGAGGTCGCCGCCGCCATGGAGGTGCCCTACACGCACACCGCCAAGGTCGTCGCCAAGCTGCAGCACATGGGCCTGGTCGAGGCGCGGCGCGGCCGGGGCGGCGGGCTCGCGCTCACCGCGACCGGACGTGACGCCTCGGTCGGCGGGCTCGTGCGGGAGCTCGAAGGGCCGGGGGACGTCGTCGACTGCGACGGCACCACACCGTGCCCGCTGCGCTCGGCCTGCCGCCTGCGCGGCGCGCTGCGCCAGGCGCAGGAGGCGTTCTTCGCCACGCTCGACCCGCTGACGCTGGACGATCTCGTCAAGGCACCGACCGGCCCGCTTCTCGTCACCCTCTCCCCCACTCCCGGTACGGGCTGACCGCACCCGCCCCGGCCCTCCGCCTCTCCGCACACCGTTAAATACGAATCTCACATGCACATTAAGGAGCCCGTCGATGCTTACCGAGCAGTCGGCCGCCGTCGTCCGCGCCACCCTTCCCGCCGTCGGCGCCGCCATCGAGGACATCACCGGGCGCTTCTACGGGAAGCTGTTCGCCGCCCACCCCGAACTGCTGCGTGACCTGTTCAACCGCGGCAACCAGGCGGCCGGTTCGCAGCGGCAGGCGCTCGCCGGTTCCATCGCGGCGTTCGCGACGTACCTGGTCGGGCACCCGGACGAGCGGCCCGACGTGATGCTGCACCGCATCGCGCACAAGCACGCCTCGCTCGGCGTGCGGGCCGAGCAGTACCCGGTCGTGCACCAGCACCTGTTCGAGGCCATCGCCGAGGTGCTCGGCGACGCCGTCACGCCCGAGGTCGCCGCCGCCTGGGACGAGGTCTACTGGCTGATGGCGAACGCGCTGATCGCCGTCGAGGCCCGGCTCCACGCGGAACAGGGCATCGTCGACGGGGACGTCTGGCGGGAGTGGGAGGTGGTGGACCGCGCCGAGGAGACGGCCGATGTCGCGTCCTTCCTGCTGCGTCCCGCCGACGGCGGTCCCGCGCCCGCGTTCCAGGCGGGTCAGTACGTCTCCGTGCAGGTCCGGCTTGCCGACGGCGCACGGCAGATACGCCAGTACAGCCTCACCGGAGCGCCCTCCGCGACGACCCGTTCGATCGCGGTCAAGCGTGTCGCGGGCACCGGCACCGACCCCGACGGCGAGGTCTCGCACCACCTGCACACGCACGTCCGGCAGGGCGACGTGCTCCGCGTCTCGGCCCCTTACGGAGACCTGGTCCTCGAGCCCGGAGACGACGCGCCCCTGCTCCTCGCCTCCGCCGGCATCGGCTGCACGCCCATGCTGTCCATGCTGGAGCAGTTGGCGGCCTCGGGGCACGAGGGGCCGGTGACCGTCGTGCACGCCGACCGCTCCCCCGGCACCCACGCGCTGCGCGCGGACCACGAGGCGCTCGCCGCCAAACTCCCCGCCGCCGCCACCCACTTCTGGTACGAGGACACTGCCTCCGGACACCACACCGGCCGCGTCGACCTCACCGACGTACCCGTGGTGCCCGGAACCCGCGCCTACCTCTGCGGACCGCTGCCGTTCATGCGGGCGGTGCGCGGCCAGCTGCTCGACCAGGGGGTGGCGGCCGCGGACATCCACTACGAGGTGTTCGGCCCCGACCTGTGGCTCGCGCGGTCATAACGCGCGACGGCGTCCGGGCGGGGATCGTGGAGCCATGACGAAAGAGCGGTTTGACGTCTGGGCGGCCGGGACCGCGTACGAGCGGTACATGGGGCGCTGGAGCCGGCTCGTCGCGGCGGAGTTCACGGCGTGGCTCGGCCGCGCGGACGGTCTGCGATGGGTGGACGTCGGATGCGGCACCGGTGTGCTGTCGGCCCTGGTGGCCGACCGGTGCCGGCCCCGGTGGACGGTGGGGATCGACCGGTCGGAGGGGTTCGTGGGCGCGGCCCGGAACGCGGCTCCGCCGTCGGCCTGCTTCGCCGTGGCGGACGCCATGGCGCTGCCGGTGCGCGACGAGGCGTGCGACGTGGCCGTCAGCGGCCTGGCCCTGAACTTCCTCCCTTCGGCCACCGCGGCGGTGGCCGAAATGACCCGGACCGTCCGGCCGGGCGGCCTGGTCGCGGCGTACGTATGGGACTACGCGGACGGCATGGGCTTCCTCCGCCGCTTCTGGGACGCCGCGACCGGAGTGGATCCGGCTGCGGCGGCGCTGGACGAGGGCGAACGGTTTCCGGTGTGCCGTCCGGAGCGGCTGGGCGCGGTGTGGGCCGACGCGGGGCTCGTCGACGTGTCGACGGAATCGATCGAAGTACCCACCGTCTTCGCCGACTTCGCGGACCTGTGGGAGCCCTTCCTGGCGGGGCAAGGGCCCGCTCCCGGGTATGTGTCGGCGCTCGCCCCTGCCGAACGGGACCGGGTGCGGGACGCGTTCGGCGCGGCCGTCCCCAGGAGGCCGGACGGGTCCATCGCGCTCACGGCACGGGCATGGGCCGTGCGGGGCCGCAAGGGGGCCCACGGGCACGGGTGACGCTCGCGGCCACTCCGCCAATTCCCCTTGCCGTAAAGGACGTTCAAGAGGATCCTTTGCACCACTGGCGGACCGTGTCCGCTTCGGGGGAAGGACCCATCATGACCAGACGCAGGGTCATCGATGTCCAGGTGAGCCGACGAATTCTCTGGGTCGGCGCGGAAGCCTATCCACTGCACAACATTGCCCGCGCCACGACGATCAGGATCGATCCCGATCGCAGGGGCGCCGTGGGGCGATTCATCAAATCCCTTCTGGTCACGGCGGTCCTGACCGTTGCCGCGGTCGCCGTCATCGAAAGGGTCGAGTGGACCTACGGCGACAGACAGGACGCGTTGCGCGGCGTCGCCATCGTCGCGGTGGTACTGACGTTCGTCTTCGGCGCCCAGCTGCTCTCGGTGCTGACCGCACGCACGTACTACGCACTGGTCATCGAGACTTCGGGGGCTCCCCGTGCCGTACTCGTCGGGGTGGAAGCCCGCGAGGTGACGTGGCTCGTCCACCAGATCATGGATGCGATATCCAACCCGCAGGTCGAATTCCACACGCGGATCAATAACTATTACAACAGCCACATCGGCGACAAGATCAATCAGATCGGCGGGGTGGGCAACACCGGGAAGAGGGTGGGGAATTGAACACCGGGGGCAATCACTACGGGGACGTGGTAACCCAGATCGGCGGCACCGGGAATATCGGAATAGACAAGCACCAAGGGTCGGTTGATCCTCAGGCCGCTTTCCGGGACATGCTGCAGGCAATTCAGCTCCTGCGCGATCAGGTCTCCGCCGAGGACCGACAGGTCATCGACAATTCCCTGCCGGCCATCGCGGCCGGAGGCGACACCGAGCCCGGGACGATGCGCCGGGCCCTCGGCGCCGTCGCCGGGGTCGCGACGGTGGTCGGTGAGGTGGGGGCGCCCGTGGTCGAGGCGATCCGGCGGGTGCTTGCGCTCATGGGCGGGTGAGCGGCCCGGTTCGCTCTCCGTTTCCTCGGCCCGGTCACTGTCCGCCTTCTCGGCCCGGATCACTCCAGGGCTTCGGCGATGAGCAGGGCGACGTCGTCGCGGCTGTCCGCGTCCGGGAGCGTGGCCAGCAGCTGGTCGCACGTCGCCTCGAGCGGCTGGAGCGGGCCCGAGAGGAGGTCGAGGAAGGTGCCCAGGCGCGTGTCGAGCGCTTCGTGGCGGCTCTCCACCAGGCCGTCGGTGTAGAGGACGAGACGCGAGCCGGGCCCCAGCTCCAGGCGGGTCGTGGTGAAGTCCACGCCCTCCGCGGCGCCGAGGGGCGCGCCCGTGGGCAGATCGAGGAGCGTCGGCGGGCCGCCGGGGCGGTGGACGGCCGGGGGCAGGTGGCCCGCCAAAGCGATGCGGCACTGCTGGGCGCGGGGCTCGCACAGGACGTACACGCAGGTGGCGATCGTCTCGTCGAGTTCGCGGGTGAGCAGGTCCAGGTGGTGCAGTATGTCGGCGGGGTCGAGGCCGAGTCGGGCCAATGTGCGGGTGGCGGTGCGGAGTTGGCCCATCGTCGCGGCGGCGTTGATCCCGGAGCCCATGACGTCTCCCACGACCAGGGCCGTGGCGTCGTCGGCGAGGGGAATGACGTCGAACCAGTCGCCGCCCGCGTGCCCGGCGGCCCCGGCGGGACGGTAGCGGCAGGCCACCTTCAGGCCCGGCGGATCGGGTGGCGTACCCGGCAGCAGATGACGCTGCAGAGTCGTTACTGCCCGCAGCTGGGTCCGGTAGAGGCGGGCGTTGTCGATACAGACCGCGGCGCGGGCGGCCAGCTCCTCGGCGAGCACGATGTCGTCGGCGTTGAAGGGCAGCGGGTTGCGGGCGCGCTTGAGGTCGAGGGCGCCGAGGACCTCGCCCCGGGCGATGAGCGGCACGGCCAGGTAGGAGTGCACGCCCGCGCGGGCCAGCACCGCCGCGGCCTCGTCGTCGCGGGCGATGTGCCGCAGGTGGTCGGAGCGTACGTGCGCGACGTGGACGGTACGCCCGGTGGTGACACAGCGGGTGACCAGGCGGTCGGCCTCGTACCGGGTGATCTCGCCCGGCGGGTCGGCCGCGTCGGCGGCGCTCGTCGGGTAGGCGGCCTGCACGGCCAGCGCCCGGAAGATCGCGGGAGCGCTCCCGACGGGGTGCGGGCTGTCCGCGTCGAGGGCGGAGTCCAGGACGTCGACCGCGGCGATGTCCGCGAGATCGGGTACGACGGTGTCGGCGAGCTCGCGCGCCGTCTGGTCCAGGTCGAGCGTCGTACCGATCCTGGTCGACGCCTGTGCGATCAGGGCGAGGCGTTTGCGGGCCAGTGTGCTCTGCAGATCGGCGCGGTACTGCTCGGTAATGTCGATGGCGGTCACGGTGACGCCGATGACCTGCCCGACGGAGTCCTCCAGGCGGAAGTACGACACCCGCCACGCCCTGCGCCCCGCGACGCCGATGTGCGCACGCTCGGTGGCGAAACGGTCCAGCAGGGGGTTTCCGCTGTCCAGGACCTGCCGCAGCGCCGCCTCGACGGCGTCGCGCTCGCCGAAGGGCAGGTCCTCGACGGCGCTGCGGCCCAGACACCACTGGGCCGGCCGGCCGATGAGGGTCTCCAGGGCGCGGTTGACCAGCACGAACCGCAGGTCGGTGCCCACGACGGCGACGGCGGTCGGGGACTGCTCGACGAGCTTCGCGGACAGTGCCAGATTGCGTTCGATGCCGCGTACGACGGTTTCTTCGGCGGCGATTCCGAGGGCGTACCCGTCGCCGCCCTGGTCGAGCAGCCGCATGTTGCGGAACTCCACCAGCTTCGAGGACCCGTCCCGGTGCCGGACGGGGAAGACTCCCGCCCAGCTGCCGCCGCCAGACATGACCTTGGCGAACAGGCCCAGGGCGAGATCGGCGTGCTCCTCGGCGATCAGCAGCTTCGCCGCGTACTGGCCCAGTGCCTCATCGGCCCGCCAGCCGAACAGGGCCTGCGCCTGCGGGCTCCACAGCGTGATCCGCCCCTCGGTGTCCAGCACCACGGCGGCGACCCCCAGCATGTCGAGGAGTCCACCGGGCGTGGACGGCGTGAAGGGGCCGGGCCAGGGCCTGGCCCTGAAGGCGTCCGCCGCGTCGGTCGGATCAGCCGCGTCAGTCGCGTCAGCCGCGTCCATGGCGGGTCCTCCCTTCCCCTCGCCCGGTCACAGGCGGGGCCCAGACGCCCGCGTCCCGCCCTCCCTGGGGGCCCGCCGCACACGGGCCGCACCGTCTCCATGGTCCCCCGGATCGCTCCGGCCGTCCCGTTTCGACACCGTCCGTCACCACACCACTGCCCAGCCGCGCCACCCGGACGCCCGCACCGGGCGGGTTCCCCCGCACGATCGGACTCGACACCCAGATCCAGCCACCCATGCTGATCGCCCCCTTGGTGACCAGCGTGTCTACCCCTCCCGCGGTGGCGGCGTCAACGCCCATTCACCGACGTCGTCGCGGAGCGTCATGTGTGAGGCCTCCGGCGTCGCCACCATGGCGAAGGGAAAGCGGTCGAGCTCGAGGCAGAGTGCGGCGTCGTCCGGGTGGGAGCCCTGGCGTATTCCGTTCGCCAGCTCTGCGGCGGCGCGTGATGCGGCGGCCCGGTCGAGGTAGCCGGCGGCGTCCGTGTCGGGATCGGTGGTGCGGCGGGCGATGTACTCGGCGCACGCCAGGTCTTCCTCGGCCCGGCCGTCCTCGCCCGTGACCACGAACGTCACGCTGTCGGGATCGCTTTCCCGCAGGAGGCGGGCCGTCGCCTCCGCCACCACGAAGCCGGCGCACAGCACCAGCGACGCCTCCCTGACCGCGAGGGCGCCCACCGTTCCTGCCGTCGTCTTCTGGACGACCGTCCGTCCGGTGAGGTCCATCGACCGCAGCAGGGCGGGCGAGTTGACCGTGTCGAAGCCGGGCGCGGGCGGACCGTCCTTGAGTGCCACCCAGTCCGGGTGGCGGGCCTTGAGCGTGCGCGCCTCGTCCAGGGACTCCGCGAGGACGATCTTCTCCGCCCCCTGCGCGAAGGCCCACGCGGCCACCGTGAACGCGCGCATGACGTCCACCACGACCGCCACGCGCGGGACTTCGACCAGCTCGGAGATGCCGAGGAAACGAGCGTCCATCCGGTCATGATCACGCATGCCCGAGCCGCAGCGCGGTGACAGTGGTGCGCCTCACAGCGCGTGGCTCGATCGCCGCGGGTTCCGCGCCCGGCCCCGTCCGCCGCCGACCGGAATACCCGGCACCCGAACGCCCGTTGGCCCCGACATGGCTGACACCACATTCGATCCGTACGCCCTTCTCGCCCAGAGCAACCTCGGCGTGCTCGCGACGATCAAAGCCGACGGGCGGCCCCAACTCTCCCCCGTCATGCCCTCGTACGACACCGCGGCCGGCGTCATCCGTGTCTCGACGACGGACCGCACCGCCAAGATCGCCAACCTGCGCCGGGACCCCCGCGCCACGCTCGAGGTGACCCGAGCGGACGGCCGGGCATGGGCCACGGCCGAGGGCACGGTCACGCTCGTCGGGCCCGGCACCGACCCGGACGGTCCCGAAGTGCAGGCGCTGGTGGACTATTACCGCGCCGCGGCCGGCGAGCACCCGGACTGGGACGAGTACCGCTCGGTCATGGTGGCCGACCACAGGGTGCTGATCACTATGACGGTCGACAAGGTGTACGGGGCCGATCTGGGCTGAGCCTGCCGCTCCGTTCCAACGTTCGGGTGGCTCGGCGGTCCGGATGCAACCGGACTGCCGCCTCTCGGCTTCCTGACCGACACAGGTACCGACAGAGACGGAGACAGAGACGGAGACAGAGACAGAGACAGCAACACCGGCGACATCCGTCGGTCCGCTCGTCCGTCTGCCCATCCGTCCATCTGTCCATCCGCCCCATCCGCCCCATGCGTCCGTCGTGAGGAAGCCACCATGAGCACCACTCTCAGCACCACCCCCTCCACCGACCTGCCCGCCGTGAACTGGGACGCCGAGGCCGACTTCCTGCTTCCCCCGCCCGACCCGACGCAGCGCCTCGACACGGTCGCCGTCGCCCCGTCCCGGCCCGTGCTCACCGCCCAGGACCGGCACCGGCTGAACCTGCACGCCACGTTGACCACGGCGGGGATCCCGCCGCACCCCGACGACGCGAAGGCCATCGACGCGCTCAGCACGCTCGACGGCACCGTCGCCCTCGCGGTGCGCCGCTGGCTGCTCACCACGCGTGCCTGACCGGCCGCGTGTCACGCGCAGTCGAAACGGTGCGTGTACGGGCGGTCTGGGCAGGCGGTGCATACGAAGAGGTACACGCCGCCCGCGTCGCCCAGCATCAAGTCGGGTCCGTCGTACCGCCGTCCGCGGTCCTCCACCGGAGTCCAGGTGAGCCCGGACTCGGCATCCGCCTCCCAGCTCTCCACCGTCAGCAGATGCTCCATGGGCCGCCGGCACTGCGTGCAGCGCGGCCAGGCGGGTTCCTGCGACCAACCGGGCCAGCCGCCCAGTTTGATGCCAGGGGCGGTCGACAGGTGGTACTGGTAGTCCCACCCCGTCGCCGCTTCCACCTCCTCGAACCGCTTCTCCAGTACGTCCCGCACCTCGCTCGGCAGGTCCCAACTCGCGTACTCCGTCACCTGTTCCGGATGGACGACGCACGGCCGCGGCACCCGCCCGCGCCTGGCGGCGGACGGGACCGGCGGCGGCCCTGCGGGTGCCCCGACCGCGTCGGAGGCGCGGCAGCGGATGTGCGGGACGACCCACTCCCCCGCGTGTTCCAGCGGACACCAGAGCACTTGGAGGAGGTCGCAGCCGTCCGGGAACGGGGACCGGACGGCGTCCGGCATGTCAGAGCGGTAGATCTGGACGACCGGCACCATCGGCGAGGCCTCGTGCGTCGGACACACGGGCCACGGCTCGCGCTCCGGCCAGAGCAGCGGACCGCCCACCGAACTGTCGCGGTGCGTCGGCTCGCCCGCGCGCGGGTGCAGACGTACGGTCTCCCGCCGGAAGGGGACCACTTCCGGGAAGAGTTCCTCGACGTCCAGGGGGCGTGGCGGCGTATGACGGGGCACGGACCGGAGGCTACGCCTCTGGGTCTACTGGGGGACGTTCAGGACGAAGTCGAAGTCCGCCTCCTTCCCGTTGCCCACGCCGCGTACGTTCATGAGGAGCCGGGCGTCGAAGATGGGGTCCGTCTCGTTGCGCGGCTCGCCGGGGAAGTACAGCTGGGTGGTGAGGACGGGGTGGCCCGGGGCCTGCACCTTGACGTGGAGGTGGCGGGTGCGGCCGGGGTAGAGGCCGGGCACGACCGTGGTGAGCGTGAACGCGCCGTTCGCGTCGGTGAATTGGTGCCCGCGGAAACGGAAACCCGTGTTGTCGTACGTTCCGTACGTGTCGGCCTGCCAGAAGTCCATCAGGACCCGGGGAATGGGCCGGCAGGCCCGTCCGAAGACGTATCCGGTGACGGTGAGCGGCACTCCCGGCGTGCCGGGCCGGACGAGTGAGGTGCGCAGCGGGGAGTTGGGCTTGAAGTAGGGCCCCTCCATCTGCGGGGGTGTCGGGTCGTCGCCGTCGTCGCAGGGCGGGGTCGCCTCCGGCATCTCGCCCCGCCGCCCGGCGGTGCGGGCCAGTGCGGGAACGCCCATGAGGGTCACGGGTACGGCCATGCCCAGCGCGGCGGCGGCTCTGAGGACGCTCTTGCGGCTGGGCCCGCGGCTGTCGCCGTCGCCGTCCTTGTCGCCGGCGGGGGTGCCGATCTCCTGGTCCATCGCTGCTCCTGAGGAGTGGGGGGGGATTCCGGATCGGCTACGAAGTTAGGGCGCGGGGCGGGGCCGGGCGATGGACTCGAGCCGGTGGTCGTGGTGAATATCGCCGACGCCGCGCCGGAAGTCGCCGGGGCTCGCGCCGGTCTCGCGGCGGAAGAAGCGGCAGAAATAGGCCGGGTCCCCGAAGCCGACCCGGCCCGCTATCTGACGGACCGACAACTCGGTGCGCAGCAGCAGTCGTTTCGCCTCGTGCACCCGTGTCTGCCGGATCAGCTCGCCGGGCGTACGGCCCGTGGCCGACTTCACCGTCTCGCTGAGATAGCTGACCGAGACGCCGAGCAGCCCCGCGCACGAACGGACGGACTGCAGCGGCCCATCCGGAGTGCCGAGCAGCGCCGCGAAGTCGGCGGCCACCGAACGCGGCCGGGAAGGTGTCTGCTCCCCGTTCGGCGGGGCGCCCGCCGTCGGACCGCATCCGGGCAGTCGCGCCGCCCGCACCACCAGGACGTGCAGGAGCGCCCGCAGCACGCTCTGGAAGCTCTCGCCTCCGGACCGGTACTCGCCGTCCAGTTCCCCGATCAGCCGCGCGCTCCACTCCGCCGCCTCGTCGGGGAGTTCCAGCCAGGCGCGCCTGCCGAGCCCCCGCAGGACCTGCCGGTCGGCGGGGTGGTCCACCAGGAAATCGTCGGTGAACAGGACGACACGCCCCTCCAGGCCGGTGACGTTCTCCCAGTGGTGCACCTGGCCGGGGGCGATGAAGCAGAGGTTCGGCGGCCGGAGGGTGAAGCGGTCCAGGTCGACGACGTGGGTGCCGGTGCCGCCCGTGACGTGCACGATCTCGTGGAACGTGTGCCGGTGCGGGAACGCCGCGCGCGACATCGGGCCGATGGTGTCGAAGGTGCCGATGGCGAAGGGCAGCGTGTTGGGCATGGGCACCTCGAGACGGTGCGTCGGCATGCCGTCCCCGCTCGGCTCCCCGCTGTTCCCCTTGCCCGGCAGGACGGTTGTGCCACGCATGGGTACGCTCCTCATCCCGATGCCGTCCGCCCCGCGTGCGGCTGGTCCGGACCAGCCCGGCTCCCCCACGATGACACGCCCTGCCGCCGCCGGGCAGAGCGCCTCTTGGCCACTGGGCCGTCAGTGCCTGTTGGCGCGGACCCGAGTGTCGTATCACCGTGACGGGTTCACGACTGTGCTTCGGTGGCCGCCATGTCGGATCAGGATCGGGCGCGGGCGCAGGTGCAGGAGCAGCACGAGGACCAGGAGATCGCGCGGGCTCGGGCCGTCGACAGCAAGGGCGGGCCGGGGCACACCCTGCTCCTCGCGCTGGCGCTCGCGCTGCCGTGCGTGAAGGTCACGTACACGGTCGGCGGCGGGGCCAACGCGCGGGGTGTCTTCGTCGGCATGGAGCCCGCCAACTGGCCCGACGTGGTGCTGGGCATGCTGCTGACCGAGCCGGCGCTCGGCGCGGTGTCCGGGGTGGTCGCCTCGCGGGTCGTGTTCGCGTTGTTCGCGGCGCGCGGGGCCGTCCCCAAGGGCCACGGCTGGGCCGACGTGGCGCGGCGGCTCGCCCTGACCGTGGTCAACCCGTTCGCCGTGGGGGTCATCTCGGCGTGCTTGTACGGCCCTTGGTGGGGCCTCGCCACCGGCGCGGTCGCCTTCGCGCTGCGCGAGGGCGTAGTCGTGGAGTACCGCACGGGCCGACGCGGCAAGCGGCACCACGACTCCGGCTACCGCCTCGGCGACTGGCTGCGTCGCCTGGCGGGGACGGAACAGTGGGTCGCCGCCGCCCTCACGGTCGTCGTCCTGCCGCTGCTGGCGTTCAGCACGGCACTGGACGGCAAGGCATGGACGTCGGTCCTCGAATGCCAGGTGCAGAACGGCACGGAGACATCGACGCAGCGCCTGATCGAACTGGGCCGCAAGGGCACGGGAGTGGTCGGCTGGAACCTGGACACCGAGGAGGTGTCCAACGGGGTCGGCTGCGAGGACACGGGGAGCTTGCGGGTGCGGGAGGCTTGGTGGGAGTGAGCGGGCCGATTCCGATGGACTGCCGCAGGCCTCCCCTCCCAGCGAGCCTGAGCCTCGCTTCCCCCTCCTCAACCCTGATTTCCCGCCCACACCCCAGGAATCCGCCCCGCCCACGGACTCGCCTGTTCCAGTTGGGCCGCGAGGCGGAAGAGGGCGCCTTCGTGGCCGTAGGCGGCGGCGAACTGCATGCCTATGGGGAGGCCGGTCGTCGCGTCGGACGTCACCGGGACGGACATCGCCGGTGTGCCCGAGACGTTGAACACCGCCGTGAACGGTGAGAGGTCGAAGAGGCGGCGCAGCCAGCCGACGCCGTCCAGGCATTCCACGTTCTCGGCATGTGTGCCCAGCCCCACGGGGAGTGCCGGCAAGGTCGGGGTGAGCAGCATGTCGTACGTCGTGAAGTGCTGTGCCAGGCTTCGGGACACCCGGTTGCGGATCTCCAGGGCCTTGACGAACTCGGCGCCGCTCACCTGCCGCCCGTAGTGGTAGCCGGCCAGGGTCGGCGGCTCCAGGGTCGAGGCGTCGATGGGCCGGCCGAAGGCGGCGGCCAGGTCGTCGATCGACGCCGTGAGGTTGGCCGTCCATTGGCGGGTGGCGGCCAGGACGAACTCGTCCCAGTCCACGCCGAGTTCGACCGTGGCCTCCGCCACCTGGTGGCCGAGGGATTCGAGCAGACGGGTCGTACGGGAGAGGGCGTCCGTCACGGGTGTGGTCGTGCGGTGGCCGCCCCATGCGTGGGGCAGTACGCCGATCCTCAGCGTGCCGGGGTCGCGGGTGACCTCCTGCGCGTACGGTCGGGGCGGCTCCGGGGCGAAGTAGGGGTCGCCCGGTTCCGGGCCGCTCATCCGGTCCAGGAGTACCGCGCTGTCCCGCACCGTGCGGCTCACGCTGCCCTGCACCGCAAGGCCGTTGAAGACCTCGTCGAACTGGGGGGCCACGGAGACCCGGCCGCGGGTCGGCTTCAGTCCGAAGAGGCCGTTGTGCGCGGCAGGGATGCGGATCGAGCCCGCGGCGTCCGTGGCGTGCGCGATCGGGACCACCCCGGCGGCCACCGCCGCTCCCGCGCCCCCGCTCGAACCTCCCGCGCTGCGCGCCAGGTCCCACGGGTTGCGGGTCGCGCCGTACAGGACAGGTTCCGTCGTGTTGCTGTAGGCCATCTCCGGGGTCGTGGTGCGGCCGAACGTCACCAGGCCCGTGCGGCGGAAGCGTCGCATCAGGGCGGAGTCGGTGCGGGCCACATGCCCGGCCGCCAGTCGGCTGCCCAGCTCCATGCGCCTGCCGGCCATGGTCACTCCGATGTCCTTGATCAGGAACGGGACTCCGGCCAGTGGCGCGCTGCCGGGGGTGCCGGGGATCGGCTCGTCGTCGGACTGCCACGTCTCCACGATGGCGTTGATCCGCGGATTGACCGCCCGCGCGGCCTCTTGCGCCGCCGCTTCCACTTCGGCGGGGGTCACCTCGCCCTTGGCCACCAGTTCCGCGAGCCCCACCGCGTCGAAGCGCACGTACTCGGAGATCCTCATCTCCGCTCCCCTCTCCTCACACCGCCGCTCCCCGGGAGCGATCGATACCGTTGAGTCCCTGGTGATACCCATCGGTATCACATGGAACAGGCTGGTACCGTAGCAGCGGCTGAAGGGCCCCACAACGGACCGACGTCACGGAGCAGTCATGGCAACGACCGCCGGCAGGCCGAGCAGGGTGGCGAAGCTGCCGCCTCGCGAGCGCATCCTCGACGCGGCGGAAGAGCTGTTCCAGAGTGACGGGATCAGGCGGGTGGGGGTGCAGGCCATCGCCGAGCGGGCCGAGACCACCAAGATGGCGATCTACCGGCACTTCGAGACCAAGGACGCGCTCGTCGCGGAGTGGCTGCGGATCGTCGCCGCCGATTACCAGGCCGCCTTCGACCGGGTCGAGGCCGAGCACCCCGGCCGGCCCAGGGAGCAGATCCTCGGCCTCGCCCGTTTCATCGCCGAGGGGCTGCCGGACGTCTCGCACCGGGGCTGCCCGTTCATCAACTCCATCGCCGAACTCCCCGACCGCGCGCATCCCGCGCGCCAGGTGATCGAACAGCACAAGGCCCTGCAGACCCGCAGACTGGTCGGCATGTGCGCCGCCGCCGGGCTGCCCGATCCCGAGCAGACCGCGGCCGAGATCACATTCCTGCTCGAAGGCGCGCAGGTCAGCACGCAGAACGGCAGCATCGATCAGACGGGGGTTCGGCTGACGCGGATCATTGCGGGGATTCTGGACCGGTAAGGCACACCCGGCCCCCCTCAGACAGCGATCACCTTCACGCCCGCCTCGGTGAGCCGCGCCGACGCCTCCGGCGAGATGTTCACGTCGGTCACCAGCGTGTCCACACGGTCGAGACCGCAGATCCGCGCGAAGGCCCGCTTCCCGAGCTTCGAGGAGTCGGTCACCACGATCACGCGGTTGGCCCGCTCGGTGAAGAGTCTGCTGACGCCCGCCTCGTCCTCGTGATGGGCCATCGCGCCGAGCTGCGGATCGATGCCGTCGACGCCGAGGACCGCCGCGTCGAGCACGACCTCGTTCAGGACTCCGCTGGTCAGGGGGCCGACGAGTTCGTACGTCTGGGGGCGGGCCACACCGCCTGTGGAGACGATCTTGACCTGCGGGCGGACGGCCAGCTCGGCGGCGATGTTCAGCGCGTTCGTCACCACCGTGAGCGCGGGCGCGGCGACGGCCGCAGTGCCCGCGTCGCCCTCGCGACGGCCCCCGCCGACCCGCAGGGCCAGGACGCGCGCGACCTCGGTCGTCGTCGTACCGCCGTTGAGGCCCACCACTTCGCCGTCGCCGATGAGGTCGGCCGCCGCAGCCGCGATGCGCTGCTTCTCGGGCGCGCGCCGGGACGACTTGTAGCGCAGGGGCAGCTCGTACGAGACCCCGTGCGCCACCGCACCGCCGCGCGTGCGGACCAGCATCTGCTGCTCGGCCAGTTCGTCGAGGTCCCTGCGGATCGTGGCGCTGGAGACGTCGAGGGCGCCCGCCGCCTCCTCGACGTCCAACCGCCCCTCGGCGGCCAGCAGTTCGAGCAGCGCGCTCCAGCGGTCTCGTTTGGACATTGTTCTCGGACTCCCGCCCGCTCGTTCTGATCCACCGGCCAGTCACTGATCGTAGTCAACCGTCTTCACGAGGCAGGGTACGCGCATCAACAATGCTCGATCTTGCAGTTTTGAGCACCCTAACAAGCATCTATTGACATTCTGCCTGTTCGTACGACAGCGTGCTCCGCGCAGGAGACCTCCGGACACGTCCTCCGGAGACGTCCCGTCCCACCACCGAGGAGCACACGCCATGGCCGCCCCGCAGACCTGCCGTACATCTCTGGAGATCGCTTCCCAGCCGGACACCTGGCGGCAGGCCGCCCGTTCCCTCGGCTCGCTCGGTGCCGCCCTGCCGCGTCGCGGTGAGCGTGTCGCCGTCGTCGGCTGCGGCACGTCGTGGTTCATGGCCCTCGCCTACGCGCAGCTGCGCGAGGGCGGCGGGCACGGCGAGACCGACGCGTTCGCCGCGTCCGAGTTCCCGACCGGGCGCGCCTACGACCGGGTGCTCGCCATCACACGGTCCGGGACCACGACGGAGGTCCTCGACCTGCTGGCCCGGCTGAAGGGCACCGTCCCCACCTCGGCGATCACCGCCGACCCGGCCACCGCCGTGATGGACCTCGCCGACTCCGTCGCCGTCCTGGACTTCGCCGACGAGGAGTCGGTGGTCCAGACCCGCTTCGCCACCACCGTGCTCGCGCTGCTCCGCGCGCACCTGGAGGCGGAGGGCGCGCTGCCGGACGGGGTGGGGCCGCTGGCGCGGGCGATCGAGGACGCCGAGCGTGCCGTCGACGCGCCGATAGGCGACGAGCTGCGCACCGCCGAGCAGTTCACGTTCCTCGGCACGGGCTGGTCCTACGGGCTCGCGCTCGAGGCCGGGCTCAAGATGCGCGAGGCGGCGGGCGCCTGGACCGAGTCGTATCCGGCGATGGAGTACCGGCACGGGCCCATCAGCATCACCGGGCCGAACCGGGTGGCCTGGCTGTTCGGCCCCGCCCCGCTGGGCCTCGCCGACGACGTCGCGAAGGTCGGCGGCACGTTCGTCGCCGGCTCCGGGGCGGGCGGCCTCGACCCGCTGGCCGACCTGATCCTCGTACAGCGTCTGGCGGTGCTCATCGCGCAGGACCGCGGCTACGACCCGGACCGCCCCCGCAACCTGACCCGGTCCGTGATCCTCGACGACAGCCACGCCGGATGAACCGGATGTACCGGATGAACACGGCCTAGGGGCGCGGGTCACCCCGCCCCATCCGCCCTCTCCTGGAGAAGAACGATGCCCCTCTCCCCCACCGGCTCCATCACCGACAAGGCCCGCGAGCAGGGCTCGGGCGTCGGTGCCTTCAATGTCGTACAGCTCGAGCACGCCGAAGCGATCGTCGCGGGCGCGGAGCTCGCGAAGCTGCCGGTGATCCTGCAGATCAGCGAGAACACCGCGCGCTATCACGGGGCGCTTGCGCCCGTCGCCCTCGCGTCCCTCGCCATCGCCCGCGCGGCGCGGGTGCCCGTGGCGGTCCACCTGGATCACGCCGAATCGGCCGAGCTGGTGCACGAGGCCGTCGAACTCGGCTTCACCTCGGTGATGTTCGACGCCTCCAAGCTTCCGTACGACGAGAACGTGGCCGCCACCCGGTCGGTCGCGGAGTTCTGCCACAGCGCGGGCGTCTGGGTCGAGGCCGAGCTCGGCGAGGTCGGCGGCAAGGACGGAGCGCACGCTCCGGGGGTGCGCACCGACCCGGAGGAGGCACGCGCCTTCGCCGAGGCCACCGCCGTCGACGCGCTCGCGGTCGCGGTGGGCAGCTCGCACGCCATGCTGACGCGGGACGCGGCGCTCGACTTCGGGCTCATCGAGCGGCTGCGCGCGGCGGTCGGCGTCCCGCTGGTCCTGCACGGCTCGTCGGGTGTCGGCGACACGGACCTGGCGAAGGCGATCGCCTCGGGCATGACGAAGGTCAACATATCGACGCACCTCAACAAGCTGTTCACGCAGACGGTGCGCGCGCGGCTGGCCGCGGCGCCGGACGTCGCCGACCCCCGCAAGTACCTCGGTCCCGCCCGTGACGCGGTGGCGGCGGAGGTGGCGAGGCTCCTCGGCGTGCTCACGCGCGACTGAGCCTCTGGTCGGCGCCGACGAACCCGCGCCGCCCGGACGTTGTCCGGGCGGCGCGGGTTCGTCGGCGTACATGTCGGGGTCGTACATGCCGAGGGCCTGTGAACCGTCGTGCGTATCCGACGCCTCTGAACTACCGGGCCGCGTCGCTCACTTGACGGCACCCGCCGTCATCCCCGCCCGCCAGAAGCGCTGCAGGGCGACGAAGGCGAGGATCAGCGGGATCACGGAGATCAGTGAGCCGATGACGACGAGGGACGCGGGGACGGCGACGCCGTGGGCCGCGTTCCAGCCGACGAGACCCACGGTCACGGGCTGGAGGCGGTCGTCGCCGAGGACCATGGCGGGCAGCAGATAGTTGTTCCAGATCTCGACGAACTGGAAGAGGAAGATCGTCACGAGCGCCGGGACCATCATCGGCATGCCGATGGTGCGGAAGATGCGGAACTCCCCCGCCCCGTCGAGCCGTCCGGCCTCGATCACCTCGTCCGGCACCGCCTGGGCGGCGAAGATCCGCGCGAGGTAGACGCCGAAGGGGCTGACGATGCTGGGGAGCAGCACGGCGAGCGGATTGTTGATCAGGCCGACCTCGGAGAACATGAGGTAGAGCGGCAGCGTGAAGAGGATCTTCGGGACGAGTACGGCGGCGAGGACGGCGCCGAACAGGGCGCCCTTGCCCCGGAATTCGTACTTGGCCAGCAGGTAGCCCGCCATGGCGGACAGCAGGGTCGCGCCGAGGGCGCCGATCCCGCAGTACAGGACGCTGTTGAGCATCCAGCGCCAGAAGATCCCGTCGTTCTGGGCGGTGAGCCTGCTGAGGTTGTCGAAGAGGCCGAACCCGTCGAACCAGAGTCCGCTGCCGCTGAACTGCCGGCCGAACGGCTTGGTGACCGAGACGAGCAGCCACCACAGCGGGAAGAGGAAGTAGGCGGTGGAGATCAGCAGGAGGGTCAGCACGGCGCCGCGGCTCGCCGCCGTCGTGTCCCGTCGCGCAGCGCGCCTGGCGGCGGTGCGGCGCGTCCCGGTGGGTTCGGCGGATCGCGTCATGGTGGCGCTCATGCGCGCTCCCCCCGGTTGGTCAGCTTGAAGAAGACGAAGGACAGCGCGCCGACGGCGACGGCGAGGATCACCGACTGGGCGGCGGCGTAGTGGTAGTTGCCGGCCGCCACCGCGGCCTGGGCGGACATGATCGGTGTGAAGGTCGAGGAGACGGAGCCGCCGGAGATGGGCTGGAGGACCGTCGGTTCGTTGTAGAGCTGCGCGGATCCGATGATGGAGAACACCGCGGTGAGGACGAGCGAGCTGCGCACCGCGGGGATCTTGATGCTCCAGGCGATGCGCAGGGCGGACGCGCCGTCCATCTTGGCGGCCTCCAGGACTTCGCCGGGGATCATCTGCAGCGCGCTGTAGATAATGATCATGTTGTAGCCGGTCCAGCTCCACGTGACGATGTTCGCCACGGACCACAGGACCGAGCCGCCGGCGAAGAACGGGATCTGGATGCCGAGCGGTTCGAGGAGATGGTTGATGGGGCTGGACTCGGACGAGTACATGAACGACCACACGAGGGCGGCGCTGACGCCCGGGATCGCGTAGGGCAGGAACGACGCGAGCCGGAAAAGGCCCTTGCCGCGTGCGGACTTGGCGTCGATGAGCAGGGCGAGGCCGAGCGCGAGGCCCAGCATCAGCGGTACCTGCACGACGGCGAAGAGGCCCACGCGGCCCAGCGCGGCGAGGAAGTCGTGGTCGCCGAACGCCTGGGTGAAGTTGTGGAGCGGGTCGAACTCCTTGGTGGGCGCGGTGAGTCCGAGGCCCGAGCGCTTGACGACGTACAGGCTGCTGATCGTCGCGTAGACGATGGGCGCGACGTACATCGCGAGGAACAGGACCACGAAGGGGCCGCCGAACAGGAGCAGGGTGCGCTTGGTGAGCGCGGTCTCCCGCCGGGGGCGCGCGGGGCGCTTGGGCCGCCGGGGGCCTTGCCGCGGTGGTGCGGCGGGTTCGGCCGCGCTGACTGTTGTGGTCACGAGCTCTCTTCCGGTTCGACGCCTGGCGGGGCGGCCGGTGCGGATGCCCGACCGCCCCTGGTGGATCGGGGTCCGCGGTCCGCCTACTCGGTGACCTTGAGGCCCTGGTTCTTGAGTTCGCCCACCGTCTTGTCCTGGGTGGTGCGCAGGGCGTCCTTGAAGGTGCCCTTGCCGGCCCAGGCCTTGCCGAGCGCGTCGTCCAGGTCGGCGGAGGTCTTGGTCATGACGGGGCCCCAGGTCCAGTCGTCGGCGACCTTCGGGGCGGCGTCGGCGAAGACGTCGTAGATCTTCTGGCCGCCGAAGTACGGGTCCTTGGCCTTGAGTTGGGGCAGGTCGAGCAGGGCCGGGGCGGCCGGGTAGAGGGAGGCCTTGTCGACCAGGTCGCCATACGCCTCACGGTCGGTGCTCAGCCAGTGGGCGAAGGTCCACGCGGCCTTGCTGTCCTCGCAGCCCTTGAGTACGGCGGTGGCGGAGCCGCCCGCGTTGCCGACGGCGCTGTCGCCCGCCGTCCACTGCGGCATCGGTGCGACGGCCCAGTCGCCGGAGCCGTCCTTGGCACCGCCCTTGATCACGCCGGCCTGCCAGACAGCGCCGACGACGGTCGCGATGTTACCGTTGCCAATTCCGCTGTACCACGACTGGTCGTACATGGGGGCCTTGCTGATCAGGCCGTCGCCGGCCAGGCCCTGCCAGTAGTCGGCGACCTTCTGGTTGGCCTTCGAGTCCAGGCCCACCTTCCATGCGTCGCCCTCGATGCCGAACCAGCTGGCGCCCGCCTGCCAGGACATGCCCGCGTAGTCGTAGTTCAGGTAGGGCGAGGAGATGTAGCGCTTGGGGTCGGAGGCGTGGATCTTCTTGGCCTGGGACTTGTACTCGTCCCAGGTCTTCGGCGGCTTCAGGTCCAGCTCGTCGTAGAGCTTCTTGTTGTAGAACAGCGCCATCGGGCCGGTGTCGACGGGCGCGCCGTAGACGGCGTCACCGAGCGAGACCGAGCGCCAGGCCGCCTGCTGGAAGTCGCCCTTGTCGCCGTTCGCCTCCTTCGATACGTCGGTGAGGGCGCCCTGCGCGGCGAAGCTGGGCAGGGTCTCGTACCCGACCTGCGCGAGGCACGGGGCGTTGCCGGCCTGCACCGCGTTGAGCATCTTCTGGTAGCCGCCCTTGGCGCCGGGCTGCACCTCCTGGTACTCGACCTTGATGTCGGGGTGCGCCTCGTTGAACGCCTTGACCGCGTCGGCGTACCCCGGCGACCAGCCCCAGAACTTCAGCGTCCCGGTCCCGTCACCGCCGCCACCGGCGGAATCAGAACCGGACGACGAACATCCGCCGAGCACCAGCGTGAGAGTGACGGCTGCGGCGATTCCCGCCGCGCGCATACGAGTCCTCTGCACGGCCCCTCCTTGTGTTCATGGGCAGGGATCAGACCCGGACACCGAGGGCGGGGCCTGCTGTGAGATCGATGCACCGAGGGCCACAGGAGACCTCACTCGGCGCACCGATGGCCGGAACTATGGCAGAGAATGTTATCGATGCCAATAGGTCGATCACATCCCGCGCTCAGGAGGGTGAGAAGGGGATGAGGCCGGTATCATCCGGCGCACGGAACGACGTGAGGACGCGGGACGCATGGAGACAGTGAACGGTGGCGAGGGCGGCGGTCGGCCGCCCGGCATGGCCGATGTGGCCCGGGTCGCGGGGGTCTCCGCGCAGACGGTGTCGCGTGCCCTCTCCGACCATCCCAATGTCCGGGAGGAGACGCGGGCCAAGGTGCTCGCCGCCGTGGAACGGCTCGGGTACCGGAAGAACAGCGCCGCCCGCATCCTGTCCTCGGGGCGGAGCCGGACGATCGGCGTCGTGACGCTCCAGACGACGTTCTACTCCCGCCTCACGCTCACGTTCGGCATCGAGAGCGCGGCGTACGCGGCGGGGTACTCGGTCTCCACCGCGTCCACGGCGTCGCTCGACACCTCCGCCGTCGAGGCGGCGCTGTCCCGGCTCGCGGACCAGCGCGTCGAGGGCATCATCCTGGCCATCCCGCTCATCCATGTCAGCCCCCGGATCGAGCAGTTGACGGACTCCCTGCCCACGGTGACCGTGGACGGCTCGCGCACGGCTGCCTCCGAGGTGGTGGCGGTGGACCAGGTGCAGGCCGCGCGCCTGGCGACGCGGCACCTGCTCGATCTCGGTCACGAGACGGTGTGGCATGTCGCGGGCCCCGGCGAGTGGCTCGACGCGGCGAGCCGGCTCCAGGGCTGGCGGGAGACGCTGGAGGCCGAGGGCCGCACGGCTCCGCCGGTCCTGGAGGGCGACTGGTCCCCGTCGTCCGGCTACCGCAACGGCCTCATCCTCGGCCGCATCCCGGATGTCACCGCCGTCTTCGCGGCGAGCGACGAGATGGCCTTCGGCGTGATCCGCGCCCTGCACGAACTGGACCGGCGGGTCCCGCAGGACATCTCCGTGGTGGGCGTCGACAACATCGACCTGGCCGAGTACTGCTCGCCGTCCCTGACCACGGTCGCCCAACCGTTCGCGGAGATGGGCGCGCTGGCCTTCGGTCATCTGCTGCGGCTGATCGAGAATCCGGAGGCGGAGCATGAGCCGGCGTCGGTGGAGCCGGAGTTGATCGTGCGGACCAGTACGGGGCCGGTGGGGCGAGCGGCCGGCTGACGGCGAGGGCGGTGGGGTTGGGGCGTGTGTCCGGGCGGCATGATGTGCCCCGTGACCATCAGCGCGGACCCGCACCGCCCCATGCCGACCCGGATACCGGGTTACGACGGCGGCCCCCTCACCCACCCCGTCGATTTCCTGGACGATCCCCTGTTCTGGCTGGGCCACCTGGCCTCCTGCGCCCGGAGCGAGGAGAGCCAGGAGCTGTTGTTCGGGGCGGACCACGACGCGGCCTCCGAGTTCCAGAACACGCTCTGGGAGCGCGCGGACTGGCCGACGTTCACCGTCACCCTCGCCGCCGGTCACCGTCTCCCCGTCGTCTGCCGCACCGCCGAGGGCGAAGCAGGCATCGACTACCTCCTGCACCACCCCGATTGGCCCGAGGCGGACCTCCTCGCACGGGACGACGGCCACTTCATGGGCCCGGGCCTGTCCTGGTCGGAGCTGGCGGCAGCCGCTTCTCCGGGCCCGCCCGGCGGCAGCCCCCTCGACGCCCACGCACGTCTGCTGCTTCTGCTGCCCGCTCTCGGGGACGACACCGTGCCCACTGCCGATGCCGTCGCCCGCGTGGCGGCCGCGCTGCGCGCATGCACCGCGGTGGAGAATCCCGACCGGCTCGCGGAACTCATGCTGGAGTACCAGGGTGCTCCCGGCCCCGCCCACTGGACGACGACCGGAAACGCCGTCCGCGTCAACGACGGCGGCTACTCCTTCCGCAACCCGGCCAACTCCTTCGCGCTCCCGGCCGCCGGCCAGGCCCGCGTGACGGCCGCGCTGGCGCCATGACGGGCACACACCGGGACTTCGCCGCCGAAGACCCGGAGCTCTGGACCTTCCTCGGCTCCCTCCGTCTCGGCGAGACCCTCTCGGGCACGGTCGCGGCGATCGAACGGTTCGGCGTGTTCGTGGCACTGGACGAAGGCCCGGCTCACCCGGTCTTCCCCGGGGTCGGATTCATCACGATCCCCGAACTCTCCTGGCAGCGCATCGAATCGGCGGCGGACGTCGTGCGGGTGGGCGACCGCGTCAGATGCGAGTTCCTCCAGTTCGACACATCGAACGGCGAGGCCAGACTGTCGCTACGGGCGCTGCAACCGGACCCCGGCGCTGCGCCACCTCTCCTTCGAGATCAGCCTGCAGGGCATGGCCCTGCGCGACCCCGCCCTGCAGAGCGGACTGGCCGCTTCCGTCCGGGCCTACGAGGAACACCTGGCCGCGCTGCTCACCGGACGGGCCCACGGAGGCGCCCACGGAGCCACCGTGACGCCGCGTCAGGCCGCGCGCCTGGCCGCGGCGCTCAGGGCGCTCCTCGTCGGGCTCAGCCAAGCCCTCGTCCTCGGCCTGACCGAAGCGACACCCGAAGCGGCACCCGAGGCCTTCTTCGCCGATGCGGCGACGGCACTCACCGCACCGGAGGTCCTCGGTCCGCCCTGAGTGACCCGCCCCGAGATCAATTCCGTGGAGGCCGCTGCGCGGGTCGCCTAGCCTCTCCGGCCATGGAAGGCCACAGGGAAGACCAGATCGAAGCCCCCACGGAAAGCACACGCCACCTGCTGAACGTCGTCGACATCGAGGCCACCTGCTGGGAGGGCCGACCGCCGCCGGGGCAAGTGGGCGAGATCATCGAAATCGGCCTCTGCGTGGTCGACTTGGCGGCCGGGGAGCGCATCGCCAGGCACCGCATCCTGGTGCGCCCCGCCCGGTCGAAGGTGAGCGCCTTCTGCACGGAGCTGACGGGACTCACCCAGTCCGAGGCCGACTCCGGAGTGCCCTTGGCGCAGGCCTGCGCGGTGCTCGCCCGGGACCACGCGGCGGGCTCCCGGGCCTGGGCCAGTTGGGGCGACTACGACCGCAACCAGTTCACCCGCCAGTGCCGCGCCGGACAGGGCCGCTACCCCTTCTCCGGTCAACACCTCAACGCCAAGGCCGTCTTCACATCGGCGTACGCCCTGAAGAAGCGCCCCGGCATGGCCCAGGCCCTGAAGCTCGCCGGCCTCCCTCTGGAGGGCCGGCACCACAGCGGCGCCGACGACGCGTGGAACATCGGGGCGCTGGTCCTGGACGTGGCCCGGCGGGGCGGCTGGCCGGTGTGACATCTTGCGGGGCATGAGCGACTTCGACGTGGCGTGGGCGGCGGCGCCTGATGCGGTCCGACGGTGCCTGTCATTGGCGTACGAGGGTTTGCTGGCGGGCGGTCTGGCCGTGGGCGCGGTGCTCACGGGACCGGACGCGGCAGTCCTGGCCGAAGGCCGCAACCAGGCGTACGACGACGGCCCGGGGAGCGGCCCGCTGCGCCGGACGCCGCTCGCGCACGCCGAGCTCAACGCCCTGGGCAGTGCCCGCACCGACTGGGACTTGGGCACTCTGACCCTGTGGAGCACCCAGGAGCCCTGCGCGATGTGCACGGCAGCGGCGGCTTTCACGGGGGTGGGCTCGGTGACGTATCTGGCCCCTGACCCCTGGGCGTTGGCCGGCGGCAGTGACGGATCGTCGGGCGTGGCGGGGCTGGGCGAGCAGCCGTGGCTGGTGGCGGCCAACGTCATGTTCCTGCGGAGCGTGTCGATGGCCGCACAAGGGCCGGACGAACCAACGACGTTGACCCGCAACCGGCTGCTGGAGCCCGAGACGGCCGCCCTGCACGACTCCCTCCCGGCGGGGCCGCCCACCGCCCCGGCGGCCGAGGCATGGCTGGCGGAGCTATGGCCCGCCCTCAACGACGCGGCGACGGCCCGCCGGCTGCGCACGCGGGCCTGACGCGTCGGACGTACCGCCCGCCGTCGCGCCTCGGCTCCGTCTCACCGAGTGCTCGACGCCCCGGAGCGGGCCGCCAGCCGGGACAGCAGCGTGGCGCGCTGCTCCGCGTCCCGGGCGAGGTCGATCGCCGTCCAGGCCATGGCCAGACCACCGTCGAGCACGGCGCGGTCCGCGCCGGCGCTCACTCCGAAGCGGGTGAAGTCGGGGTTGTGCATGATCGCGTCCCCGCAGTCGTACCCGATCATGGGGTGGATGGTGGGCATGACCTGCGAGACGTTGCCCATGTCGGTCGAGCCGCCGCGCAGGTTCGGGTTCTCCATGGCGACCTCGCGTCCCAGGGCGGTCGCGGCGGAGGCGTACAGGCGGCTCATCGCCAGGTCCTGCCGCAGGTCTGCGTAGTCGTTGCCGACGGCCTCGAGGGCGAGTTCCGCCCCGGTGGCCAGCGCACCGGCCTCGAAGCAGGCCCGGACGCGCGCCTGGAGTTCGGCGAGGTCGTCCGTCGACTCGGCCCGGCAGTCGTAGGCGGCGGTGACGTGACCGGGTATCACGTTGGGCGCCTCGCCTCCGGAGGTGACCACGCCGTGCACGATGCCGCCCGGGATCATCTGCTGGCGGTAGGCGCTGATCGCGACCTGGGCGACCATCATCGCGTCGGCCGCGTTGATCCCGCGGTGCGGCATGGCCGCGGCGTGCGAAGTGCGGCCGGTGTAGGTGATGTTCCAGCTGCTGATCGCCAGTGAGCTCATGCCGACCGCGTCCTCCGGGGCGGCGTGCACCATCATCGCGGCGGCCACGTCGTCGAAGGCGCCGCCGCGCAGCATGTCGGCCTTGCCGCCGCCGTACTCCTCGGCCGGTGTGCCCAACAGCCGTACGGTGACCCCGATCTCGTCCGCGACCTCGGCCAGCGCGAGGGCCGCCGCGACGGCCGAGGCTCCGTTGACGTTGTGGCCGCAGGCGTGGCCGATGCCGGGCAGCGCGTCGTACTCCGCGCAGATGCCGATCACCAGCTCGCCGCTGCCCGCCGTCGCGCTGAACGCCGTCGGCAGATCGCAGACGCCGCGCGTCACGTCGAAGCCTGCGCCCTCCACGAGGTCGGCGATCTTCTTCGCCGAGCGGTGCTCCTCGTAGGCCAGTTCCGGCTCGGCGTGCAGGCTGTGGCTGAGCCCGATGACCGCGTCCTGTCGCCGGGTCAGCTCGGTGCGCGTACGTGCCCGCAGCGCGTCGGCCAGGGTGCCGGATCCGGTGCTCACGAGTTGTCCTCCAAGAGAGAGTTACGAGATGGGCGCGGTGGGCCGCTCAGTGGCGGGCGGGGTTGTCCTCGCGCCGGTAGAAGAAGGCGATCGCGGCTCCGGCCAGGGAGACGGCCGCGCAGACCCACCAGGACGTGGTGTAGGCGTCGAGCCGCGGCAGCGAGGCACCCGCCGGCGTGCGAGCCGCCGAGATGCTCAGGACCGCCGCCGCGCCGAGCGAACCGCCGACGTTGATCAGCAGCTCGTTGATGCCGGAGCCGACCGAGGTCTGCTCGCGCGGCACCGCCTCGACGGCGAGCGTCCGGGTCGCGTACTGCATCAGGCCCGCGCCCGCTCCCGCGACGGCGGTGCCGGCCAGGAACAGCATCAGCTCGTCGTGCGCGACGACGGCCGACACATATCCGGCGGCCATCAGCAGCGAGCCGGTCACCAGCGTGCGCCGGTCGGAGAGCACCGAGGCCAGCGAGGGGGCGATGAGGGCGCCGACGCCCGTCATGAGCATGTTGGGCAGCATCGCGAGCGCGACGCCCAGCGGGGCGAGCCCCAGTCCGTACCCGGCCTCGGCGCTGCCGGTGCCGAGGAAGACCGGGTTGGCGACCTGCAGCCCGATCATGCAGAACGGGAAGGTGAGGGTGACCAGCGAGACCACGATGACGTTGCGGCGCACGAACAGCCGGACGTCGATCATCGGAGAGTCCGTACGCAGCTCGACCAGCACCCAGACCGCCGTGACGAGGACGCCACCGGCCAGACAGGCCACGGTGCGGGGCGAGGTCCACTCCCAGCCGGGCGTGCCGCCGAGGCCGAGGCCGAGCATCACGGCGACCAGGCCGACGCACAGCAGCAGGCCGCCGAGCCAGTCGACCGAGCCGCTCTGCCGGGTGTCGCTCTCCGGAAGCAGCGGCCAGGTCACGGCCAGGGCGATCGCCACGACCGCCGTCGGCACCCAGAGCGCGGCCGTCAGGCTGGTCGCGTAGGCGGCGACCGCGCCGCTGGCCACCAGGCCCAGCGCGAGGCCGCCGAGCAGGGCCGCGACCATCAGGCTGATCCCGCGCCGGCTCTCGGAATTTCCGCCCCGGTTGCGCAGGATGCCGACCAGGAGCGGGAAGAAGCCCGCGAACGCGCCCTGGAAGATCTGGCCCACCAGCAGCATTTCGAAGGAACGGCTGAGGCCGACCAGGATCGATCCCACGAGCACGATCGCCAGGTTCCAGCGCAGGACCTTGCGGTGGCCGTAGAGGTCGCCCATCCGGGAGAGGACGGGGGTGAACGCGACGCTGGCGAGCAGGTTCGCGATGCTGATCCAGTTCAGGTCGGCGACGCTGACGTGCAGGGTGTCGGTCAGCTGCTTGAGCAGCGGGGCCAGGAAGCCCTGCATGACGCCGCTGGTCAGCTCCACCAGGGCGATGGACACGACGACGGCGAACGCGGGCGTGGTGCGGGTGGCGGGAGGCCCAGCGGGTCTTGCCGTGCCGGCACGGGGGCCGTTCTCGAGGTGAGTCATGCGTGCAGCACCTTCTGGCGGGGCCTGGCGGCCATGAGGCAGGGGGAGCGTCGCTCACGGCGTACGAGTCGGACCCGTGATGGACGAGCGGCGGAATGCGCACCACAATGTCGCCAGCGCGGCGGGTCCCGGGCAATACATCGCCTGCATATCGAGCGATTGCAGCATCGGAGGGGCGCACCTCGGCGGATTCAGGCAGGCATGCCGCCTCGCGTCGTCGACTCGGACACGCGGTGGGACCGCGTACTGTGGCCGACGCGTCGGTCGGACGCCGCACTCCGGCGCCAGGCGCACGCCTCAGGAGACTTCGCATGACGCACCAGGACCACTCCCCCGCCTCCCCCGCCCCGCAGCCCCGGCCGGATGCCGCCGTGGACTTCACCGCCGATCCGCTCGACCAGGCGATCCTCCGCGCCCTGCGCCGCGATCCCCGCGCGCCCTTCGCCGACATCGCGGCGGCGACCGGCGTCCACGAACGCACCATCGCCCGTCGCCTGGAGCGGATGACCGCCACGGGGCAGGTCGGCTTCACCGCGGCGCTGGTCCCCGAATACCTCGGCGAGGGGCTGGTGGCGGAAGTCGCGGTGCGCTGTGCGCCGGGGCACGTCCAGGAGGTCGCGCGGGCGCTCGCCCGGCGCCCCGATGTCCGCTCGGTCGAGGCCGCCACGGGCACGCTCGACGTGTACGCCGAGTTCAGCGTCCCCGGCCACGAACATCTGCTGTCCGTCGTCGACGGGCCGCTCGGCCAGTTGCCGGGCGTGACGGACCTGCACTCCTCGATCGTGCTCCGCCTGCTCCTGACCGCGAACGACTGGGCACCCTTCGACGACGAGCCCACGCCCGTCCGGCGCGCCGTCATCGAGGGCCGGACGCTGCCCGAACCCCCTGGGGTCGACGAGCTGGACCGGGCGATGGTCGCGCTCCTGGAGTCGGACGCCCGGATGCCGATGACCAGGCTCGCCCGCGAACTGTGTGTCGGGGAGACCACCGCGCGCCGCCGCCTCGCCCGCCTGATGAGCTCCCATGTGCTGCATGTGCGGCTGCACGCGGAACCCGTCGTCCTCGGGTTCCCGGTGGAGGCGCGCTTCCGGCTGGCCGTCGACCACGGCTGCCTCGACCGTGCCGTGCAACGGCTCGCCCGCGAATCCACCCTCCGCCACCTGGTCGTCACGACCGGCCGCTACAACGTCCTCGGCTACTCCAGCCATCGCACGGCCGAGGAGGTCCACGACTTCTCCTCACGGGCCTTCGCCGGCCTGCCCGGAGTGAACGCCGCCGAGACCGCGCTGCTGATGCGCACCTTCAAACGCGCGGGCGTGCCGGTCGCCGCCTCGTCGGCACCGGGCCGCCGTCGGCCTTGACCCATCAGCGAACGGCCGCTTCCGGCTGTTCAGCGAACGGCCGTGCCCTTCCGCCAGATGTCGACCTCCGTCCCCGGCTGACGCGCGGAGAACCGGCCCGACGGCGAGTACCGGCGCAGGAGTTGGCGCAGTTCTGCCTCGAAGTCCTGTCGGCGTGCGCCGAACAGGTGCGGGGCCGAGAACGACATGGAGAACACCCCGGCCACGGCGTCGTCGACGGTGCGCACCAGCGGCCGGCCGCCGGGTACGACGAGTCGCTGCGGTCCGCTGAATCCCGCTCGTGCGTACACCTCCGACTCGCCGCCGGGTGTGCCTTGGGGAAGCGTTCCCCGGCCGGCCCGTCGGACCGGTCCCAGGTAGCGCCGGACCAGTTCGTCCACGGCCGCGTGGGGCACCGGCGGGTACGGAAGGCCCTCCATGTGCCGGGGCTCCCCTTTCTGGTCCGATACGTGCGCGAGGACTCCGCCTGGCCGGAGCATGTCCCTGACCGTGGCCGCCACCGTGTCGCGGTCCATCCAGTGGAAGGACTGGCCGAAGGTGGCGACGGTGAACTCGCCCAGCCCCGCGGGCAGTTCCTCGGCCCGCGCCCGGACCCAGCGCGCCTTGTCGGCCACTCCGCACCGTACGGCCGCGCGTTCCGCCTCGGCGATCATCCCGCGGTCCGGGTCCACGCCGACGACCTCGGCGAACAGCCGTGCCAGGTTCAGGGCGAGGGTGCCGGGGCCGCATCCGACGTCGAGGAGCCGCCCCCGCCCGTCGAGCCCCAGGGCTTCGGCCAGCTTGTCCGCGAGACCGGGGGCGTAAGGGAGTCTCCCGCGCCCGTAGTAGGCGGCCGTACCCGCGAAGAGCGTCTCGTCCCACTCCCAGCCCGCCGCCGCCATGCCCACGCTCCGCCGTCACTCGCCGTCTCCGCCCGGACCCGCGATGATTCCACGGCACCCCGCCCCGGCCACGCCGCGCGGCCGATGTCATCCGTTCGATAGCCTCGGCCGCCGTACAGCTGTGCAGTCAAGCGGCATGACCTGGGGGTCTTTTGATGGTGGAACAGACGGAAAGCACGCCTGGCCGGGCCGAAGCGGAAGAGCGCTTTCTGCGGGACTGGGGGCTCGAACTCCCGGAGTCGGTCTTCCGGTTCTGGACGTTCCTCGGCTCCCTCGGCCACGTCGAGCGGCGGGCACTCCAGGAGCTGGACGTCAGCCCGGTCGGCGTCATGGACCTCTTCGCCGACGCCGGACGGCAGCCGCGCGACGGCATCGACGTCCGGGTGCACGGCCGCTACTACCGCGACCCTCCGGAGTTCGTGACGTTCCTGCACGGCGGCTCGGACGGACTCCACCACGGCCTGTGGTTCGACGACGGCCGCACCTGCGCCGGTGTCGCCTCCTACTACAACAACGACGGCGGCGGCATCGACACCCGTTCGGGCACGCCGCTCGAAGCGGTGCGCTCGATCATCGAGCTCGTCTGCCGCGATCTCGACGACGACGTACGGGACGACGACGTACAGGACGAGGTGTCCGCGCGGCGCTCCCGTCTCGACCTGCTCCGCACCGCGCTGACCGCCTTCGAGACCAGGGACCGGCCGGAGACCGGGCTCGCCTACTCCCAGGCGTACGTCTGGACCGCCCCGCCCGTCGCCCCTGACCGGATCACCACACTGGACGGGGCCGGCGCGCTCGCGTCGGGCGAGTCCGCGCTGGGCCGCCCGCCGCACAACGCGGCGGACGAGTACAAGTTCGCGACGTACATGTACGAGCTCTTCGAGGACCCCGCGGCGCTGCGGGAGTCGGCGGCCGAGGCCCGGCGCCGCTGCTCCGCGGGCGACCCGACGGAGGCGCTCCTCCTCGGCCGCGACCTGCACTGGGCGTCGGGCGGCGATCCGGCGCGCGAGGTTCTTGCGAACGAACTCCTCGCGCTCGCCTACCGGGCGCTCGACCGCCCCGCGCTGGCCGCGATCGCCGACGCCCATCACCGGCACCGTTCCTTGCCGAAGGTGGACGTCCTGGAGCAGTGAACCAGATCACACCGGTGGGCTGTCACGCTTCTCCGCCCCGACGTGTCTCGATGGTCGCCGAAGAGAGGAACCGGAGCCGTGCCCGAGGACGCCTACACCGAACACCGCGCCCTGCTGTTCACCGTCGCCTACGAGATGCTGGGCAGCGCCGCCGACGCCGAGGACGTGCTCCAGGAGACGTATCTGCGGTGGCGGGCGGTCGATCCGGACACGGTCGAGCATCCCCGCGCCTATCTGGTCCGCACGGTGACCCGGCAGTCCCTCAACCATCTGCGCGCGGTCAAGGCACGACGCGAGGAGTACGTCGGCCCCTGGCTCCCCGAGCCCATCCGCACCGCCCCCGACGTCAGCGACGACGCGATCCTCGGCGAATCGGTGTCGATGGCGATGCTGCTCGTCCTGGAGACGCTGAACCCCACCGAGCGCGCGGTGTTCGTGCTGCACGACGTGTTCGGCTACACCCACGCCGAGATCGCCGCCTCGATCGGCAAGACGGAGGTCGCCGCCCGGCAGATCGCCCATCGCGCGCGCCGCCATGTGCACGCGCGGCGCCGCCGCTTCGAGCCCGCGTCGGCGGCCACCCACGAGGTCGTCCAGCGGTTCCTGCTCGCGGCGGCGACGGGTGAGATCCAGGCGCTGATGGACCTGTTGGCGCCCGATGTCGTTTCGCTCTCCGACGGCGGCGGGAAGGTCGTCGCCGCCCGTCGCCCGATCACCGGCCACGCCGACGTCGCGCAGTTCGTCCTCGGCGTGCTGCGCACCGCCCCCGCCGACACCAGCTTCGAGCACGCCACCTACAACGGCATGCCCGCCGCACGGTTCGTCGTCGACGGCGAACTCGACTGTCTGGTCGCGTTCGAGATCCAGGACGGCCTGATCACGGGCCTCTACGCCACCCGCAACCCGGACAAGCTGCATCGCGCGGACGCGGTGCGGCCTCTGGACAGAGGAGGAGTCACACCATGGAAACCATGACGGTCGAACGTGTCATCGACGCCCCGATCGACGCCGTGTTCGCCTGGCTCACCACGACCACCAACTACACGCGCTCGCCCCTCGTGGTGCGCTGCCGCCTCGCCCGGCGCGGCGAGACCGCTCCCTACGGGGTCGGCGCTGTGCGCAATCATCTGTGGCTGATCGGCTGGTTCCGCGAGCGCATCACGCTCTACGACCCGCCGTACGCCACCGAGTACGTCGTCGACCGCAGTGTGCCGCCGGCCCGGCACGAAGTCGGCCGGATGACCTTTACCGAGACCGACGCCGGCACCCTGGTCCGCTGGACGACGCGCGCCGAGATCCCCGTCCCGCTGATCGGCGGTTTCCTGACGCGGCGGTTCGCCCGGCCGGTCATCACGCGGACGTTCGGCAACATCCTGGCGGCTGCCGACGCCGCACTGGCCCAACTCCCCCGGTCGGGAAGGGGCGTCACAACTCCCTGAGCAGGAACTGGTGTACGGCGCCGGATCGTTGGGACGTAGGTTGTGCGGTGAACAGTTCATGCCTCGGTGAAAAGACGGAACGGTACCCATGACCGACCACGCGACGAATCCCGGCTCTGCGGCACAGCAGAACATCGACACGTCTGTGCCGCACTCGGCCCGGATCTGGAACTACTGGCTCGGCGGGAAGGACAACTACCCCGTCGACGAGCAGGCCGGCGACGCGTACAGCGCCGTCTTCCCCGGCATCGTCACGGTCGCCCGCAGCAGCCGGGCCTTCCTGCGCCGCACCATCTCGCACCTGGTCACCGAGGCGGGCATCCGGCAGTTCCTGGACGTCGGGACCGGACTGCCGACCGTGGACAACACCCACGAGGTCGCCCAGCGGCTCGCCCCCGACGCCAGGATCGTGTACGTCGACCACGACCCGATGGTGCTCGCGCACGCCCGGGCCTTGCTGACGTCGACTCCCGAGGGGGCGACCTCGTACGTCGACGCCGATCTGTCCGACCCCGACCGCATCCTGGCGGCCGCCGCCGAGACGCTGGACCTGTCCCGGCCCACCGCGCTGATCCTCAGCAACATCCTGGGACACATGGGCGACTACGACCGGGCACGCGCCATCGTCGGCCACCTGATGGACGCGCTGCCGTCCGGCAGTTACCTGTCGATCAACGACGGCTCCCGGGGTGTCGACGCCGACTACGAGCAGGCCCAGGACGCCTACAACGAAACCGGCGCCGTCCCGTACTACCTGCGGCCCGTCGACCAGATCACGGCGTTCTTCGACGGCCTGGAACTCCTTGAACCGGGCGTCGTGTCGGTCCCGTTCTGGCGCCCGGAGCCCGCCGCGCACGCCGCCGACCCCATCGGCGAACACGGCGGGCTCGCCATCAAGCGCTGACGCCGTCCACGTCGGGCACGACGATCCCGAACAGGTCGGTGATCGCGGTCAGCGCGGCCGTCTGGAGCGCCGCCGCGGGCAGCACGGTGCCGTCGGGTGCGGTGAGCGCGCGGGTGGCGGTCGTCTCGGCGACCACGGTGGGGCGGTAGCCGAGGTTGAAGGCGCCCTGGGCGGTGTAGTTGACGCACATGTGCGTCATGAAGCCGGCGAGGATCAGGTCCTTGCCGCTGCCCGGCGCGGCACCCAGGTCGGTGAGGGTCTTCTCCAGCTCCGTGAGGTGGAAGGAGTTGGGGAACTGCTTGACGACGACGGCCTCGCCGTCCGCCGGGGCGACCTCGTCGCTGATGGCCCCGATGTGGGCGCGGATGTCGTACGGGGTGTTCTCGCCGCCGTCGTTGACCACGTGCACGACCGGGGTGCCCGCGGCACGGGCGCGCGCCAGCAGCCGGGCGCCCGCCGCGAGGGCCTCCTCGGCACCGTCCAGGGCCATCACGCCGGTGCGGTAGGTGTTCTGATAGTCGATCAGGACGAGGACGGAATCGCTCAGCCGGGCCGGCCGGCTGTCCAGGCCGCTGACGTCGCGCAGGGTCTTGGAGGGCTGGTGCGTGCTCATGGGGAACCTTTCGGAAGGGACGGAAGAGACAGACTTCAAGGGATCTGGAACGGGAGCCGGGAAGGACCTGGAGAGGATCTGGCGTGGGATCTCGAAGGGAAGAAGGCATGGCGAGGCCGTCGACGCGGCTCGTCCGCCTTCGGTAGCCGGGCAGTTGAAGAGGGTCAGGTGCTCTGTGTACGGAAGCGGCGGCGGTATGCCCCCGGCGTCGTGGCGAGTTGCCGCTTGAACGCCCGGTGCAGGGTCTCCGCCGAGCCCAGGCCCGCCACGGTCGCCACCTGGTCGAGCGGGCAGTCGGTGGTCTCCAGGAGACGGCGGGCCGCCTCCACGCGGGCGGCCTCGACATAGCTCGCGGTACTGGTGCCCGTCTCCTGTTTGAAGACACGGGCGAAGTGCCGCTCGCTGAGGCACATCCGGGCGGCGAGGGCCTCCGCGGACAGGTCCTCGTCGAGGTGCTCGGCGATCCACAGACGCAGTTCGTCGATGTCGCGCCGGGAGGTGACGGGACGGCTGAGCGGGACGGAGAACTGGCTCTGCCCGCCCTGCCGCTTGAGGTACATCACCAGCTGCCGGGCCACCGAGAGCGCGGTCTCCTCGCCGTGGTCCTCGGCCACCAGGGCAAGCGCGAGATCCAGGCAGGCGCTGATCCCGGCCCCGGTCCACAGCCGGCCGCGGTCCGTCCGTACGAAGATGGGGTCCGGGTCGACCGTGACCGCCGGATGGTCGGCGGCCAGCTGGGCGGCGGTCGACCAATGGGTGGTCGCCGTCCGCCCGTCCAGCAGCCCGGCCGCTGCCAGTACATGCGCGCCCACACATACCGACGCCACCCGCCGGGCATGGGGCGCGGTCGCCTTCACCCAGGCCACGACGTCGTCGTCGATCCGGGCCACGGGACCGTCGTCGGTCACGTCGACCGCGCCGGGCACCAGCAGGGTGTCCACCTGGCCGCCGACTTCGTCGAAGGACAGATCGGCCAGCAGCCGTACGCCGGCGGACGTCCGCACCTCGCCGGCGACGGGCCCGGCGAGCCGGACCTCGTAGCCGGTGCGTCCCGCGCTCTCCCGGTTGGCCAGCGCGAAGACCTCGGCCGGGCCGGTGACGTCGAGGAGGTCGACGTCGGGGAAGACCGCGATGACGACACGGTGGGGAAGGGGCATGTCCCCATCTTCACCGCGATCACCGATGGCCACAATGACGATTCACTGTCACATCCGGACATGCGCCTGTCGATGTCACGCCCTCGGCCGCGAGGGTCAGGAGTGGGTCGGGCGCAGCCCGGCCACCGCCCACTTCGCGCGCGTCGACAGGCCGCTGAGCTCCTTCGCGAACTCCTTGCCGATCGTGTCGAGGAGGAGCCTGGCGTGTGCCATCGTCGCCCGCGCCAGTTCCCTGTCGCCCGTGTCGACGGCGGCGAGCGTCAGTTCCAGATGCTGCTCCGTGATCAGTCGGCCGATCCCCCGGCGGTGCCACTGTTCGACTGTTCCGTCCGTGGGGCCGCCCTCGACGCCGACCGCCGCCCTGGCCCGCTCCAGTGCCCGGCCCGCCGCCGTCAGGTCGCCCTTCAGCCGTTCCAGGCGGGCGAGGACGTACGCCTCCGAGGCCCGGTCCCTGGACGTGTCCTGCAAGGAGAGGAGGTTGAACTGCGCGCGGGCCGCCTGTGCGTGGTCGCCAATCCGCTCCAGGGCACCGCTCAGCTCCCTGAGCCGGTCCGCGTGCGGTCCTGTGTCGTCCAGGAGGCGGATGAGCTCGACGCGGGCGTGTTCGACGCGGCCCTGGCGGCGGGCCAGTTCGATCCAGGTGAAGTCGCTCTCGGCGGTCTCGTGGAGCGGCACCGTGCGCTGGGTGTTCTCGCGCTCCAGCAGGAGGCTCAGCAGCGGCTCGTCCCCGTCGCGGCGGTCGTGCCGGGCCGCCCGCAGGACGCCCTCCCTAAGCACCGGATCGTCGGCCGCCTCCCGGCGCGCGGCGGGGTCGCCCGCGCGCAGGCGCTCCAAGGCCTCCCGTCCGGGGCCGAGCACGATGTCCCGCAAGGGCCGCCGGTAGCAGTCGGTGAGCCGGTACGCGCAGAGGTCGCGGGAGTTGAGCAGCAGGTGGTCCGGCTCGGTGCGCCGGGCGGCCGACTCCATCATGGAGAACAGCTCGACCAGCGGCCGTTCGGGTAGCCCCAGGCCGCTGATCAGCGCCGCGCGCCGGGCGTCCAGGTCCGGGGCGAATTCCTGCCGCGCCTCGGCGTCCGCCGCGCGCACCTCGGCGAGCAGTCCGTCCTCGTCCAGGTCAGCGGTGAGGTTCTCGCACCACTCGGGCATTCGTACGAGCATTTCGAGCGCCTCGGAGACGCTCTCGGCGATCAGTACGGCGTCTCCCTCGGAGGAGGCGTGGAGCACTGCTCCGCCCTCGACCAGGAAGTAGGTGCCGCCGGTGTCGTCACCCGCTACCTGCTCCAGCGGGGCGCCGGACGCGAGGCGCACGTCGCCGTCCTGGTCGGGGTACACCCGCTCCACGTCGAAGTTGAAGGGGAACGCGGCCAGTTCGGCCAGCTCGGGGCGGGTACGCAGGAGTTCGAGGACGCGGTCGGTCATACGGCCGCACCTTAGCTGGCGTGACGGAGGCACACGCCGGCTGCCCACACATCAGCCGATCGGCCGATACGGAGGTCGTCACAACGCCCCGTGACTCCATCCGGTTCAGGGACGGCCGCGCGGGCGGGCGGCACGAGCATGGAGCCAGGAAGTCGCCACCGACTGCTCCCCCCTGCTCCCCCACACGAAAGAGGAACCATGGTCCCGAAACGACGTGCCACCCTCCTGCTCGTCTCGCTCGTCGGCGTGGGCGTGCTGGCGACCGCGTGCGGGTCCTCGTCCGACGACGGCACCGCCGACACCGAGCGCAAGCCCTCGGCGACCCGGTCCGCCGAGTCCTCCGCTCCCGAGTCCGCCGCCCCGGAGAAGTCGGCGTCCAAGAAGTCCGCGTCCCCGAAGCGGAAGGCGGACCCGGCCGCGAGCCGTGACCTGCTCGCCGCCGCGCGCTCCGGCGACGCCGACGCGGTCCGCGATGCCATCGAGCGGGGCGCCGACCTGGAGACCCGTGACGACGAGCGGCACACGCCCCTGCTCCTCGCGGCGACCGGCGACCATGTGAAGGCGGCCGAGGTCCTCGTCGACGCCGGGGCCGATCCGGACGCCCTGGACGCGCAGCACGACACTCCGTGGCTGGTGACCGGCGTCACCGGCAGCGCCGCCATGGCGCGGACGCTCGCGGCGGCCGACCCTGACTACACGATCGTGAACCGGTACGGCGGCACCTCCCTCATCCCGGCGGGCGAGCACGGGCACGTCGCGTACATCCGCGAGGTCACCACCGACCCGGACATCGACGTGGACGTCAATCACGTCAACGACCTCGGCTGGACCGCCCTGTTGGAGGCCGTGATCCTCGGCGACGGCGGACGCGACCATCAGGAGTCGGTGCGGCTGCTCCTGGACGGCGGGGCGGACGCGTCCATCGAGGACAAGACCGGGACGACCGCGCTTGAGCACGCCGAGCGGCGCGGCTACGACAAGATCGCGGACCTGCTGCGCGGGTGAGGTATTCCTGGTGCTCGACAGACCTGATCGAACCGGGCACCAGATGTCGGGTCCGGCATGGCGCCGCCTTCCTAACGTGAGGGGCGTAAAGGGAAGGAGCCCGAGGTGCTCGAGCGGTTGAACGAGGCACTGGATCACATCGAGTCGCGTCTCGACCAGCGGATCGAGGTGACCGATCTCGCGCGGATCGCGATGACGTCGGAGTACCACTTCCGGCGGCTGTTCTCCGCGCTGGCGGGGATCTCGCTGTCGGAGTACATCCGGCGCAGGCGGCTGACCATCGCCGGCGCCGAGGTGCTGGCCGGCGAGCGGACGCTGCTGGACATCGCGGTGCGGTACGGCTACGGCTCGGGGGAGGCGTTCGCGCGTGCGTTCCGCGCCGTGCACGGGGTGGGTCCTGGCGAGGCCCGGCGGGACGGTGCCGCGTTGCACGCCCAGCCTCGGATCTCCTTCCGTCTCATCATCGAAGGGAGCAGCAGCATGCGATACCGGGTCGTGGAGAAGGACCAGTTCCGGGTGGTCGGCAAGAAGGTCCGGGTGCCCCTGGTCCACGAGGGGATGAATCCGGCGATCGGCGAGTTCATCCGGGGCATCGACCAGGACACGATGCGGCGGATCGGCGAGCTGTCCGATCAGGAGCCGGAGGGGATCGTCGGGGTGAGCGACAACCTCGACCCGAGCCGGGCCGAGGGCACCGAACTCGACTACTACCACGCGGTGGTGACGGATGCGGAGGTCCCGGAGGGCTTCGACGTGCTGACCGTCCCCGCGGGGACGTGGGCCGTCTTCGAGAACTCTGGGCCGTTCCCGCACTCGCTGCAGTACCTGTGGCGGGACGTGTTCACCCAGTGGTTCCCGTCCAACCCGTACGAGAGCAGGCCGGGCCCGGAGATCCTGCGCACCCGCCTCTCGCAGGACGCGTCGGAGGCGGACGCGGAGCTGTGGATCCCGGTGGTACGCGCGGGAGTCTGATCGGCGACCGATGGTGGTGCCCCGGCGCCGGGGCACCACCATCGGTACTCAGTCCTCCGATCCGACGCCCTGTGCCTCGATGAACCGCCCCAGCCAACGGGCGGCGCTGCGCGCGTACGCCTCGCGATCGGTGGCGGCGGTGTGCGTCGGCTCGGTCCTCGACATGTCCTCGATCAGCGCGGCCACGTCGTCGTCGGTGAGCGCGGCGCAGGCGTTGATCGCCTCGGCCGCGGCACGCATCAGCTCGGTGCGGTCGTCGCTGCCGGGCCATGCGGCGCCCTTGGCCTTGGTGTACGCGTCCCGCGCCGCGCTCGCCGTTCCTGGAGACCCGACCCGCGTCTCCACCCCCTCGGCCGCCGCGAGCTTCCGCCCGGCGCGCCACGCGGGCCCGTACAGAAGCACGGAACGCACCCGAAGCCGACAGGCCAGCAGCACCTGCTCGGCGAACTCGCCCATCCGGTCCGGCCCTTCACGGCGGACGGCGGTGAGGGCCTCCTGCAACTCGTCCTGCGCGGAGGCGAGACGGGCCTCGTCATCAACGGTGTACGCCGACTCGACGGCCTGCCAACAGGCACGCACCGCACGCTCGTACCGCGTCCACGCGGCACGTCGCCGCTCCCGCTTCTCGCGCCCGGAGCTGTCGTGCAGGTGCAGCTCTCGCACGTCCCTGAGTTGAAGCACCAGCTCGGCCGCCCCGTGGAACTCGTTCCGCACCTCGGCACCGCTGCCGATTTCCGCGTCGCCCCTTCCTGCGGCCTGGTCAGCCACGGTCCCGCCGGAACAGTGCGCTGACCCCGATGAGTCCCAGAACCAGGAGCACCGCTCCCGCCCAGTCGGAGCCGCCCAGGTTCGATTCCCCGAAGAAGAGGGCGCAGGCCATGACGATCAGCACCACGCCGAAGCATCCGCTGCCGTAGCGTTTGGAGCGCGACTCCCTGAGCCTCTCCTTGCGCTCACGCTCCCACTGCGCCCGCATGCGCGCCTGGTACTGCGCCTGAAACTCCGTGTCCGCGGTGCTCGCGGGTTGGTTCCAGCTCATGTTCACGTCTCCGTGGACGGTCCCGAACTGCCCCACGGGTCCGTTCACTTCACCTGAGATGTCGTTGCTGACGCGGTGCGTCTCATCGTCGAAGTCACGGCTGTCCCCCATGAACCAGAAGGTACGCCACCCCGAACGGCCGGGCCACGCCTTCCCTTCGGTGGGGCGGGACGCGCGCCCGGGGATTCGGGTCAGTCAGGGGCGTTTTAGCGTCACCTCCTTACGAACCGCCCGTGCCCCACCCCGTTCTGATCTACACAGGAAGGACGCCGAGCGAGGGGGACGACATGGTGCTGTCCATCAACGTGGCCGTGCTTCTGGCGGTCATCGTCGTCATCCGGCTGCGACGTCGCGTCCAGGCCAGAAGCCGCTCCGACGAGCGGCTCACCGTCGTCATCGTCCTCGTGCTGGGCATCCTCATCGCCCCCACCGAACTCGGGCAGGGCATTCTCCGCGTGACGGGTCAGCTCGCCGACGGCATCACGGACGTGAGCCGGTAGCCGTCGCTCAGGCGGCGGCCGTCCGCGCCACGTAGTAGACGTTCAGCGGGTCGCCCTCGATGGACTTCGTCTCCACGTCCGTGAAGCCGGCCTCCGCCAGCATCCGGCGCGCCGTCTGCTCGCCCCACATCGTGCCGAGGCCCGCACCGCCGGTGCTCAGCGACGTGGTCATGCAGTAGAAGAGCGAGAAGCCGAAGAGGGCGGGCCCGAAGGGGTGGTCGATGTTCTCCTCCAGCTTGCTGGAGGCGGCGATGTCACCCATCAGGAACGTGCCGCCGTCGCGGAGGGCGGCGGCGACTGCGTTCAGGGTCTCCTGGGGCCGGGCGAGGTCGTGGATGACGTCGAACGCGGTCACCAGGTCGTAGCGGCCGCTGATCTGGGTGGAGTCGCCGATCGTGTAGTGCACGTTGTCCAGGGAGCGCCGCTCGGCCTCCTCGCGGGCGGCCCCGATGCCCTCCTCCGACTGGTCGAGCCCGTGGAAGAGGCTGCGCGGGAACGCCTGGGCGAGGACCAGCGGGGCATGTCCCTGCCCGGTCCCCACGTCCAGCGCGTCGATGCCGTCGCGCAGCCGCTCGGCAAGGCCGGGGACCAGCGGGACGATCCGGTCGACGAGGGCGGCGTCGTACACCCGCGCCGTCTCCTGCGCCTGAAGCTCCTGGAAGCGCGGGTACGACGAGTACGGCACTCCCCCGCCGTCCCTGAAGGCCGCGACGACCTGCTGTTCGACCTCGCCCATCAGCGCGATGTACGGGGTCATCCCGGCCAGGTTGTCGGGGCCCGCGATCGTGGTGAGGGAGGCGGCGTGCTCGGGCGGCAGCAGATAGGTCGCGCCGTCCGGCTCGTACTCGACGAGGCCGCCGACGACCATGCCGCCCAGCCATTCGCGGACGTACCGCTCGTCGAGCCGCGCCGCCTTCGCGATGTCGTCGCTGGTGGACGGCGGCAGCGTACTCATCGTGTCGTAGAGGCCGGTCTGGTGTCCCGCGCTGATGAGGAGGCACAGCACACCCTTGTTGAGTACGTCGACCATGAGGGCGGCGAATTCTTCCTGCCGGACGGGATCCGGTGTCTCCTGCTGCCGTGCGGGATCCTGCGTCATGGCCCCTCCTCAGAGCGGCATGGGCGTTTTCACTCCATTCATCACGTTACGCCAGGCGTTCGACCAGCAGGAACGCACCGATCAGGATCATCGCGGCGCCCGAGACGCGGGTGACGGCCCGTGCGGCGGTCGGCCGCGCCCGCAGCACCGTGCGGGCCAGGACGCCCACCCCCAGGTAGACCACCGCGCAGCTCAGCGTGTGCACCATGCCGAGCGCGCCGAGCTGGGCGGCCAGCGGCCAGTCGGCCGCGGGGGTCGCGAACTGCGGGAGTATCGCGAGGAAGAGCAGCAGGGCCTTCGGGTTCAGGCCGCTGATGCCCGCGCCCTTGAGCACCCCGGCGACGCGGGAGGCGCCGCCGGAAGCCGTCGAACCGCCGGACGAGGCCTCGGCGGGCGTACCCGGCCGGGCGAGGGCCGAGCCACCCAGCCACATCAGGTACAGGGAGCCGGTCACGGTCAGCGCCGTCATGACGCCGGGGCTGCTCGCCACGGCGGCGGCGACCCCGCCCGCGACGACGGCGGTCAGCGCCACATAGCCGAGCACCAGTCCACTCACGGCGGGCACGACCGAGCCGCCCCGCAGCCCGGCCGTGATGGCGTAGGCCCAGTCCGCGCCCGGAACCAGGATGAGCAGAAAGGACACCGCCCAGAAGGCGGTGATGGTGCTGACGGCCACGGAAACACTTCTCCCTCGCGTTTGTGATGTATGGAGAAGATTAGTTCCGAATTGCCCAAAGATGTTTCCAAGTATGGTCGCCCGAAGTCATTCCTGTGGAAGAATCTTCCCCATGGACGACGTGGACCGGAAGATTCTTGCTGAGCTCCAGGACGACGGGCGGCTCACCGTCACCGAACTCGCCGCTCGCGTGCGGCTCAGCCTGTCGCCCTGCCACCGTCGGCTGCGCGAGTTGGAGCGCACCGGCGCGATCCGCGGCTACCGCGCGATCCTGAACACCCAGCAGGTGGGGCTGACCTTCGAGGCGCTCGTCTTCGTCACCATGCGCCAGGAGGACCGGGACACCGTCGCCGACTTCGAGGCGGCCGTCGCCGCCATCCCGCATGTCGTCCAGGCCCAGCGCCTCTTCGGCGACCCCGACTATCTGCTGCGCATCGTCAGCGTCGACCTGCCGGCCTTCCAGCGCCTGTACGACGACAAGCTGGCCACACTGCCGGGCGTGATGCGGCTCAGCTCAACGCTCGTCATGAAGCACGTGGTACAGGAGCGCCCGCTGCCGCTGTGAGCGGCGTGTGCCGTGCGGGGCGGCCGCCCGCCCGCGGGCTGCCCTAGCTCCCGTGCGCGCGCAGCCACGCGTCGAGGACCGCGAAATCCCCGGCGGTGAGGCCGATTCGGGCGTCGACGCGATGGAGCAGGGCCGGGTGCGGGTGGTGCGCCGCCACCCAGACCCGGTCGGTGTCCGTGATCTCGTCGTCGACCCAGGCGAACGTGCGGCCCTCGGCCCAGTCGACGATCGTGCGGGTCTTCCAGTGGAGTCCACGGGGGCCGTCGCCGCCGAATGGCTCCTCGTCGGAGGGGTCCGGCCAGGGCACCACGGGGAGCTGTGGCAGGCCGAGCCAGGGTGCGACGCAGTCGTTGGCGTCGGACAGCCACGTCGTCGCCCACACCAACGCGCAGGGCAGCGCCCGCAGTCGGCGGCCGTGGGCCGGGTCAATCCTGCCGATCAGCGGATTCGCCACGGCCCCCGCCGGGACGGATTCGCCTTCGTACGTCGGGTATCCGTCGGGAAGTTCACGGCTGGTCGCCCCGAAGGGGATGAGCGGGCCGTCGACGTCGAGGAAGAGGAGCGGCAGCGGGGAACTGATCACGACTGCACGGTAGTGGTGGTCAGGTGCTTGTGCCGTCGCCGTCGTTCTCCGGGCGGCGCGCCACGAAGACGAACTCCTTGCCGGGGCGATCGGGCGCGTCCCGTACGTCGTCCACGGCGAACCCCTGCGCGCTCAGGTCCGCCGCCACCTCCTCGCGTTCACGGAACCGCAGGGTCGAGTCCGAGGTGATGACCTCGCCGTCACCGGCGAACACAAAGGTCCCCCTGAAGGTCACCAACGGGCCGTCCATGTCGACGAGTTCAGTCCAGCTCTCGATCGCGCCGGCACCCGGTACCTCCCTGACCCTGTGCGTGGCCTCCCGGTTCCAGGCCTCCCAGGCCCGCTTGGCCGGGTCCCTCGTCTCGAACACGAGACGACCGCCCGGCCGCAGCGCGTCGAAGGCGCCCCGCAGGGTCTGCCGCCACACCTGCGGGTCGTGGATCGCCTGGGCGACGTTCCCGGTCATGGTCGCCAAGTCAACCCGCAACGGCGGGAGCGCCGTCGCGTCGCCGCAGATCCAACGCACCCGTTCGCCGCCCGGCTTGGCCCGCGCCACGTCGACCGACGCCCGCGCGGGATCGACGCCGACGACCTCGATCCCCCGGTCGGCCAGCAGCAGCGCGAGCACCCCCGTCCCGCAGCCGATGTCCAGCACCCGACGTGCCCCGAACTCCTCCGCGATGCGCAGGTAGGCGTCGAGATCGCCGCGGTCGGGATCGAGCGGGTCGTACAGCGCGGCGAGCCGGGGATTGCCGAAAATCGCGTCAACCATGCGGCAGAAGGTATACGCGGGGGCCGTTCGACGGCGCGTCAATTTCGCCGCCGGGCGGGTCCAGCGCACGCTCAGCAGCGGAGTCCGACGACGCCCCAGCCCCGCCGCTCTGCCTCTGTGACGACCTCGCCCCAGCCGCCGACGAGTCGGGCGAACGAGTCGAAGTCGGGGATCCAGCCGCCGGGCACGGCCGCGTGCTCGGCGAACGGCTCGCGCAGGGAGTCGAGCCCGCCCTCGGCCCGGAGCCAGTGTCGCCGCAGCGCGGCCACGTCCTCGGGCGGGCACCACAGCAGCAGGGGCACGTCCCACGGGCACTCCCGCTCCGGTACGGACTCGGGGTCCGGGCCCGCGACGTCCTCCAGGCCGTGCCAGAACAGCGGGGACACGAAGCGGTCCAGGGCGGTGCGCAGCCCCGCGTCGGCGAAGAGGCGGACCGCCTCCCACCGTTCGCCCGCCCAGAAGTGGGGCTTGTAGGAGTCGAGGGTGCGGGCGAAGGCGTACTTGAGGTGCCAGTCGGCGTCGGCCGTCTCCGGCCGGAGCCAGCCCGCCGCGTCCAGGTCGTCGTCGTACGCCTCGTACGCCTCACCGAAGGCGGCCTCGTCCAGCAGTTCGCCGCGCCGGTCGGGCGGCGCGGCCTCGACGCGCTGCCAGTCGACGATGAGTACTTCGATGGACACGCCCATCTCCGTACACCTCCGTTCCGCATAGGTCGATCCGGCTCCCGATCACGCCTCGGGGTCACTCCTGGGGGTCAGGCCTCGTGCCGGTGGATCACGTCCAGGTAGTGCCGGTCGGCGTACGGCACGGCGTTGTCCCTGCCCGGCAGGCTGAAGACCGCGCAGACGTTCGCGGGCCGGGTGACGATGCTCGACTGCTCGCCGAAGGTGAGAAGGCCGTTGACCTCATGCCGGCAGCCCGCCGCGTCGAGGGCGGCGACCAGGTCCTCTCGGAGGACCGTGGCGTCGTACGAAACGGAGTCCGGCAGGACGAGCGGCGGCAGCCCTACCGTCGAGCCCGGCCAGAGGGAGACTGAAATGCCGCTGACCGCCCGCCCGGTGGTCGTCAGACCGAGACCGCCCCAGGAGTACGGGTAGCCGTCGATGTCCGGGCCCCTCAGCCGGTGGACCGGATGCGGACGTCCCGGACCGAGCAGCTCCTCGGCGTCGGCCAGGGACATGCCGCAGGCCAACGGCCCGACGCGGCCGGTGCGGGCGAAGTCGACGAGTACGTCCATCAAGGTCATGTCAGTTCACAGGTCTTGGCAGTTCACAGGTCACGCAGTTCAGCGGAACTCGTGGATCAGCTCGATCTCGCCGACGATATGGGCGTTGAACTCGTCGAGCTCCTCGGCCGGCACCCACAGTTCGAGGATCGAGCGGCCTCCGGCCTGCTGGACGGGGTAGCGGCGGACGAAGTCGGTGTCGACCTCGAAGCGGGTGACGAAGCCCGCCCCGTCGTGCTTCACGTTCCAGTCCCTGGCGATCCTGATCGCGTAATCCTCGTTGAGAACGGGGTAGAAGATCGGCTGCTCGGGCAACCGGGGCGGCCACGCCCGCCAGTTCAGGTCGCGGACCAGGTCCAGCTCCTTGGGGCCCGTCGGGCGCCAGAGGGTCGTCGTCGCTTGCCGGCCGGTCATCGGGATCGCTCTCTCGGGTTGAGGGGTAAAGAGATACGGGGTGGGGAGTGCGGGTGAGGTGGGGCGGCGACTGCCCTGGCCGGGCACTTCGCGAACTGGACAGTACCTGCGCCCGAGGGCTGACGGCCACGGGGATTTCACCGCCCATCCGCCGGAGAGCGGCGCGGGTGGCCGGGCTCAGGGTCGAACTCGCGATCGAACTCCTCTATCACGGCGTCATGTTCGATGGTTCAGATCGGGACGAACTTTCCCCGTGGGCGGAGTGTTCCACCCTTCGGTCCTTCGCGGTCCGCGGGGTGACTAGCATGGCGCGTCATATGGTCCGGAAGATCGCCGTCCCCTTGGCGTGTCGCTCCGGGCCCACGGCCGACGCATGCCCATCGGCCCGTTGTCTCCCCACACTCAAGGACCGAGGGACCGCTGAATGCCAGTGCCTGCTCCTCCCCGACCGCGCCGCATAGCCACGCCGCGGCGCCCCGCGCCGGTCGTCCCCCTGGCCGTGCTGCTGGTGACCGGTGCGGCCGGTGCCGCGGCGGGCCTCTCGGCGCCGGCCGAAGCCCGCGGCTGGACGGTCACGACGATCCTGGCCGCCTGGCTGTGCCTGGCGGTCGGCGTCGTGGCCAGTTCGCTGGCCGTGCGTCGGGTCCACAGGTCGGCGGCGGCGGACGGCGCCGAAGCCGCGTCCCTCAAGACCCAGTTGGCACGGCAGGGCGCGGAGTCCGCGCATCTGGTGAACGTCACGCTGCCGGGCGTGGTCAAGCGGCTGCGGGACGGGGCCGGGGCGAATGAGACGCTGGCCCAGGCGGCGCCGCCGTCGGATCCCCAACTGCGCCAGGCCCTCCAGGTCTTCGCCTCCGTGGTGGAGGAGTCGGTGCGGCAGACCGCGACCGCCGAGTCGGAGCGGGACCACGCGCAGGGGCAACTCGCCCAGGCCGCCGAGGAGTTCGAGCGTCTGACGACGGCCACGCTGCCGGACGCGATCGCGCAGCTCCGTGAGGGAGCCTCCGCCGACACCGTCCTCGCCGGGCTCGCCTGGCCGCAGAACCCCCTGTTGAGCGTCCCCGCCACTTCCTTCGTACGCGAACTCGCGCACAGCGAGCGGCGGGCCGCCGCCGCGCAGGCCGCCTCCGCCAAGGCGCTCAGCCGGGTGCAGGCGAAGTCCGTGAGCATGCTCGCCGATCTGCGGGACATGCAGGAGCGGCACAGCGCCGAGGTCTTCGGCGATCTGCTCCGCCTCGACCACAGCACCTCCCAGCTCGGTCTGCTGACCGACCGGTTGGCGCTGCTGATGGGCGGCCGTTCCAGCCGCGCCTGGAACAAGCCGATCGTGATGGAGAGCATCCTGCGGGGTGCCGTCGGCCGGATCTCCGCGTACCAGCGGGTGCGGCTGCACTGCTCGACGACGGTGGCCATCGCCGGATTCGCCGCCGAGGGCGTCATGCACCTCCTGGCCGAGCTCATGGACAACGCGGCGAACTTCTCCCCGCCCATCGACGAGGTCCATGTGTACGTCGAGGAGCGCAGCGCCGGGATCGTCGTCACGATCGAGGACAGCGGCCTGAAGATGGCCGACGCGGCGATGCGCCGGGCGGAGGAGTCGGTCTCCGGGCAGGTGACGGACCTGGCCTCGCTGCAGGGCACCCGGCTCGGCCTGGCCGTGGTCGGGCGGCTCGCCGGCAAGTACGGCATGAGCGTCAACTTCCGGCCGTCCTCGCGCGGCGGCACGGGTGTCGTGGTGCTGCTGCCCCCGCAGCTCCTGGCCCAGCAGCGCGATCCGGCGCCGCAGCAGCAACCGGTGCGGCGGAGCGCCGAGCCGGCGGTTGCCCCGCCGGTCGAGGTTCCGGAGCCTCCGGCCGTTCAGGCTCCGCAGACCCCGGCCGCCCAGGCTCCGCAGCCGTCGCCCGTCGAGGCCCCGGCGCCCCCGCCCGTCACGGCCCCGGCGCCCCAGCCCGTCGAGGGGCACGCGGCAGCCCCGGACACACCCGAGTTCCCCGCGTCCCGCCCCGAGATCCCGGCCCAGCAGGAGCGTCCGCGCCCCGTCGCCACGGCGAACGGTCTGCCCGTACGCGCTCCCGGCCGCACCATGGCCGAGGCCGACCGGGAACGACAGCAGCGCAGGGCGGCGTCCGACGCGGAGGCGCCGGCCAAGGACACCGAGCGGCCGCGTGACGCCGGGGCCCGATTCGGCGCCTTCCACCGAGCGCGGCGAGCAGGCACCGACACGTCCGGTACGACCGACGCGTCCGGTACGACCGCCGAGTCCGGGCCGCCGCCCGCCGAGTAGCGCGAAGTCCCGTACGGCGCCCGGGTTCCGGCGCCCCACTCTCTCCCCTGCTCTTCCCCGCTCTTCCCCGCTCGACATCGTGATTGGAGGTACGGGCCGGTGACCGGGCATGCCCGGCGCACCGCGCCCCACCCACCATGCAGACCACCGACAACAGCCTGACCTGGCTCCTGCAGAACCTGCTGAAGCGCACGCCCGGCACCCGGCACGCCCTGGTGCTCTCGCGGGACGGACTGAAGCTGTGCTGGAGCGAGCACCTGACGCTCGATCAGGCCGACCAGCTGGCCGCCATCTGCTCCGGCATCCAGGCCCTCGCACAGGGCGCCTCCGTGGAGTTCGGCGACGGGACCGGCGGTGTCCGGCACTCGATGACCGAGTTCCACGGCGGGCTGCTCTTCATCGTCGAGGCGGGCGAGGGAGCGCACCTGGCGGTCCTGGCCGAAGAGAACGCCGACCCCGGTGTGGTGGGCCATCAGATGACCGAGCTCGTCGAGCAGATCGGGGAGCATCTGCGCGCCGAGCCGCGCGCGCACGACCAGGGCGGCGGCTCCTCGTGACGCCGCGCAAGCCCGTGGACACCGGTGACCCGGACCGCCTCTACACGGTCACCGGTGGCCGCAGCCGCGCCGACGACGACGCGTTCGACCTGGTCACTCTGGTGGTGAGCGAATGCGAGCCCGCCGCGGGCATGCAGTCGGAGCACGTACGCATCCTCGATCTGTGCCGGCATCCGACGGCCGTGGTGGAGATCGCCGCGGAGCTGAAGCTGCCGATCACGGTGGTGCGGATTCTGCTGGGTGATCTGCTCGCCACGGGCAAGATCACCGCCCGGCATCCCCGCGCGGCCGGCTCGGTCGCCGCCATCCCCGATTCCGCCCTTCTCAAGGAGGTGCTCCATGGGCTCCGCAACATCTGAGCTGTCCTCCCGTACGCCCCTTTCCGACACTGCCGAGACCGGCCTGAAGATCGTCGTCGTGGGCGGGTTCGGCGTCGGCAAGACCACCCTCGTCCGGTCGGTCAGCGAGATCCGTCCGCTGAACACCGAAGAGGTGATGACGCAGGCCGGTGTCGGTGTCGACTCGACGGCCGACGTCGCCGGGAAGACCACGACGACGGTGGCGTTCGACTTCGGCCGGATCAGCCTCAACGAGCGTGTGGTGCTCTATCTGTTCGGCGCGCCGGGGCAGGAGCGGTTCTGGTTCCTGTGGGACCGGCTCTTCTCGGGGACGCTCGGCGCGGTCGTCCTGGTCGACACGCGGCGGATGGACGAGTCCTGGTACGCGATCGACCGGCTAGAGCACCACAGGACGCCGTTCGTGGTGGCGGTCAACCGGTTCGACGACGACACCTCCGCGCATTCCCTCGACGAGATCCGCCAGGCGCTCGCGCTGCCCGCCCATGTGCCGCTGATCGACTGCGACGCACGGGTGCGCTCGTCGGGCAAGGACGTCCTGATCACCCTCGTGGACCACCTCTACGAACTGGCCATGGCCCAGGAGATGACACCGTGACCGAGCCGACCGGACCCGACGACCGGCAGAGCCCGCCCCCCGGCTGCCCCGCCCACGCGGGCGCGGTGCGCCTGGGCGGTCTGGAGTACCAGCAGACACCGTCGCAGCTCTACCGCAGCCTGCGCCGGGAGCACGGCGCGGTCGCCCCTGTGCTGCTCGACGGGGACGTGCCCGCCTGGCTGGTGCTCGGCTACTCCGAGGTCAGCTATGTGACGGGCCACGACGAGCTGTTCGCCCGTGACTCGCGGCGCTGGAACCAGTGGGAGCACATTCCCGCCGACTGGCCGCTGATGCCGTTCGTCGGCTATCAGCCGTCGGTCCTGTTCACCGAGGGCGAGGAGCACCGGCGGCGCGCGGGTGTGATCACGGAGGCGCTGGAGGGCGTCGACCAGTTCGAGCTGGCGCGGGACAGCGCGCGGATCGCCGACCGGCTGATCGGCGAGTTCGCGGGCAGCGGCCAGGCCGAGCTGATGAGCGCGTACGCCCACGCGCTGCCCATGCGGGCGGCGGTCCAGATGTGCGGCATGCCGCATACCGGCACGGACACCCAGCAGCTCGTGGACGATCTGCGGATCTCGCTGGACGCGGCGGAGGGCGACGACCCCGTGGCGGCGTACACGCGCGTCGGGGAGCGGATCCAGCAGCTGGTCAAGGAGAAGCGGGAGCGGCCCGGCGCGGACGTCACCTCGCGGATGCTGCTGCACCCGGCGGGCCTGACCGACGAGGAGATCATCCAGGACCTGATCTCGATCATCGCCGCGGCCCAGCAACCGACGGCCAACTGGATCTGCAACACGCTGCGGCTGATGCTGACCGACGACCGGTTCGCCCTAAACGTGTCGGGCGGCAGGCTGAGCGTGGGCGAGGCGCTCAACGAGGTGCTGTGGCTGGACACCCCGACGCAGAACTTCATCGGCCGGTGGGCGGTGCGCGACACCCAGCTCGGTGGCCGGCAGATCCGGGCGGGCGACTGTCTGGTGCTCGGCCTCGCCGCGGCCAACACGGACCCGCAGATCTGGCCGGAGTCGCATGTGGGCCCGGAGAACTCCGCGCACCTGTCGTTCAGCCACGGCGAGCACCGCTGCCCGTATCCGGCGCCGCTCCTCGCCGACGTCATCGCCCGTACGGCGGTCGAGACGCTCCTGGAGCGGCTGCCCGACCTGGTGCTCGCGGTGGAGCCGCGGGAGCTGACGTGGCGTCCGTCGATCTGGATGCGCGGTCTGACGTCGCTGCCGGTGCGGTTCACGCCCGTGGCGCACTGAACGGTGCCGGGGCGCTGCCCGTGGGCGGCGCCCCGGTGGGGTCAGGCGGTGACGGGGGTGAAGCGGACCGGCAGCGACTGCGGGCCGCGGGTGAACACGCCCTGCTCCACGGGGTCGAAGCCCTCGGCGAGACGCACATCGGGCATCGCGTCCAGGAGCTGACCGACGCCCGTCTCCACCTCGGCCTTGGCCAGCAGGGCGCCCACGCAGAAGTGCCGGCCGAGCGCGAACGAGAGGTGGTCGGCGGCGGCGGAGAACGCCGTGGTGGTGGTCAGGTCGTCGCGGAAGATGTCGAAGCGGTCCGGGTCGGCGTAGCGCTGCTCGTCGCGGTTGGCCGAGCCGATCAGGCAGGTGACCGTCGCTCCGGCGGGGATCGTGCCGCCGCTGACCTCCACGTCGGTCGCCGACTGACGCATGATCATGTGGACGGGCGGCGTGCAGCGCAGCGTCTCGGCGAAGGCGCGGGCGATCAGCGAGCGGTCCTTGCGGACGGCGTCCAACTGCTCCGGGTGGGTCAGGAGGTTGGCGAAGATGCTGGCGATGGCCTTGTCGGTGGTCTCGCCGCCCGCCGCGAGCAGCAGGCTGCAGAACGCCTTGATGTCCTCGTCGCTCATGCGTACGCCGTCGACCTCGGCGGCACACAGCGTGGACAGCAGGTCATCGCCGAGGTGATCGCGGCGCTCGCGGATGATCGGGAACATGTACTCGGCGAACTCCACGCGGGTCCGCTCACCGGCCGCCGCGACCTCGGGGTCGCCCGCCAGATTGCCGAGGAAGGCGATGACGGTGGTGTACCAGCCGTGGAAGCGCGCGTGGTCGGCCTTGTCGAGGCCGAGCATGTCGGCGATCACGTTGACGGGGAAGCGGGTGGCGTAGTCGGCGACCAGGTCCACCGTGCCGGTGTGCCGGAAGGCGTCGATCAGTTCACGGGAGTTGCGCTCGATGACGGGGAGGAATTTCTCCTGGAGGTCGCTGCCGCGGAAGGCCGGTGCGACCAGGGCCCGGCGCACGGCGTGCTCCCGGCCGCTGAGCTGGAGGATCGTCTTGCCGTGCACGGGCTCGATCTGCCAGTCGTAGTTGTCGGTGGTGAACTGCGAGCTCTTGTCCTTGAACACGCGCTCGACGTCCGCGTACCGCGAGATGATCCAGCTCTGCGTCGCCTCGTGCCAGAAGAGCGGCGCGCTCTCCCGCATCACCTCGTAGGCCGGATAGGGGTTCGCGGCGAACTCCGGCGAGAGGATGTCGGGGACGTGCTGCGCGGTGGACATGTGGCTCCTTGGTCGATGACGGGGGTGCCCACCAGGCTATTGATCACGTGTCGGCCCAACCAGCCCCTCCAGGTCGACTGTTGAGCACTGCACTAACCTTGGCCGAAAATCGCCGTACGCCTCGCCGGTGCGGGGGCGGCGAGGCGTACGGCGGTGACTCCCCGCGAGCGGCTCAGCAGGTGAGCTTGTCCCCCGGCTCGACGCCCAGGAGCGCGGTGAACCGCTTGTAGTTGTCGACCCGGCTCTGCACCTGCCCGGGGTTCTGCCCGTCGCATTCCAGGCTGCCGTTGATGCTGCGGATGGTCTCGCCGAATCCGGCGCCGTTGACCATGGCGTTGTGCGGCGTCATGGTGCCCGGTCCGTTCTGCGTGTTCCAGTACCAGAGGCCGGTCTTCCAGGCGACGGCGGGATCGTTCTGGACGAGGTCGGGGTTGTTCAGGAGGTCGATCGACAGGGCGTCGCCCGCGGCCTTGTAGTTGAAGTTCCAGCTGAGCTGGATCGGCCCGCGGCCGTAGTACTTGTCGTGGCCGGCCGGGCAGCCGTAGGGCTGGGAACTGTCGCAGTAGTGCGGGTAGTTGTCGGTGTTCTGCTCGACGACATGGACCAGACCGCCGGTCTCATGGCTGACGTTCGCGAGGAACGCGGCGGCCTCCTGCCTGCGCACGGTGTCGCTGCCGGTGCCGGTGAACTCGGGGTAGGCGCTGAGCGCGTCGGTCAGACCGCTGTAGGTGTAGAAGGAGTTCCGGTTCGGGAACATCTGGTTGAACTGGGCCTCGCTGACGATGAATTCGGCGGCTGCCGACTTCTCCCCCGTGTCCGCCTTCCCGGCGGACGCGTTGGGCGCGAGGGTCATGACGGCGACCGCGGCGGCGGATGCCGTCGCGGCCAGGGCGGTGAGCACACGAGAACGAGGACGCATGGGCGATCACTCCTTGAGCGGGCAGGGCGCATGCACGGGGGCACGGCTGACCGCCGCGTGGTGGGGGGTGTGCGAGCAACGGCCAACCGGAACCGCTCCCGCCGTTGGCCTAGACCATACCGAGTGACGTATTCACGTCAAGAGGTCGATGGATACGCGCAGTTGGGAGGCATCGCGGCATCCGCCCTTGAATTCAGCACGTGTTGTGGTCCTGCCCAGGCTTACGCGGACGGCGGCAGTTCCTGCGCGTCCAGGACCCCTCGAACGGTGCCGAGCGACGCATTCTCCGGCGCATCGCCGAGCTGATCGACGATGACGCCGCACCCCACCCAGGTGGCCCCGCACTCCTCGGCCATGCTCTTGACCGCCGCAGCCTGGCTTCCGGTCTCGATCCAGTCGTCGACCAGCAGGACACGGTCTCCCGGACCGAGCGAGGATCGCTGGAGTCGCAGCGTGTGACGGAGGCGCCGGTAGTCGGGGGACGACTGCCGCGCGACCTTGTCGCCCGGCAAGAGGCCCTCGCCCTTGCGGACGGGTACGAAGCCGACGCCGAGCTCGACGGCCGCGGCACCGCCCAGGAGGAAGCCCCGTGACTCGATCCCGCAGACCGCCGTGATCCGCTCGTCCCGGAACGGTTCGACGAGGCCGGCGACCACCGCGGCCAGCGCCTTGGCGTCCCGGAAGACCGCCCAGACATCCGCGTGACCGCCGATCCACCGGAAGTGTTCAAGCGTCAGGTCACGTGCGGTCGCAGGCATGGGCGGAAGTCTTCCGACCGCCGGTCAACGCGGCAAACCATTATCGATCACCCGGACGTCCGGGCTCTCCCGGCAGCGGCCCCGCCAGCTCCCCGATCGCCTTCGTGACGTACGCCGCCCAAGGACCCGGCAGCGGCAGGAGTCCGCCCCGGCGTTCGTCCTCACCGGTGAGGTAGACGGCCCGCGCACGGGCGAGCACGGCCCGGTGTTCCTCCGGGAGTCGGGTCAGCGCCCAGTCCGCCGCGCCGTCCTTGGACGTGACGACCCCGGTGGCCAGCGTCATCCAGATGCGGGCCAGGGTCAGGACCACATTGCGGGTGTCCGAGTCGAGTTCGGCCAGGAGATCCGGGACACCCGCGACCATCGCGCGCGACAGATCCGCTCGCGGAACCGCGTCGAGCAGCTCGCCCGGCGGCGGCCCGGCCAGAGCCCTGCCCGCCAGCAGCACCATCGTGACGAGCGGCGCCAGATCGGGGCTCGCCACCGGCGACGGCACGTCCCCGCGCTCGCAACTCTCCCGCAGCCACTCCCCGTACTGGAACTCGCAGACCGGCGGATAGCTCCACGGGCTGATCGCGCCCCGCACGACGACGGTCAGCTCGACGGGCCGCACCGTCGTGCCGCGCGGCGGCCAGGCGGACAGATCCAGGAGTCCGTCCACGAGCCGCCGCCGCTGCCCCCGCGTCAACGGCCGCTCCACGACGGCGAACACGTCGATGTCGCTGTACGGCCGCAGCCCGCCGAGCACGGCGGAACCGTACAGATAGGCGCCGGCGAGGTCCACGCCGAGCGTGTCGCGCAGCAGGCGTACGACGTCATCGGTCTGTGTCACGGGTGACCCTTCCGCCAGGGGACGACGAAGGGTGCGGGCGGTGGCCCGCACCCAGGACGGGCGGCAGTCAACTCCCGGCAGAAGGCGGCGGCATCAGGTGCCGTGCCGGGAAGACGCCTGACCTCTAGGCATCGGCCGCGCGGCGCGGCTCGCGGCGCATCACCCACAGGACCGGGCCGCCTCCCGGCAGTTGCGCCTCCCCGAGCACGGTGAAGCCGAAGTGCTCGTAGACGGGGAGGTTGGACTCCTTGGAGGACTCCAGGTAGACCGGCAGCCCCGCCTCGTCGGCCTTGGCGAGGCCCGAGCGCAGCAGGGCGGCGCCCTGGCCCTGCCCCTGCGAGGCCGGGTCGGCGCCGATCACGGCCAGGTACCAGTGCGGTTCCTGGGGCGCGTGCTCGGCGGCCGATTCGACGGCTTCCCGGAAGAGTCCGGCGCGGTCGCCGAGGATGGCGGTCAGTTCCTCGATCGTCTCCGCGTCGGGAACGGCCTTGGCCTGCGCCTCCGGGGGCACCCAGAACGCGGCCGCGGACTCCGTGCGCTCACAGAAGCCGTGCCGGCCGTACTGCCGCGTGAAGATCGTGGTGAAGTAGCGGGCCAGCGCGCTGTCGCGCGACGCGCCCTCGGGGAAGAACCAGCGCATCATCGGGTCGTCGTCGAAGGCACGGGCCAGGATGCTGCTGATGGTGGGCGCATCGTCGATCGCTGCCGTTTTCGGCATGTTCGTTATCGGCATAAGGGTCATTCTGCACCCGATGATCTTGGCCTCGCGGGCGGGGTCCCCGTCCACGCGTGAGGCCTCTCGACGGTCAGGACAGTGGCGTGAAATCAGGGGCGGGAAGCGGGCAGGAAATACCCCCCTGGGTATCTCTGTTACGGTGAGGGGGAAATACCCCGGGGGGTAAACACGTGAGAAGGAGCGTGCCGTGTTCTTCGCCGATGTCCTGGAGACCAAGGGTCTGGGCAACCGCAGCTATCTGGCGGGCGGCGCCCTGTCGGTGGTCGTGATCGACCCGCCGCGCGACATCGACCGGGTGATCGCCGCCGCCGCGCGGCGCGACGTGCGGATCGTCGCCGTCGCCGAGACGCACGTGCACAACGACTACGTGACGGGCGGCCTGGAGCTGGCCCGGCTGACCGGCGCCCGCTATCTCGTCCCGGCCGGCGCCTCGGTGTCGTACGCGAGGGTGGCGGTGTCCGACGGGGACGTCGAGGAGGTCGACGAGGGCCTGGCGCTGCGGGCGGTGGCCACGCCGGGGCACACCCCGCACCACATGTCGTACGTACTCGAAGAGGGCGGGCGCCCCGTGGCCGCCTTCACCGGTGGATCGCTGCTGATCGGCGGCGTGGGGCGGCCGGACCTGGTGGAGCCGCGGCTGACCGGTGAACTGGCCCGCGCGCAGCACGCCTCCGCGCACCGGCTCGCCGCCGAGCTGGCCGACGAGGTGGCGGTGCTGCCCACGCACGGGTTCGGCAGCTTCTGTTCGTCCGCGCAGGGGGACAGCCGCGACAGCACGATCGGTACGGAGCGGAAGTCCAATCCGGCGTTGGTGCAGGACGTGGAGACGTTCGTGGCCGAGCTGCTCTCCGGCCTTGACGACGTGCCCGCCTATTACGCCCACATGGGTCCGGCCAATGCCGCGGGGCCCGCCCCCCTGGACCTGACCCCGCCCCGGCGTGCCGACGCCACCGAGATCGCACGGCGGCTCGCCGCGGGCGAGTGGGTGGTGGATCTGCGCAGCCGGACGGCCTTCGCCGAGGGGCATGTGGCCGGGGCGTACAACTTCGAGGTCGACGGGCAGCTCGCGACCTATCTGGCCTGGATGATCCCGTGGGGCAAGCCGGTGACGCTGCTGGGCGCGAGCGCCGACGACGTCGCCCGTGCGCAGCGGGAGTTGGCGCGGGTCGGCATCGACCGCCCCGCCGCGGCCGCCGTCGGCTCCCCGGCCGACTGGGTCGACGGCCAGGCGCCGCTCGCCTCGTTCCCGCGGGCGACGTTCGCCGATCTGGCCGCGGCTCGCGACCGGGGCGAGCGGCCGGTGGTCCTCGACGTACGCCGGGCGAGCGAGCGGTCGGGCGGCTGGATCGACGGCAGCGTGCACATCCCGGTCCACGAGATCCACCACCGCCTGGGTGAAGTGCCCGCGGGGCCGGTGTGGGTGCACTGCGCGGGCGGGATGCGCGCGGCGATCGCGGCCTCCGTCCTGGACGCGGCGGGCCGGGCCGTGGTGGCGGTCGACGACGGGTACGCGGCCGCGACGGACGCGGGTCTGACGCTCGTCGACCCTGCTCGCATATGACCACCCCGCTCCTCGCCCTGCTCGCCGGAGCGCTGGTCGGGCTTGCCCTGGGGTCGCTCGGGGCGGGCGGCAGCATTCTGACCGTCCCCGCACTGATCTATCTGCTGGGGTTCAGCCCGGCCGAGGCCACCACCGCGAGCCTGGTCATCGTGATCGTCACCTCGCTGGCCGCGCTGCTCGCCCACGCGCGCGCGGGAGCGGTGCGCTGGCGGTCCGGTGCGCTGTTCGCGGCGGCCGGGCTGCTGCCGGCCGCCGCGGCGGGACTGCTCTCCGCGCGGATTCCCGCGACAGCGCTGACCTTGGCCTTCGCCGTGCTGGCCGTCCTCGCCGCACTGCGCATGCTGCGGCGCCGAACCCCGCCGGAGGGCGGGACGGTGTCGGCGATCCGTGCGGCGGGGGCGGGCGCGGGGCTCGGTGCCGTGACCGGGTTCCTGGGGGTCGGCGGCGGGTTCCTCGCCGTGCCCGCCCTGGTGGCCGCGCTCGCCGTCCCGATGAGCGCGGCCGTCGGCACCAGCCTGCTGGTGATCATCGCCAACGCGCTCGTCGCCCTCGCCGCCCGCGCGACCACGGCGGTGAGCCTCGACTGGGCCCTGATCATGCCGTTCGTCGCGACGGCGGTCCTGGGCGCCTGGGACGGCAAGCGGCTCAGCGCGAAGGTCTCCCCCGCCACACTGCAGCGCGTCTTCGGCGCCCTGCTCCTCGTCGTGGCCGCGGCGATGGGCGCCGGAGTCCTGCTGTGACGCCGGACCCGAGGCCGGCGCGGGCCTCAGGCCAGCGACAGGAAGAGCTTCTCCAGACGGGCCCGCATCTGCGCGGAGTCCCGCACCTCGGGGTCCTCGCTGGTCATGCACTGCTGCAGCCCCGTGGCGATGATCGAGAACCCTGCCCGGTCGAGGGCCCGGGACACGGCAGCCAGCTGGGTGACGACCTCCTCGCAGTCCCGGCCGTCCTCGATCATCTTGATCACTCCCGCGAGCTGGCCCTGGGCCCGCCGCAGCCGGTTCAGCGCCGACTTCAGCTCGTCGGCGCTCATGTCGAGTTCCACACGTCCTCCTCCGCATACCCCCACGGGTATTCTACCTGGAGGGGGAACCAACCATCGAAAGGCATTGTTCCGTGCACACCCCCATCACCTTGACGCCGGGCCAGGCCACGGCACGCTTCGGCGAGTTCACCGTGGTCGACGTCCGCACCCCCGGCGAGTACGCCGGCGGCCATCTGCCGGGCGCCCTCAACGTGCCGCTCGACCGCCTGGCCGAGGCCGCCGAAGCCCTGAGAGCGGCGGCCTCGCGTACGCCCCTGCTCATCGTCTGTGCCTCCGGGTCCCGCTCCGCCAAGGGGTGCGCGGCGCTGGCCGCGCTGGGTGTCGAGGCGGCGACGCTGGCCGGCGGGACCGGGGCCTGGGCGGCGGAGGGCCACCCCGTGGAGCGGCCGGCCGGAGGACGTGCCGCCTGGCCGATGGACCGGCAGGTCCGGCTGGCCGCCGGGGCGCTGGTGCTGCTCGGCTTCCTCGCGGGCCTGGCCTGGCCGCCCGCGCACTGGCTGTCGGGGGCCATCGGCGCGGGGCTCGTCTTCTCCGGCGTGACGAATACGTGCGGCATGGCCGCCGTACTCGCCCGCCTCCCCCACAACCGGGCCCCCGAGCAGGCCGCCTCCTTCCAGGAGACGCTGGTGCGGCTGGCGGCGTGAATCCCCTCAGGCGGCGGCTGTGACCTTCTCCCGGCGGTAGAAGTCGAACTGGGTCACTCCGCCGTATCCGTAGCTCTCCGGGGCCAGTTCGTGCAGCGCGACCCCGGCCCGGCGCAGCGGGCCGAGCAGCTCCGTCAGGAGCGCGGCGGCTTCGGCGATGAACGCGGCCTTCTCCGCACCGCTGTTGGTGCCCGCGGTGATGTCGGCCTCGACGCGCGCGTCCCTGCCGTCGGTCAGCGGACGGCCGTCGACGAAGTAGCGGGCGCCCGGCACCAGGTCGACGTGGACGACCGTGCGCGCGCCCGACTTGCCGAGGAGCGTCACCGCGAGGCGGGTCAGCCCTTCGGCGAGGGCGCTGTGGACGCCGTCGGCGAGCTCGGGACCGGTGACGGTGACGCGGAAGTACGGCATGGCTCTCCTCTGTGGACGCTCGGTGCGCCGCCGGAGCCGACGGCACGGGGCAAGCCTTCGCCGACCTGGCACGATGGGTCCAACCCATCGGTTTCATAGGCACATGAGGCGCGCGCATGACCGTGAACATCCCGCAGCTGAGGGCCTTCGCCGCCGTCGTCGACGCGGGCGGTTTCGGCGCGGCGGCCGACGACCTCGGCATGAGCCAGTCCGCGGTCTCGCACGCCGTCGCCTCCCTGGAACGCGAGTTGGCGGCCCCGCTGCTCGTCCGTGCCTCGCCGGTACGGACGACGGCGCTCGGCGAACGGGTCCTGCCGCACGCGCGCGGCGCGCTGTCGGCGGCACGTTCCGTGGAGCGGATCGCGGCCGAGTCCGCCGCGGCCCTGACCGGCACGGTGCGCCTCGCCGCCACACCGACCGTCCGTCAGGGGCTGGTTCCCGGCCTGCTGCGGCACTGGCGCGAGGAGCATCCGCGGCTCACGGTGCGGGCCTTCGAGGGGGACAGCGGCGAGTTGGCAGCCTGGCTGGCGAGCGGCGCGGCCGACGCCGCCGTCCTGATCGACCCGCCGTCCGGCGCCGGCATCCCGCTGGCCACGGACGCCTATCGCGCGCTGCTGCCGCGCGACCATCCCCTGGCGGACGAGCCGGCCGTCGACATCCGCGACCTGGAGGACGACCCGTTCCTGATCTCCCCGAACAACTGCGAGGCCCGTATCCGTACGATCCACGAGCTGGCGGGGCTGGACTTCGCGCCCGCCCACCGGGTCCGCGACCTGGCGACGCTGATCGGCATGGTGCAGTCCGGCATCGGCGTCACCGTGCTGTCCGAGGTCTCCCGTTCGCTGATCCCCGCCGATCTCGTCCTGGCGCCGCTCCGCCCCGAGGTCTCGCGGCGCCTGGTGCTGACCGGGCCGGATGACCGCCCCTGGCATCCGGCGGTCCGTGCCCTCGCAGAGTCGGCCGCCGTCAGCTCGTGTGCCGGGAGCGGGCCAGCGCGTACCCGCCCATGACCGCGCCGATCAGGCCGACCGCCAGCGCGACGACGGCACCGCCGAGTCCGTTGCCGGTGCCGATGCCTCCGGATGACGTGGCGGCGACCACTGCGCCGACGGCCATCCCGGCCAGGCCCGCCGCGAGGGCCAGCACGGCTCCGCTCCGATCGGACCTGATGCCGATGCGGCCGGCGGCGCGGGCCAGGGTCAGCCCGCCGACGACGACGCCGAACAGCGCGACGAGCGCGGCCACGCTCGCGCCGACGCGCCCGGCGCTCATGCTGGTGACACTGGCGGCGATCACAACTGGGACGGACATGAGGTGCTCCTGCTCTTGAGACGGGACTTGCTCGGACTGCCGCTCTGGGCACGGGAGATGCGCGTGCGACGGGCATCTCGCGTACGGCTGTGAGTGCTCGCCCCGATGGTGTCCGCCGCACCCGCCGCCGCGCGTCCGGCAGACGCGGACACTTCACGCTGCCGCCCCCGCCGCAGTCGGCTGCCGCGAACGCCGCAGGAGCCGCGCGACTACCGCCGTTGCGGTAGTGGGCTGTTCGTCCGCCCGTACGACTCGCACCCCGCGGGCTTCCGGCTAATCTGCGCGCATGAGCGCACGGCTGTCCCGTGTTCCGGCGGGCGTCAAGGACTGGGCGATCGCCGCCAGTGCGGCCGCGACGCTGCTGATCACCGGGCTGTCGGGGGAGCCATCCGACGCGGCACCCGACCTGCTCGGGTATGCGCTCCTGGCGGGCGGCGGCCTCGCGTTGGCCGCGCGGCGTCGCGCACCGGTCCCCGTCCTGATCGGCACCGGGCTGTGCGCCGTGGGCTACCAGGCGACCGGTTTCGACGTGCCGGCCGTCGCCTATCTGTTCGCGGTCTACGCCGCCGTGCGCGAGGGACATCGCGTCGTCACGGCGGTCGCGAGCGTGACCCTGCTCGCGGCGCTCCCGCTCGCGGCGCTGGCCTCGGGCCTGCACGACACGGGCGAGGCGTTCGCCCGGGCGCGCGGCGCTCTTGAGCTGGCCTGGCTGGTCGCGGCCGCCGCCGCGGGGGAAGCGCTGCGGCAGGCCGAGCGGCGGGCGGACGAGGCCGAGCGCACGCGGGAGGAGGTCGCACGGCACCGCGCGGACGAGGAACGACTGCACATCGCACGGGAGTTGCACGATTCGCTCACCCATCAGATCTCGGTGATCAAGGTGCAGGCCGAGGTCGCCGTGCACCTGGCCCGCAAGCGCGGCGAGGACGTACCGGAGTCGCTCCTGGCGATCCGGCAGGCCGGCGGCGAGGCCGCGCGGGAGCTGCGGGCGACCCTGGAGGCGTTGCGTGACGACGGCAAGGCCCCGGCCCATGGCCTCGACCACGTCCCGGCGCTGGTCGAACGGGCCCGCGCGACGGGCCTGGACGCGACGTTGACGGTCGAGGGCCGACGGCACGCCGTTCCTGCCGCCGTGGACCGGACCGCGTACCGGATCGTCCAGGAGTCCCTCACCAACGTCGCCCGGCACGCCTCGGCGGCGACGGCGTCGGTCCGGATCGGCTACGGCCGGGGCGTCCTCGCCATACAGGTCGACGACGACGGCAGCACCACGCCGGGCCCGCCCCCGGCTCCGGGCGTCGGACTGCTCGGCATGCGTGAGCGGGTCACGGCACTGGGCGGCCACCTGCGCGCACAACCGCGCGGCCAGGGCGGCTTCTCCGTACAAGCGGAGATTCCTGTGCACACCGGGGCGGATCCCGTGGAGCGTGCGTCGGCCCCGGTGGACCGTGCGGCGCTCTCCGTGGACCGTACGCCGTGATCCGTGTCCTGCTGGTGGACGACCAGCCGCTCCTGCGCAGTGGATTCCGCGCGCTCCTGGGCGCCGAGGAGGACATCGAGGTGGTGGGCGAGGCCTCGGACGGCGCGGAGTGCCTGGCCCTGGCCGCGGAGTTGCTGCCCGACGTGGCGCTCGTGGACGTGCAGATGCCGGTGATGGACGGCATCGAGGCGACCCGGCGCATCGCGTCGGACCCGGCGCTTGCCGGGGTGCACGTCGTGATCCTCACCAACTACTGCTTCGACGAGTATGTCTTCAACGCGCTGCGCGCGGGCGCCGCCGGGTTCATCGTCAAGGACATCCGGCCGGAGGACTTCCTCCACTCCGTGCGCGTCGCGGCGCGCGGTGACGCGCTGCTCGCACCGTCGATCACCCGCAAGCTCATCGACCGTTACGTCACCCAGCCGCCGCACCCCGGAATCCACGGGGAGTTGAAGGACCTGACCAACCGTGAGCGCGAGGCCGTCGCGCTGGTCGCGCGGGGTCTTTCCAACGACGAGATCGCCGCCGCCATGGTGATCAGCCCACTGACGGCGAAGACCCATGTCAACCGGGCCATGGCGAAACTGCGCGCCCGCGATCGCGCGCAACTCGTGGTCCTCGCCTATGAGTCCGGGCTTGTGAGGCCGCACGGTACTTGAGGGCGCCACAGGAGCCCCCTCCAGGAAGTCCCTCCACGGACTCCCTATAGGACATCCCTATAGGGAGTCCCTATATCCCCTGCTCACTTTCCGTCTTTGCCTCGCGTTCTTTCCCGGATCTACCGTGAACTCACCGATGAGCGACGGAAAGGGCCGATTTCATGACCACGTTCGAGAACGGATCGGGAACGCGGGAACTCAAGGGAAAGCGGGCCCTGGTGACGGGCGGTACGCGCGGAATCGGCGCGGCCGTGGTTCGTCAGCTCCTGGACGCGGGCGCCGAGGTGCTCACCACCGCCAGGTCGGCGTCGAGCGCGGCGCCGGAGGGTGCCGCGTTCGTGGCGGCGGACGTGCGGAGCCGGGCCGGCGCCCAGGCGCTCGCCGCGGCCGCGCAGGAGATGCTCGGCGGGGTGGACATCCTGGTCCACAACGCGGGTGGGGCACGGCCGCACGCGGGCGCCTCGGCCATTTCGGACGAGGAGTGGCAGGACGCGCTGGACCTGAACTTCCTGGCGTCGGTGCGGCTGGACTCCCTGCTGGTGCCGGGGATGCGGGAACGCCGCTCGGGAGGGATCGTGCACATCTCGTCGGCCGCGGTCCGCACCGCGATCGGGCCGTTCCTGCACTACACGGCGGCGAAGGCCGCGCTGGAGAACTACAGCCGGGGGCTGGCCCTCGAACTGGCCCCGGACGGAATCCGGGTGAACACCGTGACGCCCGGCCGGGTCGCCACACCCGGCGGTGAGACGACGCGGAAGGAGTGGGCGCGGCTGAACGCGGCACCGGCGCAGACCAACGCCGACGACAGCACCCCGCTGGGGCGGGACGGAGAGCCGGACGACATCGCCCACGCGGTGCTGTTCCTCGTGTCCGACCGGGCGGGCTGGCTGACCGGGAGCAGTCTCGTCGTGGACGGCGGTGAATTCCCCAGGGGCTGATGGCGGTGAAATTCCAGAACGCCCGACCGGGCAGAGGAATACCAGAACGAAACGCCTGACTCGGCAGGGGAATTCCGCTTCCTTCTCGGCGGTCAGGAAACCGGCGAGAAGGAAGCGGAATCCGACCAGAATTCCTTGTGGAGGAGTTCGAGCAGCGCCGTCTCCGCCGGGCCGACACCCTGGCGGAGCACGGCGATGACGGGCTGGGACACGGCCGGGAACACCGGGCGGACGAGGTGCTCGTGGCCGAGCGGCACCGCGGAGGCCGGGACGAGCGTGACCCCGAGGCCGTGCGCGGCCCAGCGCACGGCCGTCGCCGTCTGGGACACGCGGGCGGCAGTGGTCGGCGGCAGGTCGTTCTCGCGCAGGACGTTCAGGAGTACGCCGTCGAGCGCGCTGTCACGGTCGAACCTGACCCACGACTCCCCCGCGAGGTCGCGCAGTTCGACCCGGTCCGCGGCGAGCAGCCGATGCCCTTCGGCGAGGACCACGACGAACTCCTCGTCGCCGAGACGGTGGGCGTCGGCGGGGCTCCGCTCACACGCCGCCATCAGGGCGAGGTTCAGCACGCCCCGGCGGCACAGCCGCTCCAGCTCGGCGGAGCTCGGCTCCTCGAAGACGGTGACCTCCAGGCGCGGGAAGCGGCGGCGCAGCTCGCCAAGCGCACCGGGCAGCTGCCGCGTGCCGAAGCCCATCTGCGCCGAGACGACCAGCTCGCCCACCAGCTCGTCGGCGCCGGCGGCCCGCGCCGTCGCCCGCGCACGCCTCGACGCGCTCACGGCGACCTCCGCCTCCCGCAGGAAGGCACGGCCGACCACGGTGGGCACGAGGCCGGTCGGCGTACGGGCGAAGAGTTCCACGCCCAGTTCCCGCTCCAGGCTGCGGATCTGCTGGGACACCGACGGCTGGGCGACGTGCAGCACCTCGGCCGCAGCGGTCACCGAGCCCTCCTCGGCGACGGCCAGGGCGTACTCGAACTGGCGAAGGCTCATCGGCCGGTCCCTTCCGTGCCGGTGAGCAGCGCCTTCGCCATCCGCTGGACGGAGCGGGTGAAGTACCGCGGGTCGCCGGGCGGGGTCACGTGGCGGATCAGGGCGCCGTCGAAGAGGGCGAGCAGTCCGTGGGCGAGGAAGTCGGCGTCGGCGTCGGGGCGTTCGGCGGCGAGCAGCGAGCCGAGGTGGCGGTGCCAGAAGCGGAAGCTGGGGTCGCCGTACTTGTCCTCGGCGCATGCCTGCTCATGGGCGCAGAGCAGGACCGCGTTGCTCTCGGCGATGGCACCGAGGCCGTCGAGGAAGGCGTGCAGGCGCTGTGCGGGTGGTGCGCCGGGGCCCAGCGGCGGCGGCCCTTCGGAGACGGCCTGGCGCAGTTCGCGCGAGCGTTCCTCGAGGAGCGCCTGCAGCAGTCCGGCGCGGCTGCCGAAGCGGCGGAACACCGTGCCCTTGCCCACGCCGGCCAGGGCCGCGACCCGGTCCAGCGAGACGGGGGCGCCGTCGCCCTCGGCCAGCAGGCGTTCGGTGGCGCGCAGCACCGCGTGCCGGTTGCGGGCCGCGTCGGCACGCTCGGTGCGTTCCGTCCGCTCGGTGCGCCCGGTGCGCTCGGTCCCGGCGGGTACCGCGTCGGCGGTTCGGCGCCCGTCAGCCATGGCGACAACTCCTCATTGAAAGCGGGCCGTTGGTCCGGATAGATTACCTCCGAATCAAGCGGACTGTCAGTCCGTATGGGCGAATGCCGTCCTGCGGCGACTTCACCCTGCCCTGCCCCGCCTTGCTCTGCCTCGCCGTGCCTTGTCCTGCCTCGCCCTGCCTTGCTCTGCCCCTCTTGAACCGTTCCCCCGTCCCAAGGAGAACTCCATGGACATGCGCGCGCTCGTCGTCGACCCCGCCGCCCCCGGTGCACTGCGCCTGGGCGACGCCCCCGAACCCCGGCCCGCCACCGGCCAGTTGCTGCTCGACGTACGGCACATCTCCCTCAACCGCGGCGAGATCGCCTTCGCCCGGCGGCGGCCCGCCGGGACCGTGCACGGCTACGACGCCTCCGGAGTCGTCCTGCGCGCGGCCGCCGACGGCAGCGGGCCCGCCGTCGGCAGCCGTGTCGCCGCCTTCGGTGCCGGGGCCTGGGCGCAGCGCATGGCCGTGGACACCAGCGCGGTGGCCGAGGTGCCCGCCGAGGTCGGCCTCGCCGACGCCGCCGGGCTGCCGATGGCGGGCATCACCGCGCTGCGGACCCTGCGCACCCGCGACATCCTGGGCCGCCGAGTGCTGATCACCGGGGCGGCCGGCGGGGTGGGCCGTTACGCGGTGCAGCTCGCGGCGCTGGGAGGCGCCCACGTCATCGCCTCCGTAGGCTCGCCCGGCCGCGGCAAGGGGCTCGCTGAACTCGGCGCCCACGAGGTGGTGGTCGGCCTGGCGGGCATCGACGCACCCGTCGACCTCGTCCTCGACACCGTGGGCGGCCCGCAGCTGGCGGCCGCCTGGGACCTGCTCGCGCCCGGCGGCGGTGTGCAGAACATCGGCTGGGCCTCCGACGAACCCGCCGTCTTCGCCCCGTACTCGCTGTTCCACGTCGGCCCGGCCAAGACGATGAGCACCTTCGGGGACGTCCACGAGGTCGGCCCCGACCTCACCACCCTGCTCGCCTTCACCGCGGCGGGCCGGCTCTCCCCCGAGGTCGACTGGCGCGGCCCCTGGGAGCGGGTCACGGAGGCCGCGCAGGCGCTGCTCGACCGGCGGATCTCGGGCAAGGCGGTGCTCGACGTGGGCCGGGACTAGACATGGGCCGGGACTGACGGTTCCGGCAGCCGGCCGGACTCACACGCCGATCGCCCCGTCGATGCGCTCGCGCAGCAGGTCGGCGTGGCCGTTGTGCCGGGCGTACTCCTCCACCATGTGGATCAGCACCCAGCGCAGCGACACCTTCCCGCGCCAGCCGTCCTCGCCCTCGACGTCCAGGTCGGGCGCGGCGGCGACGAAACGGTCGGCGAACGCGACCTCGGTGCGCCAGGCCCGCCACGCGGCGTCGATCACGGAGGGGTCGGGTACCGCGCCCTCGAAGTCGTGGTCGGGGCGGGTGTCCGAGACGAAGAGCGGCGGCGCGTCCTCGCCCGCCAGGACGCTCCGGAACCAGCGCCGCTCGACCTCCGCCAGATGCCGGACGAGGCCGAGGAGCGACAGGGTGGAGGGCGCCACCGAGCGGCGGGACAGTTCGGTGCGCAGGCCCGCGCACTTCAGCTCCAGCGTCGTGCGCTGCGCGGCCAGGAAATCGGCGAGCATCAACCGCTCGTCCCCGGTGGTCCGGGCGTTCAGACGCCCGTCCCGCTCCTCCTCGACGAACAGTTCCGCTCTTCTGCGTGCGAGGGTCATGTCTGCCTTCCCGTCCCCGTCGTCACTTGCGCAGCCAGTGGCCGGCGCGCTCCGCCCAGTCGGCGAACAGCCGGCCGTCTCCGTCGACCTCGATGCCCTCGCTCCGCGCCGAGCGCCGCAGGTAGAGCAGGAGCAGCAGGTCCGCAGGCGTGCCCTGCACCGTCGCGGTGGGCTTCTCCTCGCCCGTACTTCCCAGGGCAGGGATGTCTCCGCCGAGGTCGATCACCCACTCCCCCGCTCCCTCCGGTACGGCGCGCAGGCTCAAGGAGCGGCCGGGCGCGAGGAGTTCACCCATCAAGGCGGGCGACTCGTAGGCCTGCGGCAGCGTGCTGAACCCCAGCCATTCGTCGATGCCGTCGCGGGCCACCGCGTCGTCCAGCGTGTACGGGACGCCGACCGCGCCGAAGGCGTCCGACCGGTGGACGACCGTCTCGAACGTCATCCGGCGGGCCCAGAACAGCGCGTTCCACTGCGGGGGCGGCGTCCACATCCGCTCCCGCGGGCCCACCGCGCGCAGCGCCCCTGCGAGGCTCGCGGCGCCCTCGGTGAGCCAGGCCGCGAGCGCGGCGGGGTCGTCGTCGGCGCGCGGCGGCACGTCGTTGACCTGCTCGTCCGACACCGGCTCCGTCGCCCGCGTGCGGACGACGGTCCCGGCCCACCGGTGGGTGCCGCCCACGTGCCGCAGGAGCTGGCCGAGCGTCCAGCCCGGGCAGTCGGGCACCGGGGCCAGCGGGTCGGCTTCGGCGACGGCGGCCGTCAACAGGGCCGTCTGCGTGACGATTTCGGCGCAGCAGCGCTCGTACACAAGAGCCTGATGATCCATCACAGCATGCTATCCCCGGTCGGTGGGCCGCCCGGTGCGGTCCGGCGGCCGTTCACGCCGACGACGCCAGGAACTGGGTCGCCGCCAGCTCCCCGTACAGCGGATCGGATGCCACCAGCTCGGCGTGGGTGCCGGACGCGCGCACCTTCCCCGCGTCCATCACCACGATGCGGTCGGCCAGCGTCACCGTCGAGAGGCGGTGGGCCACCACGAGGACCGTGACCTCTCGGGCGATCTCGGCGACCACGTCCCGCAGGGCCAGTTCGTTGACGGCGTCGAGCTGCGACGTCGCCTCGTCCAGGAGCAGCAGGCGCGGCTTGCGCAGCATCGCGCGGGCGATGGCGACCCGCTGGCGTTCGCCACCGGACAGCTGGGAGCCGCGGTGGCCGACCAGCGATTCCAGGCCGTCGGGCAGCCGCTCCACGAGGGCGTCGAGCCGGGCGCGTACGAGGGCGTGCCGGATCTCGGCGTCGGTCGCGTCGGGCGCGCCGAAGACGAGGTTCTCGCGCAGGGTGCCCGCCAGGACGGGCGCGTCCTGCTCGACGTACCCGATGGCGGCGCGCAGTTCGGCGAGCGGCCAGTCGCGTACGTCGCGGCCGTCGACCAGGATCCGGCCGCCGGTCGCCTCGTAGAAGCGCTCGATCAGGCCGAACACGGTGGTCTTTCCCGCGCCCGACGGGCCGACGAAGGCAGTCATGCCGGGGCCCGGAACGTCGAAGCTCACGCCGTGATGGACGTACGGAAGACCTTCCCGGTAGCGGAAGGTCACGTCCTCGAAGGTGACCGCGGCGGGGCCTTCGCGCCCGTGCCCGTCGCCGGTCTCGGTGACGTCCTCCGTCTCCAGGCGCTCGGCGCGCACGATGCGGGCGATGGCGGCCGAGCCGACCTGGTACTGCGTGGCTCCCTCGACGAGGCGGGAGACGGGGTCGATCAGATAGAAGAGGAACAGCAGGAAAGCCACCAGGGTCGAGATCGATATCGCTCCCGACGCGACCCGCGCGCCGCCGATGCCGAGCACGGCCAGGAACGAGACCTGTATCGCGAGGCCGACCGAACTCCACGCCACCGCCTGCCACTTCGCCGACCGCACGCCGTGCCGCCAGGCCTCCCGCGCGGCCGACCGGACCAGCTCGGTCTCGCGCTGTTCGGCACCGGACGCCTTGAGGGTGCGGAACGCGCCGAACGCCCGCTCCAGCGCGGTCGAGATCGTGCCGACCGCTTCCTGCGCGCGCTCCGTCGACCGGGAGATCTTGGGCATCACCAGGGCCGTCATGCCGCCGATCAGGACGATCACGCCGAGGGTGACGCCGAGCAGGACGGCGTCCATCAGGCCCATCATCACGATCGTCGCGATGAAGCTGAGGCCGCCCGCGACCGCGGACACCACGGACTGTGTGGTGACCGCGCGCAGGAGCGTCGTGTCCGAGGTGATGCGGGACATCAGGTCGCCCGGCTGGGTGCGTTCCACCTCGGGCAGGCGCAGCCGCAGCAGCCGCCCGATCAGGGTGCGCCGGGCCGCGAGCACCACGGATTCGGCGGTGCGCTCCAGGATGTACGCGCCGAACGACTCGATCGCCGTGCCGAGGACGACGAGGGCCGTGAGGAGCACGAGGATCCCCGCGATCGAATCGTCGCCGCCGAGCCGGTCCACGAGCGACTTCGCGGCCAGCGGCTGGGCCAGGGCGGTCGCCGCGCCGATCAGCGTGCACAGGGCGCCCAGGGCGACGGCGCCGCGGTGCGGGCGGAAGTAGCCGTACAGGGCTCGCCAGGTCTCGGCGGCGGACAGTCTCTCCGGTGCCGGCTGCTCCGGCTCGTGCTTGGTCACATCAGGCTCGCGCTTGGTCACGTCAGGCTCGTTCTTCGTCACGTCAGGCAGGACGCGGGAGACGGGTGGGGTGCCTGACCGGGGGTGCGTCGAAGGCCCGTAACTCAGATCGGGGCGCAGAGTTAGACGATCCGTCGAAAACGATGCAGTGACGATTCTGCACGGCGAGTCTGGCATGGGACGGGCAACAGGGCTCGCGGTGCGGAAGGGCCCGGGCGTGACGAGGAGGAAAGGGCGCGTGCGTCTTCACGGGGGCGGTCTTGTGGGCCGGACGGAGGAGCTGGCGAGGCTGCGCCGTCTGCTGGCCCAGAGCAGGCTGGTGACGGTGGTGGGCGGACCCGGCGTCGGCAAGAGCAGCCTCGCCGCGCACGCCGCGGCGGCGATGGGCGGCCAGCTCACGGACGGTGTGGTGGTCGTGCGGTGGTGGGACGGGGCCGCGGCGCGGGGACGGAGCGTGGCGCGCGCGGTGGTCGACGCGATGGACGGCGAGGCGGGCGAGACAGACGAGGCGGGCTCGGCGGGCGGACCCGGCGGGGGCGCCGAGGGCGGGCCGGGTGACGACGGCGAGTGTGAGCTCATCGCCCGGCTGCGGTCGCGCCGGGTGCTCGTCGTCCTGGACGACTTCGATCCGGTGCACGACGAGTGCGTACGTCTGGTGCAGTCGCTGATGCTGCGTGCGCCGGGCGTACGGGTCCTTGCCGCCGGGCGGCAGCCGCTGGGCCTGGGGCAGGAGTTGGTGCTGCGTCTCGGCCCGCTCCCGGTGACGGTGCCCGGCACGGAGCGGGAACCGGGGCCCGCGGTGCGGCTCTTCATGCAGCGGGCCCGGGATGTCCGGGGGACGGCGCCGCGGGCTCCGGTCGGCGGCCGGGCGGCGCTCACCGACCCGCGCCCGCCCGGACCGCCGCCCGAGCAGACCGACCTCGAAGCCGTGAACGACATCTGTACGCAGCTGGAAGGCGTGCCCCTCGCCGTCGAGCTGGCCGCCGCGCAGACCGCGCACCACTCGCCCGCCCAGCTCGCCCGCATGCTGCGGCCCGCGCAGGGCTGGCTGGGGATGCCGGAGGCGCCCCTGCGGCGGCATCGGTCGCTGCGGGCGGCCGTGGGGGCCAGCTACGCGCTGTGCGGGCAGGCCGAGCGTTCCGTGTGGGCACGGCTCAGTGTCTTCGCGGGCGAGTTCGACGAGGACGCCGCCGTCTACGTCTGCTCGGGCGGCGGTCTGCCCCCGGCGCGGGTCGCGTCCTGTCTGGCCCGACTGGTCCTGGCGTCCGTCCTGGAACCGGTGCGTGATCCCGGCGGCGTGCTGCAGCCCCGCTACCGGCTGCCGGCGGCGGCACGCGGTTTCGGCGCCGAACGGCTCCAGTCCGTGGGCGAGTCCGCGGCGGCGGGCACCCGCCATCTGACCTGGTACAGCAGCATCGCGTCCACCGCCCACCACCTGTGGAGCACCGGACGGCACGAACAGGCGACGCTGCTGATCCGGGACGAGGAGCCGAATCTGCGGATCGCGCTGGCGCGGGGTCCGCACAGCGCCGACCAGTGCGCGGTCGCCCTCGCCATGGCGGTGGACCTGTGGTTCTGGTGGGTGGTGTGCGGGCACGCCGTCGAGGGGCGGGACCATCTGCGGCGGCTGCTCCCCCTCGGGCGCGCCGACACGATGGTCTGCGGGCAGGCGCTGTGGCTGGCCGGCTGGCTCGCGGCGTGCACCGACGCCCCGGAGGCGGAGGAACTCCTCAACCAGGCCTGGCGCGTGGCGGTGCTCTCCGGGGACGACGCCACGATCGGTCGCGTCGCCCATGTCCAGGGGGTGCTCGCGCTGCGCGAGGGCGAGACCGAGCGGGCCATCGAGCACCTGCGGGAGGCCGCGCTCACCGTCCCCGCCCATACGTCGCACGGCCCGCCGGCGGCGGTGAGCTGGGCCGAGCTGGCCGTGGCCCAGGCACGGGTCCGCCCGGCCGACGCGTTGCGCAGCGTCCGCCGCGCTTCGGCGGGCACCCAGCTCCGGCACGACGTGTGGACGCGTTCCATGACGCAGTACGCCCATGCCCTCGTCGAGCATCTGCGCGGGCGCCGCAGCCGTGCCTGGCGCCGGGCGCACAAAGCCCTCGCCGGTGTCACGTCGGTGGCCGGTCCGCGCGGGGCGGCCACGATCAGGAAGCTGATCGCAGAGATCGAACGCGGTCCGGTGCGCAGGAGTTGACGACCCGTCACTCTGTCGGGTCAAATCCGGCAAAAGGCTGGTTCATTCTGATTCATTCGCTTTGGTGCGGTCTACAGATAGTGCGACCGATGGGGCGAGTGAACGGAGCGAGGTATGCGCGCGGTCGGCCGAAGACACGCACTGGGGCTGGGACTCGCCGTGGCGGCGGGAGCGGGGCTCGCGGGGTGCGGCGCCACGGAGTCGGGATCCGGGGCGGCACCTCCCCCGTCGCGCGCCGGGCGTGACACGGGCCGCGAGGGCAGCGCCCCGCACGGGGCGCAGCCGAAGCGCCCGGTGGTGCGGCCGATCGGGGACGGTTCGACGGCGTACACCGGGCAGCAGCCCCGTCAGCCCGCGAAGCCGGTGCCGCTGGAGCCGGGGCAGACGCCGCCGCAGTTCGTCGTGTTCTCCTGGGACGGCGCCGGCGAGGTCGGCAACGGGCTCTTCCCCCGCTTCTTAAAACTGGCCGAGGAGCACGATGCGCGGATGACGTTCTTCCTCTCGGGGCTTTATCTGCTGCCCGAGTCGAAGAAGCGGATGTACCGGCCGCCGAACAACGGCGTGGGTGCCTCGGACATCGGTTATCTGACCGACGGGCACATCAAGGAGACCCTCAAGTACGTGCGTCAGGCCTGGCTGGAGGGCCATGAGATCGGCACGCACTTCAACGGGCACTTCTGCGCCGGCACCGGCTCGGTGGCCAACTGGACGTCCGCGCAGTGGCAGAGCGAGATCGACCAGGCCGTCTCCTTCGTCAAGGAATGGCGCACCAACACCGGCTGGAGCGATCTGCCGCCGCTGCCCTTCGACTACGACAAGGAACTCGTCGGCGGCCGCACCCCCTGCCTCCTCGGCCGCACCAACCTGCTCCCCACCGCGCGCGACCTGGGCTGGCGGTACGACGCGTCCTCGCCCGGCGGACTGCAGCGGTGGCCCGGCAGACGGCTCGGCCTGTGGGATCTGCCGCTCCAGCAGATCCCGTTCCCCGGGCGCTCCTTCGAGGTCCTTTCGATGGACTACAACATCCTCGCCAACCAGTCGAAGAACTCCACGAAGGCGCCCTCGCACAACTATCCCGGCTGGCGAGCCCAGGCGACCGAGGCCTATCTCGCCGGATTCCGGCGGGCGTACGAGACGAATCGCGCACCCCTGTTCATCGGCAACCACTTCGAGGAATGGAACGGCGGCATCTACATGGACGCCGTCGAAGCGGCCCTCAAGCACATCGCGGGCAAGAAGGACGTACGCCTCGTCTCCTTCCGGCAGTTCGTCGACTGGCTCGACGTCCAGGACCCCGCCGTGCTCGCCAAACTGCGCGGCCTCGAAGTGGGACAGCTCCCCGCAGGGGGCTGGAAGCACCATCTGGCAACCGCGTGAAGCACCCCCGCGACGGCCGGGCCCGCCCGAAGCCATCCACCACTCCACCACCACTCCACGGCAACCAACAGAGAGACGGAGACAGGAAGTTGACGATGAATCGGTTGAAGTACGCGTCGGTGGCGGGGCTGGCGGCCGTGGCCGTCGTGACGGGCCCGGCAGTGGCCGGTGCCGACACGCCGCCGCCGTCCGGCGCCGCACCGCAGGCACCCGCCGCTCCGACCGCGGCCCCGCGTCCCACCCTCTCGGCGAAGGCGACCGCGGCCAGCGTGCGCGCCTGGCAGGAGTTCCGCATCAACGGCGTCAGCCGCCATCTCCCGACCGGGACGCGCGTCACGCTCCAGGAGAAGCAGGGCAAGCAGTGGGTGTCGCTGCCCGCCACGGTCAGCACGACGCCCACCGCGACGTACAGCATGCGCGTCAAGCTCGGCCTCAAGGGCCACAACGCCCTGCGGATCGTCGGCGGGGGCGCGGTCTCGCCCGTCGTCCATGTGACGGTCCGCTGACCCGGCAGGCGGGCGCGCGCCACTGAGCGTTGACGCCCCTCTCCGCTCGGGCACTGTCGCACCCCTCTCATCCGAAAGCTCTCGCAAATTTGCCTAAAAGTATTAGGCAAATGCATAATCGCTTTCGGATGAGAGGGGTGCGACATGGTGCGCGCGGGACTGACCACGGAACGCCTGACCCTGGCGGGCGCGGAGCTGGCCGACGAGGTCGGCTTCGAGCAGGTGACCGTCTCCGCGCTGGCCAGGCGGTTCGACGTGAAGGTCGCGAGTCTGTACTCGCATGTGAAGAACTCCCAGGACCTCAAGACCCGGATCGCCCTGCTGGCCCTGGAGGAACTCGCCGACCGGGGCACCGCCGCCCTGGCCGGACGCGCGGGCAAGGACGCGCTGACCGCCCTCGCGAACGTCTACCGCGACTACGCCCGCGAGCACCCCGGCCGCTATGCGGCGGGCCAGATGAGGCTCACCCCGGAGGCGGCGGCCGCCAGTGCGGGCGGCAGGCACTCCCAGATGACGCGGGCCATCCTGCGCGGCTACGACCTGACGGAGCCGGACCAGACCCATGCGGTCCGCCTCCTCGGCAGCGTCTTCCACGGCTACGTCAGCCTGGAGCTCGCGGGCGGGTTCAGCCACAGCGCCCCCGACGCGGAGGAGACCTGGCCGCGGATCCTCGACGCCCTCGACGCGCTGCTGCGGAACTGGCCGGACGCGCCGTGACACCGGCCGCGCCACACCCCCGTCACGTCGACCGACAGGCAGAGACCATGAACTCCAAGAACTTGAGCACCACGGACATGAACGCCACAGACCCGTACGCGTACGACTGGATCACCACCCCCCTCACCGCGGACCTCCTGCGGGGTGCCATCGACCTGGAGCGCACCGAACGCGGCGTGCGCCCGCACCGGCTGCCCGCCTGGGCCCGCGCGCAGTACGCGGACGGGCAGCTCGCCATGGCCGAGGCCCAGCCCTCGGGCGTACGGCTGGTGTTCCGCACCAGGGCCACCGCCGTCGAGCTGGAGACCCTGCCCACGAAGAGGGTCTACGTGGGCGCTCCGCCCCGGCCCGACGGTGTGTACGACCTGGTGGTCGACGGCCGTCTCACCGGTCAGGCGAGTGTGGCGGGCGGCAACACCCTCACCATCGACATGGCCAAGGGGAGCGCCGAGACGGAGCCGGGATCCACCGGCACCCTCCGCTTCACCGAGCTCTCCGGCTCCCTGAAGCACGTCGAGATCTGGCTGCCGCACAACGAGGCCACCGAACTGGTCGCGCTGCGCACCGACGCCCCCGTCGAGCCCGCGCCGGCCTCGGAGCGCAGGGTGTGGCTGCACCACGGCAGTTCCGTCAGCCACGGCTCGGACGCCGCGAGCCCCACCACGACCTGGCCGGCGCTCGCCGCCTCCCTCGGCGGCGTCGAGCTGATCAACCTGGGCTTCGGCGGCAGCGCCCTGCTCGACCCGTTCACCGCGCGGACGCTGCGGGACACCCCGGCCGACCTGATCAGCGTCAAGCTGGGGCTCAACGTGGTCAACGCCGACCTGATGCGGCTGCGCGCCTTCACCCCGGCGGTGCACGGCTTCCTCGACACGATCCGCGAGGGCCACCCCACCGCGCCGCTGCTTGTCGTCTCGCCCATCCTGTGCCCGATCCACGAGGACACCCCGGGCCCCTGTGCGCCCGACTTCAGCGGTCTCGGCACCGGGCAGCTGCGGTTCATGGCCACCGGCGACCCGGCGGAGACCGCGAGCGGAAAGCTGACGCTGAACGTCATCCGGGACGAGCTGGCCCGGATCGTGGCCCAGCGCGCGACCCAGGACCCGAACCTGCACCATCTCGACGGCCGTGAGCTCTACGGAGAGGCGGACCACGCCGAACTGCCGCTGCCCGACGCGCTGCACCCGGACGCCGCGACCCATCGTCGTATCGGCGAACGCTTCGCGCAGCTGGCCTTCACCGACAAGGGCGCGTTCGCGGCGAAGGGCGCCTTCACCGAGAAGGGCGCCCCCGCTCACTCCTGATCCGGCTCCCCCGCGACGTACGCGTGCAGCAGTCCCGAGGCCTCCAGCATGGCGCCGCCCCGCCGGGTGAGTGCCGCGAGGCGTTGCGCGATGGCCGCGCGCAGCGCGTCGGGGCTGCCGGTCTCCCTCAGGCCGTCCAGGACCGCCTGGATCTGGGGCAGCGGGTAGTGGCCCTGGCGGAGGATGCTGACGATGCGGGCGTCGCGTACGTCGGTGGGGCCGAACCAGCGGTAGTGGGTGCCCGGTTCGCGTTGCGGGGCCAGCAGGCCCGCGGACTCCCACACCCGCAGCGCCGATGTGCGCACGCCGAGGAGGGCGGCGACCTCGCCGATCCGCAGGTGTGACGACTCCGAGGGCTGCGAAGCGTCCTCCGGGGTCTCCTTCGCGACCGCTTCCAGGGCCTCGCCCGCGGCGTGCAGGGCGCGCCGCTGCTCGTGCAGGGCGGCGTGGCCCTCGTCGATGAGGGTGAGGGCGAGGGGAAGGTCGTCGGCGTGCACGGCCCGCATGATCGCCTGGGCCGCGTACAGGCCGTAGCCCGGCAGCAGGGCGCGGTAGGCGAGCAGCGCGCGGCGGTGGCCGGTGTCGAATCTGCGGTACCCGGCGGGTGTGCGCGATGCGGGCGGCAGGATGCCCGCGTCGGCGTAGTTGCGGATCTGCTGGGTGGAGATTCCGGCGGCGCGCGCCAGGTCGACGGGCCGCAGTGCGGTCTCGGCTCGGCTCATGGATCGACGGCCCCTTCTGTGCTTCGAGCGCGATGTGGATGCCACTCCGAGTTGAAGGTTAGCGGGCCAATTCACCGGCTGTGCACGCCCTTGCCGCTCAAAACTCTCAACAAGGACTTCAATGGAACACTTGAAGCCATGGATGCCAGCCTCTCCGGCGCCGATGTCATGCGCATCAAGGGCGCGCGCCTGCACAACCTCAAGAACGTCTCGCTCACGATTCCCAAGAACAAGCTCGTCGTCCTGACGGGGCTCTCCGGCTCCGGCAAGTCGACGATCGCCTTCGACACCCTGCACCGGGAGGGCCAGCGGCAGTATCTGGAGTCGCTCGGCCTCGTCACCACCTTCGTCAGCAAGCCCGCGGTCGACTCGATCACCGGTCTTTCCCCCTCGATCAGCGTCGACCAGCATCTGACCAACCGGAGCCCCCGCTCGACCGTCGGCACGGTCACCGAGGTCTTCACCTATCTGCGGCTGCTCTGGGCCCGCATCGGCCACCGCCCCTGCCCCGCGTGCGGGCACGACGTGCCGCCCGACTACCACGTCGGCGGCGAGGAGATCTGGGACGACGAGCCGCCCGCGGGCGAGTCCGCCGACGGCTCCGACGGTCTTCCGGCGCTGCCCTGCCCGCACTGCGCGGCACCCGTCCCCGGCATGGTGATGGGCACCTTCTCCTTCAACAAGCCCGCCGGTGCCTGCCCCACCTGCACCGGCATCGGCACCGTCTTCCAGGCCGACGTGTCCCGGCTGGTCGACGACGGACTGAGCGTCGCCGCGGGCGCGGTGCTCGGCTGGGTTCCCGTGCTCACCGCGCGCAACATCCCGGTCCTGCGGGCCGCCGCCGACCACTTCGGCCTCACCTTCGACGCGGACACTCCCGTACGCGAACTGTCCGACGCCGCACGCGACTTGCTGCTGCACGGCGTCGAGAGCGACGTGTTCCGCCGCCGCTTCCCGGACCTCGCGCCGCCTGCCACGGTCGCCGGCGGCCGTTTCGAGGGCGTGGTGACGGCCGTGCTGCGCCGGTACGCCGAGCGGGTCGACGACACCGCCTATCGCGAGAAGGCGGAGAAGTTCCTCGTGAACGACGTCTGCCCGGACTGCGAGGGCACGCGGCTGCGTCCCGAGAGCCGTCGCGTCACCGTCGCCGGTCTGACGATCGTGGACGCGGCGCGCCTGCCGCTCGACGAACTCGCCGGGTGGATCGGAGGATTGCGCGACCACGTCACCGATCCCGAGGCGTGGCAGGTCACCGAGCCCGTCGTCGACGACCTGCGCGAGCGCGTGCGGCGGCTCGTCGACGTCGGGGTCGGCTATCTGACCCTGGAGCGGGCCACGCCCAGCCTCTCGGCGGGCGAGACCCAACGGCTGCGGCTCTCCTCGCTGCTCGGCTCCGGGCTCACGGGGGTCCTTTACGTCCTGGACGAGCCGACGATCGGGCTGCACCCCGCGGACACGTCCCGGCTGGTCGACGTGTTGCGGCGGCTGCGCGACCTGGGCAACACGGTCCTGGTCATCGAGCACGACCTGGATGTGCTGCGCGCGGCCGACCATGTCGTCGACGTCGGGCCCGGAGCAGGCCGCGACGGCGGACGCATCGTGGCCGAGGGAACGCCGGACGAGGTCGCGGCGACCCCCGGTTCGGCCACCGGCGACTGTCTCTCGGGGCGGGTTCCGATGCCGCTGCCCGCGGCTCATCGGCCGTCCACCGGCAAGGAGTTGGTGATCCGCGGGGCGCGGTCCCACAACCTCAGGAACGTCACCGCGCGGCTGCCCCTCGGGCGGCTGATCGCGGTCAGCGGCCCCTCGGGCTCGGGCAAGTCGTCGCTGATCCTCGGCATTCTGGGCCGGGCGGCACGGCAGCGCTTCCACGGCGCGAGCGACGCTCCGGGCGCCCACGACGGCATCGACGGCTGGGAGCATCTCGACAAGGTCGTGACCATCGACCAGCAGCCGGTCAGCCGGGTGCCGCGGTCGAACGCGGCGACGTACTCGGACGCGTTCACCCCGATCCGCGAGGCGTTCGCCGCGAGCGACGGGGCCCGTGAGCGAGGGCTGAGCGCCGGGCACTTCTCGTTCAACGTGGCGGGCGGCCGGTGCGAGCGGTGTTCGGGCGCGGGGGTGCTCACCGTACAGATGCACTTCCTCCCCGAGGTGGAGGTGCGCTGTCCGGCCTGCCGGGGGCGGCGCTTCCGGCCGGAGGTGCTCGGTGCGCGGTACGCCGGGCACGACATCGCCCAGGTCCTTGAGATGACCGTCGACGAGGCGCTCTCCGTGTTCGCGGCCGTGCCGGGCGCGGCGACGCGGCTCCAGCGGATGTCCGACGTCGGCCTCGGCTACCTTCGGCTCGGCCAGCCGGCGACGACGCTCTCCGGAGGCGAGGCCCAACGCGTGAAGCTGGCCAAGGAGTTGGGCCGCCGCGCCACCGGCCGCACGCTGTACCTCCTGGACGAGCCGACCACCGGTCTGCACCCCGTCGACACGGCCAGGCTGCTCCGTGTGCTGCAGCGGCTGGTCGACGCGGGCAACAGCGTCATCGCCGTCGAGCACAACCTGGACGTGATCCGTGCCGCCGACTGGGTCGTCGACCTGGGCCCCGAGGGCGGCGCGGCGGGCGGCGAGATCGTGGCCGAGGGAACGCCGAAGGAGCTCACACGGATGCCCGCCTCACGGACCGGCACGTTCCTCGACGGAGGGTGAGACCGGCGGCACCCCGGCCGGGACGATCACCCGGACGCGCGGCGGCGAGGGCCGTGCGGGGGCGGCTTCTCGCCGTAACGTCCCCTTCGTCCCGGTCCGTTGACCCAGAGGAACCGCAGCTTTCGATGAATCAGCCCCTGATGAAGTCGCACCCCCGCTTCCTGCCCCGGCTCGTCGCCCTCTTCCTCCTCCCCCTCCTCACGGTGCTCGGCACCGCGCTGCTCGCACCGGCGCACGCCCACGCGGACGCGCCGGTGCCGCACGCGTCGTCCGTTACGACCCTGCTCGCCCCGCCGCCGGCCGCGGACGAGGCGTGCACCAGCAAGGACCCCGCGGTCTGCCTGATCCGGCAGATGAGCCCGGAGGAGCGTGAGCAGGCGCGCGAGGTGCGGCTGCGCTACCACCAGCTCCTGGACACCATGGAGGTCGTGGCGGACCACATGCACGAGGAGGGCCGTTCGGACGAGGACATCGCCCGCGTCCTGGTCGAGATGCGCAACCAGGCCAAGGACATCACCCGCGCCGGCATGTCCCCCGAGGCCGTCGAGGCCCTGGAGCAGCGGAACATGGCGAAGTACGGCAACCCGCTGGGCCCGACGGCGGACCAGCTCTACGCCAAGTACGGCAGCTGGGCCGAGGTCATCGAGGCGTCGACCCGCAGCAGCGCCGCCGTCGACCAGGAACTCGGCATCCCGCCGCGCGACTGACCTCCATGCTGCTGCGTGACTACGACCGCCACGGCCGGACGTGGGACCTGGACCCCGGGAGCGGGGTCCTCTCCCCCGCGTCCGGCCGTTGCCATGGCTTCGTCCGGACGGGTGCGGAGGCGGAGACGGCGACTTCTCTGTACGCCGACGCAGTCGCCCTGTGGCTGCAGCACGGCCCCCGCCGCTGGGACTGCGCCACCGTGACCGTCCGGCGGATCGCCCGCCCGGACGGCAGCCGCCTCCTGTCGGTCGAGGACGGGCCGGGCGGACCGATGGTCGAACTGCCCTGTCCCGCCCCGGACTCCGGCCCCTTCGACCCGACGTACGACGCGATCGACGAGGAGGCCGACGACTTCACGCTCTGGGTCGCAGGCAGGCTCGTGGACGAAGCTTCCCGTGCCGCGCTCCTCGCCCACTTCAGGGCCGGGTTCCCGCCGTCCTGATCAGCCGTCGTGCCCGTCCACGAACGCGCGCAGCAGGGCGAAGGCCCGGTCGGGGCTCTCCCGGAAGACGCCGTGTCCGGTGTCGGGCAGCACATGCAGGTCCGTCTTGGCGTTCGTGAGGCCCGCGGTGAGCCGCTCGGCGGCCGATGCCGTCGCCACGGGATCGTGTTCGCCGGCGAGGACGAGCGTCGGGCAGGTCACCTCGTCGAGCCGGTCCCAGGCGTCGAAGTGGTCGGCGAGGTGGTGCCGGAAGTGTTCGAGGACCTCGTGGTTCCACTCGATGCGGCGCAGCCGGTGCTCGCCGTCCGGGTCGCCGTCGGTGCGCCGCGAGTAGAGCGGCAGACAGACGCGTTCCCACTCCCGCTGGATCGTCTCCGCGGCCTCCCCGCGCCAGTAGCGCCGCGCCGTCTCGCGGGCGGTGGCGCCGCCGAGGCGTTCGAAGACGTCGAGGCGCTCCTCGGTCAGGCCCGGCATGACGCTGTCGAGGACGAGGCGGGACACACGGTCCGGGTGTCTGACGGCCGCCATCAGGGCGACCCAGCCGCCCGCGGATGTGCCGACCAGGACGGGATCCTCGATGTCGAGGGCATCGCAGAAGCCGACGACGTCGTCGGCCCACTGCTCCCAGGACCAGCTGTCGGGACCGCCCCGGTCGGAGCGGCCGCTGCCACGCTGGTCCAGATAGATCACCTGGGCGAACTCCGTCGCCCGCACGAAGGCCGGTTTGAACGGCGAGTGGTCGGCGCCTGGGCCGCCGTGCAGCAGGACGAGAGTGGGCCGCCTGGTCATGCCCGGCCCCTCGGGCGTCAGTTGGCAGCCGTCGACGTCGAAGTAGAGGCGGATGTCTCCGATACGCACACGCATCGGGTCAGCCTGACACGCGGAGATCGGCGACGGGGCGGAGTGCCGGCATCCGCTTCGGGGCGGGCGGGGCGGATGCCGGGGGCCGGGGCGGTCCGCCTCAGGGTGAGATCGCGCCGAGCAGCGCCCGCGCGCACAGGTCCCGCACCTGTTCCCGTGACAGTTCCCGCCGCTCCAGCCACTCCAGGCAGACGGCCACCATGAAGGCCAGCCAGCCGCGCACGGCCAGGCGGAGGGTGGGCGCGTCACGCAGACCGGCGCCCGCGTCGGGGTCCGCCGCGAGCGCCTCCAGGATCTGGTGCTCCTGGGCCGCCAGGCACTCCCGGTAGACCTCGCGCGCGGCGGGGTCGCCCGTCGCCTCGGCCCGGTGGAAGGCGCGGAAGCCCTCGGCGTGCGCCTCCGCGTAGGCGAGGAACGTGTCGAGTCCGGTGGCGACCTGCTCGCGTACGGGCATGCCGGGGACGGCGGCCGTGAGCCGCAGCATGCGGCGGCTCTCGCGCTGGACCACGGCGGCGAAGAAGTCGCTCTTGGTCGGGAAATAGTGGTACAGCAGGCCGCGGGAGACCCCGGCGATCTCGGCGACCCGCTCGATCCAGACGTCGTCGTACGGATTCTCCGCGAAGAGCCGCGCCCCGACGGTCAGCAGCTGCTCGCGCCGCTCCTCGGTGCTCAGTCTGCGGCGGGTGCGCTGCTGCGGGTTCGCGGCCATGGAAGCACCTTACTTGACGTGGATTCAACAGTGGGATCAGACTGGGATCGCCTTATTGAATCCGCGTACAACAGGCTCAACGAGCACGTGGCACAAGGGAGATGGCACTCATGGCGCAGATGTCTCAGGTGGCGGAGCCGAAGGGTGCCCCCGTGCCGAAGGGGTTCCGCAGCGCCGAGCTCGACTGGCCCCGGCTCGACCTCATTCCGCATCCCCCGCGGCGGCTGCCCCTGATAGGCGACATCCTGGGTGCCGACGTCCGCACGCCGGTGCAGGATTCGATGCGGATCGGCGAGTCCCTGGGACCGATCTTCCGCCGCAAGGCGCTCGGCAAGGAGATCGTGTTCGTCTGGGGCGCCGGACTCGCGGCCGAGCTGGCGGACGAGTCGCGGTTCGCCAAGCATGTGGGGCTGGGCATCGCCAATCTGCGGCCGGTGGCCGGCGACGGCCTGTTCACCGCGTACAACCACGAACCCAACTGGCAGCTGGCGCACGACATCCTCGCGCCGGGATTCAGCAGGGACGCGATGGCCGGGTACCACCCGCTGATGCTGGACGTGGCCCGGCAGCTGACCGCCCGCTGGGACGAGCGGGAGGCGGCGGGCCGGCCCGTGGACGTGCCGGGCGACATGACGAAGCTGACCCTGGAGACGATCTCCCGCACGGGCTTCGGGCACGACTTCGGGTCCTTCGAGCGGTCGCGCCCGCACCCGTTCGTGACGGCGATGGTCGGCACGCTCTCCTACGCCCAGCGCCGCAACGTCGTGCCGCCCGCGCTGGCCCCGCTCGTGCTGCGCCGCGCCTCCCGGCGCAACGCGGCCGACATGGCCTATCTCAACCGGACCGTCGACGACGTCGTCGCGGCCCGCCGCGCGGCGCCCGGCCAGGGCACCGGTGACCTCCTGGACCGGATGCTGGAGGTCGCGCACCCCGAGACCGGCGAGCGGCTCTCCGCCGAGAACATCCGGCGTCAGGTCATCACCTTCCTGATCGCCGGGCACGAGACGACCTCGGGCGCCCTGTCCTTCGCGCTGCACTACCTCTCGCGCTCCCCCGAGGTACTCGCCCGTGCGCAGGCCGAGGTCGACGAGGTCTGGGGCGACGTGGCGGAACCGGCGTACGAGCAGGTCGCCAAGCTCCGCTATCTGCGCCGGGTCCTGGACGAGTCGCTGCGGCTGTGGCCGACCGCGCCCGGCTTCTCCCGGCAGGCCACGCGGGACACCACGCTCGGCGGCACGCACCCGATGCGGGAGGGGGCGTGGGCGCTGGTCCTCGCGACGCTGCTGCACCGCGATCCGACGGCGTGGGGCGAGCGGCCCGAGGAGTTCGACCCGGACCGGTTCGCGCCGGCGGCCGTGCGGGCCAGGCCCGCCCATGTCTTCAAGCCGTTCGGCACCGGCGCGCGGGCCTGCATCGGCCGTCAGTTCGCGCTGCACGAGGCCACGTTGGTCCTCGGGATGCTGCTGCGCCGCTACGACCTGCACCCCGATCCGGACTACCGGCTGCGGGTCGTCGAGCGGCTCACCCTGATGCCGGACGGGCTGACTCTGCGGCTCGGCCGCCGTGCCATTGCCGCATAAGAGCACGACCGACGGCCGTGCAGCAGCGCGCAACGGCCGCGTGGGACCGCGATTGTCAGACCCATGCGCAAGAGTGGAGGGTCCACCGGTGTCCGCCACCGGACGGTCCGACCCGCGCAGAGGAGCTCTCGACATGACCAGCACGCCGACGCCCGAACTGGCCGCCGCCCAGGCCTGCTTGCGGCTGCTGCACACCGCACGCGCCGCGCTGACCGGCACCGTCCCTTCCGCCACGGCGGCCTCGCTGCTCGCCGGGCCGATGGCGGAGGCGGACGAGGCGCTGCGCCGCGCGGGACTGACGGGCAACGAGGCCGCGCTCCTGGAGCGGATCTACGACCTGGATCCCGGCCCTGGCACGGAGCCGGGGGAGGACGGCTTCCCCTCCCCCGGTTCCGCGGTCTCCAGCTCGGCCTCCACTTGACGGCTCGCCGGCCCGGCTTCCTCTTGCGGTTCTCTAGCTCGGCTTCCACTTGAACTTGTCGCCGCCCACCCAGTGCACGACCTCCGGGTCGTCCGCGTCGTGCACGACGATGCCCGCCCGGGCGGCGACCTCCAGGACGTCGACGAGCTGCGTGGCCTCGCCGACCACCTCGCCGTCGATCTCCACGATGCGGAAGGGGGGCCGGCCGGGATTGACGCCAAGGACCGTGATCCGAGGGTGGGCCACATGGAGGTTCGCGCTTTCGGTCATGCCAGGAGATTGCCACGCTCCGGCCCCCTCATGACCTGCCCGTTCGGCCGCTCGGGCTACGGGCCGGTGCGCTCGGGCCGCCCCACGAGGCGTTCGGCGGCCGAGCGGGCGGCGGCCAGCGCCCCCTTGCGGTCCGCGCCGCGCTGCCCGAGGACGACGCGGGTGCTCAGGCCGTCGAGGAGCGCGAGGAGTTCACCGGCGCGGCCCGCGGCATCGTCGACGCCGGGCAGGGCGCCCCGGTCCGCGCCCTGCGCGAGGAGCGCCTCCAGGTCCCGCTGCCAGCCGTCGTCCAGCTCGTCCTGGGCCGTCCGGAGCGGTTCGTTCGACCCCGCGCGCGCCCAGAGCTCGATCCACAGCATCCAGCGGGGGTCGCGCGGCCCGCTCGGCAGATACATGCGCAGATAACGGTCGAGCTTGCGGGCCGGTGCCGCCCGCCCCGCGAGGAGTGCGCTGCGCTCGTCGGCGAGTGCCGCCTCGCTCCAGCGCAGGGCCTCCAGGAGCAGCCGGTCCTTGCTGCCGAAGTAGTACAGGATGTGGCCGCCGCTGGTGCCGAGCCGCTCGGCGAGGGCGGACATGGTGAGCGCGGCGAGGCCGTTCTCGGCGATCGCCGTCATCGCCTCCTCGAGCATCCGGTCCCGCGCGACCTGCCCGTCCCGCCGTCGTGCCACGCCTGCTCCCGTTCCGGTCCCCGCGTCCCGCTCCACGCGGTCGAGCCTATCCGGGCCCGCCCATGACGATTTCGCGCAGGGTCTTGACGGCCGTCCACCCATGGCGCATTTTGAATGCCGTTCTAAGTTATAGAACGGCATTCAAACTCTGGGTGCCGGAGAGCGAGGTGCCCGCATGGCCCGACAGACCCCGGTTTCCGCCGGGACAGCTGCCGATTCGACGGACGGTACGACGGTTGGTGCGGCCACCGGTCCGACGGCCGGGATCGGCACGGGAGTCACCAGCGACGAGGTGTTCCGGGTCGAGACCCACGGCATCGACCCGATCCCCGACGCAGACCGCCACGGCAGCGCCAAGGACCTGTTCTGGCTCTGGTTCGGCTCCAACCTGACCTTCACGTACGTCATCAACGGCGCCCTCGCCGTCAGCTTCGGCCTCAGCTTCTGGCAGGCCACCGCGGTCGTCGTCATCGGCGGCCTGGCGTTCTTCGTCATCAGCGCGGCGGGCCTCAGCGGCATCAGGACCGGCACCGCCACCCTCGTGATCTCCCGCGCGGCCTTCGGCATGCTCGGGAACTTCCCCGCCGGGCTGCTCAACTGGGTCGTCTCCATCGGCTACACCATCGTCAACACGGTGGTGGGCACGCTCGCCCTTGAAGCGCTCTTCGCCGATCTCGGCTGGGCCGGCGGCGGGGACACGGCCCGCGCGCTGGCGCTCGCCGTGACCCTGGTGATGACCTTCGCGGTGGCCATGTGGGGGCATGCGACCGTGCAGCTCGCCGAGCGCTGGATGGCGTACGTCCTGGCGGCCGGTTTCGGCGTACTGCTCGTGTTCGTGCTGCCCGACGCCGACTTCGGTGCCGGTTCGGGCGGTGGTGCGGGCTTCTCCGGCTGGAGCCTGGCGTTCGTAGTGATGCTGGCGGGGCCGTTCTCCTATCTGCCGATGCCCGCCGACTACACCCGCTATCTGCCCCGGCACACGTCTCTGCGCTCCATCACGGTCACGGGAGCGCTCGGCGGCTTCGTCTCCTCCGTCGCGCTCGGTGTCGCGGGCGTCGCGGCGGCCACGCAGACCGACATGACGGACGCCGTGGCCGGGGTGTCGACGCTGCTGCCCGGCTGGTTCAAGGCGGTGTTCCTGCTGCTCGTTCTCGGCGGCTCGGTCACCAACTCGATCCTCACCCTGTACTCCTCCAGCCTCAACCTCCAGGTGCTCGGCATCCCCTGGAGCCGCGCGAAGGCCATCGTCATCAGCGTCGTCGTCACCGCGCTCGGCTCGCTGGGCGCGCTCTTCCTCACCGACTTCACCGCGTCGCTGCTCAGCTTCCTCTCCCTGCTGATCATCGTGTTCGCGCCGTGGGGCGGGGTGTTCCTCGCCGACATGCTGCTGCGCCGCTGCCGCTACGACACGGACGCCCTGCACACCACCGGACGCGACGGGGCGTACTGGTACCGCGCCGGATTCCACCCCGCCGGAATGGCCGCACTCCTCGCCGGTATGGCCTTCGCCGCGCTGACCTGCGACTCGGAGCTGTGGACGGGACCGCTGGTCGCGCCGCTGGGCGGCGGCGACCTGACCCTCCTCGGTTCGGTGGTCGCCGGGTTCGTGTACTGGGCGCTCGCCCGTCGCAACGTGCCCGCCGCGACCCCCGATCCCGCCTCCGCCTCGGCCTCGGCCTGAGGCACCGACGTACGCACGACACACAGCACACCCGCACCACCCCCCAGGAGTTCGCCTCTCATGACCAGCACCACCCCCGGCCCCGCCGACCTCGTCCTGCGCAACGCCCGTATCCACACCGTCGACGCCGATCTCCCCTCGGCCGAGGCCCTCGCCGTGCGGGACGGGCGCATCGTGTGGCTCGGCCCCGACCGGGAGGCGGACTCCTGGACGGGCCCGGACACCCAGGTCGTCGAAGGGCAGGGGCGCCTCGTCCTGCCCGGCTTCATCGACGCCCACAACCATGTCCGGCTCGGCTCCGACGACGCCTGCGTACAGCTCGCCGGTGCCCGTACCCTCGCCGAGATCCACGACCGCATCCGCGCCTGGCGCACCGAGCATCCGGATGCCGAGTGGATCGAGGCGGAGGCCTTCGACTACTCCGCGATCCCCGGCGGCCGTATGCCGAACGCCGCCGATCTCGACCCCGTCACCGGTGACACCCCGGCCTTCGTGCTCAGCTACGACGTACACACCGCCTGGCTGAACACCGCCGCGCTGGCCCGGCTCGGCGTCGACCGCGACCATACGTCGCTGCCGTTCGGCCGCGCCGAGACCGACCCGGCGACCGGCGAACCCACGGGCTTCGTCAAGGACTTCGCGGTCAAGGGCCTCTCCCGCGACGGGCACCGGGCGCTGCGCGCGCTCGGCGTGCCGTGGGCGTCGCCCGACCGGCAGTACGGCCGGCTCGCCAAGAGCCTCGACGACGCGATCGGCTACGGCATCACCACGGTCGTCGAGCCGCAGAACTCCCTGGACGACCTGGATCTCTTCACCCGCGCCCGCGCCGAGGGCAGGCTGCGTTCGCGTGTCGTCGCCGCGCTCTTCCACCCGCGCGGCACGTCCGACGCGGACCTGGACGACTTCGCCGCCGCCGCGCGCCGGTTCTGCGACGACCGGCTGCGGGTGGGCCCGCTGAAGCTGTACATCGACGACGTGGTCGAACCGCGCACGGCCGCGCTCCTGGAGCCCTACGCGGGGTGCGGGCAGCACCGGGGCGACACGTTCTATCCGGCGCACGAGTTCGCGGAGCTGCTCGCGAAGCTCGACGCGCGGGGCTTCCAGTGCTTCGTGCACGCCACGGGCGACCGGGGCATCCGCACCGTCCTGGACGCCGTGCAGCACGCCCGTGCGCTCAACGGACCGCGCGACGCCCGCCATCAGATCGTCCACGTCGAGTGCCTCGACCCCGCCGACACCCCGCGCTTCGCCGAACTCGGCGTCGTCGCCTGCATGCAGCCGCGGCACTGCGCCCCGGAGATCGCGGGCCCCGGCCAGGACTGGGCGGAGAACGTCGGCGCCGGCCGCTGGCACAAGGCGTGGCCGATGCGCAGCCTGCACGAGGCGGGCGCGGTCCTCGCCCTCTCCAGTGACTGGAACGTGGCAGAGATGGACCCGATGGCGGGCATCTACACGGCGCTCACCCGCCGCCCGCTCGGCGGCGGCGAGCCCTGGCAGCCCGGCGAGACGCTCGGCGTGGAGACGGCGGTGCACGGCTACACGATGGGCTCCGCCTACGCGAACTTCCTCGAGGCCGACCGGGGCTCGCTGACCGTGGGCAAGCTCGCCGACTTCGTCGTCCTCTCCCGCGACATCCTGCGCGCACAGCCCGAGGACATCCCCGGCACGCGGGCGGAGATCGTCGTGGTGGGTGGTACGCGGGTGGTGTGAGAACGGGCAGTGTGACAAGGACCTGCCGCCGGATGTCGAAATCCGGCGGCCCGTCCCGACGTACCTTGCGCAAGCCGGTTCAGACCGGACTCGTACGACGAGACAAGGATCGGGACATGCTCCTCGAGAACAAGGTGGCCGTGCTGTACGGGGCCGCGGGCTCGATCGGTGGCGCGGTGGCGCGCGCGTTCGCCCGTGAGGGCGCACGCGTTCACCTCACCGGACGTACCCGCAAGACGCTCGACGAACTCGCCGAGTCCATCCGCGCGGAGCACGGCGTGGCGCGGGCCGCGGTCGTCGACGCGCTGGACGAGGAGGCGGTGGACGCCTTCGTCGACGGCATCGCCGAGCAGGAGGGCCGGATCGACATCTCCTGCAACCTCATCGGGTACGGCGATGTGCAGCAGCCGCTGACGGAGATCTCCGTGGCCGACTTCCTCCGGCCGATCACGAACGCGATGCGCTCCCAGTTCCTCACCACCCGGGCCGCCGCCCGCCATATGACGGCACGCGGGTCGGGCGTGATCCTCGCGTTCGGCGGGGGCGGCCCGCAGACGATGCCGGGCCTCGGCGGCTTCAAGGTCGCGCTGGACGCGCTCGAAGGGCTGCGCCGGCAGTGGGCCTGCGAGCTGGGCCCGTCCGGCATCCGCGTGGTCACACTCAAGTCGGGCGGCGTGCCCGAGTCGCTCCCGACGGGGTTCGCCGGGGCGGCGGAGATCATCGCCGGCCTCGAACAGGCGACACAGCTGGGACGCACGGCGACGCTCGCGGACGTGGGCGACATCGCGGCCTTCGTGGCATCGGACAAGGCCCGCACGATCACCGCGACCGATGTCAACATCTCGTGCGGGGCGATCGTGGACTAGCGGGGCTCTCGGGGATCGGTGCCCGTCTCCTTCAGGAAAGCCCCTCCACCGCCTTGAGCACCTGCCCCGCGCCGTCCTCCGTGCCCATCCGGCGGGCTATCGCCCCGGCGGCCGCCTGGTACGTCTCCTCGCCAACCGCACACCGGAGTTGCTCGGCGAGGCGTTCCGCCGTCAGCTCCTTGAACGGGATCGGGGCGGTCGCGGCGCCCGACGCGGCGAGGCGGGCGGCCCAGAAGGGCTGGTCCGCCATGACGGGGACGGGCACGGCGGGGGCTGCGGCTCGCAGCGCGGCCGCCGTGGTGCCCGCGCCCGCATGGTGGACGACCGCGGCCATCCGCGGGAAGAGCAGCGCGTGCGGCACCTCGTCGACGGTGAGGATGTCGTCGCCGTACGCCATCAGACCCGCGCGCCCCTCCTGGAGCACGCCCCGCAGCCCGGCCCTGCGCAGGGCGGCCACGGCGATCTCGCTCAGCCGCTCGCCCTCGCCGGCGGCCATGCTGCCGAAGCCGATGAAGACGGGCGGCGGTCCCGCCCGCAGGAAGTCCTCGAAGGCCGGGGGCAGGGGCAGCCGCGGGTCGTGGTGCGGCCACCAGTTGCCCACGACGTCCAGGCCCGCACGCCAGTCGGCGGGGCGGGGCACCAGGGCCTCGCTGAAGCCGTGGAGGACGGGCCACCGGGCCGTCTCCTGGCGGCGCCTGACGGTGTGCGGCGCGGCGAGCGGCAGGCCGAGCCGCGCCCGCAGGTCCGTGACGGCGTCGGCGTAGACGCGGTCCGCCATCCGCAGCGAGAAGCGGCCCATGGCGCGATTGCCGAAGCGGCCGAGGGATCGGGCGCCGCTCACCACGGGCGCGAATTCACCGGTGGGGTGCGTCGGTTGCAGATAGACGCCGAGCACGGGGATGCCCGTCGCCTCGGCCAGCTGCCAGCCGAGCGGGGCCGTGGTCGTCGACAGCAGCAGTACGTCCGCTCCGTGCTCGGCGGCGTCGACCAGGCCGGCCCCCAGCTCGCGGACGAACGACGCAGCCGTCCGCATCAGCTCCCGCTTTCCGGCGCCGCCGCCCCCGGACGCGTAGGGGTTGGCGGGCAGCGCACGGAACGTGAGTCCGGCGCCCCGGACGAGCGGCGCGAAGGTGTCCTGCGTGGCGAGGGCGACCTCGTGGCCGGCCTCGCGCAGCCGGGCGCCGAGTCCGGTGTACGGGGCGACATCTCCGTACGAACCGGCGGCGGTGATCAGAATCTTCATCGGCTTCGCTCGCTCTCCCCGTCGCCCGCCTCGGCCGTACTCTCAACCTCAGGTTTAGCTTTACCTTGAGGGTCGGCGGCGGCGTTCGCGTGCACCGCCGCGCGGAGGAAATCGGCGAGTCCGGGCCGCTGCTGCGAGGGCGGCACGACAAGTGCGAACGCCCTCGGGTCCGTGGCGAAGTCGTCGGCGATCCGCCGGTGCATGTCGGGCGGGCAGGGCGTGAACCAGCGGGTGATGTGCCTCCGGTGCTCCTCCGCCAGGGCCCTCGCGCACTGCCCATCGGCGGGCTCTCCCCGGTCGAACGCCCCGACGAGCCGCTCGCGCCACTCGGCCGCCTCCCCCATGAGCTGGGCCCAGTCCTCCTTGGAGTGGGCGGCGGCCCTGCTCATCGCCTCGCGGTGCCCGGCGCTGCCCTCCCACTTGAGCTCGGCCTCGGTGGCGTAGCTCAGGTCGAAGGTGATCTCCCCGAACACCTCGAACCGCTCCTGCGGGCTGAGCCGTACACCGGTCTGCTGCACCTCCATGGCCCGCTCGGCGACCTCCACCAGGCGCCCCAGCTTGCCGATCTGCTCGACCAGCGCCTTGTGCCGGGCCCGCAGCTGGTCCAGCGCGTTGGCCTGCGGGTCCGCGAGGATCTCGGCGATCTCCTCCAGGGCGAAGCCGAGTTCGCGGTAGAAGAGGATCTGCTGCAGCCGGGCCAGATCGGCCTCGCCGTACAGCCGGTAGCCGCCGGGGCTGCGCTCGCTGGGGGTGAGCAGACCGGCCCGGTCGTAGTGATGCAGGGTGCGGACGGTCACCCCGGCGAAACCGGAGACCTGCCCCACGGTGTAACTCATGGACCTCGCCTTTCGTCGCCCCACAGCCTGCAGCCTGACGCGACGTGAGGGTCAAGCGGACCCCCGCGGGCCAGCGGATCCCCGCGGGCCAGCGGATCCCTGCGGCTCAAACCGACACCCGCCCCAGCGACCCCGGCGTCCGGCCCACGAGCCTGCGGACGGTGCGGCTGAGGTGCGCCTGGTCGGCGAACCCGGCAGTGACCGCCGCCTCCGCGACGGCCGCGCCGCCCACCACGAGCGATTCGACCGCGGCCCGCAGCCGCGCCCACTGCCGCAGGGTGCCGAGCGGAATGCCCACCTCGGCGCGGACCAGCGAGCGCAGCCGCGCCGGGGAGAGCCCGACGTCGGCGGCGACGGAGTCGAGCCGGTCGGCCGCGCCGCAGGACCGCACCGCGTACGCCACCCGTGGGTCGACGACGGTCGGCGGGCCGGCGAACGCCGTCAGTTCGGCGTGCAGCGCGGCGGCGTCCAGGTCCGGCCCCAAAGCGTCCCGCAGCCGGCCGGCCTGTGCCGCGTCGAGCCACTCGGGCCGTGCGGCGTGGGGCAGACACCACGGTTCGAGGAAGACCGCGACGAAGCCGGACCTGGTGCCGCAGCCGTGCTCCCACTGCGGCGGCACCAGCACACCCGGTCCACCGCGCTCCCCCACGGTCACCTGCCCGCCGGCCGGCAGGACGAGCTTCCAGGCGGGATGCCGGTGCCTGGGCACCTCGTACGGACGGGATTCGGCGAAGACGGTGATCTCGCGCCCGGCGGTGAACTTCCCCATGGACCGTCAGTCTGCCGGTGCCTCCAGGTGCTCCACGACCAGGGGCTCGAACGCGATCCGCGTCACCGAGCCGTCGACGGCCCAGCGCACCTCGACCACGTCGTCCGTCGCGCTCACGTCGGTCACCACGTCGTCCAGGGAGGCGGGCCCCTCGGTGAGCAGCGCCAGCGCCACGTGCAGGGATGTCCCCACCGCGTCCGCGTTGAGGCGTGGCATGCGGGCCCACCGGGTGAACGCGGTGCCCTGGGGCGCGCGTTGTTCGTCCCGGCCGGTCCAGCCGTGCAGCGGGTGGAGGGCCGAGTGGAGGGACTCCTCCGCTCCCGTCGCCCAGCCCGTCTGCGTGACGCGGGCGCCGTGCGGTGCGCCGGTGACGCGGTGCGCGCGCAGTTCGTACGGGCCCTTGACCACCGTGACGCTGTCCACGCGCAGCCCCGGCACCGTGGGCGGCCCGCTCGCGAAGACCGGGGTGTGCCGGGACGCAGCCCAGCCCCAGCCCGCCGCGTGGCCCGCGCCCAGCGGCCGGATGCGGCAGCGGGCGCTGCGGGCGCCCGCCACCTCCACGGCGAAGTGGTTGTCCGGGGTGTTGCCGACTGCGGTGGGGCCCGTGCGCGTGGAGTAGGCGTGGCGGGCGTACAGCGGGTCCTGCACGGCCGCGGAGTCTGCCTCGTGCGGGCGGACGTGGTCGCTGCCGTGGTTGTGCAGCCGGACGATGCCGTCGGCGCGGGTGCTCTGCACCAGCAGACCCGGCGCGGGCAGCGCCAGGACGTGGTCGCGGCGCTCGCTGGGGGCGGATTCCTCTGTCGCCGTCCAGAGCGGATGTGCGGCCGGGGCGAGCAGGCAGACGAACGCCTTCGACGCCCAGTACGGCGAGGCGGGCCCCGAGTAGTTCTGCAGGGTCGCCTCGTGCGGGCCGTGCCAGCCGAGGCTGAGCAGTCCGTCCTCGCCGACGGAGCCGCGGTCGAGGAAGTAGCGCAGCGATCCGCTGACCAGGCGGCGCGAGGTGCCGGGGGTCAGCGGTGTGTGGCCGGTGAGCGCGCCGAGGGCCACCGACGCGGCGGCGGCGAAGCGGTAGGTCAGGGAGCGGCCGAAGTGGATCGGCGCGCCGTCCGCCCCGAAGAGCAGCCCGAAGCTCTCCAGATGCTGGCGCAGCCGCGGGCCGTGCCACGCCGACTCGCCCTGATCGTCGGCGAGATGGGCGTCCAGCGTCGGGTACAGGTGCAGCGCCCAGCCGTTGTAGTGGTCGAAGGCACGGCCGTCCCCGTCGGCGTACCAGCCCTGCCCCCGGTACCAGCCCGCCAGCAGCTCCAGGGCGCGCTCGCGGATCCTGGCCGTCTCGGCGTCGCCGCGGCCCACCGACTCCAGGAATCCGGCCACGGTGTAGGGGAAGAGGTACCAGTTGTTGGGCGCGGGGGTGTGGCGGAGCGCGCCGCGCAGCCACTCTTCCGCCCGGTCCTGCACGTCGTCGTCGAGGCGGTCCCACAGCCAGGGGCGGGTCAGCCGCAGGCCGAGGGCCACGGAGGCGGACTCGACCATCGGCTGGCCCTGGACGTGGTGGTCCAGGATGAGCGGCCAGGACTCGGTGTCGTCACGGCCCGGCGTGCGGGTGCCTGCCGCGAGCCCGCGCGCGTACCGGTCGAGCCAGCCGTGCGGATCCTTGCCCTCGGCGCCCGCCACCCGGAAGGCCGCGGCGAGGAAGGTACGGGCGTACCCCTCGAGTCCGTCCGACCGCACGCCCGACGCGGAGGGACGTCCCGGCAGGTCGAGGAGGGCGCCCTCCGGGGTGGCCCACCGCCAGGCGGCGCCGAGGAGTCCGTCGGCGGCGGCCTCCCAGTGGTCGCGCGTGTAGCCGGTGTACGGGCTCAACTCCCGGTTGTCATCGGGAAGTCCGGGGATGCTCATGCGAGGTAGGCCAGCCTTTCGCGTCGTACGGGATGGGCGAATCCGTCGCCCGCGGCCCAGCGGCCGACCTCGGCGACGGCGAGATCGGCGAGGCGCCCCCATTCGTTGCCCTGGGAGCCGGCCAGATGCGGGGTGATGACGACGTTGTCGCACTCCCACAACGGGTGGTCGGGCGGCAGGACTTCGGGGTCGGTGACGTCGAGGACGGCCCGGATGCGCCCGGCCGTGGCGGCCTCGGTGAGGGCGTCCTGGTCGAGGACCGCGCCGCGTGCGGTGTTGACGAGCACCGCGTCGTCCCGCATCACGGCGAACAGCTCACGGCCGACGAGGCCGCGCGTGGCGGGCAGCAGCGGGGTGTGCACGCTGACGACGTCGCTGGCCGCGAACAGCTCCTCGATTCCCACGAGTTGTACGCCGAGGGCCTCGGCCGCCGCTTCGGAGACGTACGGATCGTGCAGCAGCACCCGGAAGTCGTACGGGCGGAGGAGTTCGATCACCCGCCGGCCGATCAGCGAGGCGGAGAGGATGCCGACCGTACGGCCGTAGTTGCCCACACCCCGCGAGATACCCAGCCAGTCGTCGCGGCGGCGGGTGACGCCGAACTCCCTTGCCCGTTCGAGGACTTGCTTGCCGGAGAGCAGGATCATCGCGACGGTGTACTCCGCGACCGGCAGCGCGTTGGCCGCCGCGGCCGACGACACCTCGATGCCGCGCTCCCAGCACTCCTGGGTGATGTGGCCGCGTACCGATCCCGCCGTGTGCACGACGGCCCGCAGCCGGGGTGCGGCCGCGAGCGCGGCGGCGTCGAGGGGCGGGCAGCCCCAGCCGGTGACCAGGACCTCCACGTCCGCGAGGACGGAGCGGGCCCGCTCGGTGGTGAAGTCGTCCAGGACGGTGTCCGGCACGAGATCGCAGACCTGGCCGAGCGCGGCAAGGGCCGCCGGGGTGAGGACGGCCGTCGCCGCGTCGCTCGCCATGGCGAGGGTGGTGCGGGGACGGGGGCTGCGGTTCATGTGGGGGTCATTCCCTTTCGCTTGACCGGTCCCGTTGCTCACTCGGCCGGTCCCATGGCTCACTTGACCGATCCCGCGGTGAGGCCCGACTTCCAGAACCGCTGGAGCAGGACGAAGGCGAGGATGAGCGGGAGGACCGCGAGGAGCGAGCCCATGATCACCACGGGGTAGTACTCGGGCGAGACGCTGGCGGAGCTGTTCCAGGTGTAGAGGCCGAGGCTGACGGGATACAGCTTCTCGTCCGACAGCATCACCATGGGCAGGAAGAAGTTGTTCCAGATGGCGGTCAGCTGGAAGAGGAACACCGTCACCAGTCCGGGCCCGAGCATCCGCAGGGCGACCCGCACATAGGTGGTGAGCTCTCCCGCGCCGTCCACCCGCGCCGCTTCGAGCACCTCGTCGGGAACGTATCCCTGGCTGAAGATCCGCCCCAGATACACGCCGAACGGGTTGAACAGGACCGGTATGAACACCGCCCAGAAGGTGTCGACGACGCCGGTCGCCGATGCCATGAGATACAGCGGCAGCGCGAGCACCGTCTGCGGCACCATCACCGCCGCGAGCACCAGGCCGAACACCTTCTCCTTGTGCCGGAAGCGGTACTTGTCGAAGGCGTAGCCGCAGGCGACGCTGATCAGGGCACTGAGCGCGGCGCCGAGCACCGCGTACAGCAGGCTGTTGGTGTACCAGCGGCCGTAGAGCCCGCCGTCCATCGCGAAGAGGTCGCGCAGATTCTGTACGAAGGAGAAGTCGGCCGGCGAGAAGAAGTCGCTGCCGAACAGCGCGTCCCGGTTCTTGGACGCGGCGAGGACCAGCCACAGGACGGGCAGCAGCGTGTAGAGCACCGCGATGCCGACCACGGTGTTGACGACGGTGCGGCCCAGGAGGCGGGGGCGTCCGGCGGTGAGGGTGTCGGCGCTCATCGCGCGGCCTCCTTCTGGGAGCGGTTCGTCCAGCGGGTGACGCCGTACGACAGGGCGACCGTGCAGAGCAGCAGGATCACCGAGGCCGCGGCGGCAAGGCCGTAGTTGTTGCGGGTGAAGGCGGCGTCGTAGATGTACATCGAGGGCGAGAAGCGCGAGTTGATCATCGGGGACGACTGGCTGAGCAGCATCGGCTCGGTGAACAGCTGGAGCGCCCAGATCAGGGTGAACATGGCGACCATCACGATCGAGGAGCGCACCAGCGGCGCCTTGACCTGGAGCGCGGTGCGCACCGGTCCCGCGCCGTCGACGACGGCCGCCTCGATGACCTCGCGGGGCACGGCCTGCAGGGCGGCGTAGAAGATCACCATGTTGTAGCCGAGGTTGCTCCACAGGGCGATGTTCACGATGGACGGGAGCACCGTGTGCACACCGAGGAAGTCAACGGTGATGTCGCCCTTGGCGAGCAGTTCGACGACCGGGCTGAGTCCCGGCGTGTAGAGGTAGAGCCAGATGAGTGCGGCGATGATGCCCGGCACCGCGTGCGGCAGGAAGAGGCTCAACTGCGCCCAGGCCCGCAGGCGTACGACACCCGAGTCGAGCAGCAGCGCGAGGGCGAGGGCACCGATCACCATGAGCGGGATGTAGATGAGGCAGTAGAGGGCGACCACGCCGAGGCTGCCGAGGAAGGTCGGGTCGGTGAGGACGGCCGTGTAGCTGCGCAGGCCGACGAAGACGGTGCGTTCCGGGCCGAAGCCGAGGCCCGGCTGGTCGTCGCTGAAGAAGCTCAGCCAGACGGCGGTGCCGACGGGGATCAGGAAGACGGTCGCCAGGAGGACGAGGAAGGGGGTCATCAGGACGCCGCACGCCAGGTGTTCGCGGCGGCGGGCACTGGCGCGGGCACCGCGTCCGGCGGGTGCGGCGGCGGCCGTGCGGGTGGCGCGGGCCGGGGGCGCGGTCGTGGTCATCGGGGGTCACCTGCCTTTCTGTCGGGGTACGGCGGCGGCGTACGGGCGGCCGCGACGGTCGGTCCGCGGGCCGGTCATGTGCTGTGCTCGGAGGTGGCGAGGCCGAGGGCCTTGAGGTCGGGCATGGTGCCGTCGTGCGCGGCGCGTACGGCGTCGATGAGCGAGCCCTGGCCGCCGCCCGCGCGGGCGAAGCCGTCCTGCATCACGCGCTGGGTCGCGGTCATCCGGGGTCCCCAGACCCAGCCGTCGCCGATCGTGGCGGCCTGTTCCTCGAAGAGGCGGTAGATGTCCTGGCCCGAGTAGTAGCCGCGGTCGAAGGCGGCGCGGCCCACGGAGACCAGGCCGGGCACGGCGGGGTACTGGCTGCTGGTACCGCTGGAGAGGCGGGCACGCAGCGCGTCGGGGTGCGAGACCTGCCACTCGATGAACTCCATGGCCGCTTCGGGGCTGCGGCTGTCCTTGGTGACGGCGAAGGTGGAACCGCCGTGGGTGCCGACGACCGGGTGCGCGGGGTCCCACTGCGGGAGCGGTGCGATGGCCCACTGGCCCTTCTGGCCCGGCCGCGCGTTCATCTGGGCGCCCGCGTCCCAGGCGCCGCTGAGCCGGGTCAGGACGAGACCCTGCCCGATCTGGGCGTCGGACTGTCTGCTCTCCGAGGCGTTCACGAGGAGCAGCTCCTCGTCGATGAGCCGCTGCCAGTACGCGGCGACCTTCCGGGTCGGCCGGTCGGCGAGCGACACGTTCCAGGCACCGCCACGGGTGTCGAACCACTGGGCGCCGGCCTGCCACGCCCACGCGGCGAACTGGGTGAATCCGTCCGTGGGGAAGAGCGCGAGCCTCCGGTCGCGGGACTTCTCGCGGACCGTGCGCGCGGTCTGGCTGAACTCGTCCCAGGTGCGCGGCACTTGGAGTCCGAACCGGTCGAACAGGTCGGTGCGGTAGTGCAGGACCATCGGTTCGACGTCGAGCGGAACGCTGAAGACCCGCTTCTCGAACGTGGTGAGGCCGAGGGCCTGCGGCAGCAGCTTGGTGCGCAGCCGGTCGGACAGCAGCCCGGTGATGTCCCTGGCGACGCCGTCGATGGCGAAGCCGGGGACCTGCGGGTATTCGAGGGTGGCGACGTCCGGGGCGTTGCCGGCCCGTGCGGCGTTGCTGAGCTTGGCGTAACCGCCCTGCGCCCCCGACGGGATCTGCTGGAAATCGACCTGGATGCGGTCGTGGCTCTTGTTGAACGCGTCGACCACTTCCTGGCTGCCGCGCAGCGCGGACCAGAAGGTGATGCGTGTGGTGCCGCCCTTGGTGCGCGACGTACGGCCGTTGCTGCCGGAGCAGGCGCTCAGCGCGCCCGCCGCGGGAACCACGGCTGTCACGGCGAGCAGGGACCGGCGGCTCGGTCGACCGGGCATGGGTGCCTCCCGCGGCTCTTGTTCGGGACACGGGAATCCTGATCGCGTGAACGATGCCGGTCAATACACCGATCAAAAGAAACTTAAGCGGTCAAACGATCGCGCGCCGGGTGGTGGATCCCCGCACCTTCAGCTCCGGCAGCAGCTCAACTCGCCGCGTCCCCACCGCACCCGGCTCCCGCGGCTCGCCGAGCCTGCGCAGCAGCAGCTCGGCCGCCACCCGTCCCACCTGGTGCTTCGGCGGCGACACGGCGGTCAGCGGGGTGCTGCCGAGCGCGGCCACCACGTCGTCGTACGCCACCACCGAGCAGTCCTGCGGCACCCGTACGCCGTGGTCGATGAGCTGCTGGACGAGCATCAGCGCGTCGACGTCGCCGTGCAGCACGGCGGCCGTGGCCCCGCGTTCACGCAACAGCGCGGCGAGGTCGAGCGGTTCGCGCGCCCTGCCGGGGCCGGCGTCGCGGGCGCTGAGCACCACCGTCCAGTCCTCGATCTCCGGCCGGGCCGCGGCGATCTCGGTGAAGGCCGTGCGCAGCGCGCGGGCCGTGGGGCTGTCGTCCCGCGCCGCGAGGACGATCCTGCGGTGTCCGAGCCGGACGAGGTGGTCGACGGCGAGATGGATGCCGTACCAGTGGTCGGTGCAGACGGCGTCCATCGCGTGCAGGACGCTGCCCGTGCGGGGCCGCCGCTCCATCACCACCGTGGGCACACCGGTCTCGGCGAGCCAGGCGTAGTCCGCCTCCTCCTCGGCCGCGGTGCGCCAGCGCGGGGCGATGAGCAGCCCTCGTACGCCTTCGGCCAACACCCGCTCCACCAACGGCCGTTCGGCGCCCGCCACCTGCGGCGCGATGTGCAGGGCGACGCGGACGCCGGCCTCGGTCAGGGCGCCGCGGGCCCCGTGCATCGTCTCGTACAGATAGGTGTGCCGCTCCGGCACCATCAGGGCCACGGCCTCGCCGTCCATCACCGGCTCGGCGGCCGGGGCGGTCCGCTCCACCGGTCCGACCGAGCGCGCCACGCCGTGGCCGCGCCGCAGCCTGCCCTCGCGTGCGAGGTCCTCGACGTCGCGGCGCACGGTGATCACCGACACCTCGAGGTCCTCGGCGAGATCGCTCAGCCGCGCCTCCCCGCGTGACTCCACGACCGCGAGGATCCGCTGCCGCCTGACATCCCTCGGCTCCCGCATGCTGCCGACCCCCTCGCGACGTGCCCATCGGGTGTTCGTTTGAGCGTTTCGCCGGAGGATATCGATCGGTACCCCGGCCGTGTCCAGAGCGGCGATCGCACGCGTTGCGCCCAAGACGACGATGCCGTTCGTTCGGTGGTCCCAGCGGACGATCGCGCGCGTTCTGTTCAATACGTGATGGCGTCGCCGCCCCGATCATCGCCGCATGTCCGATCTCGCAGCCCCGGCACTCGCGGCCCTCCTGACCGTCACGGCCGTCACGCACTTCCTGTTCCCCGGCTACTTCCGCGGCCTGGTTCCGCTCTGGCTGCCCTCCCCCGCCACGTTCGTCGTCGGGAGCGCGCTGGCCGAACTGGCCACGGCGGGGCTGCTGTTGACGCCCGCGAGCCGCACGGCAGGCGGCTGGGCCGCCGTCGCGCTGCTCTGCGTCTTCCAGGTCTCGCACATCGACGCCGCCTTCCACACCCGTACGCGTACGGGATTCCTCGGCAGCCCCTGGGGCGTGGCCGGCCGTCTCGCCGTGAACGCCGCCTACATCGCCTGGGCGCTCGCGGTCACCGGTGTCACTGCCGGCTGAGCGAGCGCGAGATGCCCGCGGCGACCGTGGTGACCAGGACCCACCCGGTGGCGATCAGGAGGTACGAGAGCCACTGGTACCAGCCCTGCGGGGCGAACGCCGACTCCTGGCCGAAGCCGATGATCGGCAGGAGCAGGTCGAGGGTGTAGAACACCGGGTTGAAGTCCGGGGCCTCGCCGGACTTCAGCGGGCGCGGATTCCTGAGCGCGAAGGCGAGCGCCCCGGTGAGCAGCAGCACCATCAGCCAGCAGGCCGCGCGCATCGGACGGAAGCCGTAGCCGACGGTCACGTCCTGGAGGTGACCCCAGACCCTGGCGTACGGGGGCAGGGTGCGCCGGTGGCGGCGGAGCTTGGCCAGTTGGACGGTACGGGCGGCGGCCTCGTCGCCCACGGTGCGGTAGGCGGCGGTCAACTGCTCGTAGCCCTGCGGGGGATAGCCCGCCGCCTCGCGTTCGAGCAGCGGGAGGCGCCGCTCGGCGGGCAGGTGCGGGGCGAGCCTGCCGTACACCAGGCCGTCGAGCTTGACCTGGTCGGGCCAGACCTCCGGCGGGACGTGCAGCAGATCCAGCTGGGAGCGGCGCAGATTCACCGCCCCGTCGATCCGCGCGGCCTCCCGCAGCCACAGCTCTCCGATGACGCAACTGCTGGCCCGCAGCGCCGAGCCGCCGGGGTGGGAGAGCCGGGCGTACGCGAGATTGACGTGCCGCGGGATTCTGGCGCCGCTCAGATCGACCGTTCCGTCGGCCCGCAGCCGCATGGCCCGCACATCGGTGCCGACGGAGAGGGTCTCGGCGTGCAGGGCCACCTCACCGGGGGCACTGAGTTCGGCGTCGTCGAGATTGACCTGGCCGCCGACGGTGGCGCCCTTCAGCCGGACCTGGCCGTGGGCGATCAGGCCGACGGCCCATACGTCGGTGCCGATCGTCGCGTGGTTGAGCTGCAGCGCCGCCTCCGGCTCGCCCGTCTCATCGGCGGCGCGTGGCGTGCCGAGCTCCGCCCCGTTGGCGAAGAGGGCGCCGGATATCTGCGCTCCGGCGAGCCGTACGGGCCCCGGAATCCGGCAGCAGCTGATCCGCAGGACCAGATCGACGCGGAGGGTACCCGCGGTCAGCCCCGGCAGGGCCGAGTCGCTGAGCACCAGGGCGCGGAGCTGGGCCCCGTACAGATTCGGCGTCTCCTCGAAGTGGCAGGACCGCAGCCGGACGGGGTGCTCGACGGTCCCGTATCGAAGGTCGAGCGTCCCGGTGATGCGCGCGCCCCACACCTTCAGGCCGGCTATCTCGCCTTCCTGGGCGGGCCCGTTGAGCAGCAGCGCACGCAGCACATGGGCGCGCACGGTCCGTTCGGGGCCCCAGGACCCACCGTCGCGGGGGTCGTCGTCCGCGCTCTCGCGGAAGTCGACGCCCTCGCCCAGCGGAAACGCCTGCCACACACGTCGTTCCGCCGGGGTCAGGTCCATGATCTCCATCGGCGGGATGCTGTCGCGGTCGTGTTCGGGCTGTCAACTCCGGTCCGGGATCAGGATTTCCCCGGCTCCGTGGGCCGCACGGCGGCGGACAGCAGGGTGCCCAGTGCCCGCTGGGAGGCCTGGAGCCCGGCGATGGAATCGGATATCCGGGCGTGTTCACGGTTGAGGTGATCGACCATGCCGGGGCAGGGCGCGGGAACCAGCCGCTCACCGTCTTCGTGGACGCAGTCCAGGATCTTGCCGATGACCGCGGTGGGCAGTCCCGCGTCGAGCAGCGCGCGGATGTTGCGCACCGTGGCGACGTCCGAATCGGCGTAGTCGCGATAGCCGTTGAGCCCCCGGACCGGCCGCAGCAGCCCCTGCTCCTCGTAGTAGCGCAGCAGCCGTCGGCTTACTCCCGACCGCGCCGCCAGTTCACCGATCCGCATGCGACTCCCCCGCTCCCACGGTTGACCTTCACATCAATGGCAGGCCTTAGCTTCCCCATTGTCGGCGATCGGAGATCAGCGATCAGTCATCGGCCGTGAGCCGCCAGCCATCGGCCATCGGCCATCAGCCATCAGCGAGAGGGGACAGCGATGTCAGGAGTGGTGATCATCGGGGCGGGCCCCGGAATCGGCCGGGCCGTGGCCCGGCGCTTCGCACGGGAGGGGCTGCCGGTCGCGTTGCTGGCGCGTTCCCGGGCGACGGTGGAGGAGTCGGCCGCCGCCCTTGCCGGATTCGGCGTACCGGTGGTGCCACTGACCGCCGACAGCACCGACGAGACGGCGTTGCGGACCGCCCTGGACGCGGCGTCCGCCGAACTCGGCCCGCCGGACGCGGTGGTGTACAACGCGGCCGCGATCCGGCCCGACGCACCCAGTGAACTGTCGGTCCAGGCACACATGGACACCTGGGCGGTCAATGTGGTCGGCGCGCTCACCGCCGCCGCGCACGTCGCGCCCGTGATGGCCGCGCGCGGAAGCGGGTCGTTCCTCGTGACCGGCGGCATGCCCGAGCCCAAGCCGCAGTACGTCAGTCTCTCGCTGGGCAAGGCCGGAGTGCGGACGCTGGTACGCCTCCTCGACCTCGAATACGGGCCCAGCGGTGTGCACGTGGCCAGTGTGACGGTGGCCGGCCCCGTCGCCCCTGGCACGGCCTTCGATCCCGACGACATCGCCGAGCACTACTGGCGCCTGCACACCCAGAAGCGTCCCGACTGGCAGCGGGAAGTCCTGCACGGCGCTAATTCGTAATGGGACCCATTTTCATATAGCGTCTGCGGCGCAGCACCGAGAAAGGACCTGAGAACCCATGGCCGTGCCCAAGCGCAAGATGTCCCGCAGCAACACCCGCCACCGCCGCGCCCAGTGGAAGGCCAGCACCCCGCAGCTCGTGCCCGTCACCGTCGACGGCTCCTCCTACCTCGTCCCCCAGCGCCTCGCCAAGGCCTACGAGCGCGGCCTGCTGCGCCCCGAAGGCTGACGGGAATGACCGAGCGCCTGCCCGTCACCGTCCTGTCCGGCTTCCTCGGCGCGGGCAAGACGACCCTGCTCAACCATGTCCTGGGCAACCGCGAAGGCCTCCGCGTCGCGGTGATCGTCAATGACATGAGCGAGATCAACATCGACGCCGCCCTGGTGCGCGGCGGCGAGGCCGCGCTCTCCCGCACCGAGGAGCGGCTCGTGGAGATGACCAACGGGTGCATCTGCTGCACCCTGCGGGACGATCTCCTGGAGGAGGTCGAGCGGCTGGCCAGGGCGGGCAACTTCGACTACCTCCTCATCGAGTCCAGCGGCATCTCCGAACCGATGCCGGTCGCCGCGACCTTCGAGTTCCCGCGCGACGACGGCGCCACCCTCGGCGATCTCGCCCGGCTCGACACGATGGTGACGGTCGTCGACGCCGCCAACTTCCTGCCGGAACTGGCGGGCGGAGACGGTCTGGCCGAGCGGGGGCTCGACCAGTACGAGGAGGACGAGCGCACCGTCAGCGATCTGCTGGTGGACCAGGTCGAGTTCGCGGACGTCATCGTCCTCAACAAGCTCGACCTGGTGGACGAGCGGGACGCCGAGCGGCTCGGCGCGGCCCTCGCCCGCCTCAACCCGCTCGCCCGTGTCGTCACCGCCACCCACGGCCGGGTGGAGCCGGCCCAGCTCCTGGGGACCGGCCTGTTCGACCTGGAGCGGGCCCAGCAGGCGCCGGGCTGGGTGCGTGAGCTGAACGGGGACCATGTGCCGGAGACCGAGGAGTACGGCATCTCCAGCACCGTCTTCCGTTCCGAACTGCCCTTCCATCCGGGCCGGCTGTGGAACTTCGTCACGCAGGAGATGGACGGCGGGGCGTTCGGGGACGTGCTGCGCTCCAAGGGATTCTTCTGGCTCGCCAGTCGCCCGGACGTGACCGGATTGTGGTCACAGGCGGGCTCGGTCGCCCGGTTCGAGCCGTCCGCCGCGCGCGACGCGGAGGACCTCCACGGGCAGGAGCTGGTCTTCATCGGCACCGGGCTGCGCGCCGAGGCGCTGCGTGCGGCGCTGGCCGGCTGCCTGATGGCCGAGGGCGAGAGCCTGCCGCCCCTCGACTCGTTCCCCGCCTGGGACACCTATGGCGTCGACGACGCCTGCGAGCACGAGGTGCTCGCCGTGTCACACCAGTAGCCGCAGCAACGCCGCGCAGGCCGCCGCCTCGTCCGTGTACCGGGCGAGCGGCGCGTAGGTGCCTCGTTCGTACGTCCCCGTCTCCCACGCCCCGCCGCCCGCGGTCCTCCGCAGGTACACGAAGTCGGGAGGCGTGGGGACCGGTTCGTGGACGCCCTCGATCCAGTAGTAGCCGTCGGCGACACCGGCCGCGCGCAGGGCGGCCGGCAGTCCACTGATGTCCGCGGGCAGTCCACTGACGTCCATCGGCGTACTAGCTCTTCGCGGGCTCGAGGTAGCCGTGGTCGAGGAGCCACTTCACGTTCAGACGCTGGCCCTCGCCCGGGTCGAGGAAGACCGGGTCGAGCTTGATCTGCTGGCCGCCGCCGGGCTGCTCGAACCAGGGCGCGATACTGCCCTGCCAGACATAGAACGGCTTGCTCACCTCGTAGACGCGGTAGTCGCAGGCGACCGCGGCGTCACGGGTGTTGAGGTTCTGCGGGGGCAGCGCGCGCTTGGCGTACGGGTCGCCTGCCGGGGCCAGGTACGAACCGTACTCGGAGCCGAAGCGGTCGAGCAGCTCGCCTTCCTCGAGCTCCTCGGGGTGTTTGTCGATCTGGCCGTTCACCGTGCCGAAGCCGTCGTTCGGCGGGTACTTCCAGCTGCCCGAGTCCGCGGGTCCCTCCCAGTACTTCTTGAGGAACGACGACGGCTCGAGGCCGCCCGTCCGCTTCCATCCCTTGAGCAGCGGGCCGACCGGCTCCTGCCACTTCTTGGGCAGCCACTTCGGGCCCAGCCTGGCGTCGCCCTGGAACTCACCGGTGCAGGGCTCGTGCGGCTTCGACGCCACAGCGGCCTTGGGCTCCGCCGCCGCCGTCGCGGCGGGTGCGGCGGCCATGGCGGTCGCGACTCCCAGGGCGGCAAGCACGGCACGGATCCGGATCACAGAACTGCGGTCCACTCAACAACTCCTCGCGGGTCCACGGGGACAGGGGATGGAACAGGAGGCGCCGGACGGCGACAACTCGCACACCGTATCCGAGCGGTGGCTCTCGGTGGCCGACTCCCGTGGCGGCGAGCCGAAACCGGCCATCACGTCCGGGAGCTCCCCCGGCCCGGCTGATCGGTGCGTAACCGCGTCACGGCACAGCCCGCACGGCGTAGCCTTGAGGGGTCCCACTCGGGGGGTACGGCGGGCAGCGGAGGGGCGAGCAGGGAATGCGGCTTGGACATGTCCGGGAGCCTGCCGGCGAGTTACCGCTGGAAGTCACCGGATTCATCGGGCGAGAGCGTGAACTGCGGGAGGTCGGCGCTCTCTTGGGCAAGGCCCGGCTCGTGACGCTCACGGGCCCCGGCGGCGTCGGCAAGACCCGCCTCGCGCTGCGGGCCGCCCGCGCGGCGCTGCCGCGCTTCCCCGACCGGGCATGCTTCGTGGAGCTGTCGTCGCTGCACGACCCGGTGCTGCTCCCGCACACGGTGGCCGGGGCGCTCGGGCTCTCCGAGCAGGGCGACCGCGATCCCGTGGGGCTGCTCGCCGCATATCTCGCCGAGCGCCGGCTGCTGCTCGTCCTCGACACCTGTGAACATCTCCTCGACGCCTGCGCGATGCTGGCCGACCTGATGCTGCGGATCGCGCCCGGCGTCACGGTCCTCGCCACCAGCCGCCAACCCCTGGACGTTCCCGGCGAGTACGCGCTGCCGATCACACCGCTGCCGACCGACGACGAGGCGGTACGGCTCTTCGCGGAGCGGGCCGCTGCGGCGGTGCCCGGATTCACCCTGACCGAGGCGAACCGCCCGGACGTCGTGTCGGTGTGCCGCTGGGTGGAGGGCATGCCGCTGGCCATCGAGCTCGCGGTCGTCCGGCTGCGGGCGCTGTCGCTCGGCGAGCTGGCGGCCCGCCTCCAGGGACGGCTCCAGGCGCTGACGGGCGGACGGCGCGGGGCGGCCCCGGGCCACCACCGGACGCTGCGCGCCACCATCGACTGGAGCCACGACCTGTGCACGCCGCAGGAGCAGCTGCTGTGGCGGCGGCTGTCCGTGTTCGCGTCGGACTTCGAGGCCGAGGCCGCCGAGACGGTGTGCGGTGGCGGCGCGCTCCCTTCGGAGGAGGTCCTCGAACAGCTCATCGGCCTGGTCGACAAGTCGGTGGTGCTGCGCACCGACGCCGAGCCGACCCGCTACCGGCTCCTCGACACCCTGCGCGAGTACGGCGCCGAGCGGCTCGCCGGAAGCGGCGAGGAAGAGACCTACCGGCTGCGCCACCTCACCCACCTGGAGGAGATCGCCGAGCGCGCGGACAGCCCCTTCCACTCCGACGCGCAGGCGCGGCGGCTCACCGCCGTCAGCCGGCGGATGCGGGACTTCCGGCTCGCCCTGAACCACTCCGTGGGCGCCGACGACTCCGCGCTCGCGCTGCGGGGGCTCGCCCTCGCCACCCGGCTGTGGACCCACTGGATCACCGCGGGGCGGCTGCGGGAGGGCGAGCGGTGGCTGCGGGAGGCCGTGGGCACGGTCGTACACGACTGCCCCGAGCGGGTCGAGGCACTGCACCGCCTCGGCTGGATCCAGATGTGCGTGGGGGCGAACGAGGAGGCCGAGTCGAGCATCCTGGAGTCCCTCGCGACGGCCGAGCGGATCGGCGACGAGCACGGCGCCGCGTACGCGATCCAGTACCGGGGCGCCCTCGCCATGACGCGGGTCCAACTCCCCCAGGCGCACCGCGACCTGGACGAGGCACGCCGCAGGTTCCGCAAGCTCGGGGATCTGGACGGGCTTGTGATCGCCGCCTTCGAGCAGACCTTCGGGGCGGCGTTGGCGGGCGACCCCGAGCACGCGTGGAAGGTGTCCGGGGAGGGTCTCGGGGTACTGGACGCGGCGCCCGGAGAGTGCTGGACCCGCAGCTACATCCTGCTGTACCGGCAGTTGGCGCTGTGGCGGGCCCGCGGCCGCCCGACGGCGTTCCCGGAGTCGGCGGACGAACGGGCCGCCGAGCGGGACCGGCTCGGCGAGGTGCTCGTCCTCAAGCAGGCGGTCGACGACCAGTTCGGTACGGGCATCGCCCTGGAGCTGCTCGCCTGGTCGGCGGCGGAGTCAGGGCGCGGCGAGCGGGCCGCCTGGCTGCTCGGCGCCGCCCAGTCGATCTGGGACCGGATCGGCTGCGCGCTGTTCGGCATGGACATCCTCCTGGAGGAGCAGCGCACGGCAGCGGCGGCGGCGCGGGCCGCCCTCGGCGATACGGCGTACGAGGATCTGTACGCGCGTGGCGCGGCGCTGGACGGTGCGGCGGTGGTGACGTACGCGGTGGACGACAGGGACGAACTGCCCCGTGCCGACGCCGTCCCGGCGGCGCAGGACTCCGCGGGCGACGCGGCGCGCGGTCGCTCCGCGGGACGGTCGGGGTCGGGTGGGCTGACACATCGGGAGCGGGAGGTGGCCGCGCTGGTCGCCGAGCGGCTGACCAACCGCGAGATCGCCGAGCGGCTCGTCGTCTCGAAGCGGACGGTGGACGCTCATGTCGAGCACATCCTGACGAAGTTGGGGCTGACCTCGCGGACGCAGATCACCGGCCTCGAGTGAGCCGTCGGACCCACGACGCGCGACGGGCCCGGACGTCGTCACGCCGGGATGTGGTCACGTCGGATGTCGTCACATCGTCACGCCGGGATGTCGTCGCCGTCGGGGACGTCCAGTTCGGCGGGGAGCGTGTCCAGGACGGTGAAGCTGCTGTCGAGCCGGGTGATGCGCAGCACCCGCCAGACGCGGGGGCGGGTGCGGACGAGTCTGAGGGAGCGGCCTCCCGCGATCGTCCGGTTTCTGATCCGCACCAGCAGGCGCAGCCCCCCGGCGTCCAGAAAGGTGACCTCACGCAGGTCCACGACCACGTCGGAGCCCGAGCGGTCCAGCAACTCCCTTAAACACGGCTCAAGTTCCTGCTCCGCCCAGGCGTCCAGCTCACCGTGGAGGGTCAGCACGGTCAGTCCGTCGACCACACGGTGACGCAGCCCAAAGCTCGGGTCGGATATGCCCATGGGCTACCCCCAAAGTCCCTTCCCCGCTACGAAGAGTGACGAAATCGTGAGCGACTCGGCCTGCCCGACCGAGACGGACACCGCCGAGGTCTGGGGCGGCACCGAGTATGGCATCTACATCTTGCCCGTTCAGATGCCATTCATGCCTCATGGTTCCGCTACTGGCCACCGTTGGGGGCAAGTTGGCGGGGAATTTCCGCCAGTTACTCTCCGTAGCCCGATGAGGGAAATGGGCCCGGTGGCTCATGCCCGCGGCATCCCGGCGAACCGGTCACGGGCGTACCGCGTGAGGAACACATAGGCCACGGACGCCACGACCATACCGGCGGGCAGGGCGAGGTCCACGCCGCCCAGGGCGTCGGCGACCGGGCCCGTGTAGGCGGTGTTCACGCACAGCGCGGCGGCGGTGACTCCGGCCGCGAGGGCCGCCGCGCCCGCCCAGTTGACGCCGCCGGTGAACCAGAAGGGGCTGTCGCGGGTCTCGTCCGTGAGGGCGAGCCCGTCGTAGCGGTTGCGGCGCAGCACGATGTCCGTGGCGTAGACGGCCGTGCTGGGGCCGAGCAGGACCACCGTGAGCTGGAGGACATTGCTGACGGTGTCGAGGAGGGTGGAGGCCAGGAGTCCGTACAGGGTCAGCGAGACGGCGGCGATCCCGTCGATGACGACGCTGAACGAACGGCGGATGCGCAGCCCGACGGCCTGCAGGGCGAGACCGGCGCTGTAGGCGGTCAGTGCGTTGATGGAGATCGTGCCGAGGATCAGGGCGAGCAGGAAGACGGGGGTGAACCAGCTCGGCAGGATCTGCTCCAGCGCCGACTGCGGGTCGGTCATGTCGACGGCGGTCGCCGCGAACACCCCGAGGGAGCAGACGGTCATGCTGGGCACGAAGCCGCCGAGGAGCGTCCAGCCCACGACCGCCCTCTTCCGCGTCGTACCGGGCAGATAGCGGGAGAAGTCGGCGCTGGTCGTGTACGAGAGCGGCCCGGAGGCGATCAGCGTGACACCGGCGATCACGGTCGCCCAGAGGTCGACGCCGCTCAGCGGCTCGGCGGGCACGTAGGTGAAGTCGGTGTGGTCGATCACGCTGACGGCGACGACGGCGAACGCGGCGGCCAGGGCCAGGGTGATCGGGAGATAGAGCTTCATGATCATGGCGTGGCCGAAGACGCTGATGGTCAGGGTGAGCGCGGCGATGACCATGATGACGACGATCTTGACGCCGGTGTTCGGCGTGATGCCGGCCTTCTCGACGAGGGAGAAGGCCGCGACCGAGGCGGCGGCCAGGTTCAGGGCGAAGTAGCAGACGGAGATCATCCAGCCGACGACGGCGTTGTTGACGCGGTTGCCGCGGATTCCGTACATGGCACGGGTGATCACCTCGCTCGGCGCGCCCGCGGCGGGGCCGGAGACGGCGAGGAATCCGGTGAGCGCCCAGAAGAGGTTGCCCACGAAGAGCACCGCGAGGGCCTGCCACAGGGTCAGGCCCATGAGGATCAGGGCGCCGCCGACGACCAGGCTCAGGTAGTTGACGTTCGCCGCCGCCCAGACGGAGAACAATTCCCGCGGGCGGCCGTGCCGTTCCTGTTCGGGAATGTGGTCGATGCCGTGCGCCTCGATGCGGACCGCGCGCTCCGCGGACCCCGGCACCCGGGCAGAGCCGTCCGTGTCCGGGTGCGGCGGGTCGGGGATCGTGGACGCCATGAGGCCCTCCGGGTGCTCGTCGTGCCCGACTGCTTGCTTATTGGTCGCACACTCAATAACGTTGAGGCCATGTCGTCAAGCGTCCAGCGCATGCGAATTCGGAAATCTCCGGCCGCCCGACGTGCGGAATTCGTCGTGGCGGCCACCGTCGCGCCGACCGCCTTCGGCGGCATGGGCAACGCCGGGCACGGCACACCGCTGCCGGCCGACCGGTCCGGCGCGACGCCCGCTCGCAGCCTCGCCCGGCCCTTCGCACACGCGAAGTGACGCCCGGCGTGGCGCCGTTACCGGACAATCCCGCACCACCGCACGTCGCACCACCGCATGTCGCGCCATCGCACTGCGCACCACCGCACTTCGAGGAGTCTCCCGTGCACAGCCGTCTCGTCCTGCACTCCGCCCGTCTGCTCGACCCGGTCACGGGCCGGTTCCTGCCGGACACCGCGCTCGCCGTGTCCGGTGGGCGGATCACGGCGCTGGGCGACGACCGCGCGATCCGCGCGCTCGCGGACGCGTCGACCGAGGTGATCGACCTCAAGGGCGCCGTGCTGACGCCGGGCCTGGTCGACGGGCATCTGCACCCCGTCTCGGGCGCGGAACTGACGCACGGCCTCGACCTGTCCGGCTGCGCGGACCTGGACGACGTACGCGCGGCGCTCGCCCGTGAGATCCGCACCCTGGCGCCCGGAGCGTGGCTGCACGGCTGGGGTCTGGACCCGAACGTCTTCGGTGACCTGCCGGTGGCGGCCGACGCCCTCTCCCCCGTCCTCGACGGCATACCGGCGCTGCTCCAGCTGTTCGACGCGCACTCGATGCTGGCGAGCCCGCGCGCGCTCGAACTCGCCGGTGTCGACGGTCCGCGCTCCTTCGACCAGGCCGCCGAGGTGGTGTGCGACGCGGCGGGCCGCCCCACCGGGCTGCTCCTGGAGGACGCCGCCTGCGAGCTGGTCGAGCGCGCCGCCCCGCAGCCCACGCACGCCGAGCGGCGCGCCCGGCTCGCCGCCGCGCTGCGCTCGATGGCCGCGTCCGGACTGACCGGTGGGCACGCGATGGACGCCAACGGGGACAGTCTCGCGCTGTACGCCGAACTCGACGCGGCCGGCGAGCTGCCGCTGCGGCTGCGTGTCGCGCCCTGGTGCCAGCCGGGCGCCGACTCCGACGCGGTGCGGGCGCTCATCGAGCAGCAGGGCACGGGTGGCGCGCTCTGGCGTGTCGAGGGCGTCAAGCTCTTCATGGACGGGACCATCGACAACGGCACCGCCTGGCTCGAACGCCCCGACTGTCACGGCGAGTCCACGCACGCATTCTGGCCGGATCCCGCCGTCTACACCGACGTCGTCGGCGAGCTGCACCGTGCCGGGGTGCCCACGGCCACACACGCGATCGGTGACGCGGCGGTGCGGCACGTCCTCGACTCCGTCGAGAAGGCGATGACGGCCGGGGAGAGGACTCTGCCGGCCGGAGGGCACGGCGTACGGCATCGGGTCGAGCACATCGAGACGGTGCCCGACGACACCCTGCGCCGGTTCGCGGAACTCGGCGTGATCGCTTCCATGCAGCCCACCCACTGCTGCGACTTCACGCGCGCGGACCACACGGACAACTGGTCGCGCCGCCTCGGCGACGAGCGGGCCTCGCGCGCCTGGCGCTGCCGCGATCTGTGGGACTCCGGGGCCACGGTCGTGCTCGGCTCCGACTGGCCCATCGCGCCCTTCCCGCCGCTGGGAGTGCTGGCTGGCGCCCGGCACCGCCGCCCGAGCCGCGATCTGGACCAGCCGCCGCACGGCCCCGAACAGGCGCTGACGGCACTGGAAGCGCTGCGGGCCATGACGGTGAACGCGGCCCGCGCGGCGGGCGACGAGCATGAGGCAGGGCGGCTGGCGGTCGGCTGCCGCGCCGACCTGACCGTGCTGGCCGAGGACCCGCTGACCACCGAGGCCACGGATCTGCCGGACGTGCCGGTGCTGCTGACCGTCCTCGACGGCCGCACGACGCATCGCGCTCAGGCGGTCTAGGACCAGGCGTGCGCGCGTGGGTGTGGGCGTGGTCGTGGGATCAGGTCTATGACTCGTCGCCGTCGGCGAGGAGACGTCCCATCCCCAGACAGTGCAGCGTGTCGGCGGTGCGGGGGCAGGCCCCCCGCACATGCATGGAGCCCTCGACGTCCTTGAGCGACCTCAGCACTCCGAAGAACACGGTCGCGCCGCCGCGCGCCAGGTAGGTCACCTCGGAGAGGTCGACGACGAGATGCCGGCAGCCGTCCTGGACGAGTCGGTGCAGCTGGGCTGCCAGCGAGTCGGCCTGGTGTCCCGTTATCTCGCCGTGGAGCGAGACACGGACCAGACAGCCTGCGACGAGTACGCGGGCGATGCCTGCCTCCCGCCTCCGGCGCCGTGCGCCGGCGCCGGACATGCGGAGGCGTCGGCGAAAGCGCCGCAGGGGAGAACTCCGCGTCGTCGCGGCGTGGAGAGCAGGGGCGTGAGCGGGGATGTGATCGGGAGCGTGCACGAGAACAGACCTTCCGGAGGAAAGCCGCCCGGCATCGGGGACAAGCCGAGGGGTACTTCCTTCACATGTCTATACCATGGGCGGCTCACGATCGCGAGAGCCGCGCGCCGAGTCGCTCGTTCGTCTGTTCAACACCCAGATGGAAACGTCGCAGGTGAGCAATGCCGGCGGGTCGCTGCGGGCGCGTTCCGCCTGATTTCCCAATCCGCCATTGGTCTACTCCAATATCTTTCAATAGCGCCGGCACGAGCGCCCGCCAACGCCTCTCCCTTCCATTGCGCAGAACGCAACTCTTGTTGCGCCTCTTGCCCGTGCCGCCCCCGAGCCGCACTCTGTCTTTCACATGCGTCACCCCCGGCACATGAGGAACGGACATGGAGGCAGGCATGGACCGGACGTCCGACGGAGAGCCCGAGGCGAACGGCTGGGGGCGCCGCGGATTCATCGGAGCGATCGCCGCCACCGCTGCCGCCGCGGCAGTCTCCTCGCCCGCGCCCGCCTCGGCCCTGTCCCCGACCCTGCGGCCACGTCTCACACGGCCGCTCTTCCTCGGTACGTACACGACCAAGCCCGGCGGTGGCACGGGCCTCGGCCTGGCGACGTACGACGATGCCACGGGACGCGTCACCGCCACCGGCACCCTGACCGGCGTACCCGACCCCTCCTACCTCTGTCTCCACCCCTCGGGCAGGACGCTCTACGCCGTCAATGAGCGGGAACAGGGCGGCGTGACGGCGATCGCGCTCTCCCCCTCCGGCCCCGAAGCCCTCGGCTCGCGCGACACCGGCGGCGCCGGGCCCTGTCATCTGTCGGTGCACCCGGACGGCCGCTGGCTGCTCAGCGCCAACTATCTCTCCGGGAACGTGTCCGTCCATCCGATCCAACGCTCGGGCGCCCTGGGCGAGCTGACCGATCTGGTCACGCACTCCGCGCCGCCGCCGGGCCCAGGCCAGGACGGGCCGCACGCGCACCAGATCGTGACCAGCCCGGACGGCGGACATGTGCTCGCCGTGGACCTGGGCAACGACACCGTCTACAGCTACCGCCTCGACCCGAAGGCGGGGACGCTGCGGCAGGTCTCGTACGCCACCGTGCGTCCGGGCGCGGGACCGCGGCATCTCACCTTCCATCCGTCCGGGCGGTTCGCCTATCTGGCGAACGAGGTGGACAACACCGTGGCCGTCTGCGCGTACGACCCGGCGAGCGGGCGGCTGACGCCGGGCGAGCCGCAGCCCACGGGGACGGGCGAAGGGACCAGCTATCCGGCGCAGTTGCTCGTCACCCGCGAGGGCGACTTCGCCTTCCTCGCCAATCGCGGGCACAACAGCCTGACCCGGTACGCCGTCGAGGCGGGCGGCGCCCGGCTGCGGCTGCTCGACACCGTGCCGGTCGGCGGGGACTTCCCCCGGCACATCGCCTTCTCTCCGTCGCAGCGGCTGCTGTTCGCGGCGAACCAGAAGTCGAGCACGGTGAGTGTCTTCCGGGTGGGCAAGAAGGGGCAACTGCGCCTGACTGGCGAGCCGTTCGCGGCTCCGGTCGCCGTGTGCGCGCTGCCGCTCTAGGGCTCGTACAGCTGGGTGGCGGAGGGCGTGCGCACCGCTTGCCGGTCCGCGGTGGTGTAGGCGAAGTTCAGCACGGTACGGCGGAGGCCGGGTCTGCGCAGCGCGGTGACCCGGTGGGCGGCGGTGTCGGCCCGCAGGAGGTAGCCGTCGCCGCGCCGGTGATGGGCCTCGACGGCCGTGGCCTCCAGGGCGTCGAGGGCACTCGCGCCGGGGGTGTACTGCAGCAGGCCGCCGTCGGCCGGATCGGCGGGGGCCTCGGTGAACAGCACGAGGGCCAGCGGGTAGTCGTCGGTGTGGGCACCGTGGGTGTCGCCGGGGCGGTGCAGGACGTTCAGGACATGCCGCTCCAGCGGGTCGGCGACGGCGACGACGGGCAGGTCCGCCACCCGGCCGAGCCAGCCCAGGAGTTCCACGTCGCCGTACAGACGCGGGATCAGGACGGATTCCCTGGCGATGGCGTTACCGCCGAGGGTGGTCATGTGGCGGGGCGAGTCACCCATGGACGCCATGGCGAAGTCCCGTCGTACGGCCAGCTTTTCGAGCCGCTCGACCTCCCGGTCGAGCTCCTCCAGCAGGCGCGGCGGAACCAGCGAGCGCAGACGCAGATAGCCCTCGGCGGCGAACCGGGCAGTCGACGACGGGGCGTAAGAGGGTAAGGAAAGCACCGTGCGGACCTACCCCGGCCGACAGCGGGACAACCGACGGCTCTCCCGTCTCAGCCGGGGCTTCGCAGTTTCCGTCCCGTAGGGACAGATGTCTCATTGGGACGTGATGGGTGTACAGTCGAAGACATGAAGGCGACGGATTCCACCCAGACGCCCCGGCCCCCGGAGCGCAGCCCAAGCGGTGAGGACCGCAGGCAGCGCAAGGCCCGCCGGACGCGGGAGGCGCTCGCCGACGCGGCGCTCGACCTGATCCTGGAGCGCGGCCTCGCGGCCGTCACCGTGGAGGCCATCGCCGAGCGCGCCGACGTCACGCGCCGCACCTTCAGCCGGCACTTCACGGGCAAGGAGGCCGCGGCACTCGACTTCACCCGCGCCGACGGCGACCGGATCAACGCGGCGCTGCGCGTCCGCCCCGCCGACGAGCCCCCGCTCGCCGCCTACCGCGCGGCCGTCCAGGACTGGCTCGCCGACCCCGAGACCCCCGGCTGGCACCGCCGCCCCCGGACGCGGGCCCTGCTCGCGCTCGTCGACACGGAACCGGCACTGTTCGCCGCGTACGAACGCGTCCGGGTCGACGCCCAGGACGAGTCCGTCCGGATCATCGCCGACCGGCTCGGCACCGACCCCGTCCGGGACCAGCGCCCGGCCGTCGTCGTCGGCGCCGCCGCCGGGGTCCTGACCGCCGCCCTGCGCAGCTGGGCACGCGGCGGACACGAGGACGACGCGGAACTCGCCGCGCATGTGGAGCGGGCCTACGCCGTCCTGACCGGGGAGGCCGCCCTCGCGGCCCCCCACACCGCAGAAGGAAAGTGAAGAGCACCATGAGCACGACCCCCGCCACCTCCTCCGTCCCCTCCCTCCCCGACTACGCCACCGAGTTCGCCGGAAAGACCGCGCTGGTCACCGGCGCCGCCTCCGGCATCGGCCTGGCCACGGCCCGCCGCCTCGGCCAGGGCGGGGCGAACGTCGTGATCGCCGACTACAACGCGGACGGCGCGCGCAAGGCCGCCGAAGACCTCGCGGCCGAGGGCATCAAGGCCGCGGCCGTCGCCGTGGACGTCACCGAGCCCGCGTCGGTCGAGGCCGCGGTGGCGTTCGCCGTCGACACCTTCGGCGGGCTCGACCTCGCGGTGAACAACGCGGGCATCGGCGGGGAGAGCAAGCCGACGGGCGAGTACGACATCGACGTATACAACCGCGTCGTGCGCACGAACCTGGACGGCGTCTTCTACTCCATGCGCCACGAAATCCCCGCCATGGAGGCGGCCGGCGCGGGCGCGATCGTGAACGTCGCCTCGATCCTCGGCTCGGTCGGCTTCGCGGGCTCCCCCGCCTATGTGGCCGCCAAGCACGGCGTGGTCGGGCTGACGAAGACGGCCGCCGCGGAGTACGCCGCCAAGGGCATCCGCGTGAACGCGGTCGGCCCCGGCTTCATCGAGACCCCGCTCCTGCAGAACATGGCGAAGGAGGCGTACGACTCCCTGGTCGCCCTGCACCCGGCGGGCCGGCTCGGGCACTCCGAGGAGGTCGCCGAGCTGATCGTCTTCCTCCTGTCGGAGCGCGCCTCGTTCATCCACGGCAGCTACCACCTGGTGGACGGCGCGTACACCGCGCGGTGAAGGCCTGCCGCTCGGCGAAGTCCTACGGCTTGGTGAAGTCCACGTCACGGGCCCTCGCGACGATCTCGATCTCGTCGCCGAGGGCCCATTCGGCGACCCGCGACACCATCGCCGCCGGGACCACGTCGCTGATGCCCTCGGCGGCCCGGATGTCGTACGTGGCGTGCGCGTCGTGCGGCATGACGACGCGGAAGTCCAGGTCGAGCGCGGTACGCGCGGTCGCCATGACGCACATCTCCGACATCACCCCGCACACGGCGACCGCGTCCACGCCCGACTCGCGGAGCAGCTCGGCGAGTTCGGTCTCCTCGAAGCCGTCGTCGACGGTCTTGCGCAGGACGCGCTCGCCCCGGTCGGTGTCCACCGGGAGGTGTATCTCCCAGCCGGGCGTGCCGGGTTCGTCCGGTGTTCCGGGCTCGCCGTCGTTCTGGAGCTGGACGACCAGGGCGCCGGCGGCGCGGGCCCGTGTCATCAGGTCGGTCGTGCGGTCCAGGACGCGGGCGGCTTCGGGCACGGCGCCCTCGCCGGTCACGAAGGCCGACTGCATGTCGACGACGATCAGTGCCTGAACGGGTTCCGCGGTCCGCGGTGTCTTCTCATCCACGGTCCACCATCTTGCCGTCGATGCCGCCCGCGCCGTGCACGATCGCGCCGTTCGCCATGACCATGCGTACGTCCTCCAGCGCGGCCACGTCCTTGAGGGGGTCGCCGCCCACCGCGACGATGTCGGCGCGGTAGCCGGCGGCGAGGCGTCCGACGTGGTCGGCGATGCCCAGGGCGTCGGCGGCCTCCGTGGTCGCCATGTCGAGGACGCGGTCCGGTGCGAGGCCCAGGTGCTGGTAGAAGCCGAGGCTCTGGGCGAGTCCGTCGCAGCCCGCGCGCTGCACCCCGGCGTCGGTCCCCGCGATGAGGCGTGCGCCGTGCTCGGCCATGGTGCGCACCTGGTCGAACATCGCCTTGGCGCGCTCGGCGCCGAAGAACATCGGGAGCATCCGCCAGTCGGGGCTGACGGTGGGGCAGATCCGGATGCCCTTGTCGACGATGGCGTCCAGGACGTCCTCGCGCAGGCCGATGCCCTTGCGGTTCATCCAGGTGCAGTGCTCGATGGTGTCGACGCCGGCCATCACGGCGGCCACGATCCCCGCGGTGCCGTGTCCATGGGCGGCGACCGGCAGTCCGGCCCCGTGCGCCTCACGGACGACGGCGCGGATCTCGGGGGCGCCGAACTGGGCCTGCCAGGCGGCGGGTCCGCCGTGGGTGAGGCCGCCGCCGGTGGCCATCACCTTGATGACGTCGGCGCCGAGCTCCACGTTGCGGCGGACCAGGGCGCGGATCTCGTCCTCCCCCTCGACCTCGCCGCCGAGGAACCAGCAGTGGCCGCCCTTGCTGGTGATCGGTGTGGTGGCGGCGAGAACGCGTGGTCCGGGCACGCTGCCGGCGGCGATCGCCGCGCGCAGCCGCAGGGTGATGCGGTCCCGGTCGCCCAGATCGCGCACGGTGGTGACGCCGCTGTGCAGGAACTGGCGGGCCCGCTCCTCCATGGCCGTCATCAGGGTGCCGTCGTCGTGGGCGTCGAGGACGGCCACCGGGTCCTTGCTCGCGTCGAAGACGAGGTGGACATGGGCGTCGATGAGGCCGGGCAGCACGGTGGTGTCGGGCAGGGCGAGCCGCCGTGCTCCGGCGGGCGCCATCGGCTCGACGGCGCCACGGGGGCCGGCCGCGACGATGGCGGAGCCGTCCGTCAGCACTGCCCCGTCCGTGACGTGCTCGCCCTTCGGGCCGGTCAGAACCCGCCCTGCCGTGATCAACGTCTGGCTCATCTCGACCTTTCCCGGACGGAGTTGGCGGAGCCGGCGGTGATGCCGGCCTCCATCGTCCGTCATGGGAGGGCGGAGCGGGATGCTCTGGCGGCCGTCCGGTCGGGGACGGCGGGGGACGGCGCATGCGCGCGCTGCCGGTCGGGTGCGTCTAGCCTGGGGCTCAGCGCCCGTTCGGGACGTTCAGGATGTTGGGGATGTTCAGGACGGGAGGTCAGGGTCTTATGAGCACAGAAGTCACGGTCCTCCTCGTGGCCGCCGGGGTCCTGGCGGCCGCGACGCTCGTGGTCGCGGTCATGCTGCTGGTACGCCTGGTCCGGGCACGCCGTGGTCTGCGGCGGGCGGGGTTGCCGGTGGAACGCCGGTGGGTGTTCTGGGGTGCGGTCTGCTATCTCGTGCTGCCCGCTGATCTGCTGCCCGATCCGGTCTTCCTCGACGACATCGGGGTCCTCGTGCTGGCGCTGCGGTCGATGCGGTCCACGCCGTCGGCGGGCTCAGGACTCGGGGGTCGCGGGGCGCAGTAGCGGGCGGCGCACGTGCCGGGCCCTGGTCAGCAGGACGTGCATGCGCTCGGTCACCTGGGCGAGGTCCTCGACGGGCTCGTCGAACTGCAGCCGTACGTCGGCCTGGCTGCGGGCCCGCTCCAGGCGCAGGGTGAGGCCGTGCCGGTCGATGGCGAGCGGGCGTACGCGCACCACGCCGTGCAGGCTGTCCGCGTGCACGAGCCGGGTCAGCTGCTCGACCGCGTCCTCGTGCGCATCCGCGAGATGGGTGAGCAGGCGGGCCTCCGCCTCGGCGAGGGGATCGGGGGCGGCCAGGGCGAGTTCGTCGAGGTCGATGCCGATCCGTTCGCCGTCGGCGTCGTGCAGGACGGCGCAGGTCGGCGCGAAGATGAAGCGGTCGCCTTCGGGCACGAGGGCCCCCGACAGGAACAGCCGGGCCCTGATCCGGTCCCTGACCGGCACGGGAGCGACATCGGCGAGTTCGAGCAGCGTGGACGGTTCCCCTCGCGGCGCGCAGATCATCGCGGTGGCCAGTGCGCTGTCGCGCGGCGGGATCAGCAGGACCGTGCCGTCCGCGCCGACGCTGTGCGCGCCGACGAGTTCGTCCCTGCCGATCTCGGTGGTCACCGCGCAGGACCACGCGGCGGCGAGCAGTGAGCGCGCGCGTTGCGCTGCGGTGGGCACGGTCGTGCTGATGTGACGGACACCCATTCGTCAACCTCCATTAGGTAAGCCTTGCCTAACTTATCGGAGATCAAGTGTCCGTGCTACCAGGCTGGGCCGACGTTCTAGCGCCGCTCAAGCCAGAAAGACCGGCGGCGGCCCCGCGAAGTCGCGAGGCCGCCGCCGTGAAAGAAGGCTCGACCGTTGCCTGGACCCCATTGGCGTCCGGGCTCAACTGCCGTTCAGGCTCAGTGCCCCCTGGCGATCCACTCCTCCAGGTGCGGCGCCTCCGCGCCGACCGTCGTGCTGTCGCCGTGCCCGGTCCGCACCACCGTCTCGGGCGGCAGGGTCAGCAGCCGCTCCCTGATCGACTCGACGATCGTCGGGAAATCGCTGAACGAGCGGCCCGTAGCCCCCGGCCCGCCCGCGAAGAGCGTGTCGCCGGTGAACACGGTGCCGAGCTCCGGGGCGTACAGGCTGACCGCGCCCAGGCAGTGGCCGGGCGTGTGCAGCACCCGCAGGGTCGTGCCCGCCACGGTCAGCTCCTGGCCGTCGGCCAGCTCGCCGTCGGGCGCCCGGTCGGGGTGCTTCTGCTTCCACAGCTCCGTGTCGGCGGGGTGCAGCAGGATCGGGGCGCCGGTGCGGGCGGCGAGCGCGGGGGCCGCGTCGATGTGGTCGTCGTGGGCGTGCGTGCACACGATCGCGACGACCCGGCGCTCCCCGACGGCCGCCGCGATCGCGTCCGCGTCGTGCGCGGCGTCGATCACGACGACCTCGCTGTCGTCGCCCACGATCCATACGTTGTTGTCGACGTCCCAGGTGCCCCCGTCGAGGGAGAACGTGCCGGACGTGACGAGGTGGTCGACGCGTGCGCCTCCCGTGCTGCCGGCCGCCATCAGAAGACCACCACCGAACGCAGGACGTCTCCGTGGTGCATCCGCTCGAAGGCCTTCTCCACGTCCTCCAGGGCGATCGTCTCGGTGACGAACGCGTCCAGGTCGAGCCGGCCCTGCCGGTACAGGTCGATGAGCATCGGGAAGTCGCGGGAGGGCAGACAGTCGCCGTACCACGACGACTTGAGCGCGCCGCCGCGCCCGAACACGTCGAGCAGCGGCAGATCGATGCGCATGTCCGGGGTCGGCACGCCGACCAGGACGACCGTACCCGCCAAGTCACGGGCGTAGAAGGCCTGTTCGTACGTCTCCGGGCGGCCGACCGCCTCGATGACGACGTCGGCGCCGTTGCCGCCGGTCAGCTCGCGGATCGCCTCGACCGGGTCGGTGGCACGGGAGTTGACGGTGTGGGTGGCCCCGAGGCCCTTGGCCGTCTCCAGCTTCTTGTCGTCGATGTCGACGGCGATGATCCTCGCGGCTCCGGCGAGCCGCGCGCCCACGACCGCCGCGTTGCCGACACCGCCGCAGCCGATGACGGCGACCGAGTCGCCCCGGCCCACCTCTCCGGTGTTGATGGCGGCGCCGATGCCCGCCATGACACCGCAGCCGAGGAGTCCGGCGGCGGCGGGCGATGCCTCCGGGTCGACCTTGGTGCACTGGCCTGCGGCGACGAGGGTCTTCTCGGCGAAGGCTCCGATGCCGAGCGCGGGCGACAGCTCGGTGCCGTCGGTGAGGGTCATCTTCTGCTTCGCGTTGTGCGTGGCGAAGCAGTACTGGGGCCGGCCGCGCAGACAGGCGCGGCACTGGCCGCACACCGCACGCCAGTTGAGGATGACGAAGTCGCCGGGCGCGACCTCGGTGACGCCGTCGCCGACCGACTCGACGACACCCGCGGCCTCATGGCCGAGGAGGAAGGGGAAGTCGTCGTTGATGCCGCCCTCCCGGTAGTGCAGATCGGTGTGGCAGACCCCGCACGCCTGCACCTTCACCACGGCCTCCCCGGGCCCCGGATCCGGCACGACGATCGTCTCGATCCTGACCGGCTCGCCCTTCGCGCGGGCGATCACGCCCTGTACCTGCTGCGCCATGAGGTCAGCCCTTCTTTTCTTCGGCATCACATGTTCTGCGTGCATCCTCACATCCCGGACAGCCGCGCGACGACCCGCTGGCGCAGCTTGTGCGGGCGGATTCCGATCTCCCGGGTCCTGTGCGGCCTAGGGTGGGCGGGTGCGTGATCTCGCTGCTCAGGCCCTGCTTCCGGTCAACGCGACGCTCGGTGCGGCGCTGCTCGTGCTGCTGCTGGTCGCCGCCACGACGGCCGCCGTGTTCCGGCTCTCCCCCGACGGTTCGTACGGCAGGGCCCGCGAGATCGTGGTGGCCGGGGTGCGGGCGGCGGCCCAACTGGGTGTGGTGTCCCTCGCGATCGGCTGGGTCGTCCACCACTTGGCGGCGCTCTTCGCCTTCCTGCTCCTGATGTTCGCCGTGGCCACCCGCACGGCGGGCCGGCGCATCACCGCCAACGGCTCCTGGTGGTGGGCGGCGCTGCCCATCGCCGTTCCCGTCGTCCCGGTGGTGGCGGCGCTGACGCTGGCCGGGCTGCTTCCGGTGCGGGGCATCGCGATGATCCCGGTGACGGGCATCCTCATCGGCGGGGCGCTGACGGCGACGGTGCTCGGCGGGCGCCGCGCCCTCGACGAACTCCAGGCCCGCAAGGGCGAGTTCGAGGCGGGCCTGGCCCTGGGACTGCCCGACCGGGACGCCCGCCTGGAGGTGATCCGCCCCGCTGCCTCGGACGCGCTGCTCCCGGGGCTCGACCAGACGCGCACGGTGGGCCTGGTCACGCTGCCCGGAGCGTTCGTGGGGATGCTCCTGGGCGGCGCGTCCCCGCTCCTCGCGGGCGCGGTCCAGCTGTTCGTGCTGATCGCCCTGATGGCGGTGCAGGCGATCGCGGTGGCAGTGACCGTAGAGCTGGTGGCACACGGCCGCCTGAACAGGGCGGAGCCTCAGTGAGCGGGGGCCGCTCGCTCACCGCCGGGTGGTGCACACCCCCGGCCCCGGCACGCCCCCGGGAATGAGCGCCGCCGCCCGGCGGCGTACGCTCCGCATCATGTCTGTCTACGAGAACGCAGAGATCGGCGCCCTTCAGGGCGGCCCCGCGAATCTGGCCCAGTACCAGGGCAAAGCCGTCCTCATCGTCAACGTCGCCTCCAAGTGCGGGCTCACCCCGCAGTACACGGGCCTGGAGCGGCTGCACGCGCAGTACGCGGACCGTGGGTTCACCGTGCTGGGCGTGCCGTGCAACCAGTTCATGGGCCAGGAGCCCGGTACGTCGGAGGAGATCGCCGAGTTCTGCTCGGCGACGTACGGCGTGACGTTCCCGCTCACCGAGAAGGTCGACGTCAACGGTGACGCGCGGCACCCGCTGTACGAGAACCTCGTCGGCGCGGCGGACGCCGAGGGGCACAGCGGTGACATCCGCTGGAACTTCGAGAAGTTCGTGATCGACGCGAACGGTTCCGTCGCCGCGCGGTTCTCCCCGCAGACCGAGCCGGACGCCGCGGAGCTCGTCGCCGCCATCGAGAAGGTCCTCCCGGCCTGACGCGGGCGCGACCGCCTCAGAGCGCGGCGGCCTGCTGCCTGGTCGCCGCGGAGGATTCGGCCAGTCCGGCGAGGGCGGCGGCCTCCCCGCTGCCCTCGCCGGCGCTGAACACATGCACCACGAGGCCCGTCTGGCCGGGCGCGGCCGGTACGTGCAGGGTCTCGAAGTCGAGGGTGAGCAGCCCGGCGTCCGGGTGGCGCAGCCCTTTGCGTCCCGCCGCACACATCACGACCTCGCCGGTGTCCCAGATCCTCCGGAAGGCGGCGCTAGGCAGGTCGACCGGGCCGGATCTGCACATCCACCCGCGCGGCTGAGCAACCGGCCGCCGGCAGCCGCCATTTGACGGCCGGGGCGTTGCGGTCCGCCCCCGGCACCCTCTCCCGGCCCAGTCCATACATCCACCCGGACCAAGCTGACCTGCGGACTTCTGCCCCTGCTCCTACGGTGGCTGAATGGTCATCAGGTACCTTCCGCGCTCCTCATCCGTCCGCTCCGCGGCCCTCGCGATCGTTGCTCTGGTCCTCCTGCCCACACCCTTCGCGGCGGCCGCCCCCGCCGAACCGGCGCCGCCGAAGCCGGCCCCCGCGTACTCCTCGACCCTGCTCGACCGGCCCGGCACCCACGCCCGGCCCGGCGCCGGCGCCCCGGCCGTACCGAAGGACGTATCGGCACTCGCCTGGCTGGTGGCCGACGCCCGTACGGGCGAGGTGCTCGCGGCGCGCAACGCCCACCGCCGGCTGCCGCCCGCCTCCACCCTCAAGTCGCTCTTCGCCCTCACCGCCCTGCCGCACCTCGACGCCGCCGCCACCCACAAGGTCACCGAGCGCGAGCTCGCGGACGTCGGCGAGGGCAGCAGCCTCGTGGGCGTGGCGGCCGGGCGCAGCTACCGCGTCTCCGACCTGTGGCGGGGCGTCTTCCTCAGCTCCGGGAACGACGCCGTCCATGTGCTCGCCGGACTCAACGGCGGCTGGCAGCAGACCGTCCGTCAGATGCGCGCCAAGGCCCGCGCCTTGGGCGCCCACGACACCCATGTGGTCTCGCCGGACGGCTATGACGCGGCGGGGCAGGTCTCGTCGGCGTACGACCTGGCGGTCTTCGGCCGGGCCGGTCTCGCGGACCCCGAGTTCGCCCGCTACTGCTCGACGTCGGTCGCCCGGTTCCCGCACGGCAACTGGTCCTACCCCATCCAGAACACCAACCGGCTGCTGACCGGCGCCGACGGCGTCGCTCGCTACCCCGGACTGATCGGCATCAAGAACGGCTACACCAGCCGTGCGGGCAACACCCTGATCAGCGCGGCGCAGCGCGGCAGCCGCACCCTGGTCGTGTCGGTGATGAACCCTCAGGCGGGCGGCGGGCACGCCGTGTACGAGGAGGCGAGGTCGCTGCTCGACTGGGGCTTCAAGGCGGCGGGGCATGCCAGGCCGGTCGGCTCGCTGCTCCCCGACAGCAAGGGCTCGCGCACGGCGCAGGGTCCGGCACCGGTCGCCGCGCAGGCCGCGCCGACCACGGATCCCGGCGCGTCGGACGGCTCGGACTGGACGGCGATCCTGCTGGTCGGGGCGGGCTCGGCGGCCCTGGTCGCGGGCGCGGTCGTGGTGGTCAGGCGCCGGACGTCGGGCGGCGCCTGGCGGCCCTAGCGCTTGCCCGGGCGCCAGTAGCCCAGTGCGTGCACGCGGTGCTTCGGGATGCCCAGTTCCTTGCGTACGTAAGAGGCGAGGGTCCGGGTGGTCGTGGTGTCGCAGGTGATCCAGACGTAGACGTCGGCGGGGTCCTGGACCAGGGCGGGCAGTGCGGCCTTGACCTCGCCGACCAGCTGCCGCCCGGAGTCCCGTCGCTCGACCCGGTGCACGTCGTGCAGCGCCGGGTCGACGCGCAGCTCCAGGTCGTGGTCCTCGGCGTGCTGCGTCTCGAACCAGATCGTCGCCGGCACCTGGGGCAGCGCGGTCAGGAGGGAGTTGACGGCCGGGAGGGCCGCCGTGTCGCCGATCACGAGGAGGCGCGACGGCTTGGGGTCGGGCTCCTCGAAGCCGGTGCCCTGCACCGTGGCCTCGATCGTGTCGCCGGGAGCGGCCTTGCGCGCCCACTCGCTGGCCTGGCCGTCGTGCAGGGCGAACTCGAGGCTGAACGTACCGGCGTCGGGATCGGGGTTCACCAGCGTGTAGGCCCGCTGGTGGCTCTTGCCGTCTCGGTCGAACCACAGCCGCACCCACATCGTCGGGTGCACCCCGGTCAGCGCGAGCATGCCGCCGTCCGTCAGGTGCAGACGCCGGTAGTGCTCGGTGACGTCTTCGGCTCCGGTCACCGTGAACTCGAAGTCCTTGCCGCGGAATAGCTTGAGGACCACCCCCTCCCAGCCGTGTCCCACCGCGTCGCTCCTCCCCTGAACACCCACAAGCCACTCTTGAGATTAGGGCAGCCTAACCTAATGGCGGGCTGGATGGGGAGTGCCTCAGACCCCGCCGAGCAGGCGGGCGAGATTCCGGTCCAGGTCCAGGCCGGTCACCTCGCTCCCCGCACCGACCACGGCGTACGAGCGCAGCAGGAACCTCTGCAGCACGGCCCGGTCGAACTGCACCACGGCAAGACCCTGCGGCGCATGGAACTCCAGCACCGTCCGCGCCCGCCCGCACGGCCAGATGTGCACGTCACCGCCCCCGGCAGGGGCACGCAGCCCCTCCTCCAGGAGCTGCCGGGCGAAGATCCAGGTGACCTCGGCCCCGTCGAGGGAGGCCTCGGACGGGAAGACGGTCTGGACGGCCAGGGGGTCGGCCGACGCGTAGCGCAGGGTCACGGACAGCGCGCGCTCCCGCCCCTCGGGGGTGATCAGGCGGGCACGGGCGGACTGCTCCAGGGTGACGGCCATGACCGGCTCCTCTTTCTCGTCGCGTTTCTGCTGCGTGTGCTGATTCCTTCCGTGCCTGTACGAGTCCGGGGCGAGGCAGTGCATTACGGAGACACGCGGGGCGATTGATGTGACCTACGCCACTCCACTCTCACAAGTCCGACATTTGTGACCTAGAGTTTCGAACTCGTCCGAACCCCCCGCAGTGGGAACGGGAGAGTGTCCTGCCATGACCGACGTGCCAGCCACGGCCGAGTACGCCCGCATCTACCAGGAGGAGCAGCCGCGCCTCGTCGCCTACGCCCGCTCCCTGACCGGCAACGCCTGGGTCGCGGACGACCTCGTGGCCGAGGCGCACTTCCGCGTGTGGCGGCGGCTATCCGCCGGGCACGAGATCGAGAACGTACCGGCGTATCTGATGACGACCGTGCGGCACCTGGCCGCGTCGGTGGGGCGCGGCGCGGCGCGCGAGACGCCGCGTGACCCGCGGATCACCGATGCCGTCGAGAGCGTCGACGTACGCAGCGAAGGCGCCGACGATCCGGGCGAGCGCGTATCGTCCGTGGATCTGCTGAGCCGGGTCCTCGGCCAGTTGCCCGAGCGCTGGGTGAAGGCGCTGTGGCTCGCGGAGGCGGAGGGCCAGCCGCTGGAGGCCGTCGGCCGCCGGATCGGGGCGGGACAGGGCGCCACCGCCGTGCTGCTGCACCGGGCCCGCGAAGGAATGCGGCAGGCGTTCCTGCGGGCGCACCCCGGAACGCCCGAGGATCCCGCGTGCGAGCGGCACTGGGAGCGGATACCCGGCCATATACGCGGCGAGGCCTCCGCCCGGCAGTCCGAGCGGCTCGTCGCCCATCTCGACGGCTGCGCCGACTGCCGGGCCAGGCTCGCGCTGCTCACCCGCGCCAACGACCGGCTGCCCGCGCTGGTGGGACCGGCGCTGCTGATCTTCGTCCTGGGTGGCGCGGGGAAGTTCCTCCTGCCGCTGGCGGCGGGGTCCGCAGGGGCCGCGGGCGCGGCTTCGGCTTCGGCTTCGACTTCCGGCGGGCACGGGGGATTCCTGCACGGTGTACGTCATGTCCTGACCGGAGGCGGAAAGGCGCAGGCCGCCGCGGTCGGCGTCGTCGGCGCCTCCGTGGCGGGCGCCGCGGTGGCCGCCGGGCTCATGCTCGGCGGGTCGGGGCATGCGGTGCCGCCGCAGCAGGCCACCGCCGTGGAGAGCGAGGCACCGCAGCCGCCGGCCGCCGAGGCGCCGGTTCCGGAGCCCCGGAATCCGGCCCCTGCCGCCGAGCCGCCGCCCGCACCGGCCGCGGAGGAGGCACCGGCCGAGCAGCAGGCACCGGAGCAAGCCCCCGCGCCCGCCCCTGAACAGCAGCAACCCGAGGCTGCCCCGGCCGAACCCGTGGAACCCGCGGAGCCGGTGACGCCGGTCGAGCCCGTGGAACCGACACCACCCCCTGAGCCGACGGTCCCGGCCCCCACACCGACGCCGACACCGCAGCCGCCCACCCCCACTCCGACACCGACCCCGCAGCCGCCCACCCCGACTCCGACCCCCACTCCAGTCGACCCGACCCCCGTCGAGCCGACCCCTCCCCCGCAGCCGACCCCCGTCGAGCCCACCCCCGAGCCCGAGCCTGAGCCCGACCCGGTCTGCGAGCCCTGGATCGGTCCCATCCAGATCTGCCACTCCCCGTAGACACACCCTCCAGGCGCACCCCACAGCCCAGCGGCCACCCGGAGCAACGCCTGTCAGGAATCGACGGGTCCAGGGAAGGAAACCCGCATGCTCCTTGCCCGGCTCGCCCACGTCTCCCACGCCGTCGCCGCCACTTCCGCCCGCTCCGGGAAGATCGGGCTACTGGCCGACCTGTTCCGGGCGGCGCGTCCGGACGACGTACCGATCGTTATCCCGTATCTGTCCGGACGGCTCCCCCAGGGCCGCATGGGCATCGGCTGGAATCTCTTGAAGGACCCCGTCGAGCCCGCCGCCGAACCCACCCTGACGGTACATGGCACGGATGCCGCGCTCACCGCCATCGGCGCCGTCACCGGTTCCGGGTCCCAGGCCGAACGCAGTCGTCTCGTGCGGGAGTTGCTGGGTGCGGCCACCGGCGAGGAGCAGAAGTTCCTGTTCGGGCTGCTGACCGGTGAGGTCAGGCAGGGCGCGCTCGACGCGATCGCCGTGGAGGGGCTCGCGCGGGCCACGGAGGTGCCGGCCACGGCGGTGCCGGCCACGGCGGTGCGCCGTGCCGTGATGCTCGCCGGAGCGGTGAGTCCCGTCGCCGAGGCGCTGCTCGCCCATGGCCCCGAGGCACTGGACGAGTTCCGGCTCAGTCTCGGGCGGCCCGTCCTGCCGATGCTCGCGCAGGGCGCCGCCTCCGTGGGTGAAGGCCTCGACAAGCTGGGGCCGTGCGCGGTCGAGGAGAAACTGGACGGCATCCGCGTCCAGGTGCATCGCAGCGGAGCCGACGTACACGTCTACACCCGTACGCTCGACGACATCACCGATCGACTTCCCGAACTCGTCGACGCAGCGAGGGGTTTGGCGGGCAGTACGTCCTTCATCCTGGACGGCGAGTTGATCGCTCTGGGCTCCGACGGCAGGCCCCGGCCCTTCCAGGAGATCGCCGGGCGGGTCGGCTCGCGCGTCGACGTGGCCAAGGCGGCGGCCGAACTGCCCCTGTCCCCCGTCTTCTTCGACGCCCTGTACGCCGATGGTCGGGATCTGCTCGATCTGCCGTTCGCCGAGCGGCACGCTCAGCTGTCCCGGCTCGTGCCGGAGCCGATGCGGGTGCGCCGCACGCTCGTGGACGATCCGGCGGACGAGGCCCAACGCCGGTCCGCCGAGGGCTTCTTCGCGGACACCTTGCGGCGCGGCCACGAAGGCGTCGTACTGAAGGCGCTCGACGCGCCCTACAGTGCGGGGCGGCGCGGCGCGTCCTGGGTGAAGGTGAAGCCCGTGCACACGCTGGACCTCGTGGTGCTCGCCGCCGAGTGGGGGCACGGGCGGCGCACCGGCAAGCTCTCCAACCTGCATCTCGGCGCGCGGCAGGCGGACGGGACGTACGCCATGCTCGGCAAGACCTTCAAGGGCATGACGGACGCGATGCTGGCCTGGCAGACCGGGCGGCTGCGCGAACTGGCCGTCAGCGACGACGGTTTCCTGGTGACGGTGCGTCCGGAGCTGGTCGTCGAGATCGTCTACGACGGGCTGCAGAAGTCCACGCGCTATCCGGCGGGCGTCACGCTGCGCTTCGCGCGGGTCGTGCGCTACCGCGAGGACAAGACGGCAGCCGAGGCCGATTCCGTCGAAACGGTGCTGGCCGAGCAGCGGCCCGAGCCCTAGGGGGAGTCCGTTGGGTCCTGCCAGCGGTAGAGGTCGCGCAGCAGGGAGATCTCGGCGCCGTGATGGATCAGCTCCTTGTTGACGTGCTGGACGATGACCTCCATGGGAAGCCGCTCGGGACCCACCGCGGGCGGATTCTCCAGCTCGGCGTCCGAGAGTTCGCGGACCCCCGCGTTCCATCGCCCGTACATCTCGTCGAGCTGTTGCAGCGCCTCGTCGGCGGTCCCCGCGTAGGCGAAGGTCTCGGAGTCGACGTCCTGGCCGCCGAAGTGCCAGCCGACCCGATAGCCCAGGCACGAGACGATGATGTGCGACAGCCGCCAGGCAATCGTGGTGACCGGCGCCGGCACCGGGTCAGGGGACGCGAAGTCCATCGTCCACTCCCCCGAACCCACCGGCATCGGTGCGGCCGAGGTGCCACGCGGGCGGATGCTCCAGCAGCCGCGCACCGGCTCCCAGAAGTACTCCTCGTCGGCGAGACCGTCCAGCCGCGGCCGCAGGTTCTTGCGCCAGTACCAGTCCAACTGCTCCGCGAGCCGCTCGCTTCTTGTCATGTCCGCACACTATCGACCACGAGATCTGGCTGCGGGCCGACCCGCTTCGGCGGCCTAGCCCCGGACCGGTTCCCCTACCACCAAGTTCTGGCAAAGATCAGACCGATAGGGTGACCTTAACGCTTTGTTGACGCCCATCCACACGATCAGCATGAATTGGGGAGAGCTGTGCCCGCTTCACGCCTGAGCCAGACGCCACTTCCTGGCATCGGCATCCGGTACGACCTGACCACCCGAGAACAGCGGCAGATCTCGGTGGTCGCGCACCGGGACGGTGCCCGCACGCTCAGCGCCTACCGCGCGGACGACCCCGACGCGTGCGCGCTGTCGCTGCGGCTGAGTTCCGGCGAAGCGGCCGCCCTGATCGACGCGTTGATGCCCTCGCACCACAGCCCGAACCTGCTGCACACCACCGATCTGGGCCTGGTCGCCGAGCGGATCGAGGTGGCGGCCACCTCGCACTGGAACGGGCGGCTGCTGGGCGAGACCCAGATGCGGACCGAGACCGGCGCGTCCATCGTGGCGGTGCTGCGCCGGGCCGATGCCATCCCGTCCCCCGCGCCCGACTTCCGTCTCGCGGGCGGCGACACCCTCATCGTGATCGGCACCCGTGAGGGTGTGGAGAGCGCCGCCGCGATACTCGGGCGGGAGTGATTCGATGCATTCGGCTGTCTTCCTGATCGAATTCGGCGCGATCATCCTCGCGTTGGGACTGCTCGGCAGATTCGCCGGGCGGTTCCGCTTCTCCCCCATTCCGCTCTACCTCCTGGCCGGGCTGGCGTTCGGCGAGGGCGGGCTGCTTCCGCTCGGCGCCAGTGAGGAGTTCGTCGCGATCGGCGCCGAGATCGGCGTCATCCTGCTCCTGCTGATGCTGGGGCTCGAGTACACGGCGAGCGATCTGGTCAGCAATCTGAAGACCCAGTACCCGGCCGGTCTGGTCGACATGGGGCTCAATGCCGTGCCGGGCGCTCTGGCCGCGCTCCTCATGGGCTGGGGTCCGGTGGCCGCCGTCGTCCTCGCGGGCGTCACCTGGATCTCCTCGTCCGGCGTCATCGCGAAGGTCCTCGGCGACCTGGGCCGCCTCGGCAACCGCGAGACGCCGGTCATCCTCAGCATCCTGGTCCTCGAAGACCTGGCCATGGCGATCTATCTGCCCATCATCACCGCCCTGTTGGCCGGTGTCGGCTGGGCTGCGGGCAGCCTCACCCTGGGCATCGCGCTCGGCGCTGCGGGCCTGGTGCTGTTCCTCGCGGTGCGCTACGGCCGGCTCATCTCGCGCTTCGTTTCGAGCGACGACCCGGAGAAGCTGCTGCTCGTCGTCCTCGGTCTGACCATCCTGGTCGCCGGGATCGCCCAGCAGCTCCAGGTCTCGGCGGCCGTGGGCGCGTTCCTCGTGGGCATCGCGCTGTCGGGCGAGGTGGCCGAGGGCGCGCACAGTCTGCTGGCGCCGCTCCGGGACCTGTTCGCCGCCGTGTTCTTCGTCTTCTTCGGTCTGCACACCGATCCGGCGAGCATCCCGCCGGTGCTGCTTCCGGCGCTCGCCCTCGCGGTCGTCACGGCGTGCACGAAGATCGCCACCGGGTACTGGGCGGCCCGGCGCGCCAAGATCTCCGTCAAGGGCCGCTGGCGGGCGGGCGGTGCGCTCGTGGCGCGCGGCGAGTTCTCCATCGTCATCGCGGGGCTCGCGGTCACGGCGGGCATCGAGCCGTCCCTGGGCCCGCTTGCCACGGCGTACGTCCTGATCCTCGTGATCGTCGGCCCGCTGACCGCACGGTTCGCGGAGCCGGTGGCCGCGCGGGTGGGCGGCGTCCTGGCGCGCCGCCGTGAAGCCACGGCCGCGGCCTCGGTGGCCCTGCCCTCTCCTCGGGAGCCGGAGCCGGAGCCGACCACTCGGGATTCGCTCGACGGGCAGGGCACGGGCGGCCGTTCCTGACCGAAGATGGAGCGCCGGTCGGCCGGAGCGGTCGAGCCGACTCGAATCAAGGAGAAGCGATGGCGTTGGAGATGCGGGACCGTTGCGAGCGCTGCGAGAAGGCGGCCCTGCCGCTCGACGCGCAGGCGCGTATCTGCTCCTACGAGTGCACGTTCTGCGAGCCCTGCGCCGAGAGCATGCTCCATGTCTGCCCGAACTGCGGCGGAGAGCTGGTGCGCCGCCCCACACGCGCGGCGGCCTGACGGCGCAACAGGCGACGCGTGCGGGCTCCGGCCGGACTCGGCCGGAGCCTGCGCGTGTCCCGGGGTGGTCACCGCCCCACGGCATACCCCTGCATCCCGCGCGGATTGGCCGCCGCCGAGAGCACTCCGGTGCGCGGATCGCGTGCCACCGCGCAGAGCCGCCCCTCCGACCAGGGCTCGCCGACCGTCACGTCGTGGCCGCGCCGCCGCAGCTCCTCGATGACGTCCGCGTCCATGCGGGACTCGACCGTGACGCTGCCGGGGCGCATGCCGCGCGGGTAGAAGGAGCCGGGGAAGCTGTCGTTGTGCCAGTTGGGGGCGTCGACGGCGCCCTGGAGGTCGAGGCCGCCGCGCACGGATTCTCGCAGGGCCACCGCCAGGAAGAAGTGCACCTGCCACTGGTCCTGCTGGTCGCCGCCCGGTGTGCCGAACGCCAGCACCGGTACGCCGTCCTTGAGGGCGAGGGACGGGGTCAGGGTGGTGCGCGGACGGCGGCCCGGTGTCAGGGAGTTGGGCAGGTCCTCCTCCAGCCAGGCCATCTGGAGCCGGGTGCCGAGCGGGAAGCCCAGCTCCGGGACGACCGGGTTGGACTGCAGCCAGCCACCGCTCGGCGTGGCCGCGACCATGTTGCCCCAGCGGTCGACGATGTCCAGGTGGCAGGTGTCGCCACGGGTGGCGCCGTCCGCCGAGACATCCGGTTCGCCGGGCACGGGTGAGCTGCCCGCGCTGGTGCCGCCCTTGGCGACGGTCGGCTCACCGGCGCCCGCTCCGGACAGGCCGAGCGCGTCGAAGCCGGGTTCGCCGGCCGCGACGGCGCGGGCGTGGGCGCTCAGCCGGGCGGTGCGTCCGCCGGGGCTTCCGGGGCGCAGCTCGTACGAGGCCTTGTCGCCGATGAGCGCCCGGCGTTCCGTGTTGTACGCCTCGGAGAGGAGATCGGCGACGGGTGCCGTGCCGGGTCCTGCGGCGTCGCCGTACCAGGCCTCGCGGTCCGCCATGGCGAGCTTGCAGCCCTCGATCAGGAGATGGACGTACTCGGCACAGCCGTACGCGGGCAGCTCCGCGCGCTCGGAGGGCAGCAGCGCCAGCTGCTGGAGGAAGGCGGGCCCCTGGCTCCAGGCGCCCGCCTTGCACAGCGTCCAGCCGTTCCAGTCGTACGTCGCGGGCGCCTCGTAGCTTGCCTCCCAGCCGGCGAGGTCGGCGGCGGTCAGCATCCCGGTGTGCCGGGTTCCGCTGGTGTCCATCGTGGGGCGGGCGGCCTGGCGGATCAGGGCCTCGGCGATGAAGCCCTCGCTCCAGATCTTCCGCGCGGCGTCGATCTGCTCGACGCGGGAGCCGTCGCCCGCCTCCTCGATCAGTCGGCGCCAGGTCGCGGCGAGCGCCGGGTTCCGCAGCAGTTCGCCGGGCTGCGGGGACTGGCCGTCGGGCAGATAGATCTCGGCGGACGAGGGCCATTCGGTCTCGAAGAGTTCGCGGACCGTCTCGACGGTCTCGCCGACGCGCTCCACGGGTGCGTGGCCGTCCTCGGCATACCCGATGGCGTATTTGAGGACGTCGGCGAGGGACTTGGTGCCGTGGTCCCGCAGGAGCAGCATCCACGCGTCGAAGGCTCCCGGTACGGCGGCGGCGAGCGGGCCGGTACCGGGGACGAGTTCGAGGCCGAGGGAACGGTAGTGGGCGACGGTCGCGCCGGCGGGCGCGACGCCCTGTCCGCACAGGACGCGCACCTCTCCCCCGGCGGGCGCGAGGATGATCGGCACCTCGCCCGCCGGGCCGTTCAGGTGCGGCTCGACGACGTGCAGGACGAAGCCCGCGGCGACGGCGGCGTCGTAGGCGTTGCCGCCGTCCTCCAGGACGGCCATCGCGGACTGCGAGGCGAGCCAATGGGTGGAGGACACCATGCCGAAGGTGCCTTGGAGGGTCGGCCGGGTGGTGAACAAGTGGACTGCTCCTAGCGTGCGGTGCGGGTACCGGGGATCGTACGAAGGGCCGGGGCGGCGGCGTCCGGTGCGGTGCCGTCGTCGCCGACGAGGTGGCAGGAGACCTCGCGCCGTGGGCCGTCTCCGGGCAGCTCGCGCAGCCCGGGGACCTCGGTGCGGCAGCGGTCGACGGCCAGCGGGCAGCGGGTGTGGAAGCGGCAGCCCGGTGGCGGGGCGAGCGGGCTGGGCAGTTCGCCGCTGAGGACGATGCGCCGCCGGGTGCGCTGCAGGGCCGGGTCGGGAACGGGCGCCGCCGACAGCAGCGCCTGGGTGTACGGGTGCTTGGGGTCGGCGAACAGCTCGGCGGTCGGGGCCTGTTCGACGATCTGGCCGAGATACATGACCGCGATGCGGTCGGCGAGGAACTCCACGGCGGCCAGGTCGTGCGTGATGAACAGACAGCCGAAGCCGCGGTCGCGCTGGAGGTCGGCGAGCAGATTGAGGACGGAGGCCTGCACGGACACGTCGAGGGCCGACGTCGGTTCGTCGGCCACGAGCAGATCCGGGTCGACGGAGAGCGCGCGGGCCATGGAGATACGTTGCCGCTGCCCGCCGGAGAGTTCGTGCGGATGCCGCTCCGCGTGCTCGGGGCGCAGCCCGACCTGGCCGAGGAGTTCCGCGACGCGGGCCCGTGCCGCATCCCCCTTGGCCATGCCGTGCAGCCGCAGCGGCTCGGCGATGATCTGCCCGACGGTCATGCGCGGGTCGAGCGAGGAGGAGGGGTCCTGGAAGACGAGGTGGAAGTCCTTGCGCAGGGGGCGCAGGGCGCGCCGCGAAAGGCGGGTCACGTCCCTGCCGTTGATGCGGACGCTGCCGCCGGTGGGTTCGTCGAGCCGCACGGCACACCGCCCCACCGTCGACTTGCCGCTCCCCGACTCCCCCACGAGGCCCACGACTTCGCCCTTGCCGACGGTGAGAGTGACGCCGTCGGCGGCGCGTACGGTGCCGCCCGATCCGGCGAAGTGCCTTTCCAGGCCGGTCAGTTCGAGCACGGGCTGCTGGGTCGTGGTCACTGTCCGGCCTCCTGGATGGTGGGCGCGAGCGCGGGGGCGTCCTGCGGGTGCCAGCAGGCGGCGCGGTGCGTGGCGTCGGCCCCCGCGTTCGGGGAGACCGCCTTGAAGCCGGGCCGCCCGCCCGTGCACTGGTCGTCGGCGTACGCGCAGCGCGGGGCGAAGGTGCACGCGTCCGGCTGGACGTCGAGGCTCGGCACCAGGCCGGGGATCTCGGGGAGGCGCCGCTTGCCCTCGCCGCCGGGGCGGAGCACGGCGCTCAGGAGGCCACGGGTGTACGGGTGGCGTGGTTCGGCGAACAGCTCGTCCACCGGGGCCTGTTCGACGGGGCGGCCCGCGTACATGACCAGGACACGGTCGGCGGTGTCGGCCACCACGCCCAGGTCGTGGGTGATCAGGACGATCGCGGTGCCGAGCCGTTCCCGCAAGGACTGCAGGACTTCGAGGATGCCGGCCTGCACGGTGACGTCGAGGGCGGTGGTCGGCTCGTCGGCGATCAGCACGGACGGGTCGCAGGCGACCGCGATGGCGATCATGACGCGTTGCCGCATGCCTCCGGAGAGCTGGTGCGGGTACTCGTCGACGCGCTGTGCGGGGGCCGGGATGCCGACCAGGTCGAGGAGTTCGACGGCATGCGCGCGTGCCTCCTTCTTCGACAGGCCCTGGTGGCGCCGGAGCACCTCGCCTATCTGGCGGCCGATCGTCAGGACCGGGTTCAGCGAGGTCATCGGCTCCTGGAAGATCATCGCGATGTCCTTGCCGCGGACCTTCCCGAGTTCCTTCTCGCTCGCCCCGGCGATCTCGCGCCCGCCGAGCCTGACCGACCCGTCGATGTGCGCGGTGGGCGGCAGGAGTCCCATCACGGCCATCGCCGTGACGGACTTGCCGCACCCCGACTCGCCGACCACCGCGAGCACTTCGCCCGCCGCGACATCGTACGAGAGACGGTCGACGGCGTGCACGGTGCGGGTGTCCGAGCGGAAGGAGACGGACAGATCGCGGACGCTCAGTACGGGCCGGGTCATCGGGTGGCTCCTCGGGGGTCGAGGACGTCCCGCAGGCCGTCGCCGAGCAGGTTGAACGCCAGGGTGGCCGCGACGACGGCGAGTCCGGGGAAGACGGCCATCCACGGCGCGGGCGCGAGGAAGGACTGGGCGCCGGAGAGCATCACGCCGAGCGAGGCGTCCGGCGGCTGTACGCCGAGGCCCAGGAAGCTGAGCAGCGCCTCGCCGATGATCGCGGCGGGGATGCCGACGGTCGCCTGGACGGTCAGCGCGGAGGTGGCGTTGGGCAGGATGTGCCGGAAGAGGACGGTCGCGTCGCCGCCTCCGTTGGCGACGGCGGCGGCCACATAGTCGACGTGCCGCAGCCGCAGGGTCTCGGCGCGGGTGATGCGGATGACGGCCGGGATCTGCGAGATCCCGATCGCGATCGTGGCGTTGGTGAGCGAGGGACCGAGCACGGCCGCGAGTCCCACGGCGAGCACCAGGAAGGGGAAGGCGAGCATCGTGTCGGTGAGCCGGGAGACGACGCTGTCGGCGAACCTGCCGTAATAGCCGGCGAGCAGCCCGAGCGGTACGCCGATCACAAAGGCGAGGGCCACCGCCAACACGCCGACCTGCATGGACGCCCGTGCCCCGTACACGACGCGGGAGAGCTGGTCGCGGCCGAGGTCGTCGGTGCCGAGCCAGTGCGACCAGCCGGGCGCGGCAAGGGCATTGGCGAAATCAGGCCGCGCGGGGTCGTAGGGCGCGACCAGGGGCGCGAAGAGCGCCGCGAGGACGAACACGGCGGCGATGATGCCGCCGGTCATGGCGAGCCGGTTCTTGCGCAGGGCACGGAGCTTGCCGCTTCCCGCGCCCGCGGAACGTATCCGCCCGAGCGCTGTCGTGAACACCGCTGTCGTCACCGGGCACCTCCGAGCCGGATGCGCGGGTCGATGACCGAGTACGCCACGTCGACCAGCAGATTGATGAGGATGTACGCGGCGGACGTGCAGAGCACGACGCCTTGCAGGGTTGCGTAGTCACGGGTGAAGACGGCGTCGATGGTGAGTTTGCCGAAGCCGGGCAGGACGAAGATCTGCTCGGTGACGACGGCGCCCGAGATGAGGTGGCCGAGCTGGAGTCCGAGCACGGTGACGACCGTGACCAGGGAGTTCCGCAGCGCGTGCCCGCCGATGACCTCGCGCCGGGACAGGCCCTTGGCGCGTGCGGTGCGTACGTAGTCGGCGGAGAGCGAGTCGAGCATCGCCGCCCGCGTCTGGCGCATCACGACGGCCGCGAGACCGGAGCCGAGGACGATCGCGGGGAGGACCATGCGGCGCAGGTTGTCGAGCGGGTCGGTGCCGAACGGGACGTATCCGGAGGCCGAGAAGACCGGCACGGCGATGGCGAGCCCGAGGACGAGGACGATGCCCAGCCAGAAGGTCGGGATCGAAAGCCCGAGCAGGGCAAGGGCGTTGGCGAGCCACTCCTCGGGCTTTCCGCGCCGAACGGCGGCGACGATGCCCGCGCCGATGCCGAGCACGACCGCGAACAGGAGGGAGAGCGCGGCCAGTTCGAGGGTGATGGGCAGCGCTTCGGTGATCGCGTCGGCGACGGGCAGGCCCGTCCGCGATGACGTACCGAGGTCGCCGGTGACGGCGTGCCCGATGAACCGCCCGTACTGGACGAGGATGTTGTCGTCCAGGCCATAGCTCTCGCGGATCGCGGCGAGCGCCTCAGGGCTGCGTTCCTCGCCGGCGAGGGCGAGCGCCGGGTCGCCGGGCAGCGCGCGGATGCCCGCGAAGACGACCATGCTGACCAGGACGAGCGTGATGAGCGACTGCCTCAGCCGGGTGAGCAGATACGACGTCATGGGGCTCGGGCGCCAGGAGACCCGGCGCGCGGCGGAGGGCAGCCGCGAGGAGGTCAGGCTCATCGCGTGTACCCCGCAGTCGTGACGCGGACCAGGCCGTCTCCGTAGACACGGACTCCCGCGACGTCCTTGCCCGCCACGACGTAGTTCTTCTGCCGGTAGAGGTAGATGAGCCCGCGCCGCTCGGTGGCGCGGCGGGTCAACTCCTCGTAGATCTCGGCGCGTTCGTCCGGATCGGCCTCGGCACGGCCGCGTTCGACGAGGCGGTCGATCGCCGGGTCGGAGAGTCCGTAGGCGTTCATCGCGCCGCGCGTCTGCAGGAAGCTGGCGATGTTGCCGTCCGGGTCGAGCCGCCCCGACCAGCCGCTGGTGAAGGCGTCGTACTGCCCGGAGTCGGTCTCTTCGAGCATGGTGGCGTACTCGGTGGGGCGCAGCGTGACGGCGAACCCGGCTTCCTTGGTCATGGCCTGGATGACCTGTCCGAGGCGGCTGTGCTCGGGCGTGGTGGACACCTTCAGCTCGATACGGACCGGAGTCTTCACTCCGGCCTCCTCCAGCAGCCGTTTGGCCTTCGCCACGTCGCGCCTGGGACATTCGGATGCCTTGACGCCGGGCGCGATGGCGGATTCGGGCGAGACGGGGCCGCAGGCGGGCTCGAACATGCCCTGGAAGACGACCTTGTTGATGAGTTCGCGGTCGATGGCGAGCTCGAACGCCTCACGGACCCGCGCGTCGCGCGCGAGCGGCGTGTCGATGCGCCCCGGCTTCTCCCCGAGCCCCTTGACGTTGCCGACATTGAGGCCGATGCCCTGGTAGCCGAGCGAGGGCGAGTTGAAGAGCTGGAGGCCGGGCTCGGTCAGCGCGCTGCGCACGTCGACGGGCGTCATCTGGTCGCCGACCTGGACGTCTCCGGAGCGCAGATTGGCGAGGCGGACGTTGCCGTCGGGTATCGGCCGGTAGACCACCTTGTCGAGGTGGACGCGGTCGGCCGCGTAGTAGTGCGGGTCCTTGGCGAGCACGATGCGGTCGCCGCCGACGCGTTCGACGTACTTGAAGGGGCCGACGCAGGAAGGGTGGTTGGTGAAGTTCTTGCCGTACTTCTTGAGGGCGGTCGGCGACATCACCATGCCCGAACGGTCCGCGAGGACGGCGGTGAGCGGGACGTAGGGCTGCTTGAGCTTCAGCCTCACCGTGTACGTACCTGTCGCCTCCGCCCCTGCGAGCGGGGCGAGTTCGGTGGCGCGCGCCGATCCCGGGAGGTCGCGGTGCCGGAGCAGGGAGGTGACGGCGGCGGCCGCGTCGAGCCTGGTGCCGTCGCTGAACCTCAGGCCCTTGCGCAGGCCGAAGGTGACGGTGCGGCCGTCCTTCGAGGTCTTGGGCAGGGCGGTGGCGAGCTGCGGGATCACGGTCCCGCGCTCGTCGATGTCGTAGAGCTTCTCGCACATTCCGGCGAAGACGGTGCGGCCCACGAGCGTCTGCGCGAGGGTCGGATCGAGCTTGTCCGGATCGGCGTTGAGGGCGACGGTGAGCGTGCCCCCGTCACGTACGGGACGGTCGTCGGTCATGCGCTCACCGCCGACCTCGGTGGCCGAGGACTGCAGGGAGCCGCAGCCCGCCGTCAGGGACATCACCAGGGCAACTGCCGCTGGGGCAACCGCTTTTCGGCGCACGGGTGGATACCTCCGCCAGGGTGGTTCCGGGCTGATCGCGGACGATCAAGGAATACCGCAGAACGTATTTCGCATACAGTCCGCACACAAGAGGTCGGTACGGATGCCTGGCTGGATTTGATGAAGATTGAATAACCGAGCGCGACAAACGGAACGCAAGGCGCGCCCGCCCCGCTGAGCAGCCACTTCCGGTCGCCCTCGCGACCCGGCCGGCGGGACGGGCGCCGCCCGCCGTCAGGTCCTGCGGCTGCGGGCCGCCAGTCGGACGCAGGCCACGCCTGCCGCGACCGCGGCCACCGCGACTCCGCCGAGGTAGTAGAGGCTTCGCTCGTCGCCCGTCTCGGCGAGTTGGGGGGATCGGGGGCGTGCGGGAGTCACGGGGGTCGCGGGAGTCGCGGGGGGCGAGGCAGCCGACTCGGCGGGCGAGGGCGGCACTTCCGCGCGGTCGCTCGGCGCCGGGGCGGCGGGAAGCGCCGACGTGGACGTCGAGGGCGCGGGTGAAGTCGGGGACGGCGGCGGCGTGTTGGGCACCGGTGCGCCCACGGACCAGCTCGCGCTGGGCGTGGCGGCGGGCGGCGAGTCCTCGTCTCCGTACCCGGACGGTCGCGAGTGACCGTCACCGGACGACTGCGCGTCACCACTTCCGGACGGCCGCGTGTCACCGCTCCCGGACGGCCGCATGGCACCGCTCCCCGATGACGCCGCGCCCGAAGGCTCGTCCTGCCCGTAGCCGGTGTCGTCCCCGTTCCCGTACCCGGCGTCCACCCCCTCGGCCGCGTGAGCCGGTTCCCGCGTCGTGTCGCTGGAGGCCGCTGCCGCCGTCGTCCAACAGCCCCACACGATCAGGGCGGGGACCGCCCCCGCCACCATTCGCCGCGCGTTCTTCCTCACCAGCACCGCCTCCGTCTCAGAGTTCGCCATTCGTGCGCTCAGAGGATGAGCGGCCTTTTCGTCCGTCGACGGCACGACGCGCCGGATGCCGGCAGGGCTCACCCCGCTGGCCGCGCGGGCGCGACGCGGGCGTCACCCTCCCGAATCACCTTCACCAGAACCGCCGTTCGACAGTGGGACGGGCATCGGGGCGGCACTGGCGGGCCCGGCGGCAGGACCGCTCGACGGGCCGTTGCCAGTGGGCCGCGCTACTCTCCGCGCAACCGACCGTTTTACCCCGATCTGGGAGGTTTCCATGGCATCGCGACTCAATCCGTACATCAGCTTCGGCGGCGACGCCCGACAGGCGATGGAGTTCTACGAGCAGGTCTTCGGCGGCACGCTGACGCTCAACTCCTACGGCGATTTCGGGCAGCAGGACTCGCCGGAGGCCGACAAGATCATGCACGGCATGCTGGAGACCCGCTCCGGCTTCACCCTGATGGGCGCCGACACCCCGCCCGGCATGGAGACCACCCAGGGCAGCAACTTCTCGGTGAGTCTGAGCGGCGACGACGACGCCGAGCTGCGCGGCTACTGGGAGAAGCTCTCCGCCGGCGGCACGGTGTCGGTCCCGCTGGAGAAGCAGATGTGGGGCGACGTCTTCGGCATGTGCACGGACCGCTTCGGCATCCCCTGGATGGTGAACATCAGCGAGCCGCAGGGCTGAGAATCCTCCCGGGTCGCGGCCGCTGAGCAGCACGCCTACGGTGTGACGGGGGTGTGCTGTGTGACGGGGGCGTCTGGAGGCCACCGATGGATCGCTCACCCATGCCGGAACCCTTCGAGACCGCGCAGTCGGCGGGTTCGCCGCCGCCCTCCGCCCCACAGCTGAGCGGTGGACGGCACGAGCACCGCTGGCTGATCCTCGGGGTCGTCGGGATCGCCCAGCTCATGGTGGTCCTGGACGCGACGATCGTGAACATCGCGCTGCCCTCGGCCCAGCAGGACCTGGGATTCAGCGACGGCAACCGCCAGTGGATCGTCACGGCGTACGCGCTCGCCTTCGGGAGTCTGCTGCTCCTGGGCGGGCGCATCGCCGACCTGGTGGGCCGCAAGGCCGTCTTCCTCGCCGGTCTCGGCGGGTTCGCGCTCGCCTCGGCCCTCGGCGGCGCGGCGACGAGCTTCTCCATGCTGGTGGTGGCCCGCGCCCTCCAGGGCGTGTTCGGCGCGCTCCTGGCGCCCGCCGCGCTGTCCCTGCTCACGACGACGTTCACGGACCCCAGGGAGCGCGCGAAGGCGTTCGGCATCTACGGCGCCATCGCGGGCGCCGGCGGCGCGGTCGGCCTGCTGCTCGGCGGCGTACTGACCGAGTATCTGGACTGGCGCTGGTGCCTCTACGTGAACCTGATCTTCGCGGTGTTCGCGATGCTGGGCGGCGCCCGGCTGCTGCACGGCGGCAGGCCCGACGACCGGCCGAAGCTGGACGTGCCGGGCACACTGCTGGTCTCCGCGGGCCTGTTCTGCGTCGTCTACGGCTTCTCGAACGCCGAGACGCACGCCTGGAGCGACGTCGACACCTGGGGGTTCCTGGTCGTCGGCGCCGTCCTCGTGGCCGCGTTCGCCTGGTGGCAGACGCGGGCCGAGCATCCGCTGCTGCCGCTGCGGGTGGTGCTCGACCGGGACCGCGCGGCGTCGTTCCTGGCGATGTTCATCTCGGGCGCCGGGATGTTCGGCGTCTTCCTGTTCCTGACGTACTACCTCCAGCAGATCCTCGGCTACACCCCCGTCAAGACCGGCCTCGCCTTCCTGCCGATGGTCGCGGTGATGGTGGTGGTCTCGGTCGTCACGACCAACTGGCTCGTGCCGCGCTTCGGCGCGAAGCCGATCGTGCCGCTCGGCATGGGACTCGCGGCGGCCTCCATGGCCTGGTTCACCTCCCTCGGCGTGAACAGCGGCTACGCGGCGCACGTCCTGCCGCCGCTGCTCGTCGCCGGTCTCGGCCTCGGTCTGGTCTTCGCCCCGGCGATGAGCATGGCGACCGCGGGCGTCGCCGCGCACGACGCGGGCGTCGCGTCCGCGATGGTCAACACCAGCCAGCAGGTGGGCGGTTCGATCGGCACGGCCCTGCTCAACTCCCTGGCGACGAGCGCCGCGGCCAACTACCTGGTGGGCAAGGAACCCACTCCGCAGGTGCGGGCCCAGTCGGCGATGGAGAGTTACTCGACCGCGTACTGGTGGTCGGCGCTCTTCTTCGCCGTCGGGCTCGTCGTTACGGTCGTCCTGTATCGGCGCGGGGCGCCCGTCCACTCGGACGCGGGTGGCGGCGCGGTGCACATGTAGGAAGCAGTGCACATGTAGGAAGGCGGGGCGATGGCATCCACCGAGGCCGCGGCCACGGACAGCGCCGACGGCGGCGTCGCGCTCGCGTCGGCGCGGGGCCGCTGGGTGCTCGCCTGCGCCGTGCTCGCGTCAGGCATGGCGATGCTGGACGGCACGGTGGTCAATGTCGCGCTGCCGACCCTCGGCCGGGATCTGGACGCCTCGATCGGCTCGCTGCAGTGGGTGATCAACGCCTATATGCTCACGCTCTCCGCGCTGCTGCTCCTGGGCGGCGCGCTCGGCGACCGCATCGGGCGGCGGCGCACGCTGGTCATCGGCATCGTGTGGTTCGCCCTCGCCTCCGCGCTGTGCGGCCTCGCGCAGAACGCGGGGATGCTCATCGCGGCCCGCGCGCTGCAGGGCATCGGCGGCGCGCTCCTCACGCCCGGTTCGCTGGCCTTGGTGCGTACGTCGTTCCGGCCGCAGGACCAGGCGCGGGCGGTGGGCGCCTGGTCGGGGCTCGGCGGGGTCGCCGGTGCGATCGGGCCGTTCCTCGGCGGCTGGCTGATCGACGGTCCCGGCTGGCGGTGGATCTTCCTCATCAACGTGCCGCTGGCCGCGCTGGTGCTCCTCGCGGCACGCCATGTGCCGGAGAGCCGGCTGGAGGGCGCCGCGGACAAGCCGTTCGACGTGACGGGGGCGTGTCTGGCCGCGCTGTTCCTCGCGGGCATCAGCTTCTCCCTGATCGGGGCGTCGGGCGACTCCTCGGCCGCGGCCGTCCTGCCGGGGCTGCTCGGCCTCGCGGCGGGCGTCGTCTTCGTCCTGGTCGAGCGGCGCCGCGCGGACCCGATGCTGCCGCTCTCCCTGTTCCGCTCCCGGCTGTTCAGCGCGGCCAACATCATGACGCTCTGCCTGTACGCGGCGATCGGCGGGCTCCTGTTCATGCTGCCGGTGCAGTTGCAGACGACGCTCGGGTACGACGCGTTGCAGGCGGGCACGGCGACGCTGCCGATCACCGTACTGATGCTGCTGCTCTCGGCCGCCGCCGGTGATCTGTCCCGCCGGGTCGGACCCACGCTGCCGCTGGTCGCGGGGCCGCTCATCGCGGCGGCCGGGGCGCTCCTGATGCTGCGGATCTCGCCGGGGGCGTCGTACGTGACGTCGGTGCTGCCCGCGGTCGTCGTCCTCGGCCTCGGGATGAGCGTGTTCGTGGCGCCGCTCACCGCGACCGTCCTCGCCTCGGTGGACGCCGGGCACGCGGGGCTCGCCAGCGGCGTCAACAACACCGCAGCGCGCGTCGCCCAGATGCTGGTGGTCGCCGCGCTGCCGCTCGCGGTCGGCCTGTCCGGCACGGCGTACGCGGATCCGGACGCGCTGGACACGGCGTTCGGCAAGGCGGTCGTGGGCTGCGCGGGCCTGTTCGTCCTCGCGGCGGCGGCAGCGGCGGCGTTCATCCGGCCAAGCCCCGACGCCTGGCACGAGGATCCGGGGAACAAGCCGCGGTGCAAGTCCCATCTCGGCGTCGGCGCACCGCCGTTGGAGCCGGGGAAGGACTGCGCGGGGTGACGGTCGATCAGCGGTGTGACGGTCGGTCAGAAGAGAGCATGTCCGTCAGCGGAACGCCTCCGCCAGATGACCGTCTCCGTCAGAGGACCGCTTCGACCTCACGGACGAACAGCGTGACCGTCACGCCCTCCGTGAAACCGTTGCGGCGCATCAGCGCGGCGGACGCGGTGTTGCGGGATTCGACGTCCGTCACGACGGCGGTCGCACCGGCGGCGGTCAGCGTCGCACAACAGGCCTGCACCAGATGGCTGGCGACGCCCTGCCCCTGATAGTCCGGGGCGCTGGCGATCCACTCCAGATTGCCCCAGTCCGTACGCTGGTCGAAGCCCATGGAGCCGAGCACGAACCCGGCGATCCGGTCACCGTCCAGGGCCACCCAGCAGGCGGGCGCTTCGGCGTCCATGTGCCCGGCGATCGCCGACAGCGACCAGGACGTATAGGGCTTCACCGAGGTGTCGTACAGCTCCCGGCCGAGGGTGAGGACGTCGGCCAGATGGGTGGGCGCCATGGGCTCCAGGACGATCGGGGAGCGCTGGTGACCGGCGGGGGCTGACATGGGACCTCCCAGGGGCTGGCGCCGACTACGTCTCACGCTAGGAGGCGAAGCGGCCCGGCGCGAACCGGCGCCGAGTTGACCGACCCTCGTCCCGGCGTGTGGGGGCACCGCTTATCGTGGTGCGCATGTCCGCTCCTGAGCTGATCCGCATCGTCTCCCGTTCCTCGCCCATGGCGCTCGCCCAAGTGGAGCGCGTCCGCTCCGAACTGGCCGCGCTGCACCCCGGCGTGCGCACCGAGGTCGTGCCCGTCACGACGTCCGGCGACAAGTGGATGGGCGACCTCGCGAAGCTCGGCGGCAAGGGCGCGTTCACCAAGGAGGTCGACGCGGCGCTGCTCGCGGGCGAGGCGGATCTCGCGGTGCACTGCGTCAAGGACGTACCGGCGGACCGGCCGCTGCCGGCGGGCACGACGTTCGCCGCGTTCCTCAAGCGGGACGACATCCGCGACGCGCTCATCCACCCCGGCGGACTCACCCTGGACCGGCTGCCCGCGGGGACCCGCATCGGCACGTCCTCGGTCCGCCGCATCGCCCAACTCGCCGCTTCCCACCCGCACTTGGAGTGCGTGCCGATGCGCGGGAACGCCGGCCGCCGGATGGAGAAGCTCGCGGCGGGCGACGCGGACGCGCTGCTGCTCGCCGTGTCGGGGCTCGAGCGCATCGACCGGATGGACGTGGCGACGGAGGTCCTGTCGGTGGAGACGATGTGCCCGCCGATCGGCGCGGGCATCCTGGCGCTGCAGTGCCGCGAGGACGACACGGCGACCATCGACGCCGTCTCCGGCCTCGGCGACCCCGACGCCTGGCGCGAGGCGACCGCCGAGCGGATGTTCCTGCACGTCCTGCAGGGGCACTGCAACTCCCCCATCGCCGGGTACGCCCGCTGCGAGCCGAGCGGCGATCTCTCGCTGCGCGCCTGTGTGTTCACGCCGGACGGCAAGACGGTCCTGAACGCGCACGAGTGGGCGGGCAGGCTCGACCCGGCGACGCTCGGCACGTCGGTGGCGGTGACGCTGCTGCGGCAGGGCGCGCGCGAACTGATCGACTCCATCGCGCACTGACCGGCGACGCCCGGGGTCAGCGGCTGTCCGCCTCCGGGCGGCGTGCCACCCAGAGCTGACGCGTGGAGCGCACCACGAGGTCGTCCCGGCGGCGTACGTCCGCCGGGCCGCCGTCGAGCAGGGCGTCCAGCGCGGCCAGGTCCGCCGGTTCGACCAGCCCGTCGAGCCTGCCGCGGATGCCGCTGAGCGTGAGGTAGGCGTAACGGCCGACGCCGTCGGGCAGCGGTGCGCGCAGCTCCAGGCGCTCGGTGCGCTCCTGCTCGACCGTGAAGCCGGCCGCTGTGAGCCGCCCGCCCCAGTCCGCGCCCAGATGCGGTACGTGTTCGGCCTGCAGTGCGTCCAGGGCCTCGCGGCAGCGGGCCTCCAGTGCGGGGCGGTCCGGTACGGCGTCGTCGGGCAGGAAGCGCGGCATCCCGTCCAGTTCGGCGACGGCGAGGAGGCCGCCGGGGCGCAGGGCGGCGTGGATGCCGGCGAGGGCCGCGGCGGGGTCGTCCACGTGGTGCAGGGAGGCCGATGCCCAGACGAGGTCCGCGTCCGTGATGCCGGGCAGGCCGTGGGCGGCGTCCGCCTCCAGGGTGCGGACGCGATCGCCGAGGCCCCTTTCCGCCGCGGCCTCGGCGAGCCCGGCCAGCATCGCGGCCGAGCTGTCGACGGCGGTCACGCGGGCCGTGGGGAACTGCTCCAGGAGTGCGAATGTCCCGGCGCCGGTACCCGCGCCGATGTCGACGATGTCCTTGACCTCGCCCCCGGCGAGGCAGGCGAGCCGTCCGGTGACGGTGGTCAGGTAGGAGGCGAAGAGCCGGGCGTCGAGGTCGAGCACCTCGGCGAGACGGTGCTGGTGTGCGGCGTCGTGCGGTGCGGAGTCCGCGTGCCGGTGGTCTGAGGCGTGTGCGTGCGGTGCGGAGTCCGCCTGCCGGTGGTCTGAGGCGTGTGCGTGGGGTGCGGGATGTGCGTTCTGTGCCATGCGGCCGACCGTACGACATCTTGCCCACGGCACATACATTCTTGCCCATGACGCAAGAAGGTCGTGGTCTCGACGGCCTCACGCGCAAGACCGGCCGCCTGCGCCCGAAGCCTCGCGCGACTCAGTCCTTTTTCGACTTCACGGCCGCCTCGGCGTCGACGATGCCCAGGCCGAGCTTGGTGTCGTCGTCCGGGTTCTTCGCGGTGGAGCGCAGCGCGGACATGATCTGGTCGGGGTCGCGGTCCTGCGCGTGCAGCAGCGCCGCGACCGCGGCGACGTACGGAGAGGCCATCGAGGTGCCGTCCAGTTCGCCGTACCCCGAGTCGTTCTTCAGGGTCTCCTTGACCTTGTACGTCGGCAGCGTGGACAGGATGCCGACGCCCGGCGCCGAAACGGCGTTCTGCGCACCGAAGTTGGAGAAATCGGCGGGCCTGCCGTCCTGGTCGCTGGCGCCGACCACCACGACCGGGGTGCTGACCTTGTACGGCTGGGTGTCCTTCCCGTCGTTGCCCGCTGCGGCGACCACCACGGCGCCCTTGTCGTGCGCGTGCTTGAAGGCCGCGTTCAGGATGCCGCCCTGGAGCAGGTTCGACATCAGCGGGCCTTCGCCCAGGGACAGGTTGATGACGTCGGCGCCGTGGTCGGCGGCCCAGAGGATGCCCTTGGTGATGTTGGCGTTGCTGCCGCTGCCGTTGGCGCCCAGCACGCGGACCGGCATGATCTTGGCCCCCGGGGCGCCGCCCGCGACGCCGATACCGTTGTCCGTGTGGGCCGCCGCGATCCCGGAGACATGGGTGCCGTGACCGTTCTTGTCGAGCGGCTCGTCGTCGCCGTCGACGAAGTCGTAGCCGTCGACCAGGCGGCCCTTCAGGTCGGGGTGGTCCAGATCGGCGCCGGTGTCGACGACCGCGATGACGGTGTCGTCGCCCTTGCTCTCGTCCCACGCGCCCGGCAGCTTCAGCGCGTCCAGTGCCCACTGCTGATCGCGCATCGGGTCCGGCTTGCTGTCGTCACCGCACGCGGTGGCGAGCGCCGCCACGGCCAGCAGACCTGCCACCGGCCGGATCCAGACCCGCCGTCGCCGTTCCTGGCTCATGTGACAACCACCCCTCGCGCGACGTCGACCGGCCTTCGCTCACGTGCCCCGTCGGAGCACCGGCTGAGCTTCGAGCCTCCGGTCCGGTCCGCGGCTGCGCCACACGGGGGCCGCCGTTCGTGTGACGGGGGCGGGCCACGGCGCCGCAATCCTGTTGTCAGGCCAGGGACTTGCCTTGCCGCTCCAACGCCTCGGCGAGCAGGCGCACGGCCTTCGGGCCGACTCCGTGCAGGGCGAGCAGTTCACGCCGGGTGCGCCGCGCCACCTGGTCGAGCGTCGTGATCCCCGCGCCGTGCAGGGCGCGGGTGGCCGGCTTGCCGATACCGGCGGGCAGGTCGCTGCCGGATGCGCCGGCGGTGCTTTCCGCTGTGGGCGGCGACGCTTTGTCCGGCGTACTTGAGGAGGCCAATGACGTCACCCCTTCAGCGTTCCCCCGCAAACAAAACGGGCAAGGGCGAATACTCGCTCCTTGCCACTCTTAATTTATAGCGCAGTGGGGGGCTTGCGGCAAGGCCCCGGTCATACCGCAGAATCACTCGCCTGAACCAGAACCTGAGGAATCGGGAGATTCACGGAGTGCCCTTTCTTATGTCGCCCACCAGCGCGTTCGACCTGCCTGCCGCTCTCGACGCCAAGGCCGACCCGGCATTGATCGCCGCCGACGAAAAGCACTTCGCGGCCATCGCACAGACCCTGGAGCAGTCGATCGCCGAACTCTCCGGCCGTATCGCCGAATTGCGCAAGGCACCCGGCGGCATCGGCCAGGAGGCGATGGACCGGGACGCGGAGATCCACCGGCAGAGCGCCCGCCTTCGCACCCTGCGCCGCTTCGGCCTCGACCTCTGCCTCGGCCGCGTCGTCGGCGCGGACGACGACTCCGAACCCGTCTACGTCGGACGGCTCGGGCTGACCGACGACACGGGCCGGCGGCTGCTCATCGACTGGCGCTCCCCCGCGGCGGAGCCGTTCTTCGCCGCGACCCATGCAAACCCGATGGGCCTCGCGAGCCGCCGCAGGTACCGCTGGACCGACGGCCGGATCAGCGACTACTGGGACGAGGTCTTCACCGCGGAAGGACTCGAAGGGCACGCCGCGCTCGACGACCAGTCCGCGTTCGTCGCCAGCCTCGGCGCCAACCGCTCCGCCCGGATGCGTGACGTGCTCGGCACCATCCAGGCCGACCAGGACGCCATCATCCGCGCGGGTTCCCGTGGCGCCCTCGTCGTCGACGGCGGTCCCGGCACCGGAAAGACCGTCGTCGCCCTGCACCGCTCCGCCCACCTGCTCTACGCCGACCCCCGCCTCGGCCACCGGCGCGGCGGCGTCCTGTTCGTCGGCCCGCACCGGCCGTACCTGAACTACGTGGCCGACGTCCTGCCGAGCCTCGGCGAGGAGGGCGTACAGACCTGCGTACTGCGGGACCTGGTCGCCGAAGGAGCGACGGCCACGGTCGAGAGCGACCCCGAGGTGGCCCGCCTGAAGTCCTCCGCGGACCTGGTGAAGGCCATCGAGAAGGCGGTCAGGTTCTACGAGGAGCCGCCCGCGGAAGGTATGACGGTCTCGACCCACTGGGACGACGTCTGGCTCAGTGCCGCCGACTGGGCCGAGGCCTTCGACGCGGTCGAGCCCGGCACCGCGCACAACGAGGCGCGCGAACAGATCTGGGCGGAGCTGTGCACGATCCTCCTGGACAAGGCCGGCGCGGGCGACGAGGACGGCGAGGTCTCGCCCGAACTGTTCCGGCGGTCCCTTCGGCAGAACAAGGAGCTGGTCACGGCCCTCAACCGGGCGTGGCCGATGATCGAGGCCGCCGATCTCGTCTCCGACCTGTGGACGGTCTCCGCCTACCTGCGGATGTGCGCCCCCTGGCTCGGCCCCGACGACGTACGCAAGCTGCAGCGCAAGGACGCTCCGCAGGCCTGGACGGAGTCCGACCTGCCGCTGCTCGACGCGGCCCGGCAGCGGCTCGGCGACCCGGAGGCGGCACGCCGTCAGCGGCGGCACGCGGCCGCCGTCGCCGCCGAGCGCGAGCGCATGGCCCGCGTCGTCGACGACCTGATCGAGGTCGCCGACGACGAGTACGGGTCCGGACTGGTGACGATGCTGCGCGGCGAGGACTTCAGGGACGCCCTCGTCGACGAGGACGCGCTGGCCGTCGCCGACCCGGACCGTCTGGCGGGACCGTTCGCGCACATCGTCGTGGACGAGGCCCAGGAGCTGACCGACGCGGAGTGGCAGATGCTGCTGCTGCGCTGCCCGTCCCGGAGCTTCACCGTCGTCGGGGACCGCGCGCAGGCGCGGCACGGGTTCACGGAGTCGTGGGAGGAGCGGCTCGCGCGTGCCGGGCTCGACCGCATCACGATGGCTTCGCTGAGCGTCAACTACCGTACGCCGGAAGAGGTCATGGCGGAGGCCGAGCCGGTCATCCGGGCCGCGCTCCCCGACGCCAATGTGCCGACCTCGATCCGCAGCAGCGGCGTCCCCGTCGTACACGGCTCCGTCGCGGAGCTGGACTCGGTCCTCGGCACATGGCTCGCCACGCACGCCGAGGGTGTCGCCTGCGTGATCGGCGGCAGCGGAGATGCCGCACTGCGCGAGATGTCTCTTCCGGAGACGTCCCGCGTCCGTGCGCTGACGCCTTCGCTGTCGAAGGGGCTCGAGTTCGACCTGGTCGTCCTCGTCGATCCGGAGGAGTTCGGCGAAGGGATCGAAGGGGCGGTCGACCGGTACGTCGCGATGACGCGGGCGACGCAGCGGCTCGTGGTCCTCAGGAGCTGAGGGACGGGTCGGCACTCGGGCGGATCCCGGGCGCAGTCGCGAACTGCGCCCGGGGCCACCCGAGTTGCCGCCCTGGGCCCGGAAAAGATCTTCCCGCTCGGGCCATGACCAAGTCAATCCTCGGGTTTCCTTGGGCTGACCCAAGCTGTAGCTTCACCCTCCATGACCCTCGACGACCTCCGCGTCTTCGCCGCCGTCTGCCGGACCGGCAGCCTCAGCGCGGTGGCCCGCGAACTCGCCTGTACGCAGTCGGCGGTGAGCCAGCACATCAAGCGGCTCGAGCGGGAGACCGGCATCGCCCTCCTCGAACGGCGCCCTCGCGGTGTCGTGCCCACCGCGGCCGGTCAGCTCCTGCACACCGCGGTGGCAGGCGGTCTCGGCGACATCGACCACGCCCTGCTCCGGCTGCGGGAGCTGGTGCACGGCGAGTCGGGTTCGGTGCGTGTCACCACCGGTGCCACCACCGTGCGGCACTTCATGTCGGGCGCAGTCGTCGCGTTCCGGCGCCGATTCCCCGACGTCAGCCTGGAGTTCCGGACCACGCACTCCAGCCGCGACTGCTTCGACGCCCTGCTCACCGGCGGTCTCGACCTCGCCTGGATCACCCTCGGCGAGCCGGTGCGCGGCATCGAGCAGCGGCCCGTCATCGAACTGCCCTGGGTGCTTGCCGTCGCCGCCGACGATCCGCTGGCCGCCAAGTCCCGTATCGGCGTGGCCGATCTGGCGGGCGCCCGGCTCATCGGCCTTCCGGAGAACGCCACTTCGCGCTCCCGCCTTGACACCTGGCTGGCCCAGCGCGGCATCCGTACGACGTCCGACACGAGCGTCGCCGACTGGGACACGGCCATCCTGCTGGCGGAACTCGGCCTCGGCCACGCCGTCGTACCGGACCTGCCGGGCTGGCACGGCCCCGCCCACGCCGGTCTGCGGCTGATCCCGATACCCGAACTCCCCACGTTGTGGACCGGCTGGGCGGTACGCCGCTGGGACGCGCTGTCGCCGCTGGCCAGGGCCTTCGCGGAGACGGTGGAGGAGGACTGCCGTGAGACGTTCCCCGCGCGGGCGGCAGACTCCCTGACGTAGCGTCATGACGTCCTCATCTCACAGGACTTGAGCCCACAGCCCCGCCTCAAGGCGCCGACCGAGACCCACCTCCGGCCAGGCGCCTTCCGTACGTCGTGCACCTCACCCCGCCCCGGCACATGTGACTGACATCACAGTGCGACGGCTCACATCCTCAGGTCATCATATGACCCGATCGCCGAGTCCCGGCGAGACGGAGCACAGCGAGACGAGGACGGGCATGAACGACCAGGACAGGCCGGCGCGGCCACGCGTCGGCGTGGTGGGGCTCGGGGCCATGGGGCTCGGCATGGCGCGCAGCCTGCGGAGCGCGGGCTTCGACGTGGGCGTGCACGATCTGCGCCCCGAGGTGGCCGCCGACTTCGCCGCGGAGGGCGGCACGGCCTACGCCTCGGCCGGTGAACTCGCCGCCTCGGTCGACGTGCTGGTCGGTGTCGTGGTCAACGCGGCGCAGGTCGAGTCGGTCCTGTTCGGCGCCGACGGCGCGGCCGAGCGGCTGCGGCAAGGCTCCGTCTACGTCATGTGCTCCACCGCCGACCCCGACTGGTCCGCCGGTCTTGAGCAGCGGCTCGCGGAGCGCGGGGTGCACTACCTGGACGCGCCCATCTCCGGCGGCTCCGCGCGAGCCGCCAAGGGCGAGCTGACCATGATGACCTCGGGCGCCCCGGCGGCGTACGCGATCGCGGATCCGGTGCTCGAGGCGATGAGCAGCACGGTGTACCGCCTGGGCGACGCGGCCGGGACCGGCTCCCAGGTCAAGATCGTCAATCAGCTGCTCGCGGGCGTGCACATCGCGGCAGCCGCCGAGGCGATGGCCCTGGGCATCAAGGCCGGTGTGCCCGCCGACGCGCTGTACGAGGTCATCACGCACAGCGCCGGGAACTCGTGGATGTTCGAGAACCGTATGGCGCACGTACTCGCCGGGGACTACACGCCGCTGTCCGCGGTCGACATCTTCGTCAAGGACCTGGGGCTCGTGCTCGACGCGGCCCGTCCGCAGAGGTTCCCGCTGCCGCTGGCGGCCACCGCCCATCAGATGTTCCTCCAGGCGTCGGCCTCCGGTCTGGGGGCCGAGGACGACAGCGCGGTGATCAAGATCTTCCCGGGGATCGACCTGCCCGAGCCCGAGCAGAAGGAGGTCTGACCGATGGGAATCCGGCTCGGCTGCATCGCCGACGACTTCACCGGGGCCACGGACCTGGCCAACAACCTCGTACGTGCGGGCATGCGCGTGGTCCAGCTCATCGACGTACCACCGGGCGATCCCGAAGGGCCCCTCGACACGGACGCCGTCGTCATCGCGCTCAAGTCGCGCACCACCCCGGCGGCCGACGCCGTCGCGGCGTCGCTGCGCGCGCTCGACTGGCTGCGGGCGGCGGGCGCGGAGCAGATCTACTTCAAGTACTGCTCGACCTTCGACTCGACGCCCGCAGGAAACATCGGGCCCGTCACCGAGGCCCTGATGGACGCGCTCGGCACCGACTTCACCGTGGCGACGCCCGCGTTCCCGGACAACGGGCGCACCGTCTTCAAGGGACATCTCTTCGTCGGCGACGTCCTGCTCGGCGAGAGCGGCATGCGGCATCACCCGCTGACTCCGATGACCGACTCCAACCTGGTGTCCGTACTCGGCGCGCAGAGCACGCGCCCCGTCGGCCTCATCGACCACACGGTGGTCGCCGCCGGTCGGGAGGCGATCCGGGAGCGCGTCGAGGTGCTGCGCAAAGAGGGGGTCGGCGCGGCGATCGTGGACGCGGTGTCCAACAACGATCTCGTGCGGCTCGGTGCGGCGGTCAAGGGGCTGCCGCTGGTGACCGCAGGTTCGGGTCTGGCGATCGGCCTGCCCGCGAACTGGGGGTTCGAGCCGTCGCCCGCGGCGGCCCGACTGCCCGCGCCCGGCGGGCACCGGGCCATCGTGTCCGGGTCGGTGTCCAGTGCCACCAACGGTCAGGTCCTGGAGTTCCTGCGTTCCGGGCGCCCCGCGTTCAGCGTGGATCCGCTGCGGATCGCGGCCGGTGAGGACGTGGCGGGGCAGGCGCTGGCCTTCGCCGCCTCGCGGCTGGCCGACGGTCCGGTCCTCGTCTACTCCACCGAGGCACCGGACGCCGTGCGCGACGTACAGGGCAGGCTCGGTGCCGCCGAGGCCGGTGAGCTCGTCGAGCGGACCCTGGCCCGCGTCGCGCAGGGGCTCGTGGACCTCGGGGTGCGGCAGCTCGTCGTGGCCGGCGGCGAGACCTCCGGCGCGGTCGTCCAGGCACTCGGCCTCACCGGGCTGCGCATCGGGCCGCAGATCGACCCCGGAGTGCCGTGGTGCGCGGCGCCGCTCCCCGGCGGGGACACGCTGCACATCACGCTGAAGTCCGGCAACTTCGGCGGGCCCGAGTTCTTCACCGCCGCCTTCGCCCACCTCGACGGAGACCGCGCATGACCGGGCCGTCGAGCGCCGCCGTGGACGCGGCCCGCGCCGAGATCGTCCGCGTGGGGACCAGTCTGTTCGCCCGTGGGTACGTCCATGCCAGCGCCGGCAACATCAGCGCGCGGGTCGCCGACTCCCACCTGATCACGCCCACCGACGCGGCCCTCGGCTTCCTCGATCCCGCGCGCCTCGCCCTGGTGGACGCCGGCGGCGAGCAGCTCGCGGGGGACCGCGCCAGCAAGACCCTGACGCTGCACCGCCGCATCTACGCCGCCGACCCCACGGCACGGTTCGTCGTGCACACCCACTCCACGCATCTGGTCGCGCTCACCCTGGCCGGCGTGTGGCAGCAGGACGACGTGCTCCCGCCCCTCACGCCGTACTACGTCATGAAGGTCGGGCACGTCCCGCTCATCCCCTACCACCGGCCCGGCGACCCGCGCGTCGCCGACCTGGTGACCGGCCACATCGCTGATCGCGCGGCACACCGCACCCCGATCAGGGCCGTCCTGCTCGACCGGCTCGGTCCCGTGGTCTGGGGCCCCGACGCCGCATCCGCTCTGGCCGTCCTCGAAGAACTCGAGGAAACGGCGCGCCTCTGGCTCCTGACCGACCGTCGCCCCGAGCCGCTCCCCTCCCCCGCTCTCGACGAACTGAAGGCCGTGTTCGGCGCCGCTTGGTGACCGCGCACCGCCCGTCGGAGAATCCCCTGAGCCGCAGTAAGGATTCCGCATGTCCACGTCCACGACGACGGCCGAGGCCCCCGACCTCGCCCGCGAGAACGCCGTGTTCCGCAAGGTCGTCCTCCGTATCGTCCCCTTCTTGGTCCTCTGTTACGTCTTCTCCTACCTGGACCGCGTCAACGTCGGCTTCGCCAAGCTGCAGATGTCCGACGACCTGGGCCTGAGTGAGGCGGCCTACGGACTCGGCGCCGGTCTGTTCTTCATCGGCTACTTCCTCTTCGAGGTGCCGTCGAACCTGATGCTGCAGCGCATCGGGGCCCGCACCTGGATCGCCCGGATCATGATCACCTGGGGTCTGGTCTCCGGGGCGTTCATGTTCGTCACCAACGAGGCCACGTTCTACGTGCTGCGCTTCCTGCTCGGCGCCGCGGAGGCCGGGTTCTATCCGGGCGTGATCCTCTACTGCACGTACTGGTTCCCCTCGCACCGGCGGGCCCGCGTCATCGCGATGTTCATGTCGGCGATCCCCGTGGCCGGCATCTTCGGCAACCCGCTCTCCGGCTGGATCATGGACACCTTCGACGGGACGAACGGCTGGCACGGCTGGCAGTGGATGTTCCTGCTCGAGGCGATCCCGGCGCTGCTCATCGGTGTCGCCACGCTGTTCTACCTGGACAACGGCGTGCGCAGCGCCAAGTGGCTGACCGACGAGGAGAAGGACGTCGTCGAGGCGGCGATCGCCAAGGACACCGCGCACCAGAAGCACGGCAAGGTCTGGGACGGCTTCCGGGACCCCAAGGTGTGGCTGATGTGCCTCATCTACTTCTGCTTCGTGATGGGCCAGTACGCGCTGACGTTCTGGATGCCCACCTTCGTCGAGTCGACCGGCATCGACGACACCCTCACCATCGGTGTGCTCAGCGCCGTGCCGTTCGTGGCCGCGCTGATCGCGATGAACCTCTTCGGCCGGTCCGCGGACAAGCGCCGTGAGCGCCGCTGGCACCTGGTGATCCCGAGCCTGATGGGCGCGCTCGGCTTCTCTCTGGCCGCCGCCTGGAGCGGCTCCACGGTGCTCTCCCTGGTCGCGCTCTCGTTCGCCGCGGCCGGCGTGCTGACCTGTGCCCCGCTGTTCTGGTCGCTGCCGACGGCGTTCCTCGGCGGCACGGCCGCCGCGGCGGGTCTCGCCGTGATCAACTCGGTGGGCAACCTGGCCGGTTTCGTCAGCCCGTACATGATCGGCGCGCTGAAGGACTCCACCGGCTCGACCTCCATCCCGATGTACGTCCTCGCCCTCAGCCTGGTGGTCGGCGCGGCCGCCGTGCTCACCACGAAGAAGCAGGTCGTCAACCGATGACCGGGACTGGACCTGGCCACCCCGGCCCCGGCCCCACCACAGGAGCAAGCATGCCGAGGTTCGCCGCGAACCTGTCCATGATGTACACCGAGCACGACTTCCCCGACCGCTTCGCCGCGGCGTCGGCGGACGGCTTCGAGGCCGTCGAATACCTCTTCCCGTACGACCATGAGCCCGCCGCGCTGCGGCGCCTGCTCGACGACCACGGCCTGCGGCAGGTGCTGTTCAACGCGCCGCCCGGCGACTGGGACGCCGGAGAGCGCGGCATCGCCTCGCTGCCGGGCCGCGAGGCCGAGTTCCGCTCGGGCGTCGACCGGGCACTGGAGTACGCGGCGGCGCTCGACTGCCCCCGCGTCCATGTGATGGCCGGTCTCGTCCCGCAGGACGCGACGGCCTCCCACCGCGACACCTACCTGGCCAATCTCGCCTGGGCCGCGCCGCGGGCCGCCACCACGGGCGTCGACCTGCTGATCGAGCCGATCAACGGCCGTGACATGCCGGGCTACTTCCTGCACCGGCAGGACGAGGCGCACGCGATCCTGCGGGAGGTCGGCGCCCCCAATCTCAAGGTGCAGCTGGACCTGTACCACTGCCAGATCGTGGAGGGCGACCTCACCACGACCCTGCGCCGGGACCTGCCCACCCGCCGCGTGGGACATCTGCAGATCGCGGGCGTGCCCGACCGCCACGAGCCCGACCGGGGCGAACTGGCCGTCCAGTACCTGTTCGACGTCATCGACGAGCTGGGCTTCGACGGGTGGATCGGCTGCGAGTACCGGCCGCGCGCCGGTACGAGCGAGGGGCTCGGCTGGCTGAAGGAGTACCGAGAACTCATGACCGGCCGAGCCGAGACCGCATGAACCACCGAGAACGCATGAACCACCAAGAGCCCTTGAACCATCGAGGAGACAGCGCATGAGGATCGTCATCACGGGTGGCTTCGGCTTCCTGGGGCGGCAGGTCGCCGAAACCCTGCTCGAACGGCGGGCCCTGTGCGGCGCGCCCATCGACCGTCTGGTCCTCGCCGACCGGTTCGTCCCGGACGGGTCGCCCCTGGCCGCCGACCCGTTGGTCGACGTCGTACAAGGCGATCTGGGCGAGCACCTGGACGAGATCTTCGCGCGGCCGGTGGACGTCCTGATCCATCTGGCGTCCGCGGTCTCGGCGGAGTGCGAGGCCGACTTCGACCTCGGTATGGGCGCCAACCTGGACACCACGCGCGCGCTGCTCGACGCGGCCCGCGCGCAGTCGGCGGCGGGCGGGCCGCTGCCCCGGGTGGTGTTCTCCAGCAGCGTCGCGGTCTACGGCTCCGACGCCGCGCTGCAACTGCCGCCCGTGGTCAGCGAGTCGACGCTGCCGACGCCGCAGTCGAGCTACGGGACGCAGAAGCGGGTGTGCGAGATGCTCGTCGCCGAGTACACCCGGCGCGGGTTCATCGACGGGCGCGTGGCGCGTCTGATGACGGTGTCGGTGCGGCCAGGCAAGCCGAACGCGGCCGCGTCCGGGTTCCTGTCCGGCATCATCCGCGAGCCGCTCGCGGGCCTTCCGGCGGTCTGCCCGGTCAGCCCCGACCTGAGGGTCGCCCTGGCATCGCCGCGGCGGACCGTCGAGGGCATCCTGCGCATCGCCGAGGCCGAGCGCGGCAGCGGTCCCGGAGCGCTCGACGGGGGGCTTCCGGTGAACCTGCCGGCGCTGACGGTCACGGTCGCCGAGATGCTGGAGACGCTGCGCCGGGTGGCCGGCGACGCCGTCGCCGATCTGGTGACGGTCGACCCCGACCCCGCCGTGGAGGCGATCGTCGGTTCGTGGCCCGCCGCGTTCGACAACACGCGGGCCACGGCGCTCGGCCTGCGGCCCGACGACAGCTTCGAGTCGGTCGTACGGGCGTACGCCGAGGACCACCCCGAGGCCGTGGCCGCCGGTGCGCTGCCCGCGGCCGGGGCGGGCGGGGCCTGACGGATAGACTGACGAGCATGTTCTCCAAGGTGAGTGGCCCCGTACGGCTCGCGGACCGGGTCGCCGCGATCCTCGCGGAGGAGATCGAGTCCGGCCGCATCGCCGAGGGCGACAAGCTGCCGACCGAGGTCGAGTTGGTGAAGCAACTGGGCGTCAGCCGCACGGTGATCCGCGAGGCCGTGTCGCGGCTGCGCAACGCGGGCCTCGTCGAACCGCGGCAGGGCCGGGGCGTGTTCGTCATGCCCCGGCGCACCCGCCCGCTCGACCTCGAGGCGGAGGCGGCGGGCACCAAGGCCGACACGAAGGCCAAGGTGCTGCAGATCGTGGAGGTCCGCCGCGCCATGGAGGGCGAGGCGGCCTCCCTGGCGGCGACGCGCGCCACTGCGCAGGACGTCTCACGGATGCGGCAGTCCCTGGCCGCGATCGACGAGGCGGTCGAGTCCGGCGGCGACGGCGTGGACGAGGACCTGGCATTCCACCAGTCCATCGCGGAGTCGACCGGCAACGCGGTGATGGTCTCCACCGTCCGCTACCTGGGCGAGGTCCTCCGCGGCGGCATCCGCGTCACCCGTGCCAACGAGGCCCGCCGCGACGACTTCATCGAGGCGGTCCGGGTTGAGCACCACGCGATCCTGGCAGCCATCGAATCCGGCGACGCCGGAGCGGCCCGCGCCGCGGTACGCCGCCACCTGAAGCACGCGGCGTCCCGCCTCCAGGACGCGGACGACGGGTTCTGGACGGAGACGGACGACCTGGAGGTCGACCTGGACGCGCGCTGAGGCGCGCCCCGGCAGGCCCCGGCCGCGCCTCGCGTCATCAGTCGGGCCCCGGCTGCCTCCCCGCCACGGGATACGGCACGAACGTGCTGGTGTTCTCGTCGATCGCCAGGCGGCGGTCCAACGGGGGTACCGCCCGTTGCGGGCAGTCCGTGCGTTCGCAGAGGCGGCAGCCCATGCCGATGGGGACGGCGGACGACTCGCTGTCTAGGTCCAGGCCGTCGGAGTAGACGAGGCGGGCCGCGTGGCGGATCTCGCAGCCGAGGCCGATCGCGAAGGTCTTGCCGGGTTCGCCCCAGCCGCCCCGGTGCCGGGAGACGGCGCGGGCGGTCCACAGGTAGCGTCGGCCGTCCGGCATCGCGGCGACCTGGACGTGGATGCGGCCGGGCGCGGCGAACGCCTCGTACACGTTCCACAGTGGGCAGGTGCCGCCCGCCCGGGAGAAGTGGAACGCCGTCGCGGACTGGCGTTTGGACATGTTGCCCGCCCTGTCGACGCGGACGAACGAGAAGGGCACGCCCCGCAGCCGGGGGCGCTGCAGTGTGCTGAGTCGGTGGCAGATCGTCTCGTAGCCGAGGCCGAAGTGGTCGGTGAGGCGCTCGATGTCGTACCGGAACTCCTCGGCGGCCGCGTGGAAGCGGCGGTAGGGCAGGATCAGCGCGGCGGCGAAGTAGTTGGCGATGCCGATGCGGGCCAGCGGCCAGGCCGCCGAGTCCTCGTCGAAGTCCTCCGAGGCCAGGGCGGAGACGTCGTCGGCGTATTCGAGGAGTGCCAGCTGGGTGGCCATCCGGAACGCCTGCTGGCCGGGGCGGAGCCGGCCGGACAGGTGGAGCACCCTCGCCGTCGGGTCGTAGTGGTGCAGATGCCGGTCGGAGTCCGTCGTGATGCGTACGCCGTGCCGCTCGGCCAGGCGGGCGGACAGGGCGCGGACGACTTCACCGGGGCGTACGCCGATCTCGCGTGCGAACTCCTCTGCGGCGAGGTCGATGTCGTGCAGGTAGTTCTGGCGCCGGTAGAAGAACTCGCGGATCTCCTCGTGCGCAGAGCGGGGCTGTGCCGCCGTGCCCGGACCGCGTCCCTCCGCCGCTTCCGAGAGCTGCTCGGTCAGATGCTGGTTGCGGCGGCCGAGGTCCACCAGGAGTGTCGCCACGGCCGGCATGCGGGAGGCCAGGTCCGAGAGGTCGGAGGCCGACACCCGGCCTGCGGAGACCTCTCCGGTCAGCGCGTCCCGCAGATCGGCGACCAGCCTGCCGGTGTCGCGCTCGGAGAAGAAGCCGGGGTCGACGCCGAACGCCTCGGTCAGGCGCAGCAGGACCGGCACGGTCAGCGGGCGGGAGTCGTGCTCCATCTGGTTCAGATAGCTCGGCGAGATGGCGAGGGTGCGCGCCAGGTCCGCCTGGCTCATGCGCCGTTCCTCCCGCAGCCGGCGCAGGCGTGCTCCCGCGTACGTCTTGCTCATCGCGGACTCCCCTCCCGTGACGATCTTCGGCACTGAGGCGATCGTAGCGACTTCTGCGCCCTCTCCGGGGTTAACAGAGTTGGCAATACGGCGGAGAAAGATTCGCAGAAGTTGGCATCTTGGCCTGCTTGTTGGCACTGAGTGCCGATGTCAGAGTCGTACCGCGGCCCGGCAACATTGCTCAGTCTGATCCCTTCAGGCGCCGGCGGGCCGCACCTCACGATCTGTCCGGCACTCCGTGCCAGGCATTCGCATACTTCACGACTCCCCGGGAGACGACAGTCATGGCACAGGCAGGGACGACTACGGCAACGGCAACAGCGACGGCCGAGGAACTGGCCCGGCGGTGGGCCACCGACGCCCGGTGGCACGGCATCGAGCGCACCTACTCCGCCGAGGACGTGGTCCGGCTCTCCGGCAGTGTCCGTGAGGAGCACACCCTGGCCCGGCGCGGCGCCGAGCGGCTGTGGCGGCAACTGCACGAGCAGGACTACATCCACGCGCTCGGCGCGCTCACCGGCGGCCAGGCGGTGCAGCAGGTGAAGGCCGGCCTGCAGGCGATCTACCTCTCCGGCTGGCAGGTCGCCGCCGACGCCAACCAGGCCGGGCACACCTACCCCGACCAGTCCCTCTACCCGGCCAACTCGGTGCCCCAGGTGGTCCGCCGCATCAACAACGCGCTGCTGCGGGCGGACCAGATCGCCACGAGCGAGGGCGACACGTCCGTGGACTGGCTCGCGCCCGTCGTCGCCGACGCGGAAGCCGGCTTCGGCGGACCGCTGAACGCCTTCGAGCTGACGAAGGCGATGATCGCCGCCGGCGCGGCGGGCATCCACTACGAGGACCAGCTCGCCTCGGAGAAGAAGTGCGGCCACCTCGGCGGCAAGGTCCTGGTGCCGACCGCCCAGCACATCCGTACCCTCAACGCGGCCCGGCTCGCCGCCGACATCGCCGACGTACCGACGCTGATCGTGGCCCGCACGGACGCGCTCGCCGCGAACCTGCTGACCAGCGACGTCGACGAGCGCGACGCCCGGTTCGTCACCGGCGAGCGCACGGCGGAGGGCTTCTACCGGGTGCACAACGGCATGGCGCCCGTCATCGCCCGCGGCCTTGCCTACGCCCCGTACGCGGATCTCATCTGGGTCGAGACCGGCACCCCGGACCTCGCGCAGGCCCGCGAGTTCGCCGAGGCGATCCACGCCGAGCACCCCGACCAGATGCTCGCCTACAACTGCTCGCCGTCGTTCAACTGGCGTGCCGCCCTCGACGACGACCAGATCGCCAAGTTCCAGCGGGAGCTGGGTGCGATGGGCTACCGCTTCCAGTTCATCACCCTGGCCGGGTTCCACTCCCTCAACCACGGCATGTTCGACCTGGCGCGCGGCTACGCGGAGCACGGGATGACGGCCTATGTGGACCTCCAGGAGCGGGAGTTCGCCGCGCAGGAGCACGGATTCACCGCGGTGCGGCATCAGCGGGAGGTCGGCACCGGCTACTTCGACCTGGTCTCGACCGCCGTCAACCCCGCTTCCTCCACGACGGCGCTTGCCGGGTCCACCGAAGAGGAGCAGTTCCACTAGTCCGCCGACCCCGCCCATCCGCCGCCGGGCCCCGGCCACGGGGCCCGCTCCCGCCCAGGAGACCCGCATGTCCCTCTCCGCACCGGCCGGCAGCCGAGTCCGGGTGCTCGGCCCGCCGGCCGCCCGGCACGACGAGATACTCACCCCCGAAGCCCTGGAGTTCATCGGCCGGCTCGTCGACGCCTTCGCGGACCGCCGGCTCGACCTCCTCAAGGAGCGGGCGCGGGTGAGCGCCCGGCTCGCGTCCGGCTCCCCGCTGGACTTCTCCGTCGCCACTTCCCGCATCCGCGCCGACGCCGACTGGCGGGTGGCGCCCCCGGCCCCCGGTCTGACCGACCGCCGCGTGGAGATCACCGGACCGCCGGAGCGCGCCATGGCGGTCAACGCACTCAACTCGGGCGCCCAGGTGTGGATGGCGGACTTCGAGGACGCCACCTCCCCCACCTGGGAGAACATCGTCGGCGGTCAGCTCAGCCTGCTCGACGCGATCGAGCGCAGGATCGACTTCACCACTCCGGAGGGCAAGCGGTACCGGCTCGGCGAGCGGCTCGCGACCATCGTCGTCCGGCCGCGCGGCTGGCATCTGACGGAGGAACACCTGGAGTTCGACGGCTGTCCGGCGCCCGCGTCGCTCGTCGACTTCGGCCTCTACTTCTTCCACTGCGCCCGGCGGCAGATCGACGCGGGACACGGCCCGTACTTCTACCTGCCGAAGCTCGAGAACCGTGACGAGGCACGGCTCTGGAACGACGTCTTCGTCCTCGCCCAGGAACTCATCGGCATCCCCCGCGGCACGATCCGGGCCACGGTCCTGATCGAGACGATCACGGCGGCGTTCGCCATGGAGGAGATCCTCTACGAGCTGCGCGAGCACAGCTCGGGGCTCAACGCCGGGCGCTGGGACTATCTCTTCAGTGTCATCAAGACGTTCGGGCACCGCACCGACTTCCTGCTGCCCGACCGTGCGATGGTCACCATGACGGCCCCGTTCATGCGCGCGTACACCGATCTCCTCGTCCGCACCTGCCACCGGCGCGGCGCCCACGCCATCGGCGGCATGGCGGCCCAGGTGCCGGTCAGGGACCCGGAGGCCCGGCAGGCCGCGCTCGCGAAGGTGCGGCTGGACAAGGAACGCGAGGCGGAGGACGGCTTCGACGGCTCCTGGGTCGCCCATCCCGCGCTCGTCCCCGTCTGCCGCGAGGTGTTCGACGGGGTGCTCGGCGCCCGACCGCACCAGCTCGACCGGAAGCGCGACGACGTCGAGGTGACGGCGGCCCAACTCCTGTCCGTCCGCCGCGTCAGCGCACCGCCCACCCCCGAAGGCATCCGCACCAACATCGCCGTCGCGCTGCGCTACTTCGCCGCATGGCTGCGCGGCCGGGGCGCCGTCGCCCTCGACGGCCTGATGGAGGACGCCGCGACGGCCGAGATCGCCCGCGTGCAGATCTGGCAGTGGCTGCGGCACCAGGCCGTCGACCACGCGACCGTCCGGGAAGTCCTGGACGAGGAGATCGCCGCCCTGGGCGCGGAGTATCCCTGGGCCGCCGTCGACGAGGTCCGCGCGCTCTTCGAACGTACCGCCCTGGCACGGGAGTTGCCCGCCTTCTTCACCACCGACGCCTACGCCCGCCACCTCGTGCGCGGCACGGCGGGAGCGTCATGAAGAGCTCGGAGGGACAGTCATGAGGAGCACAGCCATCCGCCGGGTCGGCATCGTGGGCGGCGGCCAGATGGGCGCCGGGATCGCCGAGGTGTGCGCCCGCGCGGGCCTCGACACCGTGGTCTGCGAGGCGGACGGCGCGGCTGCCCGTGCGGCCCGCGAACGGGTCGCCGTCTCCCTCGAACGAGCCGTGCAGCGCGGCAAGTTGGACCGCATCTCCGCCGAGGACGCGCTGGCCCGCATGGTGTTCACCGGCAGCCTCGACGATCTGGCCGACCGGCAGCTCGTCATCGAGGCGGTCGTCGAGGACACGGTGGCGAAGACGGAGGTGTTCGCCACGCTGGACAAGGTCGTCGAGGACCCCGAGGCGATCCTCGCCACCAACACCTCGTCCCTTCCCGTCATGCGGCTCGGGATGGCCACCCGGCGTGCCGATCACGTCGTCGGGCTGCACTTCTTCAACCCCGTCCCCGTGCTGCCACTGGTCGAGGTCGTCTCCTCGCTGCACACGGCGGCGCGGACCGTCGCCACCGTGCGGGACTTCGCCGAGCACACCCTCGGCAAGACGGTCGTACGCTCCCAGGACCGCGCGGGCTTCGTCGTCAACGCCCTGCTCGTGCCCTATCTCCTCTCGGCGATCCGGATGACGGAGTCCGGCTTCGCGAGCGCCGCCGACGTGGACGCGGGCATGGAGCTGGGCTGCGCCCATCCGATGGGGCCGCTGAAACTGGCCGACCTGATCGGCCTGGACACCGTCGCGTCCATCGCGGAATCCCTCTACGCAGAGTTCAAGGAGCCGTTGTACGCTCCGCCGCCGCTGCTCCAGCGGATGGTGGAGGCGGGACTGCTCGGCCGGAAGAGCGGCCGGGGGTTCCACACCTACGACCGGGGCTGAGGGGCTCGGGTCACTGCCGCCGGGCTGAGGGGCCTGCGGCTGCCGGGGAGGGGCGCGGAACAGGGTGGTGAGCTGTTCCGCGCCTCTTCGGCGCATTCCGGGCGCTTTACGCCCGCAGCCAGTCCCGCACCGCACGAGCCGTGCCCGCGATGTCGTCCGTCATCATCGAGCAGTGGTCGCCGGACACCTCCACACAGGCGTCGGCGCCCTTCCACGTGGAGCGCCACTCCTCCTCCGTCAGCACCTCGCCGGGTACTCCGGGCACGCACTGGCTCGGGCGTACGAACAGGGTGGGAGTGTGCACGGGACCGGGCGTCCAGTGCGTGAACTCGTCCATGTAGCGGCGCATCGCGGTGAGGCCCATGACGTCCAGGGCCGCGAAATGCGACCGGCGGTCGAGGACCTCGTAGTTCATGGCGCGCACCAGGCGTTCCGGCATGTCCCCCAGGACGTAGGCGTCGAGCAGCACCAGGGCGGCCGGCGGATTGCCCTCGGCCTCCAGGAGAGATGCCACCGCGTGAGCCATCATGCCGCCGGACGAGTAGCCGACGAGCACGCAGGGCTCGCCGCCCATGTGCCCGCGCACCGCCGCCGCCTGCACCGCGACCATCGTCTCGACGTCGCGCGGCAGCAGTTCACCACCGCCGGCGAAACCGGGCAAGGGCAGTGCGGTGACCTCCCGCGCCCCCTGGTACGCGGAGGCGAAGCCGCCGAACTGCAGGCCGACGGGTACGGGGACGAGCGGGGGCAGACACAGCAGGGCGGGCCCGTCAGCTCCCGAGGCCAGCGGTACCGGCGTCAGCCCCTTCAGCAGCTCCGTCGGGTCATCCGTATCGGTACGCAGTCGCAGGGCGGCCGCGACGAGCTCGTTCGCCTCCGTCCCCCTGCCGTCCGTGCGGGCCTGCTGGAAGAGTCGGCCGAAAGGGTCGCCGGTCTCGGCCCGGTGCGCTGCGGGGGCGGGCGGCTGGGGCGTGGCTTGTCCCATCTCCTCGGCCGATCGGAGCGGCAGTACGGACAGAAGGTGCTCCACCAGGTCGCGCGGCGTCGGGTGCTCGAACACCGTGGCCGCGGAGAGGTCGAGTCCCGTCGCCGTATGGAGCCGATTCCGCATCGCCACCGCGCTCAGCGAGTCGAACCCGGCGTCCCGGAAGGGTCCCTCCGGGGTCAACTCCTGGGTGGTGGTGTGACCAAGGACAGCGGCGGCCTCGGCAAGCACGAAGTCCAGCAGGGCCTGCCGCCGTTGCTCTTCGGGCTGTTGGGGATCCTGCCAGTGGGGCGTTCGCTCCTCGACAGGGGGAAGTGGCCGGGCCGCCTCCTGCGGAGCGGTCACGGTCACGGGGGCTGCGGCACCGGCTGTCGCGACGACTCGATCCCGTAGCCAGTAGCGCTTCCGCCGGAAGGCGTAGGTAGGGAGGTCGACATGGCGCGCCCGTGAGCCCACGGCGCCCTGCACCGTCACCCAGTCGACATCCACTCCGCGTACGAACATCTCGGCTGCTGCACGGATCAGCGCCCCCTGTTCCGCCGACCGCCGACGCAGCGAAGGCACCCAGTGCACGGCCCCCGGATCGGCCACGCACTCGGGCCCCAGGGAACTCAGGGAAGCGTCACCGCCGGCCTCGACGCAGACGTCGGCTCCGGCGTCCGCCAACGCCCGCACCGCTTCGGCGAAGCGCACCGGCTGACGTATCTGACGAACCCAGTACTCCGGGTCGCATACCTCGTGCGGCTCCACGAGACTCCCGGTGACCGTGGATGCCCAGCCGACAGCGGGAGACCGGAACTCCACCGTCGCGAGAACCCGCCGGAATTCATCCGGCATCGGCTCCATCAGCGCCGAGTGAAACGCCTGCGTCACCGCCAACGGCGTGACCTTGCAATGCCGCTCCCGCCACACTTCCGCCAGTCGCTCGATGCTTGCCACACCGCCCGAAACCACCGCAGAGGACGGCCCGTTGACGGCTGCGATCTCCACTCCAGTGGCCGGGGACAGCTCGAATTCGGCGAGCCAGGACACCGCGTCCTCGCCCGCGGGCACCCTTATCGCGGCCATTGAGCCGCCCTGCGGCAGCCGCTGCATCAAGCGTCCGCGGGCGGCCACGAGGCGCGCCGCATCCTGAAGCCCCCACAGCCCGGCAACGTATCCGGCAGCGAACTCCCCCACCGAATGACCGGCCACAAAGGAAGGAGCCACACCCCAGGACTGCCACAGCCGCCACAGCGCCACTTCGAAGGCGAAGAGCGCGGGCTGGGCGAAATCCGTGCGGGCCAGCAGATCCCCCGCCTCGGAGCCCTTCTCGGCGAACATCACGTCCAGCAGCGGGCGGTCGAGGAGGCCGTCCATGGCCGCGCACACGTCGTCCAGTGCCTGCGTGAAGGCCGGGTACGCCGCGTACAACTCCCTTCCCATTCCGGGCGATTGCGTCCCCTGTCCCGGAAACACGAACGCCACCCTGCCCGTCGGCCTTTCGGCCGCGGAGGCCGGGCTTGAGATCACGCCGGGGTTCGGCGTGCCCCTTTCGACCGCGTCCAGGCCGGCGAGCAGGGCCGCCCGGTCCTCCCCCAGCACCACCGCGCGGTGCTCGAAGACCGACCGCGAGGACACCAACGCGCGGGCGACGCCACCGACATCAGCGTCCGCGTCCTCGTCCTTGCCCTTGCCCTTGCCCCCGTCCTCCCTCAGCCTCGCCGACAGCCGTCCTGCCTGCGCCTTCAAAGCCTCAGGAGTGTGACCGCTGATCACCCACGGAACGGCACCGGCCGCTGCGGGGCGCTCCTCGTCGTCCGGGGCGTCATCCGGGGCCTGCTCCAGCACGACATGCGCATTGGTGCCACTGATCCCGAAGGAGGACACGGCCGCCCGTCGGGGTCGGCCCGCTTCCGGCCAGCTCCGGGCCTCGGCCAGCAACTCCACCCCACCCGAGGACCACTCAACGTGAGGTGACGGCTCATCGACGTGCAGCGTGCGCGGCAGAACACGTTCTCGCAGCGCCATCACCATCTTGATGACACCCGCCGCACCCGCGGCCGCCTGGGTGTGACCGATGTTCGACTTCAACGAGCCGAGCCACAACGGCTGTTGGTCCGACGACCGTCGTTTCCCATACGTCGCCAGCAGTGCCTGCGCCTCGATGGGATCGCCCAACGCGGTGCCCGTCCCATGGGCCTCCACCACGTCCACCTCGGCTGCCGCCACACCCGCGTCGGCCAACGCCTGCTGGATCACCCGCTGCTGGGCGGGTCCGTTCGGTGCCGTCAGCCCATTCGAGGCCCCGTCCTGATTGACCGCCGAACCCCGCACCACCGCAAGCACCCGATGTCCATGGCGACGTGCATCCGACAGCCGCTCCACCACCAGCACACCAACGCCCTCGGCCGGACCAAAGCCATCCGCACCCGCCCCGAACGCCTTGCACCGGCCATCCGCCGCCAACCCCCGCTGACGGCTGAACTCCACGAAAGTCGCAGGGGTCGCCATGACCGTCACGCCACCCGCCAGAGCCAGCGAACACTCCCCGCCGCGCAACGCACGTACCGCCAGATGCAAGGCCACCAGCGACGACGAGCACGCCGTGTCGACGGAAACCGCAGGACCTTCGAGGCCGAGCGTGTACGCCACCCGGCCCGACGCCACGCTCCCCGCGCTGCCACTGCCGAGATAGCCTTCGAGATCGGCCAGAGACGGGCCGGCCTCCGGTACGTACGACTGATGCATCACGCCCGTGAAGACGCCGGCCCGAGTGCCCCTCAGCGAGCGGGGGTCGATGCCCGAACGCTCCAGCGCCTCCCACGAGGTCTCCAGGAGCAGCCGCTGCTGCGGGTCCATCGCCAGCGCCTCACGCGGCGAAATGCCGAAGAACCCGGCATCGAATCCCGACGCGTCGTCCAGGAAGCCGCCCGACCGGGCGTAGCTGGTCCCCGGTCGATCCGGATCCTCGTCGAACAGTCCGTCCAGGTCCCAGCCCCGGTCCGAAGGCAGCCCGCCTATCGCGTCCACGCCGTCGGCGACCAGCCGCCACAGCCCTTCCGGGGAGTCCACACCGCCCGGAAGGCGACAGGCCATCCCCACGACCGCAATGGGTTCACGGGCCTTCTCGGCGAGCCTTCGGTTCTCCTCCTTCAACTGCCGGGTCTCTTTCAGAGAGTTCCGCAGTGCGTCGATGAGTTTGCTGTCGGCAGGCGTGTCTGTATGCATCGGGCCCTCGCTCAGGCAATCGTCAGGACGCGGAATCGCCGTACGCCATCTTGATCAGGCTCTCGGCGTCGAGCGTGTCGATGAGGTCGATATCGGCCTCGGTCTCCGTCCCGATGTCGACGGCCTCGGTCTCCGTCCCGATATCAGTGGTCTCGATTTCGTCGGGGCCCAGCAAGGCACCGAGTTCCCCGCACAAATGGACGGTGAGTACGCGTGGACTCGGGTGATCGAAGACCAGCGTCGCCGGCAGCCGCAGCCCCGTCGCCGCGTTGAGGCGGTTGCGGAATTCCACGCCCGTGAGGGAGTCGAAGCCGAGGTCCTTGAACGCCCGGTCCACGTCGATGAGTTGATGACGGCCACCGGAGTGCCCGAGCACCAGGGCGGCCTGGGTCTGCACCAGTTCGAGAACCATGCGCTCGCGCTCGGCGCGGTCCGTCCTGACCAGGCGGTCCCGCAGCGTGTCCGTACCCTGCTCACCGCCCTGCTCGGAACGGGCGGCCGCAGGTACCGCTCCGCGTCGGCGGGGTGTGCGGGCAAGGCGTTCCAGGAGGGGCGGCGCGGTTCCGGCCGCGATCTCGGCCGACAGTCGCGCGGTGTCGAACCGCACCGGCGCCAGCTGGACTTCGGCGGAGGCCATGGCCGCGTCGAAGAGCGCGAGCCCCTCCTCCTCGGTGAGCGGCGCGAGCCCGCCCCGGGAGATCCGGGCGAGGTCCGTGTCCGCCAGGTGGCCGGTCATTCCGCTGCTGTCCGCCCAGAATCCCCAGGCCAGCGAGACGGCACGGACGCCCTCGGCGGCGCTGCGGCTCGCGAAGGCGTCCAGGAACGCACTCGCCGCCGCGTAGTTGCCCTGCCCGGGGCTGCCGACCGTGCCCGCGAAGGACGAGAAGAGCACGAAGGCGTCGAGGTCGAGATGCCGGGTGAGCGCGTGGAGATGGACCGTGCCGTCCACCTTGGGCGCGAACACCCGGTCCAGGTGCCCCGCGTCGAGCGAGGTCACCACCGCGTCGTCGAGCACGCCCGCCGCGTGCACGACCGCCCGCAGCGGGTGCCGAGAGGGGATGCCCGCGACGATGTCCGCCAAGGCCGCCCGGTCGGTCACATCGCAGGCCGCGACGGTCAGCGTCGCCCCGTGCTCGGCCAAGGAGGCCCGCAGTTCGTCCACGCCGGCCGCCGCCGGCCCCTGCCGCCCGGTGAGCAGCAGATGGCGTACACCGTGCACGGCGGCCAGATGCCGGGCGAGTGCCCTGCCCAGTGTGCCGGTGCCGCCGGTGATCAGCACGGTGCCTTCGGGGTCGACGGGGCGCGGCACCGTCAGCACCAGCTTGCCGACATGGCGTGCCTGGCTGAGGAACCGGAAGGCTTCCGGGGCACGGCGTACGTCCCAGGCGGTGGTGGGCAGGGTGCGCAGCTCCCCCGCCGCGACGTGGGCGAGCAGTTCGGCGAACATCGTCCGTATGCGTTCGGGCCCGGCCTCAAGAAGTTCGAAGGCCCGGTAGCGCACGCCGGGATGACCGGCGGTGATCTCCTCCTGAGTGCGTACGTCCGTCTTGCCCAGCTCGATCAGCCGGCCCTCCGGAGCGAGCAGCCGGAGCGAGGCGTCCACGAACTCCCCGGAGAGGGAGTTCAGTACGACGTCCAGACCCCGGCCCCCGGTGGTCTTCCGTACCGCCTCTTCGAACCCGAGGTCCCGCGACGACACGATGTGCGCGTCGTCCAGGCCGAGTGACCGCAGCGTGTCCCACTTGCCGGGGCTGGCGGAGGCGAACACCTCCGCACCCGCGAGCCGCGCCAACTGCACCGCGGCCATGCCGACGCCACCGGCTCCCGCGTGCACGAGCACGGACTCGCCGGGCTGCAGCGCCGCGAGGTCGGTGAGGGCGTACTGCGCGGTGAGGAACACGATGGAGAAGGCCGCCGCGTCGGTGAACGACCACGGCTCGGGGATGCGCGTGAGGAGCCGGCTGTCGGCGACGGCGGTCGGCCCGAAGGAGTCGAGCATGATGCCCATCACGCGTTCGCCGGGGGCGAGTTCGCGTACCTCGGCGCCCACCTCGGTGATCACGCCCGCGGCCTCGCTGCCCAGCGTCGCGTCGAGCGGATACATGTCCAGGGCGATTAGGACGTCACGGAAGTTGAGCCCGGCCGCGCGTACCGCCACGCGCACCTCGTGCGGTGCGAGCGGCCGGTTCACGTCGGCTGTGCAGGGGACGAGCGCGAGTCCGTCCAGGGTGCCCTTGGCCACGCTCTCCAGACGCCAGTCCGCGTCCTCCGGGGCGGGCAGCGGCGCCGCGGCATGGTTCTCGGCGGCGGTCGCCGCCCGCACCAGGCGGGGCACGAGCGGCTCGCCTCCCCGTACGGCCAGTTGCGGATGGCCCGACGCCACGGCCGCGGGCAGGGCCGCCGCCGAGGAAGGGTCGGTGTCGAGGTCGATCAGCTGGAGCGCGTCCGGGTGCTCGGTCTGGGCGGAGCGCACGAGCCCCCAGAGGGCTGCCTGCGCGGGATCTGCCCCGGCCTCGCCCGCGCCCGTGGCCACGGCGTTCCTGGTCACGACCACCAGCCGCGCGCCCGGCCCTCGTTCGAGTGCGAGCCAGGCCTGGATGTCCGTGAGCATCGCGCCCACGTGCGTACGCACACGCTCGGGAAGGTCGGTGTCGTCGTCGACAGGAGCAGCTGCGTAGGGTGCCAGCACCACAGGGTCCGGGTCGGCACCCATGAGTGGTGCGGCGAGCGCGAGCGATTCAAGCGGTCTTACGGAGACACCCGCGTCCCGGAGTGCGGCAGCGCATGCCTCGGACAGGTCGGACGCCGCCTCGTACGGCGTACTCAGCAGGCGCCAGGCGGAGGAGGCCGTCGGCAGGGCGGCGAGGGGTGCGGCGGGTTGCCAGATCACCTGGTGCAGGGAGTCCGGCCGGGTGGCCACCGCTTCCCGCAGCCGGCTCTGCGACACCGGCCTCATCACCACCGCGTCGGCGGTCAGCACCGGGTTCCCGGCCACGTCGCGGGCTTCCAACGTCACACCGTCGGGCCCGGCCGCCGTCAGCCGCACCCGCAGCACGGAGGCACCGACGGCGTGCACGGTCACGCCGGTGAACGAGAACGGCAGCCGGGACGTCTCCGCGTCGGGCAACAGATCCCCGACGACCACCGAGTGCAGCACGGTGTCCAGCAGCGCCGGATGCACCAGATACCGCTCCGCCTGGCCTTCCACCGGCTGCGGCAACCGCACCTCGGCGAAGATCTCGTCGGTCCGCTCCCCGCGCCAGACGGCCTTAAGTCCCCGGAAGGCCGGCCCGTACTCCAGGCCTCCGTCAGCCAGCCGCTCGTACAGACCATCCAGCGCGATCGGCACGGCCCCGGTCGGCGGCCAAGTGGTGGAGGGCTCCAGAGCGGCGGCCTGCTCGGGCACCACCGTGGCACCCGCGTGCCGGGTCCAGGGCTGCTCGACACCGTCCCGGCGGGCGAAGACGTCCAGCTCCTGCCGTCCGCTCTCGTCCGGCGCGCCCACCCGGATCTGTACGTCGATCTCCTCGCCGGCGGGAATCACCAACGGGGTCTGCAGGACCAGCTCCTCGACCCGCGTACACCCCACCTGCTCCCCCGCCCGAGCCGCCATCTCCAGCAGCGCCGTCCCCGGCACCACCACGGTCCCGCCCACCCGGTGCTCCGCCAGCCAGCCGGGACGTGCGGCGGACAACCGCCCCGTCAGTACCGCGCCATCACCGTCGGCCATCTCTACCGCCGCGCCAAGCAGCGGGTGGGCGACGTCGCTCAAGCCGAGGGCGGCCGGGTCCGATACACCGCCCGTCGCTTCCGGTTCGTACCAGTAGCGTCGGCGTTGGAAGGCGTAAGTGGGCAGGTCCACGGGGGTGTTCGGGGTGGTGCCCGTGACCCCCTTCCAGTCGACGGGCAGGCCGCGTACGAACATCTCGGCGGCCGAGGTGAACAGCCGCTCCAGGCCTCCGTCGTCGCGGCGCAGCGTTCCGCCGGCCACCGCGTCCGCGCCGACGGCCGTCGCAGTCTCCTCGACGCCGACAGTCAGGACGGGGTGGGCGCTGCACTCGACGAAGAACCGGAAGCCGTCCTCCAGCAGGCCGCGCACGGCCTCGTCGAACCGCACCTGCCGGCGCAGGTTCCGTACCCAGTACGAGGCATCCAACCGACCCGCCTCCAGCCAGGCCGCCTCCACCGTCGAGAACATCGGGACTTGACCGGCGCGAGGGCTGAGACCGTCGAGTTCCCTCTCCAGACGGTCGGCTATCTGCTCCACCTGCACCGAGTGCGAGGCGTAGTCCACGGGGATACGCCGGACCCGCACCTCCTCGGCCTCACAGGCGGCCACCAGCCCGTCCAACGCCCCAGGCTCACCCGAAACCACCACGGAGGACGGCCCGTTGACCGCAGCCACCGAAATCCGCTCACCCCAGGTGACGAGCCGCTCCCGGACCCGCTCCAGCGGCTCCGCCACCGACACCATCCCACCGAGACCGGCCAACTCCTCACCGATCACCCGGCTGCGGAGCGCAACGACCCGCGCCCCGTCCTCCAAAGACAGC